>CAYXFD010000007.1:0-107392 GCA_964464175.1 uncultured Candidatus Cloacimonadota bacterium | reverse complement strand
ACTACAACTGAGATTGAGGTTCTGAAAAAAAATGGGGGAATGCCTGCTCATTTTCTTCTTGACACAAATTAACACTGAGTTATCTTAAAGGAAAGTATTATAAACTATTGGAGGAATAGATTTTAATGAGAAAGAAACTGATTTTAACCCTGGTAATATCCCTGTTCTGGTACCTTTCGTTAACGGGACTGGTTTTCGATAAAGCAGTAGAATTTCCCCGGATCAGTAATGATAGATTTGAGCTTGAATTACCGGTAATAATGGAGCCCGGCTCTCCGATGCTTGCTTATTATGAACTTCGCATCCTGCTCCCGGAAGGACACAAATTTACGGGAGCTGATTTTTCGTTTCAGAACGAGCAAGAATCAGAGAATATATACCTGCACTTTGCCACTGAACCACAGCCGATCTCTCAACCATCTTTCAGTGAAACTTTACCGAACATGGATATCTATCGATCTGATAGCTTTTATCCTCGAAGGAGATATGAAATTCTTGGAACAGAGAGGAAAAACGGTCATGATCTTCTTCTGATCAATGTTTATCCCTATTCTTACAATCCTGTCCGCCAAAGACTGAACTGGTACAGCAGCTACAGACTCGTTATCAACACAGAATATGATCAACAGACAGCCGAAGAGCAAAATCTCTTTTTGACCCAGACAGAGAGAGTCAGGAATGAACTATCTACCCTGGTCATGAATCCGGAAGAGATGTCTTCTTATAGTAAGAAATATGTCAGGACAGAATCTATTCTGCCCGATATCAATAATCCTTATAAAATGATCATTATTTCAGATGAATCAAAAGAGACTCTTTTCAACGATTACATAGACTGGAAAGAGAGCAATGGGATCAGTACCGGTTTCTTTTCTGTTAATGAAATCTATCAGAACTACCCTGGTGTAAATAATCAGGAAAAAATCCGTAATCTGATTATCGATGCCTACCAGACTTATGCTCAGACAGACACCCCATTGGAATACGTTATTCTTGGGGGTGATGACAGAATAATTCCGATCCGCGGAATGTACGGAGAGGTTGGACAGTATGTCGATTATAATATGCCCTCGGATGTTTACTACAGTAACTTAGACGGCACCTGGGATGCCAACGGTAATGGGATTTATGGTGAGATGGCAGATAATCCCGACTGGTTTGCCGAGGTTGCCCTGGGAAGGATACCTGCATTCACAGATTCTCAGTTTTTGAATTCTTTCCACAAAAGCTATCATTATGTCGATAATGCTACCTTCAGCAATGATATTGTTTATATGTTCGGTGAAAACCTCGATTATCAGCCAACCTGGGGTGGAGATTATAAAGACGTGATAATACCCTATATCCCCTCAGAATATTACCTTGATACACTCTATGAACGTGACGGTACCTTTAGCATTGCGAATGTTATGAATGCCATTAATAACGGTGTGGGAATTATCAACCACATCGGACATGCGAATTTTTCTATTGTATTCGGTCTGAATAACATCCGGATCGGAGCATTGACTAATACCGATTACGGTTTTGCTTACACCCAGGGGTGTTATCCGGCAGCTTTTGATACACCGACAAGCCAGGAATCGGGCTGTGTAGGGCAAAATTTGGTTACAACTTCCGGGGGTCTATTTGCCTTTATCGGTAATACCAGATACGGCTGGTATTCGCCGGGGAATACCAACGGTGCCTCTCAGGCTTATGATATTACTTTCTTTTCCGGTTTATACGAGCAAAACATCCGGGAATTAGGCTACACAATGAATTATTCCAAAGAACAATTAGTCAATCAGGCAATGTCAAGCGGTGTTATGCGCTGGGTCTATTATCAGCTCATTCTGTTTGGTGACCCTTCTATCGCTGTCAAAGACGCCAATGGCAATTTCCCTTATATTGAGCCGGTAAGCGTAGTTTTCGATGATGTCGCCGGTGATAATGACGGTATTGTCAATCCCGGAGAAACTATTCATATCTATATTGAACTGGCAAATCAGCCGAACTGGTCGGACGCTTCCGAAGTCACCGCTGTTATCAGTTTTGACAACAACTCGTTTAATTTGATAAATGACTCAGTTAATTATGGTTCTCTGGCTCAGAGCACTACCGGAACAAACACCAGCAACCCCTTTATCGTAAGCATAGATGAAAATGTTCCTTACGGTAATCATGTTATGCAGGTCCATGTGACTGCCGTAGGAGAAGGAAATACAACTTTTACTAACATCTATGAGTTACCGGTATCTGTGACTCTTATCCAAAAAGACTGGCCCTGGAATTCAAGCTATCCCATTTCCGCATCACCCTTATATCTTGATTTCACCGGTGATGACTTAGAAGAATTAGTTGTGGTAGATGCCCTGGGTAATATTACTCTGCTGGATTCCTCCGCTGAAGAACTGCAAGAAACGATAAATAATCAGGAAAATCTCTGGCGCAGCTTCTCTGTCGGAGATATAAATAATTCCGGAAATAAAGAGATTGTCATTGCCAGCAGAACCGGCAAAATACTGGTAATTGATCAACAAGGCGATCTGCTCTTCTCCTATGATGAATGCGGACAGCAGATATTGACGCCTGTCCTGTCAGACCTCAATAATGACGGGAGCCTGCAAATTATCAGCTTGGGACTGGATAAAAATCTCTATGTACTTAACTCTCTGGGTGAGCTGTCAGAAGGTTATCCGGTTCAGTTGCCCCATACTTCAATTGCAGACTTAGCTGTTGCTGATCTTAATGATGACGGCTATAATGAGATCATTATCGGGTCACTCGACGGTAATCTTTATGCCCTGAATTACAATGGTACATTTCTCGATGGCTTCCCGGTATCTCTGGGTTCAGGGGTAATCAGTGCTCCTATTGTTCTTGATAATAAGAACATCGCTGTCGGTACGACGAATAATAAACTCTTTCTTGTCTCTCCGGAGGGAGAAATAGTTTTCGAAAAAACTCTCTCCAATCGAATCTCAACCGAGATAATTGCAGCTGATTTTCTCAATGATGGAGAACTCGAATTAGCTTTTATCACTAACAATGGAACCGCTCATCTGCTTAATCAGAATGGAGAGTATTTAGACGGCTGGCCTCAGAGCTTTAATGAGCTGTTTTCCCAGCCTCCATTAGCTGTTGATCTGAACAATGACGGTTTTGTCAATTTTATTGCTTATAGTTCAGGGGGTAGAGTTTATGCCCTGCACAATGATGGTTCTTCGGTGGACTCCTTCCCCGTCCCCTTAAACACCTCTCTGACTGCTCCGGCTCTTATTGCCGATATAGATAATGACGGTGATTGGGACATAATACTAACTACCTCTGCCGGGGTTACTGTTGTCGATTACAAAGGAGCAAAAGGTTCAAATACTCCCTGGCTCCTCTACCGTGGTAATACTTACCGTACCGGTTTTTATGGAGATAATACTACTACTAATAGTGATATCCCCGTCAGTGATTACACTACTGCAATGAAACAAAATTATCCTAATCCTTTCAACCCCGACACAAGAATAGATTTCTCTCTGAAAGAAGATGCTTCTGTGGTACTTGAAGTCTTTAATATCAAAGGACAAAGAGTGACTACATTGGTTAATGAAGATCTGCCGGCAGGAAACCATTCCGTTGTCTGGAGGGGAACTAACAGCGAAAACCGTTCGGTTGCTTCTGGCATCTATTTCTATCGTCTGGTATCTCCTGAGAAAACAATTACCAAAAAGATGCTGTTAGTTAAATAGACTCCTTTAATGAGAAAAGCAATAATCGGTCTCTTTTGCTGTTTGTTGTTCTTTCCTATGACAGCTGCGCAACCAAATGAGGCGGTATTGATACCAAAGTCATTTTTGAATCTTCTTTTCAGCGAACAGCAGGACTGGATAGTATTACTCGCTGAAACAAGCAGCCAGAAAGCTTATCTGATCTCATTCCAAATGTCACCAGTTTCGGTAAAAGGTTACTCCAACCAACCGGAAGTAGAATTCGTAATCTTAAAAGAATTTTCTATCTCCTCAGGAAAACAGAAAGGGAGCAAGCGAAGTGAATGGGATTTACGTACTCCGGAAGGTTACTACCGGATTACCCAATACCGTCCGCCACATACCCTGCAGGATAAGTTTGGTACCGGTGCCTTTATCCTGAACTATCCCAACGAATTAGACAGAATTCTTGAGAAGACAGGAAGCGGTATCTGGGTTCACGGAACCGACAGGATCGATTTCATTGATTGTGATTCCGAAGGCTGCCTTCGGATGAAAAATGAAGATATTGTCTTTCTCAGAGATTATCTTGTTCCGGATCAAACTCCCGTGATAATCGTTAACCAGATAGACTGGCAGACGACAGATAGCCTCTGCTCTGTTCAAAACGAATGGAGAAACAGATTTTCCGGCTGGCTTTCAGCACAGGCAAACAATAATCTAACCCGTTTCCTCACTTTTTATCATCCTTCGTTTTATGCTCCAATACTGAATAAAGATATGGCAAGATGGAGTCTCTACCAGAAAGAGACAATTTTCAATGAGGAAACTCCCGCAGTTCTCTCATTCAGTGACCCGAAAATACTCTATCATCAGGATTTCCTGCTCTGGAAAGGATTGCAGACTACACCTGCTGCTCAGAATACTAACAGTAAACTCCGAACCGTTCTTTGGCAGTTTACAGAAGGAGAGTGGTATATCGTCCGAGAAACCAACGAAGAAGCAACAGAGTAGAACAAGCATTCTTATCAAACCGAACTTAACAACACCGGTTTCTCTAACCAAACTTCCTTTAGAATAGCCGCTTGATTATTCTAAAATAATGCCCCTCCGTCATTTTCCTGAGGAATGAGCTTAACAGAGACTTAACAATTTATTTAATCACCTTTAATCATTACCCCCTATTTCTTTGCAAAGCGACTTCAAAATAAAACAGTTAGTCGTTAAATGGAGGTAATAATGAAATGGTTAGCAGTTGTTTCGATTCTTTTTTTTGTATTTATTTCTGCAGCCCTGTCTGCTGAGTTTAAACCCTACGGTAGTGCCCGTGTTGGTTATTGGTATGAAAGTGAAAACGAAGATTGGAGTTCTACCGGTGAGAGTGAACTCAATCTTAATTATTTCTTACATAGTAACAGCCGTTTCGGTGCCAGATTAGAGCATGGTGATCTGAATGGCCGCATCGAATTCAGTGGTACCGGAAGCATTCGTTTGTTATACGGAGAATATAAGATGTCCGGTTGGTCTCTGTTAGTAGGACAAAATAGCACCGGTGTCTCCCAGAAGGCAAAACAAGGCTGGGGTGCGGATCAAGAACTTAAGGGCTGGGGAGCTATTGATGATAGCCGTAAACCTCAAATCAGAATGAAATTTGATAGCGGTCTTTATATAGCTTTTGTTCGTCCGGAATTAGTCAATGCTCAGGGAGCTGATCAAGGCAAGAACACTCTGTTACCAAAGATCAATCTCGGTTACGATGGTAAGTTGTCTGATGGTATCTCTTTCCAAGGCACCTTTGGGGTGAATCACTATTCTTACAACGAAAATGCCGGAAGTCTTGATCACGCTGTTTTAGCATACATACTCGGTCTATTGTTCGAGTTTGATCTTGATCCGATGAAAATTACAGCACACGTTAACTATGGACAGAATACCAAGAATTACGGGATAAGTACCGCTACTCCTAATACAGCAATATATGATGCCGTAAAAGATGAAATTGTTGATGTTACCACAATGGGTGGATTTGGACAGCTTTCTTATAAGCTTTCCCCCAACAGCCTCTTCACCGGTGGTGTAGGTTATGTCAGTTCGGATAGCGACGCTTTTGACAATGCTGATAGTGCAATGGCAGCTTTTCTGCAATTAGAACATAGACTTCACCGAAATGTCCGTTTAGTCCCGGAAATCGGTATGCTTAACGATATGAAAGATGTTAATGATAATGACCAGGGTAGTATGATATACTTTGGTACGCAATTAAGAATGGATTTTTAATTCTCTCCAATGAAAGAAACCCGATATGGCCTCCCTATCGGAATTTGAGTTAATGCAGTGGCGGTTCTGCTGCCACTGCGCTCTTAAGTGTACTCATTTATTGCAAGTAGGACTGGGCTTCTTCCAATCTGCCTTAAGGGCAGCCTCAGTTTGCATCCTGAATTAGCTTCTGAGTATCTCCACTAAAGGAAACCCGGGAGGAATCTCTTCCGGGTTTTCTTTATCTTCTTAGTTAACTGAAAAGCAAATCCAAAAATGGGACAGAACCTTCATTATTTAGATTAGTAACGACTATTTTATCCAGAGACCGGTAGTTTCACAATGAAACAAGTACCTTCTCCCTCTTTAGTTTCAATCTCTACAAACCCGTTATGTAACAAAACAATATGCTTAACTATTGCCAGCCCCAAACCTGTACCGCCATATTTTCTGGAGCGCGATTTATCTACTACATAGAATCTTTCGAACACCTTTTCTTTCTGATTGGCAGGTATTCCAATCCCACTGTCTTCAACACTCATGATCACAAACTGATCTTCCCTGGTTAAAGTAACTCTGATAAATCCTTTTTCGGTGTATTGCAAGGCATTCTCAAGCAGATTGACCAATAATTGTTCAATCCGGTATTCATCCGCTTTGATCGTTGGAATATCTTTATTCCCTGACACGATAAACCCGAGTCCCTTCTTCTCGATCTTATCCCGGTAAATTCGGGCTACGTGATCAATAACTTCTCTGATATTCAAGGACTGCAAATCAATACTTTTCTTTTGCTCAAGTTTGCTGAGGGTTAAAAGATCATTCACAATGTTTATCAGCCGGTTGACGTTTCTTTTGATGATCTCCAGATATTCCTTCCCTTCCGGAGTTACTTCATCCTCAAGAGTTTCCGCAAAACCCTTGATAGCAGTCAGAGGTGATCGCAGTTCATGGGAAACATTGGCAACGATGTCTTTCTTCACCTGCTTCAGTTTTCTCAAGCCCGTTATATTATACAATAGGACAAGCCTCTCTGCTTTCGGAAGAGCTAAGCTGCTGCACATATAAAACTGATCATCTAAAACTATCTCACCGGAATAATCGTTTTCCGAACTATACATTCTACGGATAAAATCAAATAATTCGGGCTGTCTGAGGGCTTCCCAATAGAACTTACCTACCAGAGTTTCTATCCCTGTAATACTTTTCAGACTCTTATTAGCTAACTCGATCTTCCCCTTTTCATCAATAACCAACAAGCCTTCATGAATTGTGTTGATTATTGTATCAAGGGAATTTTCATTCTCCCTGATCTCGTCTATCAATTCTCTTATTCTTTCTGCCATTAGGTTAAAATTCCGGCAAAGAGTTCCGATATCATCATGCGAATGCGGGAAAACATTGATCTCCAGATTCCCTTTCGCTATCTCATTGGCAGCTTGCGAAAGCTCTCTAACAGGTTTTGTTAATCTGAGAGAAAAGAGATAAATAACAACAAAAGCAATCATGAAAACTAAAAGCCCGACATAGAGAATCTCTTTTCGAAGCGAAACCATTAAACTATCAATCTGATCAAGATAAATACTGACTCTCAAAACGCCTATCACTTCACTGTTGTCAATGATCGGGATTGATTGATAAAGCATATCTGTATTCAGAGAGGTACTATATCGTATTGATTCACCCTTTAATCCCTGGAGAGCGGTTATTACTTCGGGACGATTACGATGATTGTCAAACCTTTCGCTCTCTCTTTCAGAATCAGCTATCACAACACCCTCGATGTCAATAACAGTGATCCTTATCTTGCTCTCCTCTCCCAATTTCTCGATATATTGGACAATCTCTTCATACTTTTGCTGACTCATCAGATCATTGATCCCGATTAAAATACTATTTCCCGTATCCGACAGATTTGTTCGCAAAGTTTCGATATAATGATTCTTGATTATCTGATAGGAAATCAAAGAAACAGCAGCAATCAAGATAAAATTGATGCTCAAAAAACCCAAAAGTATTTTAAAAAAGATGGTGTGTTTCATCAGGTAACAGATTCATCGATCTTGTATCCGACTCCTCTTACATTCTGGATAATATTACCCGCCTTGCCGAGTTTTTGCCGCAGATGATTAATGTGGACATCAACTGTTCTATCAATGACTATTTTCTCATGACCCCAGAGAAAATCCAGAATTTTATCGCGAGAAAAAACCCAGCCGATATGGGAAGTTAGAAGCTGAAGGATTTTAAACTCTGTTCCGGTTAGATTAATCTTCTCCCCGGAAACTGAAACCTGGTGTTGATTCAGATCAATCCTTAAAACATTGCCAATTACTCTGATATCACTCTCAGTATCTCTCTTTCTTCTCAAGACCGCTTTAACTCTTGCCGTCAACTCTCTTGGAGAAAAAGGTTTTGTAACATAATCATCTGCTCCCAACTCCAGACCGAGTACTTTATCAACTTCATCGCTTCGGGCAGTCAGCATAATAATTGGGATATGACTGTAGTCTTTATCACTCTTTAAATGTTTACACAATTCCATCCCGTCGGTAAAGGGAAGCATCAAATCCAGAATTATCAATGAGGGGGGAGTTATCTCAATTTGATTCAACAAGTTGGTAGTATCTTCGAATTTCTTTGTTTTAAAACCTGCCTTCTTAAGATGAACATCCACAAGCTCAAGAATGTCAGGTTCATCATCAACAATAAAGATCAGCCTCTCTTTCATCTATCAAACCACCCTTTGGAGTTATTCATCTCCAGTAATATAATCTATTAGACGAACTCTCTCAGGCAAGCAGGTTTATTGTCAATCTGATTTTTACCTAATTCTTTTCTATCAGGTGAAGGCTGAATATTTGATTGTCAGGATTTTATAACTCAAAACCTCCTTTTCTCTACCGGAGATACTTGTAGCAAAAGCATTGTTCTCTTTCTCGAACCAAAGCCCTGGTGCTCTGGGTTAACATCATTTCTCTTCTTTTGGCTTCTTTCTGCTGAAAATTAACCGAAAATTAATTATTCCTTAACCACGTTTTAAACCTTCTTCCGTATTATGTATTAGTATGGTTAAAAATGATGAGACTAAGATTATTCAGGACTATGCCAATCTGGTAAAGTCAATTGTACGCCGTTATAAAGGTTACGGTTGCCTTAGCGAAGATCTCTTTCAAGAGGGAATGATTGGTCTGCTGGAAGCTAAGGAGAGATATCAAGAGGAAAAAGGTGCCTCATTCGGTACTTATGCAACCTTTTGGATAAAAAAAAGGATTATTGCTTTTCTAAATAAAGAAAGCAAACAATCTATGAATGCTCTCCCTTACAATGATGCCATCCAAAACGATAACTACGAAATCCTTACAGAAAACGGAGAAGAACAGGAGATTGAACCGGAAGAGAACATCTCCTTACCTGATGAACTTCCTGCTATTGAAAAACAGTTTCTGATCTTGCATTTTGAGAAGAAGAAAACCTTAGCAGAAATTGCTGCAATCATGAATCTGCCGCGTGAGAAAGTTAGACAAATCAAGCAGAAAGCCTTACGAAGAATGAGATTAACAAAGAATTAACTCTTCCTTAAATCCTGCTTAACAGTATGATTTTATATATTTTTTTATGAGTATGAAGTATCATTGGATTAAAGGAAGTTTCGTCCAATAATCTGGATGCGGAGTAATAATCGGAAAATGACAATCCGAAAGAAATAATCATCTACAGGAGGATGAAGATGAAAAACTATAGTAGATTACTGATTGTCGTGTTTGTATTGATGTTAATGGCAAGTCTCTCTGCTCAAAGAAGAGTAGAGTTAACAGGTGCCGGGGCAACCTTTCCCTATCCACTCTATAACAGAATGTTCGAGGATTACCATCAACAGACCGGTGTAAGGGTAAACTACCAAGGAATTGGTTCCGGGGGCGGTATTCGACAGCTATTTAGTAAAACCGTAGATTTCGGTGGTACAGATGCCATCGTTGGACCTGACAGAATGGCAGAAGCGGATGGTGAAATAATACATATACCTATCTGTCTGGGAGCCGTTGTTGTGACCTATAATATACCAGGAAATCCAACTCTTAAAATGACTTCAGATATAATAACAGATATCTATTTAGGCAAAATAACCCTCTGGAGTGATGACAGAATAAAGAGTCTGAATCCCGGTGTGAACTTACCGGACCTAAACATTGCTGTTGTCAGACGTTCCGATGGCAGTGGAACAACCTCCATCTTCAGTAATTATCTCAGCAAAGTAAGCTCTGAATGGAAAGAGAAGGTTGGTGAAGGTACTTCTTTGAATTGGCCCATTGGTTTGGGAGCCCGAGGAAATCCTGGAGTCGCAGGAATGGTACAACAGCTGCCCGGATCTATCGGTTATGTTGAATTGATCTATGCCATGTCCAACAATTTACCTTATGCCCATATTCAGAATAAATCCGGAAACTACATTGAACCGACGATCAATTCCGTCAGCCTTTCTGCAAATGTCACATTGCCTGACGATACTATGGTCTCTCTTACAAATACAGATGCTGCCCAAGGTTATCCGATAAGCGGATTTACCTGGATCATTCTCTATAAAGAACAGAATTACGGCAGAAGATCAAGAGAGCAGGCCTTAGAAACCAAAAAACTGCTGGAATGGATGATCGGTGATGGGCAGAAACATGCCGAACCTTTACATTATGCCCCTTTGTCAACTGAAGCAGTCAAAAAAGCACAGGCTTTACTCAAGTCTATTACCTTTGATGGCAGAAAGCTACCGTAACCATTGTTTGTCAGTCGAGGTTGGATGCTGAAGCATCCAACCTCTTATTTTTTTTGAAAAGCAGCAACAAGACTCACAGATTTTAACGTTAATTGGTCCGGAACTCTTAACAATGTTTGCCGTATCTTGTTAGGATTTTCACGCTGATTAGTGCAACAATAACCCAGGTCAGGCTGAGATGAAAGTTAATGTAGATAATGTATTCAAATTCTTCTTGAAATCGTCCTCGATGATTATTCTAATAGTTTTGATGATCATATTTTTCACGCTTCTTTGGGATTCTAAAGATGCGATTATGCATAATGGTCTCAGATTCTTCACCGGAACTACTTGGGATCCGGTGAGAGATGAATATGGTTCTCTCCCTTTTCTTGCCGGTACTCTTTTTACTTCTTTTACTGCTCTTTTAATGTGTCTCCCCTTCTCTTTTTCAATATCAATTCTTATGGGAGAGTATTTTAGGCACGGTTATTTCTCTTCGATAATGAATACTACCATTGAACTGTTAGCCGGTATTCCCTCAATTGTTTACGGTTTCTGGGGCTTATTCGTCTTTGTTCCCTTTATCAGAGAACTACAGATGAAATTTAACATCCTCCCCTATGGTGTAGGCATTTTCACAGCTTCAGTGATACTCTGTTTTATGATCATCCCCTATGCTGCCAGCATAGCCAGGGAAGTTATCAATATGGTTCCAACCGATCTGAAAGAGGCAGCCTATTCTCTGGGAGCAACCAGATTAGAAGTTGTCAGATTCATTATTATCCCGCACGCTATGTCCGGTATCTTTGCCGGGGTTCTCTTAGCTCTGGGCAGGGCACTGGGGGAAACTATGGCTGTGACAATGGTGATCGGAAACAATAATGTCCTTCCTGACTCCCTGTTTGCCCCCTCCAATACCATGGCTAGCCTTATCGCCAACGAATTTGCTGAAGCTGTCCAGAGCCTTCACCTCTCAGCATTGGTGCAGATAGGGTTGTTATTGTTCCTTGTAACGATGATAATCAATATTATTGGTAAAATGGTTTTGAAAAAAATGAGCTTTCAGGGATGTTGACAGATCATTATCTCTTTTTCAACAAAGGGAGTGATGATTGTTTTAAACAATCTATGTTCAAGTTTAATGATCAAGGTGTACGATTAACATGCAAAACAAAAAAATAGCATTAAGGCTGATCAAAGACCGGTTGTTCAGTACCGTATTGATAATAATTTCATCTTTCTCCGTAGTACCGTTAGGTTTCATTCTCTATTTCCTCGTTGTAAAAGGGGCTACGGCTATTAACCTGGAATTTCTCCTCTCCGGTCCTAATCCTTACGGAGAACCAGGGGGTGGTATCGCTCATGCTATCGTTGGTACTCTCATCCTTATCCTGTTAGCTGCTGTTATCTCAATACCTTTCGGATTATCTATCGGGATTTTCCTCGCTGAGTTTCAGAAAAGTAAATTAGCGTATTGGGTCCGGCTTGGTGTCGATATTCTGCAAGGTATCCCTTCCATAGTTATCGGAATAATTGCCTGGAGTTGGATTGTCAGGCCGATGAGAGCGTTCACCGCTCTTTCCGGTGGAATTGCTTTGGCTTTGATGATGCTGCCAATAATTGTTAGAAGTACTGAAGAGACAATTAAACTGATTCCCACATCTATCAAAGAAGCATCTTTATCTTTGGGAGTCTCATATTATCATACGATCCTGAAGGTAATCCTTCCTTCCGGAATCAGTGGAATAGTTTGCGGAATCCTCCTTTCTGTGGCCAGGATTGCCGGTGAAACGGCACCATTGATCTTTACCGCCTTCGGAAGTAGATTTATGAACCTCAATATAATGAAGCCTGTTGAGAGCATGCCGCTTTTAATCTATCGTTATGCTTCCAGTCCTTACCGTGATCTGCATACTATGGCTTGGGGGGCATCATTTGTTCTCGTTGTTTTTGTTCTAACCCTGAATATAGTTGCTAAAGGAGTTTGCAAGAGATGGTGCATAAAGTACTGATGATAAATGATTTTTCCGCATATTTCGGAAAGGATAAAGTAGTAAAGAATATCACTCTCGCTATAGAAGACAGCAAAATTACCGCTGTTATGGGTCCTTCGGGGTGTGGTAAATCTACTCTGTTGCGTTCGGTTAACCGAATGCATGAACTCAATCCCAATACCTCAGTAAGTGGCAGTATCGTTTTAAAAGGTAATGACATATACCGAATGAACCCAATTCTACTCCGGCGGCATATAGGCATGGTCTTTCAAAGACCCAATCCCTTCCCAACAATGAGTATCTATGATAATGTCATTGCCGGTTACAAACTGAACGGAATCAAGCTTACCCGGCAAGAGAGAGACTCTATCGTGGAAGAATCACTAAAAAAAGCAGCACTGTGGGATGAGGTCAAAGATAGTTTACGAAAAAAGGGAACTTTCTTATCAGGTGGTCAACAACAGAGATTATGTATTGCCCGGGCTCTGGCAATGAAGCCTGAGATTATGCTGCTCGATGAACCTACCTCAGCTCTTGATCCTAAGGCAACTGCCTTCATCGAAGAATTGATAGTCCAGTTGAAAAAAACTGTTACTATTGTCTTGGTTACCCATAATATTGCTCAGGCTGCCCGGGTTTCGGATTATACGGCTTTTCTGTTTTTGGGTGAATTGATCGAATTTGGGGTAACGGAAAAGATCTTTACCGTTCCCTCAGATAAGAGAACCGAAGAATACCTGACGGGCAAATTCGGTTAGTTCTCTACCATGAGAAGCGTTAGCAGCAAGGTGAGATAACTACAAGGAGAAGAAATGATTCAGGACAAGATAAATAAACTTAAAGAAAAGCTTATCACAGCAGCAAGTATTGTTCAAATGATGATAGAAAAAAGCATCGTAGGCTTAACTGAAGGTTATTCTGACAAGCTTTTCGAAGTCTTCAGACATGAAAAGGATGTAAATTTGATGGAAATCGAGATTGAAGAGATGTGCACCAATGTAATTGCTCTACATCAGCCGGAAGCAAAAGATTTACGCACAGTATTGATGATCTATAAAATCAACAATGACATTGAAAGAATTGGTGATCAGGCGGTGAATATTGCAGAAAGCAGCCAGTTTCTAATCGAAAGACAAATTCTTAAACTGACGAACTCCCTTCCTCACATGGCAAGAGAGACTATTGATATGATTCGCGACAGTATCTCTGCCTTTGCAGACAATGATACTAAGCTCTCTATGCAGGTTTGTGAAAGAGATTCTATAGTTGACAAATTACACGAAAATATCATCCATGAGTTGATCGGAATTATGATCAATGATCCCAAAACAATAGAAAGGGCTTTGCACCTGATCAGGATCTCCAAAAATCTGGAGAGAATTGCCGATCTCTCCACTAACATCGCTGAAGACACTATTTTTATGGTAGCAGGCCGAGTTATAAAACATAATGTTGAGAGTTAATCCCCTGCCTTCTAACTTCTGAAGAACTCTCCTGCATAGATCTGTTTTTTTTCAAACTTATCCCCCCTAAGTGAATCTTTGGTATCTCAATAATCGCTCAAGAAAAATGTGGGATTTATTAACAAATAGTTCACAAAGTACTAATAAATTCTTAATGCTGATGGCGTATTTATTGATGTAAACAGGGTTAAACACAAGGAGACATTATGGCTTTAGTTGATCTGCATCTGCATTCTATTCATTCTGAACATCCCTCCGAATGGTTTTTACAAAGATTGGGAGCCCGGGAATCATATACTAATCCGTTAGATATTTATCAATTAGCTAAAAATAGCGGAATGAATTTCGTTACGATAACTGATCATAACTCCATTTCCGGCTCTTTACTCTTAAAGAAAAAATACCCGAAAGATACCTTTGTCAGTGTAGAAACGACAACTTATTTCCCCGAAGACAGGTGTAAAATTCATCTGCTGATCTTTGATATAAATGAAATGCAGTTCCAAAAAATTCAAGAGTTAAGATCAAATATCTATCTTTTAAGGGAATATATTAAAGAGAATAACATCGCTCACTCAGTTGCTCATGCGACTTACTCCATCAACAAGAAACTGAATATTGAACATCTGGAGAAGCTGATTTTATTATTCGATGTATTCGAAAGCATTAACGGCGGGAGAAATCTAACACACAACGAGGCCTGGTTTAATACTTTGAAAAACCTGAAACCCGAACACATCGAGTATCTCAGCAATAAACACTCAATTGAGCCTTATAGCAGCAACTCCTGGCTTAAAGGTTTTACGGGTGGGTCTGATGATCATGCCGGAATATTTGTTGGAAAATCATACACCTATGCCCAAACAGATAATCTAACTGAATTTCTCAGACTCCTGAAAGAGAAAAAAACTTTTGCCGGAGGAAGGCATAATGATTATCAGTCTCTCGCCTTCTCTGTTTATAAAATTGCTTATGAGTTCTCAAAAAGTAAGAATAGAACGCTTTCCAATTCCTTTTTCAATCAATTGTCGGAAATGATCTTCTCCGGGCACCCTGGTAATTTTATCGATAACTATAACCTTAAAAGATTAAAAAAGAAATCGCTGAGCAACGGAGACAAGGCAAGATATCTCCTTTATGACCTAATCCAAACCTTAAGAAACAACAAGAAAACTCCAATCTATGAAAATTTAGACCTGATCTTTGAACGTATTGAAGAGATAAGTGATGAATTCTTTAAAGATGTGTTTAAGCAGGTCGAGAAGAATATTAATCAGGGCGATTTGTTTAGTTTCTTAAAAACTTTTACTTCCTCTTTGCCGGGCATATTTTTATCTTTACCCTTTTTTACCACCTTAAAACATATGGGACAAGGAAGAGATCTACTGGAAGAACTTCACTCCCGCTTTGCTGTCTCCCATCCTAAAAAGAAGAGAGTGTTATGGTTTACCGACACTATTAATGACCTTAATGGGGTGTCTGTCACTCTAAAACATTTGGGCTGGTATTCTCATAAAAACAACTATAATATTACTATCGTTACCAGTTTACCGGAATCTGAAATCACAGAACATCTACCTCCGAATATTCTCAATCTGACTTCTGTTTATGAATTCAGACTTCCAGTCTATAAAAGCTACAAGCTGAGATTCCCCTCTATCCTTAACTCTATCTCGAAAATCTACAAACTTAAACCAGATGAAATATTTGTCTCAACACCTGGTCCTCTCGGCTTAATGGGATTACTGGTAAGTAATTTGCTGAGCATTAAAAGTACCGGGATATATCACACTGATTTTTCTGCTCAGTGCCATTCTATTGAACAGAGTGAATCTTTAGCCGGCTTGATTGAATCATATACAAGATGGTTCTATTCGTCTTTGAATTCTATCAAAGTTCCTACCTCCAATTATATCGAACTTTTATCGCAAAGAGGTTTTGATCACAAGGTAATGAGTGTTTTTAAAAGAGGAATTGATATAGAACTCTTTGCTCCAAACAGCAGGGATAGAGAAGAAGTCATGACAAAGTACAGCATCGAAAAAGGGTTTAATCTCTTATATACCGGCAGGATCTCCAAAGATAAGAACTTAGATTTTCTTATAAGGGTTTTCAACGCTTTAAGATCACAACACCAGAATATCAACCTTTTAATTATCGGAGATGGTCCCTATTTGCAGGAATTGGAAAAAAAGCACTTGCTGAATGAACGAATAATCTTTACAGGTCCGATTGACAGAGATTTGTTACCTGAGATTCTCTCTATGGCTGATCTTTTCGTTTTCCCCAGTAATACAGATACCTTTGGAATGTCAGTCCTGGAAGCTCAAGCCTGTGGTATTCCGGCATTAGTGTCAAATATGGGTGGTCCTCAGGAAATCATCATTGATCAGATAAGCGGATTTGTTCTTCCGGCAGATGATCTAAAGGAGTGGTCGACAAAAATCTCATTTTTCATCGAGCTTGCTCAAGCAAATATTCCCTTATATCTTCAGTTTAAAGAAAAATCACGCAGCAATGTAGTTGCAAATTATAGCTGGGACCTTTTTCTCGGCGAATTAGCAGAAAGACCCTTTTACGAAAGGGGCAAGGGACACGAAGAAGACTTTACTGTAGAGACAATACCCCACTGGTAAACAAAATTATTGCGATACTGATAACCAACAAAATCTCTCCGCTGCTTTTGATTAATAATCTTCTCTTGTTCTCCCACTCATCACGCTAAGCTGATATCTTTCTCAGGCAATACAGGAAGACAGCCGCTCTCTCCCAGTTAAACTAATGAGCCTTTTTTTTCGATCAGAGTAAGAGTAAAGGAACAAGAGAAAAAATATTTTTCATTGACAAAAAAAGGGTTAGATTGTTATTAGCACTCTGATTAGTTAATTGCTAAACTTTGAACTAAATTGAGAATAAAAACAGAAGTAAGGAGGAACAACATGGCAAAACAGATTAAATTTGGTCATGAATCACGAAATGCAATCAAAGCCGGAGTAGATAAGCTGGCTGATGCAGTAAAAGTTACTTTAGGTCCACGGGGAAGAAATGTTGTTTTAGACAAGAAATTCGGCTCACCGACGATCACAAATGATGGTGTCACCATAGCAAAAGAGATCGAATTAGAAGATCCTTTTGAGAATATGGGTGCCCAGCTTTGTAAAGAGGTTGCTGAAAAAACACACGATATCGCCGGAGACGGAACAACTACAGCAACCCTTTTGACTCAAGCTATAATTGAAGAGGGGTTAAAACATGTTACTGCCGGTGTTAACCCTATGTACCTAAAAAGGGGTTTGGAAAAAACAGGGAAAGTTATCGTTGAAGAGATCAAAAAATTCAGTAAGGATATCTCCGGTTCGGATGAGATTGCTCAGATTGCCTCAATTTCAGCGAACAACGATCCTGAAATCGGCAAACTGATAGCAGAAGCCATGGAATCAGTCGGTAACGAGGGAATAATCAATGTGGAAGAAGCAAAATCTATCGACACCTACATGGAAAAAGTTGAAGGTATGCAGTTTGACAGAGGTTATGTCTCTCCCTATTTTGCTACTGACATGGATAAGATGATTGCTGAGTTAGACGACCCCTATATTCTTCTTTATGATAAGAAGATCAGTGTTATGAAAGACCTGCTTCCAATTTTGCAGGAAGTTGCTCAATCAGGAAAACCTTTGATGATCATTGCTGAAGATATTGAAGGAGAGGCTCTCGCTACATTGGTAGTCAATAAACTGCGCGGCACGATAAATGTTGCAGCTGTTAAAGCCCCCGGTTTTGGTGACCGCCGTAAGGCAATGATGGAAGATATCGCTATTCTTACCGGTGGAACCGTAGTATCCGAAGATTTAGGCCGTAAACTGGACAGCATAACCATGCAGGATCTCGGTAGTGCCAAAAAAGTAATCGTTGAGAAGGAAAACACTATAATTCGTGAAGGAGCCGGTTCTGATAAAAGTATCCAGGGTAGAGTAAAACAGATCAGATCTCAGATTGAGGAAACATCTTCCGAATATGATAAAGAAAAGTTGCAGGAGAGACTGGCTAAACTGAGTTCCGGTGTTGCCGTTATCAAAATCGGAGCAGCCACTGAGACTGAGATGAAAGAGAAGAAAGCCCGTGTTGACGACGCCCTGCATGCAACCAGAGCTGCCGTAGAAGAGGGTATTGTAACCGGAGGCGGAGTATGTTTGATCCATGCTGCCAAAGCAATTGACAAGATGTCTTTTGCCAACCATGAAGAGAAAGTCGCCGCCATGATTATGAAGAAAGCCCTCCTTGTTCCGGCTTTCCAGATAGCCAAAAACGCCGGAGAAGAGGGTGCGGTAATTGTTGATAAACTCAACAACAGCGATGACATACATTACGGATTTAATGCCGACAATGGTAAATTCGAGGATATTTACAAATCAGGAATTATTGATCCCGCTAAGGTTGTCCGTTCAGCAGTCCAGAATGCAATTAGTATTTCAGGGCTTTTCCTGACTACCGAATGCATTGTTACCGAAATTCCGGAACCAGAATCTGCATCTCCAGCACCGGGTGGTATGCCTCCGGGAATGGGTGGAATGTATTAATCAAGGTCTGCACAAGTTTCAACATAGATACTAACAGCATCTGTAGAGATGCTTTATAACCTTCAGACACAATAACTGCTCTCGAGTGGTTATTGTGTCTTTTTTTCTAAATATAATGAGGAATCAAAAATCATCCTTGACACAGAAAGCTGTGATAAAATATTTTGACACGATAAATAGTAAACTAAGGAGAATGTCTTTATGAAAACCCTAACACCAAAGCAGGATCAGATAAGACAGGATTGGCTTCTAATCGATGCGGAGGGTCAAACTTTGGGCAGATTATCGACTCAGATAGCGGGATTATTACGAGGGAAGCATAAACCATATTTTGCCCCCCATCTTGATACCGGCGACTTTGTCATAGTCATAAATGCAGAAAAAGTTCATCTTACCGGCAACAAAGAGCTTCAGAAAACCTACAAAACTTATAGTGGTTATCCCGGTGGCTACAAAGAGATACCTTTTGCTCGGTTAAAAAGCAAAAAGCCTGAAGAGATTATCACAAAAGCCGTTAAAGGCATGCTGCCCAAGAATCCGCTGGGAAGAAAACTATTACTGAAGTTGAAGGTTTATAGCGGAGCAGAGCATCCGCATGAAGCACAAAAACCGTTAGTAATTAGTCAATAAAGAAAACAATAGACAGGTAAATGATAAGCCTAAAGGATTGGTTAGAGTTCAATAATTGTGGTGAACCATCCATCTTAAAGGGAGAGTTGTTTACCCCTTAATGGAGGAATTATAGATGCAGTATTTTGATGCAGTAGGTCGAAGAAAGACTTCTGTGGCTCGAGTTCGTTTGACCCCCGGAACAGGTAAAAGACTTATCAACAATCAACAGATGAAAAATTATCTCAATAGAGAAACATTGGAAATGATCGTTGAACAACCTTTTGAGATAGTTAAGCTCTCCGATAAGATTGACCTTAATGTCAATGTTGACGGTGGTGGACTATCAGGTCAGGCAGGAGCTATAAGGCATGGTATCGCCCGTGCTTTAACGCTGTATGATGAAAGTCTTCGACCCGACTTGAAAAAAATGGGACTTCTTACCAGAGACCCGAGAATGGTCGAAAGAAAGAAGAGTGGTCGTCCGAAAGCACGTAAGAGATTCCAGTTCTCGAAACGTTAATTTGGCGGATTCTGGCTATGAATAGCTATTCATAGCCGAGCTTTAAGAAGAGTTTAACCAATAATCCATTCCGGAGTTGCAAGGCGGTGTCCAGGAACAAACCGACCCTCTCACCTGATGAGATTGCCGGTCTTGAAACTGGATTGAATTGCTTATATCCGGGATGATAAAAAAAACCGTAACGTAAGGAGTAATTATGTCAGTTGTTATGATGAAACAATTGTTAGAATCGGGAGTCCATTTTGGTCATCAAACCCATAAATGGAACCCGAAAATGAAAAAGTACATTTTTATCAAGCGAAATGGTATCCACATTATTGATTTGAAACAAACAGTAGATGCCATTAATGATGCTTATATGTTCTTGAAAGAGATTGCTGCCAAAGGTCAGTACGTCCTTTTTGTCGGTACCAAGAAGCAATCCAAAGACGCCATCGAAGCTGCGGCTAAGAAATGTGATTCCTTTTATGTTAGCAATCGCTGGTATGGCGGAATGTTAACCAATATGCAAACCATCCGTAAATCAATCAGTAAGCTCGATTATTATGAGCAGATCGTAGAAGACGGAACCATTAACAGCTTCACTAAACTCGAAGCGACTAAAATGAAAAGAACCTATGATAAAATTACTAAAGCTCTCGGAGGTATTCGGGGAATGGATACTCTGCCGGGGGCAGTAGTGGTCATAGATACTATTCATGAAGAGATTGCCGTTCACGAAGCGCGGAAATTAAACATTCCGATTGTCGGTATGGTTGATACAAACAGTGATCCCGATCTTATCGATTATGTCATCCCGGCGAATGATGATGCCATACGAGCAATATATCTGATTACTGATATTTTTGCTAATGCGATAATTGAGGGAATACAGATAATGATGGAAGGGGCAGCTGCTTCTTCAGAAAAGGAAGAAGCGGAGCCAGAGGAAGAAAAACCTTCTGAGGAAAAAACAGAAGCTACTGAAGAGATTCCTGAGAAGAAGTCAACCGCCAAAGTCATTAAAAAAGAAGCTGCAGATAAGACTGCTGACTCATCTGCAATGACTTTTACTGAGAAACCAATCAAGAGAAGTATTGAAGCTGAAAAACAGCAAGAGAAAACCGAAGATTCTGAGTGATCTTCTGTTCAATCTTACTGCAACAATTTTATTTTAAGCTTTCTTAGCTCTTTCAGATACTTCTGAGCTAAGAATGACAATAAATGACTCAAGAGTCAGATAGAATTAAGAAAAAGGAGATAAATATGCAGATCAGTGCCCAGATGGTAAAGGAGTTACGTGATAAGACCGGTGTTGGAATGATGGATTGTAAAAAGGCATTAAAAGAGACTGACGGCAATATGGAAGAGGCAATCAAATATCTGAGGGAAAAGGGGATTAGCAAAGCAGCCGGTAAATCCGATAGAGAAGCTAAAGAAGGCATTGTACAGGCTTATGTTCATTTTAACGGTAAACTGGGAGTTTTGGTAGAAGTAAACTGCGAAACAGACTTTGTCGCCCGAACAGATGACTTTCAGGAATTGTGCAAAAATATCGCTATGCATATAGCTGCCTCAGCACCTCTTGCAGTGAGCGAAGAGCAAGTAGATCAACAACTGCTCTCTCAAGAACGAGATATTTACTATAATAAAGCGATTAACGAAGGAAAACCGGAAAATATTGCCCAGAAAATTGCTGATGGACAGATTCAGAAATTTGTGAAAACTAACTGCCTGTTAAATCAGGAATACTTTCGTGAATCAGATAAGAGTGTCCAGGACGTCCTGCATGAAGCAGTAGCAAAAATGGGCGAAAATATTCAGATTGCCAGATTTACCCGTTATTCATTAGGCGAGTAATTAGCAATGACCCAGAGTCATTGTCCTCAAAATTAGCAATCATTCTCCCGAGGTATCAATATGTCAGAATTCTTTAAACCGGAAAAGATCCAGAGAATTGTAATCAAGATCAGCGGTGAATTTTTAGCCGGCAGCAAGAGCATAGGCTATGATCATTCCGTCTTAGAACAGCTTGCAGATGATTTCATAACCATTAAGAAGATGGGATTGGGAATTGGGATAGTTCTTGGTGGAGGCAACTTCTTTCGTGGAGCAAAAGAAGAGATAAAGGGCATTGATCGAATAACAGGCGATCATGTAGGAATGCTGGCAACCGTACAAAACAGTCTCATCCTGGGGGACTATATTCGGCGGAGGAACTATCAGATAGAGGTTTTTTCCTCTATAGAAATGGACAGGGTTTGCCGTTTCTATACACCGTCTAATGTTGATAATGCTATGAATAAGGGGAAAATTTGCTTTTTAGCGGGTGGCACCGGAAATCCCTATTTTACGACAGACACTGCAGCAGTACTCAGAGCAGTGGAACTTAAAGCAGATCTTGTCGTAAAAGGGACAAAGGTTGATGGCGTTTATAGCACTGATCCTGTAAAAAACTCTAATGCCATATTTTTCCCTGAAATCAGTTATGATGAATTATTGGCTAAGAGACTTAATGTCATGGATATGACAGCATTTTCACTTGCCAGAGACCATCATATTGCGATGAAGATCTTCAATATAACAAAACCGGGTAATCTTTCTGGTGCTATCTTTAAGAAGGATGTAGGGACACTAATCTATTCATAGATCTCATAATAACACCTCTTATATATTCGCGATGTTAGTGTCCATTTCTTTGATAATTACCATCAAATAACAAGGAGAATAAGAATGGATAAAGTTAGGCAGCAATTAGAAGAAAAAATGAGCAAAGTTATCGATTCATTGGCTCATAACTTTACGAAATTGCGTACCGGCAGAGCAAGCGCCTCAATTTTAGAAGATATAAAGATAAACTACTATGGTGAAGTGACCCCGATCAAGCAGCTCTGCTCAATTGCAACTCCCGAACCGAGGCTGATAGTTGTTCAGCCATGGGATAAGACAACTTTGACTGATATTGAAAGGGCTATCTTAGCTGCTAACTTAGGAATAACACCCGAAAACGACGGCAAAGTTGTCCGTTTGCCTTTTCAACCTCTCACAGAGGAGAAAAGAAAAGAGATCGTCAAACAAATCAAAAAGATATCGGAAGAGAGCAAGATTGCAGTCAGAAACATCAGAAGAGAAGGAAATGACATAACTAAACAGATGGAGAAGGATAAAGAAATCTCTGAAGATGAAATGAAAAAGATGCAGGACGATATTCAGGAATTGACTGATAAATGGATAGACAAGATTTCTGAAGCAGCTAAAAATAAAGAACAAGAAGTTATGTCTGTATAAGATAACTATCAATAAAGGAATGGTGAACCAATAATATATGCTTTATATAATAACTTCAGAATGTGTCGTCTGTGGAGAGTGTCTTGATGTATGCCCGGTTTCAGCAATTAAGGAAGGAGAAGATCAGCTCTATATTACCGAAGCCTGCGTTTGTTGTGGAAAATGTGCGGAAATTTGTCCGGTTGAAGCCATTAGAATAAATAACAAAAAATAATGGTCCTCCAGTTGATTCGTTAATGAGTATCAGTGCCTGATGAATATCTGAGATGTTAGAAAAACTTCTTATGTCACATTTTTTCCCAAAGAGATCTCTCCGGAGAGTTTCTGACTACGGACTGGTATGAGCTCCCCTAAACTTTCCGGAAAAGATCCCAATATCTCTCAATAGGTTTTTTTTTGCTGTACCACTCCATCACCCAATTCTTTAAAGATTTTCGTCGAATCAGAACAATACTCTCAAGAAAAAAATCTTGCAAAATATATCCCCTTTTGTAATAAAGACCATTAAGAATTGTTATGGTATTAACCGATAGTCGCTGAATTCTTTTTTTTAGCTATACGTTTTTTTCTTTCAAATCGTTAAGATAAAGGTTGTTTAAAATGATGAAAGCTATGATAATCGGTAGTGGGGGCAGAGAACACGCCATAGCTGAGGCATTTGCCAGAAGCAAAAAGATCGGAAAGATTTTTGTCTCTCCGGGAAATCCCGGAATGAACAAGATTGCCGAACCACTTTTAACTAAAGATTTCAGAGAGCTCTACGAGGTGATTTGTTCCCGGAAAGTGGATCTCGTTTTCATTGGTCCCGAACAACCGTTAAAAGATGGTTTGAGTGATTACCTGATGCATAAGGGTATCAAAGTTGTCGGTCCTTCCCGGGAAGCTGCTCAATTAGAAACAAGCAAGGTTTTTTCGAAAAACTTTATGAGACGTTATCGTATTCCTACTTCCAATTACGCAGTTTTTTCAGAATATAGAGAAGCCGCTTCTTTCATCATGAATATTACTGAGGCTAATAACTCTGATACAGGTTTGCTGGAAAGTACTGCTGCTCACGACAATACCGATAAACCTAACCGTTACCCCCTTGTTATCAAAGCAGATGGTTTAGCAGCCGGGAAAGGGGTAATAATCGCCCAAAACAAAGAAGAAGCTCTTGCTGCTCTTAATAAAATGATGTTTACTAAAGAGTTTGGAGGTGCCGGAGACAGAGTTATTATTGAAGACTATCTGTATGGTTCTGAAGCTTCAGTCTTTGCTTTTACCGATGGCAGGGATTTTGAAATGACAATTCTCTCCCGTGATTACAAAAAAGCACTCGATAATGATAATGGACTAAATACCGGGGGAATGGGAGCATTTGCTCCGGTCAGTATGTCTGATGAAATTGTCAGCGAAATAAAAGAGAAGGTGTTTTATCCTCTGTTGAATGGTTTGCTAAGTGAAAGTATCGAGTACAAAGGTGTAATTTATGCCGGCTTGATGTTAACAAAACAGGGACTGCATGTACTGGAATTTAATTGCCGCCTGGGAGATCCGGAAACTCAGGCTGTTCTTCCCTTGCTGGAGACCGATTTCATTGATATCTGTGATGCTGTTACAGATAACAAGATCAAACGGTTAGAGTTAAAATGGAAAAGCCTTGCGGCAGTCTCCGTAGTTGCTGCTTCCCAAGGATATCCCGGTAAATATGAAAGCGGGAAGCTGATTAGTATTGATCCGACACTTCTCGAGCAAGAGAGTTTAAGACTTTACTTCTCCAATGTAGAAGAGAATGAGGAGAAAAAAATGGTTTCTTCGGGCGGAAGGGTACTGACGCTGACTGCCTTAGCCCCCACTATTGCTCAAGCCCGTATCAAAGCTTATGATCATATCGAAAGAATCAAGTTCAGTAATAAATTTTATCGAACTGATATTGCTTTAAACAATTACTGACTTCAGTTGTACAACTGAAGATCAATAAAAGCAATCCAACCTCTTGGAGAAGAAATAATGAAACGGTTAATAAATACCCCGGCCGAAAAAGTCTTCAGGACTTATGGTTCTACTGGAATCAATAATACCAGTTCCGAGAAATTTTTCTCAAAATACCGATCTGGTATCAGATTACTATTCTTGTCACTCCTAACGCTAATCAGTTTTACCCTGCTATCTGCTTCCCCCTTCAGAGTTCTTCAGATTACAGAAAGTGAGATTGTATTAGAGTTTTCCCTGCCCGATTATCAATTACAACCCGTCGAACAGGAGGGAATTACCTATCATCGCATTACCGGTGAGATAACCAGTTATCATCAGGAAGAGGGTTATCCGGAACTTCCTTTTTTCTCGGAAAATGTCGGAATTCCTGTTGATGGCAGCATTGAGTTAATCGTCGATAAAGTTCGACAGAAAAATATCTCAGACATCATCGTTTACCCTGTAGAAGAGCTCGTTGTTAATGATTATGATGTTGATCAGATCTTCTACCGTGATAGAGTAGCCTATAACAGTAATGAAAACTATCCTGCTCAGATCATTTCACCAGGAGTAACAGCCTTTGCCGGAGACAGACGATTCGCCTCTTTCATCTTTAATCCTTTTCGTTTCAATGCTCGTAACAAGCAATTATCTGTTATTTCTCAGGCTACTATAACCATCAGGATACTCGGAGATAAAACGGTTACCAGAGATTATCTCCCGGGAAGAAACTATATCGATAAAGCAGGTGAGTTATTCTTTCTCAATAATGAATATTCCCAACACTGGAGAAAACCTCGAGATTATGAGCCTGACCATTCCCAGCTTCGTTCATTTGGCAACTCTGAAATCCAGTTAATAGTAGATAAGGAAGGGATATACAAGGTCACTTACGAAGATTTAGCAGACACTCTGACTGTCTGGCAGCAAGAGTACGAATACTTAATGGATTTTGATATTGATACGCTCGATCCCCGTTTCCTGCAATTAGAAAGCAAAGATGGAGTTGTTCCCATCCATTTTTCCGGAGAAAGAAACGGTTCTTTTGATCCAGGTGATTACTTCGAGTTTTATGGAGACAGGAACTATGGTAAAACCGGATATTATGATTCCTATACCGCAGAGAATGTTTATACCCTCAAACTCGTTGATCAATACGGAGCAAGAATGTCTGTTGAAAATGGGGGGATAAAAGAATCAAATCCCAGGAATTATATACTACCGGTTTCTTACGAACATGAGGTTCATTTTGAACAGCAAAACAATCAATTCTCTCTTGGTAACTACAATGATCCTCCCCGGGAAGATCTCTGGTTCTGGAAAACTATAGCTGCCCCGGATCTAAATGTTACTTCCTTTAATCTCGAACACCCTCATCAAACACATTTACGGAGTTTTTCTGCTACGGTATGTCTGACCGGGTTAACATATCTGCGAGATTCAAATATCCCTGACCATAGAGCAAGAGTCCGGATCAATTCGTCGTTTATCAATGATCATACCTGGTTTGGCCAGAGCAATCAACTCTTCACCAATGCTTCTCCTCTTCCTAATACCTATCTTCAGCATGGTGAAAACTTCCTTTATATTGATTTGCCCGGAACTACTCCAAGCGGCAACGAAGAGAGGATCCTGCTCGATTATTTCCAGATCACCTACTGGCGCGAATACAAAACAGACTCCGATTACATCCGTTTTAAAAGACCATCCAACCGCCCCCTTGGTTTATATCAATTTGAATTAGATAACTTCTCTAACGGTCAAATCTCAGTTTACAAGATTAACTCCGGGATAATAGAAAATCTCCAGATAGAACCCTTCTCGGAAACAGGCGGAGCTCCCTATAAAGTGACTTTTCAAAATGACGTCGTTGCTCACAATATTGAGTTTGTAGCTATAACTGATGAGCAGAAAAAAATTCCTAAAGACATCAGACCAAGATTTCCTTCCGACTTGAAAAACCCCTATAACTCTGCTGATTACATTATCATAACAGTAAGGGATTTTATGGAAGATGAGGGAACGCAATTGTTTAAAACTACCTGGGAAAACCGAGGTTATCTGGTAGAGATAGTTGATGTCCAAAACATCTTTGATGAGTTTAATTATGGTATCAGATCTGCAGATGCTATCAAGGATTTCTTATCCTATGTTTATCATAACTGGTCAATGCCAATGACTCATGTTCTTTTGCTGGGGAAAGGACTCTCGGATGAAAGGGATCATAGTGTGGATCGAAATACCAATCTCATACCCTTTAAAAATATCTGGACTGCCCGGGTCGGAGCAACCCCCAGTGATAATTGGTATGCCTGTATTATTGGAGATGACCCGGTACCGGACTTCAATATAAGCAGAATAACTCTCTGGAATACTGAACAAATCCTTCCCGTTGCCCAAAAAACAGTCCATTATCTTGAGAATCCCAACTTTAATACTCCCTGGCAAAGTACTGTTACATTGGCATCCGGAGGAAAGATAACAGATAATACAGATGTATTTGCTAAAAACAGTGAAACTATCCGAAAAGCCTGGATACCAGAAGACTATAATGTTATCAGGGTTTATACAAATACTCAGACCGTGTCAGAGCAATACTTAGGAGGTACCTTTAAATTAAAGAATACCTGGGATGCCGGCTCACTACTCGTCCAGTTCTATGGTCATGGTGGGGGTAGAATATGGGCTGATTATAATCTGCTGAATAATAATGATATTTCGACTTTGAATAATGATAACTACCCCTTTGTTATTAGCCTCTCTTGTTATCCCTCAGACTTTTCCAGACCAGGTTCCAGCAGCATCGGAGAAACCATGGTCCTTTCAGCGAACAGAGGTGCCATAGCCCATCTCGGAACCTCCGGACTAAGCTATACAAATGCTAATGTCAGTATCGCCACGCATATAACCGAAGCTATTTTCCACCGTAGCCTGTCTAATTTCGGCGATATCGTCTCCTTTACCAGGGCTAAGACCTATAGTACTGTTGCCGGCAGTCCGTTGATCGCTTCTACTCACGGTTCTGTGATGTTCGGGGATCCGATGCTGGACTTTGTTCTCCCGCAGGAGAGGGTCCAGATAGAATTGGATAAGTATAACGTCACCGAAGGAGATACGATAAGTATCTCTATTGATATGCCGGAAGATATCCTTTTGGCCAGATATCTGGTCCAAAACCAAAATGAAATTACCCTGAATATTCCCTTTGATTCTCCGGTAGTTAATGGTGTGTTCTCTGCAGATTATGTTGTTCCAGAAACTCCACAGAATAACTATAAAAGATTGATCAAGGTTTACGGATACGGTCAGGACAGACAAATTATTGGTATGACCTCCTTCTCTGTAGGTCAGGCTGCTGTTGTTGATGTTGCAACGATCCCGGAGAATATCACTGCTGTTGATTCAGTTCATATTACAGCCAGGTTTTTTGCTGAAAGCGGGATTTCTTCTGTCATCTGCCGGCGGGGAACAACACTTGAACACCCTATGATTTATGACTCAGAGAATCATAGATACATTACAGAGAATCCCTTCCCTCCCTCAGAACCAAGTACAAATGCTATTGAATACTATTTCGAGATAACAACGGGAGATGACCAGTTGATAACGGAAGGTCCTTTCAACTATAGAGTATTGGCTCCCGATCTGACAGTCTATTATCTGGAATTCTCCAGTATTGATAATAATCCGGCTATTAAGCTCCAGATTAAGAATATCGGAGAGATATCTTCTCCCCCAACTTCAATAAGACTAACCAAGGTCATTGGAGAGGAAGAGACTTTCTTAAATGAAATAACGGTACCGGAAATGGAAGCGATGGATTCTGCCTGGCACTATATTCCTTTTGAACCTCTTCAGGGAACTCTTCGTTTCAGAGCAAGAATTAATCCGGATAATCAGTTCGCTGAACATGCCCAAGGAAGTAATTCACTACTTTCCCCCTTTTATAACCTTAACATGTTCCAGGCAGGAGTGGAAGCTGTATCTGTCAGCAGTCTGGATGGGAATCTGTTCTGCGAAATACCTGCCGGTCTTTTTTCCGAAGAAGCAGTTTTCTACATTAACAGCAGTTCCTTTTACGAACCTTTGAACCAGCCTGATATCAATACTCTTTCTTTAGCAAACAACCAATTCTCATATACTTATCAGATCGGTACTTTCAATGAAACAGCTTTGATCGATACATTAGGAACTCTTCCTAATGATAAAAAGATAAGACTGACTCTGAAATACAACCCTGAGGACACTGATATCATAGACTGGGAAAGTGAAGACAGTTTCGCTCTATACCGTTGGGAGGCTGATTATCAAAAATGGATAAATCAAGGGGGGTTTACCTCAACCGCTGAGAATTTTGTTTATCAGGATGTCAGCAGATTAAGCACATATACTATTTTACGAAATAACGATAAAGAGCCACCAGTTATTAACGCCAATGTCCAGGAACAGGAATTCACTTTCGGAGGCTACATCTCGGGAACCGGTATCATCTCATTTACTCTTTCAGATGCTAATGGAATCGATATCTTCGATCAGGGTATCGATATGTTTCTTAACGGTGTTCCGGTAGAAGAGAAGGATTTCACCATTGCTGCTAACCCCGCAAATCTAACTTCAGTTCCTATTAAACATCAACTGAACTTAGATGCCGGAAACTATACACTTTCTATTTCCTGTTCCGATGTGAACGGAAATTTCCAATCTCATGATATCAACTTTATTGTAAACAAGACCTTTGATGTCATAAATCTCGCTAATTACCCGAACCCGATAGTTGCAACTACGATTGATCCGGCAAATCAGAACCGAACTAGATTTACCTATGTTCTGACCGATGATGCCGATGATGTGACTATAAAAATCTACACAGTTAGCGGGAGATTGGTCAAGACCTTCAATGATCTTCCGAAAGCTGTAGGTTATCACGAATTTCCCCGTACAGTTCTCGGTTGGGATTGTCGTGACGAGACCGGAATTTTCCTGGCGAACGGTGTTTATTTCTATAAGATAATCGCCCGCAAAGGGAACAAAACTATTGAACGAATCCAAAAAATGGCTGTCGCCAGATAACGCTCTAAACCGGAGGATTTATGAAAACCCTGATTATCATCCTTATCCTGCTGATAGCTTCCGCATTCAGTTGCCATGATTCAGTAACATTACATGCCGGCAGATATGCCGGAGATTTCATCGAAATCGGCTCTGGCGTGAGAGCTCTCGGTTTAGGTGGTGCCTTTTCCGCAGTGGCCAATGATGGCTCTGCTGTTTATTGGAATGCTTCCGGTATCTCTCAGATCAAGAGAATCGAGATCGGTTTGATGAGAGCTTATCTCTACGGAGGTTTGGCTTACTACGATCATATCACCTATTGTCAACCATTACCTAATGATGTTACCATTGGAGTAAATTGGACAAGGCTTACTATTCCGGATATCCCAGTCTTTTCAGAAAGTTATTTGATAGATACGACAATAGACCAGAGGGTAACCTTCCCGGAGCTTCATCTCACCGGCATACCTGACGATACTTTTACCAGTACTGACGACCTGATCCAATTCGCTTTTTCCAAAAACGTCGAATATGATCTAAACCTCGGATGGCTCTTCTTCGAACTACCGGTAGATCTCTATTTCGGTGGTAATATTAAATACATCTCTAGAAAAATTCAGGATTACACAGGTACTGCTACCGGCTTTGACCTCTCCTTTCTTACCAAACAGTATCTTGACAGATGGTTCGACGTCCGCTGGCTTGGCACCCTCTCACTCGGACTAAATTTCCAGGATATCGGAGGCACTTCCATCTCCTGGAACACCATTTCCCGTCAATCCGACGAAATAGTTATGAATACCAAAATGGGATTTGCTTATCTGCAGCCAATCGAACCCTTTAAATCTGAACTGCTCTTAACAACGGACACCGATTTCCATGTCTATGGTCAGAAACAACGCTGGGGCATTGAATATGTTTATGATAAATTCCTGAGCGGGAGATTTGGTTATTATGATGAGAATTTTGCTGCGGGATTATCTGTTTTCCTTTATGATGTGCACTTAGATTATGCTTTTATAACAAACAATCTCGGGAATACACACCGCATTGGTTTACGGGCAAACTTTTAATTACAGGAGTCAAAATGAAAAAAGTAAATCAGTTTCAGGATAATATTAGTAGCTGCAATAAGCTGTTCTATCGCTTTGATAAACAGTCATCATTATTCGGACCGGTCTTATTCGGTCTTCTACTGACGCTAACTCTTTTCAGCTGTTCCGGAAAGGAATCTTTCGGTATCGATAATACTCCCCCCGAACCGGTTGTTATGATACCCCACTTAGGAGATGCGGGAGACCCGATAACTATCAACGGGGAACAGATTAATGACAGTAATAATGGAATTGATACTGTCCCGGACAATGACTGGATCAGAATTCAATGGCAACCGGTATTTGATCAAGATCTTAATTATCTCAAGGTGTATCGTTTCGGTGATTATACTGCTGAGGCTTTTGTTGATTCTTTACCACGAAATCTGGTAGATCGTAACGAATATCTCGACACGAAACTGAGTCAACTAAATCCAATCGGAGAGACTTGGTTTTATTACGTAAAAGGCTATGATCTGGATGGTAATTTCAGTGTCTCAGATACCGTCAGCTATAAGCTTTTGCAAAAACCAATGCTTATCGCTCCCGACGATTTTGAGCAAGTTTCTCAGAATAACATAACCTTTCAATGGCTTCCAACTATTGATTCCATCCACTACCGGGTATTAGTTTTCGATGCAGACCAGAATTATATCTGGCATCGTGAATACTACATTGATGAAGATAGCGGAGACATACTCTCTATGGATTACACAGGTCCGAGCTTATCGGAACACAATATGATTGTCTGGCGGGTTGATTCTTTTGCTGATGTCAACAATGAAGGCATTGCTGAAAGCGGTGGAGAATCGTTCGAAAGAGCCCTTTATGTTGACCCTTAACACCCTTTTTTCAGAAGGGATATTCCTGAACTGATCCATTCACAAGATTCCTAGAACCCCGATAGTTAATCATTAGTAAGATAGCCTAATGGTTGGTAAGAATCTTCATAATATCTTTACTTTTACTGTTCACTTCAATAGAAACGATAACAAAAGGAAAGATATCCTTATAGTTATTTAGCTTAGTATAGTCCTTTTCAGTAGTTAACACATAGTCGTAGAGTTCTTTTGTTTCCTTTTCAAGTTTTATCATCTGCTGCTTGTTATTATATCCGAAATGGTCGGGAAAGCGATAATGCTTTCCAATCTTAATCCCGGCAGCAGCAACAGTTTCTTCAAATGACCCTGGTTGTCCTATCCCTGAAAAAAGGGCAATTCTCTTACCCCGCAGCACCTCTGCCGAAATCCCATCCCCATTTGTTAAGGTGAAGGATTTTATCCGGTACTCAATACGGATAATTCTCTTGCCGGGTTTCTTTAACTTTGAGGGTATTTCATCTTTCCCGTTGTAAACAATATAATCTGCATAACGAAGAGCAGTAAGAGGTTCTCTGAGTATCCCTGCCGGCAGGACAAAACCGTTCCCTAATTTGACCGCTGCATTGAAAAGAACCAATTCGATATCTTTCTTAACTCTGAGATGTTGGAAGGAATCATCGAGAATAATATAGTCCAGATCAGGAAATGTCTTTTGGAGTATCGTAATGGCTTTGATTCTGTTCTTCCCGACAGCAACAGGGATACCAGGTAGTTTTTGGGCAATTAAAAAAGGTTCATCACCTGCTTCCTCAGCCCCTTTTCTTAACCCCTTTTCGTCGGAAATAATCCTGGTTGTTTGTTCAAACTTCCCCTTATAACCCCTGTGAGAAACAGCTGCTTTATAACCGGCTTCTTTCAAAAGACCAGCGACATATATAGTAAATGGGGTTTTCCCGCTTCCACCAGATACGATATTTCCAACTGAGATAACCTTTACCTCAGAAGTGTAAACCTGGCAAACTCCTGTTCGATAACAAAACCGCCGCAGCAGTAGCAGAGCGGAAAATATGAGAGAGAATGGATAGAGCAGGTAGTTCAAAGGTGTTCTTTGATAAAGAATCCTATCCCATCTCATATTATTCCGTATCGGCAAATTCTAAATTGAAAAGGGTCTGCTTGAACAGACCAAACCTTAAAACTGGACCTGAGGTGCTGCCTGAGTTTCTACCGGTGCTTCAAAGAAGAGGGCTTTCTCAAAACCGAACATATTGGCAACCATGTTATTGGGGAAAGTGACAATAGAGCGATTGAACTCGGCAACAGCATCATTGAATCTTTTCCTGGCTACGGCGAGTCTGTTTTCGGTTCCGGCAAGTTCATCCTGCAGTCTGATAAAACTCTGATTAGCCTTCAGTTCCGGATAGTTTTCCGTTACCATGAGAAGTCTTTGCAGGGCACCACCCAGACTGTTCTGAGCCTCCTGATATCTTTGGAAAGTCTGAGGGTTGTTGAGCAGATCTTCAGATATCTCTACTACTCCTCCGACTCGGGCTCTCGCTTCTGTTACAGCCTGAAAGGTCTCTTGTTCGTGTGAAGCATAGCCTTTGACTGTTTCGACTAAGTTCGGAATCAGGTCATATCTCCGCATCAGCTGATTCTGTACTTCAGCCCAATTATTATCAATGTTAACGTTGAGTTGCTGAATCCTGTTATATCTTCCGATAAACGAAGCAACTAAAGCGAAAATCACAACAACTAAGATCAAGAGGACAATTATTAGATTTTTCATTTCAATACTCCCTAATTTTACTTGCAACCAGTTGGGGTTAAAACTCAATACCTTTTCTGGCTTTTATTCCATTCTGGTAATAATGCTTTATCTCTTTCATTTCGGTCACCAGGGCAGCCTTTTCCATTACCTGAGGATGGGCTGACCTTCCGGTCATAATAATCTCTGCAGATGTTTTGATCTCAAAGAGTTGCAGCTGCTCACTCAGATCAATCAGTCCCCAGGCTTGAGCGACATTTATCTCATCGAGAATGATCAAATCATGACGATCCTTTCGGATGACTTCACTTGCCTTGGCAATTGCTGCCTGGGCTTCTGTGAGATCAACAACAGAGGGATTTCCCGGCTCAATCAGCTTATCTGTTCCGAACTGATAAATGTCCACTTTATCGCTTTCTTTGAGGAAAAGAATCTCACCATATTTAACGTTTTTTTTCATGAATTGAATCAAACAGACTTTTTTCCCATATCCCAGCATCCTGAGAGCAACCCCTAAGGCAGCAGTTGTTTTCCCCTTTCCATTACCAGTATATATCTGGATCATTAGTAACTCCCTATTTCTTGGTTATACATCATTTGAGTTGCACCTTCTCAGGCATACTGTAAACGATATAGATCATAATAAAGATTTCTGTTGGCAATCAGCTCATTGTGATGCCCTTCTTCGACAATTTTCCCTTTATGAAGAACAATTATTCTGTCCACATGCTGAATCGTAGAAAGCCTGTGAGCAATGATAATCGAAGTCCTATCCTGCATAACTTTCTTTAAGGCGTCCTGGATAAGCAATTCTGTCTCTGTATCAATATTGGAAGTAGCTTCATCGAGTACGAATATTGCCGGGTTATACGCCAGAACACGGGCAAAAGCGATCAATTGTCTTTGACCTACGGATAAAGTTGCTCCTCTCTCCATTACCGGCTCATTATATCCCTGAGGCATCGAGTTGACAAACCGGTCAACATTTACATACTTACCGATACGAATGATCTCTTCCTCGGAGAGGTTATTGTTATTCAGAACGATATTATCCTTTATAGTTCCCGAGAAGAGAAAGACATCCTGCTGAACAATACCGATATTCCGCCTTAGATCTTCAATAGAATACTCTTTGATTGTCTTGCCGTCAATTCTGATATCCCCCTTTTGATAAGGATACATCTCCCCCAGTAGATTAATAATAGAGGTCTTTCCGGAACCCGTATGTCCGACGAGAGCAATCTTTTCTCCCGGTTTAACTTTGAAAGAGATATTTTTCAGGACAAAATCATGATCGGAAAAGGTGGGAAGATTATGCTCGGCATTCGTCGTCGATAAGCCTTGATTATCATGATCATTATATGTCAGCCAGACGTTTTCGAATTCAATTTCACCTCTGAATACAATCTCTTTAGTCAGGGTATCTCTGTACTCCTGCGGCTCTTTTGCCATTAAATCAAAAACTCTTTCTGCACCGGACATAGCAGCCTGTAAAATGTTGAATTTTTCACTCAAATGGTTTACCGGTTCGAAAAATCTCTCCATATATCTGATAAACGCCATCAACATCCCGAGTGAGAGGGCATTCCTGAGTATCTGCCCGCCACCATACCAGAGTATGATGGCAACGGCAATGTTTCTGGATATACTGATCAGGGGGCGGAAAATAGCAAATAGCCGCAGTTGAGCCATTGAGGCTTCAAAATGCCTCTGATTTATCCGGGCAAATTGTTTGCATTTATTGGCAAACTGGTTGAATAGTTGAATCACCTTGATTCCGGAAATATCTTCCGCCAGGGCTGCATTGAGCATTGCAACCTGCTTCCTGACTTCCCGGTAGATTATTCTTGTTTTCTCTTTGAAATAGCGAACCAGGAGATAGACGAACGGTAATACCGTGAAACTGATAAGTGCCATCCTCCAGTTCAGGATAAGCATAATTACTATAATACCAATGAGGATCATGATATCCTGTAACATCGTGACCAGTCCCTGACTCAGCAGTTCGTCTAGTGCCCGGATATCGGTAGTTACCCTTGTCACTAAACGACCAACCGGATTCTTATCAAAGAATGAGAGAGGCATCTTTTCGAGATGAACAAAGGCATCCTGCCGGAGATCATACATAGCCCGTTGCGAAGCATAATTGGTTATAAAGACCTGATAGTAGTGAAAGATGAGCCGGGCTATAATAAGCAGAAAGAACAAGGCACCAAATAAATAAAGTTTACTTTTGGAATCACTTCTTAAAATACTGATCTCTTCTCTCTCCAGCAGTTCGGTATTTTTTTGCGAAACTGCCAGGAGTTCCTCGGAAAGAAGGAAAAAAGAGGTGTCTTCTAAGATTGTTCGGTTCTCTTGATTATTGGGTATTAAATAGTAATTGCCTGGAATAAACCTTCCGGTTTCTTCCAGGTGAGTAATATCTTCTTCGGCGAAGTAGATTTGATGATCGGTGGTAAATACGACAAAATGAAGATCACTATGGGAATAGGTAGTAAATTTGACCTTCTCATACTTTTGCGTAAACTCCCGAAAATCGGATAAATTCTCAAACGCTGCTATATTTCTGGATGGAACTATATGTTCGTCAATGGCAGTTTTAAGGATTAACGGAATCATCAATTCCACAGCCGTTATGAGGAGTAAAAGAAAGAGTGAGGCAAAAATATAGAGTTTATATGGTTTGAGATATTGTAACAGCTTTCCTATCAGATTACGGTCATAAATCTTCGTCTGCAGCGTATCAACGGTTAGTTCAAATTGCTTTTCGTTCATTATCTTTCTTCAATTCTTTCTTTTATTTTTTGCTTCTGATAAAGATCCCAATAAATACTCTTTTTCTTTAACAGCTCATAATGAGTTCCCGACTCAGCAATCCTCTTGTTCTCAACTACCAGTATTTTATTGGCATGCTGTAAGGAGGAGATACGGTGGGCTATTATTATGGTAGTTCTCCTTTTTCTTAACTCTATCAGATGATCGAGCAATTGTTTTTCTGTCTTTGTATCAACTGCTGATAAAGAATCATCCAATATCAGGATATTTGGATCAGCAATGATCGCCCTGGCTATAGCAATTCTCTGTTTCTGACCTCCGGAAAGAGTGACTCCCCGTTCTCCGATAATCGTCTCAAAACCTCTTTCCAAGCTGACAACTTCTTCATATATCTGAGACATTCTTGCTGCTTGTTTGACCTCTTCAATTGTCGCTTCGGGATTGCTGAACCTGATATTGTTAGCAATAGTGTCGGAAAAGAGAAAAATTTCCTGGGGAACAACAAGAATATTCCCCCGCAGAACTTCGAGAGGAATAGAATAGATCTCATGTTTATCAATGAAGATAGTATTACGGGGTGGATTATAGATCCGGGTAAGTAGATCAACTATCGTAGATTTACCACACCCCGTTCTTCCAACTATTGCCAGAGTGCGGTAAGGTTCGAGTTCAAAGGATATATTGTTCAGGATAAGCTCTCCATCATCCTTTGTAAATAAATCTTTGGCCTCAGACCCGGATTTTTCAGTAGCAGAAGAATAGTGAAAGGAAAGATTTTTTATCTCGATATTTCCCTGCAAGATAGTAATGTTATGATCAGGATCATCGTCGACGATCTCCGGTTTGGTATCAAGGATTTTATTGACTCTTCTCAATGAAGCAGTACCGCTTTGATATAGCTGTACTATCCAGCCTATTGCGATCATAGGCCAGACAAGCATATTCAGATAGGCGTGAAAAGCCACGAACTCTCCGATCGAAATTTCATTCATTATTGTGGCCTTACCACCATAGATTAGCACAATAATCATACTGATACTGATGATAAAGGCAAGAAACGGATGAAAAAGACCGGAAAGCTTAGCCATTTTGATATTGTTTTCCTGATAATCATAAGAAAAATCATTCATCTTTCTTAACTCAGCCTTTTCCTGCCCAAAAACCTTAACTACCCGAATACCGGAGATACTCTCCTGTGCCATCCCGGATAATGCGGAAAAAGAGCTCTGCACTTTGGTAAATCTTTGGTGCATCCTTCTCCCGAAATAAGAGATTGCAAAAGATAGGATAGGCAAAGGTATGATAGCATAAATCGTCAGCCTTACATTGATTGTGATCATAAAAACTATGGTTGCCAGCGTCATTATTACGATGTCTGCTGCCACGACAACACCGATACCGAAAAGCATTCTGATAGCATTCATGTCGTTGGTGGAATGAGCCATCAAATCACCAATCTTTGCTCTGTTGAAAAAGTTTTGAGAAAGCTTAATCAGATGCTCATAAAGATCTTGTCTCAATCCTTTTTCAATTATCCAGGAGGTACCGATAATCAATACCCGCCAGTAATACCGCATCAGAGCAATTACACCCGACATCAGGAAGATCAGCAGCATGTAACCTGCCAGATGCCGCTGGGTAAAACCTTCTGTTCCAAGATTATCAATTGCAGCCTGAATCACTTTCGGGATTAAGAGCTGAACACCATCAACGATGATTAGAACCAAAATACCAAGCAAAAGGTATTTGAGGTTTTTTTTTATATACGGAAGAATCCTCTCAAATAATCTGTTTTCGCTTCTCTTCTCAGCTTTCTTCAATGTTACTCTGCCTCTATCCTGCTTAATCTCTTCATATTCCAACGTAAACTATTGTACCTTCATCTGCTCAACATAATTCGAGAAAACCTGTAGTTGTTCAGTAAACTCTTCAAAGAATGGTGACAGTTCATTCTTGCTGATACTGATCTTGCCAATAGTAAAACCCACAGCAGTCAGCAATGAATCAATCTTAAAGTCGGTGACTTCGTCTGCCTTAGTGATCAAATCCTGATGATTCAAAGGTATTTTTTCATCGAGCAGGAATAACAAACCTTTCAGAATAGGCTCAATCGAATGTACGGAAACCTTTATCAAATTCTTGAGCATTTTGCTTTTACCGTAGTGGTCAAGGATCGCCATCTTAATCAGTAAAATCTTGCTCTTCAATTCCCTCTCCATTTCGAGTCTGATATAAGTCTTCTCAAATCGTAACTCTGCCAGGATATCTTCATTGACCAGAAGATTAAGATAATCAGTTTTGATGTTCAAAAATTCAAGGGGAAAACTGTCGAGAGAATTGGAGATATACTCCCTGCTAACAACTAAGGGCGGTTCCATCCCTTTCCCGAATAGTTCTTTGGCAACACCATGCGCTTTAATAATTTCTGCTATCGAGTCATCCCTTAGAATAACTATCATATTTCCTTTCTCGGACAAATTTGTGTTATACAGAGCTGTTTGAAGAATATTCTTGTCCCAGGCTATGGCAAATTTATGGGCTATCTTGTCCCAGTATTTTTTGTTTTTTTCAAGCATAAGATCTCCTTTCTTTCCCTACACGGTTTCCCTTTTCTCAACATTATACTTTTGATTATAGGTGATCGCACACTCTTTAGCCATTCTTCTGATCCGGTTTATGTAAGCAGCCCGCTGCATGACACTGATCACCCCATGAGCATCAAGCAGGTTAAAGATATGCGAACACTTCATGATACAGTCGTAAGCAGGATAAGGTATTAGTTTGGCGAGTAATTCCTTTGCCTGCTGCTCATAATCATCAAAGGCGTTGAAATATGAACTTTCCGGTAACTCTTCAAAATTGAACTGAGAAAATTCAACCTCTTTAGCATAGAATATATCACCGTATTTAGTCTGTTCGTTCCAGCTGATATCTTTTATGTCTTCAACATTCTGGATATAGAGAGCAATCCTTTCCAGACCGTAAGCCAGCTCCACATTAGCAGGAAAGACGTCTAATCCTCCTACCTGCTGAAAGTAAGTAAATTGAGTTATTTCCATTCCGTCGAGCCAAATCTCCCAGCCTAACCCCCAGGCTCCGAGGGTCGGTGATTCCCAGTCATCTTCGACGAAACGGATATCATGTTTAATTAGTTCTATCCCTAAGGCTTCCAGGCTTCCTAAATATAGTTCCTTTATGTTTTCCGGTGAAGGCTTTATCAGGACTTGAAATTGATAATAGTGTTGATAACGGTTGGGATTCTGGCCATATCTTCCGTCTTTTGGCCTCCGGCAAGGTTGTACATAAGCCATAGCAGATGGTTTGCTGTTCAGGGCACCAAAAAAAGTCGCCGGATGGAAGGTGGCTGCTCCCATCTCCATATCATAAGGTTGAAGAATATTACATCCTTTTTCAGACCAATATTTCTGCAGATTGAAAATCATCTCTTGTAATGTCATGCTTTTATCCTTAAATCATCTGTCTCTTTTCTTTTCCTGTCAGGTTGTTGCTCTGCTCTCATCAATTGCCGTAATCAGTGGTTTCTTCAGAGCCCGAACCTTCCTACCTGCCCGGAAATTGTCAGATCCGCTTCTGTCAGTTTCACTACTTCATCTATGATCAGTCCTTCGGCAATCTCTTTCAAAATCAAACCTTGTGAACCAACTTCTATGACCGCTTTTTCGGTAACTATCAAATTAACCTTGTGGGCAGCTGTAAGAGGTAGATTGCATTTTCTGAGAATCTTGGGATTTCCGTTCTTATCACAATGCTCCATGGCAATAACTACCTTGCGGGAACCGGTAACTAAATCCATTGCTCCCCCCATTCCCGGCACCAGTTTGCCCGGGATCATCCAGTTGGCAAGATTCCCTTCCTGATCGACTTGCAGAGCTCCCAAAACTGTCATATCAATATGACCGCCTCTGATAATTGCAAAGCTCAAACAGGTGTCGAAATAGGAAGCACCCGGGATAGCAGTAATGTAACCGCCACCGGCATTTATCAGGTTTTTATCTTCTTCACCCGGTGCTGGGGCTGAACCCACCCCCATTATTCCATTTTCACTTTGAAAGAAGATTTTGATACCTGAGGGAATGTGATTGGCAACTTCTGTTGGAAGACCGATACCTAAATTGACAAAGTCTCCATCTTTTAATTCCTGGGCAATTCTCTTTCCGATAATTGCCTTTCTCATCTGTTTATCCATAATTATTCTCCTTTGGCAATTTTAATGAACAGGATAATGATCTCGCAAGTCTATTAATGATGAAGAACCAGATAATCTACAAAAACACCGGGAGTTATAACATCTTCGGGAGAGAGCTCGCCGACTTCAACGATTTCGTCAACTTCTGCAATGGTAATTTTTGCTGCCGTAGCCATAGTAGGATTGCTGTTACGGGCTGTTTTATCATAGACAAGATTTCCATATCTATCAGCTTTTGCTGCTTTTATAAAGGCAAAATCAGCAGCTATTGGTTTTTCCAGAAGATATTGTTTCCCCTCAATCTCCAACACCTGTTTCCCTTCAGCCACTATCGTACCAAGTCCCGTCGGGGTCAACACACCCCCCAGACCGGCACCGGCAGCTCTAATTTGCTCCAGAAGAGTACCCTGAGGTATAAGAGTGACTTGTAATTCTCCGCTGTTCATTTGAGCTTGAGACGCCTTATTGGTACCTATATGGGAAGCTTTTACCCGGGAGACCTGTTTGTTGGCTACTAAGATACCAACCCCTCTATCCTCATAGTCGGTAGCAATGACGATCATTTCCAGATCTTTCGTACCCTGCTCGTAAAGAGCAGCAACCAAGTTTTCCGCACATCCGACACAAAGAAAACTGCCGAACATAATACTGTTACCTTTTTTAACAAAGGAAGCAGCTTTTTTAGCTGTAATTATCTCGGGCATTAATATTTACCTCCTGTGGAAAGCTATATATTGCTTTTATCATTTTACTTTTCTTCGTCAGACTTGATGAGAAAGAGTCATTCATGTCCTTACAAATTACTCTTTTCAGCTATCTGCTGAGCTATGAAATAGGCTACATTAGCGGCAAAGGTTCCACTGCCAAATCCTGCATCATAACCCAATTCAATGGCTAATTCATGATTTATTCTGGGTCCTCCGCAGATAAAGAGCATATTATTCCTTAACCCTTCAGCTTCGGATAATTCGATCAATTTCGTCAGATTCTTGATATGGATATTTTTCTGGGTTACTACCTGAGATACTAAGATGGCATCCGCTTTTACTTCTCTTGCTTTGTTTAGTAGTTCTTCCACCGGTACTTGAGCACCCATATTATATGTCTCAAAACAACGGTATCTTTCTAATCCGTAATGCCCGCTGTAGCCCTTCATATTCATTATCGCATCAATTCCCACCGTATGAGCATCAGATTCAATGCATGCCCCGACAACCGTTAGTTTTTTCCCGATCTCCTTTTCGATGTAGTCGTCAATTTCATCCATTCCCAGGGTTGGGATTTCAACCGTAGTGACTTTGATATCTTCCAGATTGACGGAAACGTTACAGGTGGCATAGGCTATGAAATGAGTAAACCCACCGCTGAGATCCTGCAGATGACAAACCTCAATTTCCTCCAATCCCATCTGTTTCATGATCAGTTTCGCTGCTTCTTTCCCCTTTTCATTAGCAGGGGCTGGCAGGGTAAAGGATAACTGCATCCTACCGTCATTGAGTGTATCTCCATAGGGTTTGATTGTCTTTTTCTGTGGCACAGACGCTTCTGAAGTCTCTTCAGTTGGAGGGATTCTGGAAGTTTCAACTTTATCTAATACACTGGAAACCCCTGAAATGCCCAGAGAGGTCATTCCCGTCGGGTTCTCTGTCATACCAAGTTCAGCTTTCATTTTGTCCATGAATGGATTAACATAATCGGTAGCTTTTAGAAATACCCCGTCAAGACCTTTACCGGAAAACTCATTTCTTTTGATATTGGCGAATTTCCCTTCAGCTAAAGCTGCCATCAAACCTTCTTCTTTTAAATATGACAAGAATTCTATCGTTTCACCCAGGACATGATTTGCCCGTTCATTAATGAACCCCTCTTCCCTCAGCTTCAACTCTTCTCCGAGATCTCTTACACCCTTAAAAACATACTGAGCATTCTCGATCGCCAGTGCCCTGTCGATCATATAGGGAGTATGAATAGCTTCTGTCATCATTCCTAATAACTGGACTCCCTGTCCGGTAACCTGAGAAACCAAATTGAATATCCCGTTGAGAAGATATGTTTTATAGACATTACCTGTTACATGCTTAGTGGGAGGCATATACTTGACGGGAGATTCAGGCAACAAGGTTTTTGTCAATAAGGCCTGGGCTATTTCGTAAAGCACAGAATTCTCTACTGCAGGGTCGATCTCAAAGGCATGTCCTATACCCATTTTGTCAGGTTTTAATCCGGAAAGCAGAGCAAATTGCTCGTTGATCAACTGAGAGGCTGTCACCGTGTAGGCACTTTCTATGGCATCAGAAGTAGTCAGATAATTATCTTCTCCGGTTTGTATCTCAATTCCGGCATAGGCATTTATCATTCGGGAAAAATACTGGTCAAGAAATGTCCTTTTCATATTGATATCACGGAACAGGATACCATACATGGCATCATTGAGCATGATATCGAGACGCTCCATAGCGCCCATGGCAGCTATTTCCGGCATACAGAGCCCGGAAGCGTAATTCGTCAGTGAGATGTATTTGCCGATCTCTTCTCCGACTTCATCGAGTGCTTTGCGCATTATCCGGAAATTCTCCTGAGTGGCGTAAGTACCCCCGAAACCTTTTGTAGTAGCCCCATAAGGAACATAGTCTAAAAGTGACTGGGCAGTGGAACGGATAACGGCAATAATATCCGCACCCTGTCTGGCTGACGCTTTCGCCTGTATTACATCTTCATAGATGTTTCCTGTGGCTACAATTACGTAAATTGCCGGTTGTTTTCTTTTGCCTAATCTGGCAATGGTATCCTCTCTAAATTGGCGCTGCTTCTTAATTCTTTTGAGCATTTCATCGACAAAGCTTTCCATAACGACATAAATCTTTTCCGGAGTCTGAGCTGGAAGAAGAGTGAGGTCTATCTCTCCATCAGCAATCTTTTCCGCAAGTTGCTGAACATTAATATCCAAAGAGAGTACGCCATTCGCCAACCAATAGGCTGCACCCCTCTCCAGGGCATTTCTTGTCTGCAGATGCTCTACCACAACATTCGGCAGAGGTTCTCCATTCGGCAATGCTCCGTCAATACCGAACAGCCGCACAACAGTTCGCTCAATCGTAACTGAACTATAGTTTTCGAGTAGATCCTTGAAAGACTCAGTTATCTCCCGGGCGTATCTCTTTGCTTCGTCAATCCTTGCTTTTTCTATGTTAAGTTTAAGCAAAAAAACCTCCAAATTTCGGTCTGTTTCCTGACTATTATTCAATCAGAACTAAATATTTTCTAATCATAATCAGTCAAGACATAATAAATACTCTTTTGATTACTAACTGAACAGGAATTATTAAAGTGAAACTGCAGTTCAGATCTCGGATATCGATCCCGCAGTGGTAATTTATGGTTGTGTGGGAAGACTATATCACTAATAGATAATCGGAAAATGAGGTCTCTTCTTTAGGGGCAGGTCAGTTCTATTCTCAAGTACACTATAAAGCAAGGGATACTAAGGTAATTTACTCAGTTGACAAAGAATAGGGGTTATCTATAAATGTCATAAAAAATCCAGGGGAGCAGAGACTGATATGATCGCGATCATGATTGACCGCAAATTAGAAAGATACTCAGAAGTCATCAAATATACCTTTAGTTTCATCTTTGAAACCCTTGGTTATCCCTTCCGCTTTATCGATATGATAGGTGAATTAAGAAAGAATGAGTTGATCTTTTTTTACGGTTTATTGGAACCCTCTTCCGAAGAAAAGCAGCAATTTACTAAGAATCCTACCGTCTTTTTTATCAAAGCAGAAACAGACCTGCTATCAGCCGGTAAATTCAGCCAGGAGGAGATTATCGCGAAACTTCAGGAGATAAAACTCTTTTCAATAGTACCGATCATTTCTGAAAAAGAATTCCAATACCCTTTACTTACTTACAAGGTAAACGATATCTTTTGGGGGCAGTACAACTTCGATGTTATCGGCAATATTTTCTTTCATCTATCCGGTTATGAAGATACAGTCTCACACCCACACGATATCCACGGTAATATACCCGATAATAATCTTCCTTTGATTGGCTACAAAGGCTATCCTTATGTTAATTCTCTTTTATGGATGATCGACAGTTTTCTTCATGAGGCAGTCTCGAATAATCCGCTATCTTTCTTAATAAAAAAGGAACTATGGCCCCAAGGAGAGGAATATGCTTTTGCCGTTAGTCATAACATTGATTCCCTTCAGAAATGGCACGCAGCGAATCTGATTACTTCTTTCTTCACTGATCTGAAACTTCTTATAGTCTTCAAATGGGGAACTCTTTTCCAGAATATCAAAGAGAAGATCAACTATTTGATAACTAACTTCGAGGTTTATTGGAATTTCGAAGAGATTGCAGAAATCTTGCATGAACATAAAGTTAAAGCCACCTACTTTTTCGGTGCTTCTGAGAAGAAGAAGAATCCTTTAGATATTGATTATTCACTGAAAGACCCCGATCTACAAGACGAGTTGATGCGGCTCAAGAAAGAAGATAACGAGATCGCCCTGCTCGCCTCCTATAATTCACATAAAGACAAAGAACTGGTCAGTCAGATCAATATGTTATCCAATACTATCGGGGAAAAAGTTAAGGGAATCAGACATGTGCATTTTCAATATGATAACCCCTGTACGACCGATATTCATGATTCGATGGATCTGTTATATGATTCCACAATGTCCTTACAGGAGCATTGTGGTTTCCGGCACGGAATTGCTTTTCCCTACAAGCCTTTTCACCCTGAGAAAACTATGCAGCATTGGGAGATACCTCTTTCCTTTTCCGATACTATGCTGCGCTTGAGCAAATATAGTGTCCTTTCCAAAGAAAGGGCTCAATCTTTGATCGAGGACATGGTAGCTAATATCCAGAAAACCAACGGTCTGCTGACTTTTGATTTTTCGATCTCCAATTTCAACGATATTCGTTACAATTCCCAGCTTTTAGAATACATTTTGCGCTTATTTTCCCAAACGAATTGTTTCTGCGGAACCTTTGCCCAGATAGCCCAATGGTGGAATCTCAGAGCAAAAACTGAGGTCAAAATCGAAGATGATCTGATCTCGGTAGAGTTCCCGGAAAAAGTATCTATGATCACTTTTTCGCTTTTCGGAAACCGGACAATAAAAAAGATCATTAAGGGAAAAGGAAAGATCAGTGGAAAATCGGTTACTCTCGAAAATGTCAAAAAAGGTGAAACCGTCATTTTACAGGCTCCATTTGATGACCAGATATATCTGGAAATTGAAGAAGAAGAATAGGCGAAAAATTCTCTTACTGCCACAAACTTAGTAAATCAATGAATGAAATTATCTTCACTACTTTTACCGGAACAGGATCTCAAGATTTTTCAACAGACAGAAAACCAGTCAGCCTACCGGTTATCTTAGGATAGATGAGACTTCTCCTTATAGCTTATTATTTTCCCCCCCTGGGTGGTCCAGCTTCTATCAGGCTGGGAAAACTGGTCAAGTATCTTACCCGCTCCGGCTGGGACGTTGATGTCATCAGTGTTGGTAACATCATCTATCACTCTTACGACCATGAACTGGCAGAAGAGTGTAAAACGGATAATATTTACCGCACTAATACGATAGAGATAATTTCTTTGTTCTATTTCCTTAATCATATCCTCTCCCGATTTAGAAAACGATTCGGCAAAAGAAAAAACCTGTCTAATCACCAGAAGATGAAGATCTATTTCTCTTTTTCCGATTCCCTTAGGAGATTAGTAAAAGGACTGTTTTTCCCTGATGAAAAGATTGGATGGTTACCTTTTGCCTGTAAAAAGGGCTTTGATTTAATCGGGGAAAAGCGGTACGATTACATTATGAGCAGCCTCGGTCCTTATACAGCCGGATTAATTGGTTACAAGCTAAGTAAACAGAGCGGTATCCCTTTAATTATTGATTACCGGGATCATTGGACATGCTCCCCGGGTCGACAATATCTTACCCTTATTCACCGTAAAGCTGCTGCTGTCTGGGAAAGAAAAATACTTAAAAAAGCCTCTCTGGTAACAACTGTCGGCAGAATAATGAAAAGTGAGTTGCTAGAACGATTTCCAGAGATCAGTAGAGATAAGGTCATTACTATCTATAATGGCTATGACGAGGATGATTTCTCAGAAGCCAATGCGATAAACAATTCTCTCAAAACAAGCGACGAAAAAACAAAACAACCTGATGAAGTTTTTTTTACTTATACAGGTAATCTTTATCCGCCACGAACTCCCGAATACTTTATTGAAGCAATGAAACATTTACTCAGAGTAAAGGCATTACCTTCAGGTTTAAAAGTTCGGTTTTTCGGTAATTATCATAAGGACATGATTTCTCTGCTAACTTCTAAAGAGCTTGCTGATCATTTGTCTATTGTTCCGGCTATCCCCCACAAAGAAGTGATCACAGAGATCATGAAAAGCGATCTTCTGCTTCTCTTTTTACCTGCAAAAGAAGGAAAAGGGGTTCTTACCAGTAAGGTGTTCGAATATCTTAGAAGCAGAAAGCCGATTCTGGCAATGATCCCGGACCAGGCGGAAATATCAGAAATCCTCTGTCTGGAGAAAAAGCACTACTTCTGCCCAATGGAGGATACCAAGAAAATCTCAGAGTTGATCATTGAAGCTCACAATGATGTTTTAGAAGTCAGAAAGCTGACAGATAGTTCCGTTTTGAAGAGTAACATTTCTCATGTTGAAGAGTTTTCCAGAGAGAAACAGACTGAAAGATTTATTTCAGCTCTTAAAGAACTGAACGGAAAATAATGGGAAAGATCAAGTTACTTCACATCCAGCTTTTACCGATACTATCCGGAGTACAGAAGATGATGCTGTTGCTGCTCAATGCTCTTGATAAAGATCGGTATGAAATCTATGTCATCTGTAAACCTGATGGACCTCTCGTTAACAGACTTAAAGAAGAAGGCTATAACTATCTTCCGGTGAAATCTTTGAGAAGAAATTTGTCACTATGGGATCCGGTTGCCCTAATCCATATCTTTCTTCTTTGCAGAGAGTATCGGTTTGATATCGTTCATACCCATTCTTCAAAAACCGGGTTTTTGGGAAGAATAGCTGCCAGAATTGCCGGTGTGAAAAGAATCATACATACTGTTCACGGCTTCCCTTTTCACTCTCATCAATTCATTGTTGCCAGGTATCTCTATTTATCTCTGGAAATACTTGCCTCTTTCTTCTGTGATTATCTGGTAGTAGTTAATCATTATGAAAGAAATTGGATACTAAGGAAAAAACTCGTTAATCCCCGTAAAATACTTACGGTTTACAATGGTATTGAACCTAAACTCTCAATAAGTCCACGTAAATACTCTTCGAAGGGTATGGTTTCCCCTGTTAAATCAAACCCCGATTTAGCCGGTTTCTTTGTCTTTGGAACTGTAGCCCGTTTCACCAGAGCCAAAAATATCGTTAATCTGACAAAAGTGGCTATCTCCGTCTGCCGTGAGAATCCTCAGATCAAGTTTGTTTTCATCGGAGACGGAGAGCTCTGGGACAGATGTTATGATTTGGTAACTTCTGCCGGTATGAACCGGCAGATATTAATGCCGGGCTGGCAGAACAATATTGAGTATTGGTTAATGAATATCGATGTCTTTGTCCTCTATTCTCATTGGGAAGGTTTGTCTATATCGATCCTGGAAGCTATGAGTCTGGGTCTCCCCGTTATTGCTTCCGATATCAAAGGAAATAATGAGCTTGTTGACAATCAAAACGGAATTTTGGTTTCTGTCGATGATCACATACGCTTTAGAAGAATACTATCAGAATTACCACATAGAAAGGGAGAACTGGAAAACTGGAGTCAAAATTCATTGACCAAAAGCAGGACAATCTTTGACTTGACTGGTTTCGCAAGAAGGTATGAAGAGATCTATAATAAATAAAGAGAGGGTATGATCATGTTCCAGAGAAGAACAGCCGGGAAAAACCGGTCATTCTCTTGAACTGTTCAGATAATTCAAGGGATGAGCTAAGAGTATGGAGATAAATTTACTGGCAGTAGCTGTCAGTTTCGCTTTTACCTTTATTGCTACGCTGCTTCTGGTTCCGGTAGTGATAAAAGGAGCAAACAGGTTCAATCTGCTTGATCACCCTGACGAACATAGTGTACATAAAGTCTCGAGACCCTTGTGTGGGGGCTTTGCTGTAGCCCTGCCGATACTGGCGGTAATGTTGTTTAGACATCTTTTTATGGCTAATACTGTTGCTTTCCCCAACTTTCTGGTATTTATTGCCGGTTCCTGCGGAATTCTGATAGCTGGGTTCTTCGATGACAAATACCATCTCTCGGCTGGCTGGAAACTCATGATGCAGATTGTCCTGGCGATCTTTATGTTTTGGGGTGGGTTTCGTATCACTCTCTTGACCAACCCCTGGAACGATGCCATCTCCCTCGGTATTATCTCTTTCCCCGTTACGATTGGCTGGTTTTTGCTCTTGATCAACTCCTTTAATCTGATAGACGGACTTGACGGTTTAGCTACCGGCATTGCTGTAATTGTCTCAGCTATTCTTATTATTATCGGTTACCGCTTCAGTAATCCCTACCTTTTTAATCTATCTCTTCTCCTCTTTGCTGCTAATTTAGCGTTCATTTTTTTCAACTTTCCCCCGGCAAAAATATTTCTAGGAGATACTGGGAGTCAGTTCATCGGTTTTTTTATTGCTGCTGTTACTATAGCCGGTACTGCTCAATACAAAGGGATTGCGGCAATGACTCTGCTTATTCCCATTCTTCTGATGTTTATTCCCCTCTCCGATACGCTCTTAGCAATTCTTCGAAGACTCAAACACCGTAAAGGAATTTTCACCCGTGATCAGCATCATCTGCATCACAAGATGCTTAAGCGTGGTTTAACTCCAAGAACCATAAATTATATTTGTTATTTCATAACCTTCCTTTTCGGACTGATAGCTCTCGGTTTTTCTTTCGCAGACAAAAATCTTCTCTTTACAATTCTTATCTGTCTGGCAATTATTGTTTTCGTAGTAATATACTTCATAGCAAAGAAGGAGTTATTAAAATGATGAGAGCATTTCAAAACTTTACTCAGGGTGAGAAGCGTAAATCACAAAAGATATTCTGGAAAAGGTTTTATCCTTCCAATGCCTTTTCAATGAGATTATTACTGATTCTGCTTGCTGTATTCATGGTAATCAATATTTCTGCCGTAATTAACTGGCAACTTTATACTAACACCACTCACGTCTATGACATACTCTTGCTCGAAAACAAGCTCTATCTGGCAACCTGGGGAGGACTGGTAGTCTATGATTTTGAGACAGACAGCTTTATAAAAAACTATTCCATAAAAGATGGGTTACAAGATATTGATATCAGAGCTGTTTCATATATGTCTTCATCCGAAACATTGCTGCTCGGAACATTCAAAGCAGGAATAAACCGGATGAAAAATGCAGAATTTCTGATCCCGATCAATCAAGTCACCGGCTTACCTACAGAAAAGATCAATGCCATCGTAAATAGTGATTCTCTAATCTTTGTGGGAACAGATCAAGGCCTGACAGTACTGAAAGATGCCGAACAATTCCCTTATCCATTACCGACAGGACAATACGGTCCTCATAATGGACTGACCTCCAATCAGGTTAAAGCTTTAGCACTCTCAGACGATGGATATCTTATCTGCGGTACCAATAACGGACTGAACTATGTACATCTCTCTGCTATTAATGATCCTGCTGCCTGGCAGCATTTTTTCACTGATAACTCTCCCCTGCCCGGAAATTTTATCAATGCCGTATCTGTAATAGATAACACAATTGTGGCAGCTACACGGGGAGGTCTGGCAAGGATTGATAATATCAATACTCTGGCTGAGTGGTCAGTTTTCCATCAGGATAACAGTCTATTACTCTCTAATGAGATTATCTCCGTGTTCATTGATGGTTCTGATAACATCTGGTTCTCTTACGGAGTATGGGATGATAACCTTTTGAATATTAGCGATGCCACTACTCAGCGTACAGCTATAACAAAAATCTCCTCTGACGGTTCATTTCAGACCTGGTCCCGGGATAACTGGATGGAAGAAATAACAGGTCTCAAGACTTCGAAATTTAAAGGCTTTTTTGAAAAGGATAACACCATCTATGCTTATTCCTGGGATGCGGGATTTTATTTTCTGCAGGACAATGTCTGGCATAATCGACAGCCAAACAGTATCGTCGCAAGCAATATCACCGATATTGCCATTGATGAACAGGGGTATGCCTGGATAGTCAATGGTTTTGAGGGCAGCGGGGTAAACCGCAAAGGCACCCGGGGTGTTTCCGCTTTCGATGGAGAGATCTGGACTAATTACACCGCCCGCTACAGCCCGATAAACGAAAGCAATATCATCTTCAGGGTCGCTGTGGATAAAAGAAACCGCAAATGGTTTGGAAGCTGGGGATTTGGGATCACCGTCTTCGACGAGGATAAAGATCAGTGGTATGTCTATACCGATAAAAATGGCTTGAATGCTAATGAGATTGGAGAGATCACTACAGACAGAGATGGAAATATCTGGATATCTAATTATAGCGGCGGAATTTTCGTTCTTGATATTGATGCTGTCGAGAACCCGAATTCTATTGAACCAATAGCATCTTTCCAGATTTATGATCCTTTACCGGATTTTAGTGATGTCATCAAGATCCATCATACCTCCGATAAGATCTTCTTTGGCTGTTATAATTCAGGGATCCGTTATTGGGACTCCCCTACTATCCCTCAGTCATATCAAGCGGGAGACTTCTGGCGTAAACCTCCGGTCGCAACCGACACCCATATCTATGGCATTGAATCCCGTGTTACCCATTTCGGAGAAGAAGTCTGGATAGCTGCCGAAAGTGGTCTTTATACGTTTGATACAAATTCCGAATATTGGTATCGATATGGAACAACCATCAAGAGAGAAAGGTGGTCAGGAAACCAATGGCAGAGAGACAGACTCTATTTTGTCGATGAAGAGAGGCTTTTCGGGGCTGCCCCTACTTTTCCTACCGCCATTTTGATTGATCCTTTTAACCGGATCTGGATCGGCAGCGAAGCTAACGGTATTACCGTATATGATCTGGATACTGACCGTTATACAATTTATAATACGGACAATTCACCCCTAATCTCCAACAGGATCACAACCCTGGAATACGAACCCTATAGCGGCAACCTCTACATCGGAACAGATGAAGGGCTCCATACCGTGGTTATCGGGAGACTTTATAAAGAAGATGACGTTCCGCTCTCCAAGACTGTAGCTTTTCCCAATCCTTTCAAGCCGGATGAAGGCGAAACAATTGTTATAGCAAATCGTGATAACTCCTATAATATAAATGATTTGCCTCAAGGAAAGAATACTTGCCGGATCTATAATTTGAACGGAGACCTCGTTATTACTCTGGAAGAAGACAGCTTTTTCCGTTTCTCCTGGAATGGCAATAACAGCAGTGGAAATAAATGCGGTAGTGGAGTTTATTTTTACGTCGTCTCTTCCGAAAAGGGTGAAGTTTCTAAAGGAACTATCGTTCTAATAAGATAGTGCTTTTTGTACTATCTGATTCCAGATATATGAGAGATAAGCTCCCTTCCGGAACGATCAGTTTTAACCTCTGCAGCAACTTCCAAACTGACATAGAGTTTTCTTCCGGAAAAGAATTATCCTCTGAATTGCAGAACCTGTCAGCTGGTTCTGTCTGCTTGGTCGACGAGAAAGTTTACAATCTCTATAATGATTCTTTCCTTTCGTTCTTTGAGGAACATTCATTATTTTTCATCACCGCAACCGAAAAAGAGAAAAACTTTGCCGTCCTGCAGAAAATCATAGCTTTTCTGGCAGAGAAAAGAGTTCCGCGGAATGCCTCCATCATTGCTGTTGGGGGTGGAATTACTCTCGATATCGCCGCTTTCGCAGCCTCAATTTATAATCGCGGTTGTAAGCTGATTCTCATCCCGACTACTTTCCTGGCAATGATTGATGCGGCCATTGGTGGGAAAACAGGAATTAATTTTCTTAACCGGAAAAATATCATAGGGAGCTTTTATCCGGCAACCCGCGTTTTAATAACACTCGACTTCCTCAACACGCTGGAACCCTTGGAATTACTGAATGGCTGGGCTGAATGTATCAAAGTTTCGCTTCTTACTCCCAATGATCTCTACGATATGATAATCAACCCGGAGAGAAAGATCTCTGAATCACTCATCAGGAAAGCAATAAATCTAAAAATCCGGTTTTGCCGAAATGATTTGCAAGATAAAGGGGAGAGGCAGAAACTCAACTTAGGCCATACAATAGCCCATCTGATTGAAACCGTTTCTGATAATCAGATACCTCACGGAATAGCTGTATCTATAGGAATAAGAGCTATTGCCAGATACAGCCGTGAAAAGGGGTTTATTGATAGTAAAACTGAAAATGCAGTCTCTTCTCTTTTGGATGTAACAGGTTTTCCCCCGAATCTGGCAAAGATATACTATCAGGCCGTAAAAAACCAGGGAAGAGAAATACTCGAACTGGATAAGAAAAGCCGCCAGCCCACCCCTCAAACCCCTTCCCGCTCAGAAGTCCGGTTGAATAATGTGAACTATTTAGTAATCTTTACCGGCTTTCAGGAAACGGAACTCTATCAGTGCAGAAATGTAAAGGAGCTGATAGCTACCCTCCTTTCTCTTTAAATCTATTGTTATCAACCAAATACTTAATATTATTATGATTTCTCCTGAATCTGGGAAAAGCTATCACCTTTCCCGGCAAGAGAAAGGATAGATAAATTAAGTAATGGTGTTCTATGATGTAATTTCTTTTTTCTTACTGCCCGGTATTCAGATTATCCCCGGCTTCTGTAATACCGGATAATTATCAAGCAATTCCCTAACTTTCCGGGTTATGATATCCATCTTATAAGGTTTTTGCAGATATACAAGATCATCACTCCCCTGTTCATCAGGTTGCTTATGGCGTTCAATAAATCCGCTTGCCAATATGCACTTGATTCCGGGCTTGATCTTTCTTATTTTGCACAACAGCTCTTCCCCGTTGAAACTCCCCGGCAAATCCTTGTCGGAAAGCACCAGAGAAACATGATCTTTCTCTCTTTCATACTTTGCTATACCACTCTCTCCGTCTGTTGCTGTCAGAACTCTGTATCCCTCTAACTCAAAAAACTCTTTCAGGCAATGCAGTAAATCCTTTTCATCTTCGACCACAAGAATTGTCTCTCCCCGCTTAAAGGGATCTTTTTCGTTGAAATCTACTCCGCTGTTCTCATCAAGATCATCCCGCAAAGGCAGATATACCCTGAAAATGGATCCTTTCCCCCAGACACTCTCGAAGTCTATAAACCCCTGATGGGCCTTTACTATCCCTTCCACTATGGATAGTCCAAGACCCGCTCCGGCGTCTTCTTTCTTGGTAGTATAAAACGGTTCGAATAATCGGTTCTGGCTTTCCTTGTTTATCCCGGTTCCGGTATCGCGGATGTCAATTCTCAGGTAGCGTGAATATCCTGCTCCCTCAAAATGAGACCGGACAGAATCACCTTTCATTAAGGAAGCTGATATGGTTATCTTCCCTCCCCCGGCCATGGCATCTTTAGCATTCAGGCAAAGATTGAGCAAAGCCTGATGCAGTTGATTCCTATCTGCCCAGATAGTGGGAAGATTCGACTGAAGCTCTGTTTCAACCAAAATCCCTGGCAGGAGGATCTCTCTCAGCAAACTGACGAGCTCAATAATAATCTGAGGCATGACTATCCTCTCAAATTTTGGTTTTCCTCGCTCTGTAAATACTTGCATTTGAGTCATCAAACTCCGGGCATTTCTCAGAATTCCCGTTATCTTTACGATCTCATCTGTTATTTTATGAGGTAATTCTTGGTGATCGGCAATCTTGACTAAAGATTCATTGACTCCTGCTAAAAACTCTTTGAAGTCTTTTACTATATTGCCGGTCAAGGTGTCGATATTATTACTTTTTTTACTACAGACCAGCTCATTTGCCAATCTTCTCCGTTCAGTTATGTCTTCGAAAATACATAACCGTCCCAGATAACCTTTTGAACCTTCTCTGACAACTCGGCAATATACCCTGAGAACCGTTCCGTCTAACAGCTCCATCTCCTCTTCTTTATTCCCCTCACCTTTTGGCTGAACTGATAGAATACTATCAGCAGACTTAGATCTGTTCTTGGCTAAAGAAAAGCAGATCTCCATCAATTCCCGGTAACCTATTGCCCCCTTTGCCAAATCCTCCTCGATCTTCTCCAGATGCCAGAGTTCACAAAACCGTTTGCTGAAATAAAGCACCTCTTCTGTTCTGTCATCGGCAATCAGAAAAGCTATCGGAGCTATTCTGGATATCTGAGTGAAAAACAATTCCTGCCTGTGTAACTGTTCCTCTGCTGTCTGTAATCGCATCTTCAGTTTTTGAATTTCTTCTTGCTCGTTATCGGTTCCCGCGCTCAGTGATATACCGTTTTTCAAATCATTCTGATCCGTATTTATTGTTTCCGTTTTGTTATCCTTATTCATTTCTTCCTTCTTTCTTACTGTTTACCGAGAGAAAGTTTTCTGCTTCTGTCCGGAGATTCGGTTTCTCTTTTGATACAATACCTCAAACTATCCTTCTTTCCTCTCTAAATAAACGGATTTATGCTCCGGTTTTTACTCCCAAAAAGAGAGGGAAAATCTCTCCTTCCATCTCGGCATTACTACCCCATGCTGACTCAGGAGAAAGATAATCGATAACCTTTACCTCAAAACCGGCTTCCGTCATTAACTCTTCTACCTCTTTCTTCCTGAATAAACCACAGAGATGCCTGTCCGAATACATCTTTAGTTTACCTGCCTTGCGGTAGAGATAAAGAAATGTTAACTCATACTCCGTATCTTTTTCGTCCGGATCGAAACAATTCTCGAACACAGTGATCAATTCATCTTTTTCATCGTTACTGTAAACGACACTGTCGTTCTGAACAAAACTCTCTTTCGTTTTATCCAGAATAAACATCAAAACCCCGCCCGGATTAAGATGAAGCCAGGCATTTTTGAAAAAACTTCTTAAGTCGTCTTTTGTCAGAAGATAGTCAACAGAATCTACAGCAACCACGATATCAAAGAGTTTCCCCAGTTTAGTGGTACGCATATCTCCCTGAAGATAAGCAACCTCCGGATTAAGCCGCCTTGCCCATTCCAGCATTTCCGGACTTATATCTACTCCTGTTACCGCAAAATACCGCTTGAAGACAAAGTCATTGTGGCCGCGTCCACAGCCCAAATGTAAGAGACTATGCAATTCTCTTTCACTGCTCTCCTTTATCATCTCACAGAATGTTTCGGTCTCTTCAAGATAGTCTTCCAAAGGACTCACCAGATGCCAAAATCCTGCTAGATCATGGTAAAGCCTTCTCTCGTTAAGCTTTTCATTTGCCATTTTCCCGTTTATCACCTCATCTAATTAGTTTTCCGTATCCTTCACTGTTGAGTTTCTCGTCAGGGCTTTTCCTTCCGGGTTCATTCCTGCTTCTGACAGGATAGATTTCTCAAAATCATGATATAAAGAACTACCTCAATAGAAAAAATTCTGTAAAAGACATAATACTCATCCCTAAGTTCTTTGTAAATATATTTCTGTTTCAACTAACAATTCGACGGTGATACCCAGAGTCCAATCCCTTCTGCTTGTCTGTCAACAGATTCCCGGAAAACAACATTCGTATTCTCTTACAAGATAGACTAAAAAACTTCCGGCTCAACAAAAAAATGTAATCCAACCATTATTTTTTCTTTCCTTTTCAGTATCCGTTCAGATAAAAGCGAGTTCACTCTTCCAAAAATTCTTGACTCAATATGTTAAAAGAGAGATTTTGACTCGAAAACAATGATCTTAATGAGGAGTTTATTATGAAATTGATCTATATTCTACTAATTTCGTTGCTGTTGATCTGTTCAACACTCGCTTTTGCTGAAGAGTTTTCCATAACTACCCCGGACGGATCTTTCAGCCTGAAAATTACCGGCAGCGATTCCTTCGATGATGGCAAAACTGATAGCGGGACCCTAATCGATAATATAGCTATGAAACTCGAAGAACTGGAAAAAGACTACATAAGTAAGCTTGCCCGTCTTGATAAAGCAAGAGCCGAAAGACTTATCTCCGAGATTTTTGCCTTGCTCGCTCTTCTCCCTGCCGATACCTCAGTTAATATTCAGCATGCAGCCTCACAACAACAGACTCAAGGATCATCTTCCATCAACATCAGCATGAACTTCACGGAGCAGGGAATGACCATCCAGGAAGAATCTTCACCACCCCCGCCACCCCCGCCACCCCCTGCCAGTGAACCGGTGAAAAATGCCATGTCCGAACCGGATTTTAGCAGATTTCTCGATAATGTTGAATCCGAAAGTTTTTCTGATGATCAATTGAGAATAATCAGGTTAGCATCCCGGGACTCCTGGTTCATGGTCTCACAGATCGTCAGAATAATCGAAGTACTCAGCTTTTCAGACGACCAGTTAGAAGCCCTGAGGATCATGTATTCCCGCGTTACCGACCCGCAAAACTCTCACAACATCGTTAACGCCTTCACCTTCTCTTCCGATAAAGAAGATGCCGAAAGAATTATGGGGAAGTGAGTAAATGAGTGACGATTTGAAACTTGAATATCTGTAGCAAGAGCATACATTTTACAGGTTTACCGATACAATATCAAATCAAACTAGTGGAGAAATATCATCGTCTATAAGGACTGGTTTTCAACACTTTTATAATGACTCTCCATTTCCTTAATGCATTATCAGCACTCTTGTTAAGTATCAATCTTGTTTAATTCGATCGTAGCGTAGCATGGCTCTACATAGGAAAACTTTACAAGGCTAATTTTTCTACCCGAATTAATAGCATTATGCTTTTTTACGAATTGAATAGTCTCTTTGTCGAAATCTCTGGCAACTATATACCCTTCAACCAATTTAGGATTGCCTTCTGACAAATGCATAATCACCCAGTCCATATATGTACTAACTTGTTCAAGACAAGATGTACCGTTTAGTATTCTATCTTTTTTTACTTCAATCACTTTGTACTTAGTTAACCCTCTTGCTGTACGACGATATCCAAAGATATCGATTCCTTTGAGATATCCTACCTGAACATTGTTTCCAAAGGAATCTATTGTTCCGAATACATCTTTTAAGTCTTTTGTTTTAAAACTCATATTTAACCAAGCTTCAATAATTTTCTCGTTTTCAACAATCTTGGGATTTAAAACTAATTGTATATCATTCATCTGATCCATCTTCTTTGGCAACATCTCTATTCGGTCAGATTCAAGATTTTGTAACTCAAGAAGCTTAATTAATTCCTGCGCCTCATCAAGCATTATTGGTCTAACAATTCTTGCACTATCTGGATATTTCCATCTTTCTGGTATTGACCATATCTTCCCTGCTCTTTTTAAATCAAACACCTCTGTTGCTGAAAAACCTTTCTCAAAACATATGTTTCTATCATCTTTATCTATGAAATGTGAAATGCTTACTTGCCTAAAATAATCTCTTAACTGCGGCAACTCTCTGTTGGTATACCTTTGCCATCCGGACTCCTGATTATTTTGAACACTATAAAAGTGAATATTTTTACTCAGATACAACTCGTCAACTGATAGATCTTCTTTGAAATGTGATTTCGCCTTAAAAACTCCGTAAATACGCTTTTCTGTATGCACAAAGATCATATCCCCCGGAAATACTCTTTTCATATCGGCAAACATACCATACGCATTTTTACATATGTTGCGTAATTGCCCTGACGTTTTTACATTAGCTTTACCCTCTCTTACTTCAACCTTAGGAAATCCAACACCTAAATAACCATCTGCTTTGAATTTATCAAAGAGATCTATTTTATCACAATTGATAATATGAGCATTCACGGATAGCCTCCCTTGATCTTTTTTCGTGGCTAAACATTAATTAAGAAATTCTAAAGCACATTACAACTTCAACCTCTCGATCTCTTTTCTAATCTCTGAAATGACATCTTGGTTATGTATTATTTTCTTTTTGCCCTCTTTTATCGAAATAATATAGAAGACTCTACCTCCATACCGGGCAGTGAATTTTTCATGTGATTTTGCCTGAAATTTTTGTTCGTTGATTATTTGGGTTATATAGGCATATCCTGCCGGTTTGATTTGAATCCCGATAAACTTGTCCTTCACTTTGATAAAGAAATCAACATTATAGATTCTGTCCCATTTGTCAGGAGCAGGTTCTACAGCAACACCGAGTATTTCTTGCAGTTGACCATATATAGTATCAATTTCGGATTGATAACCATCGAATGTTCTTTTAATTATGAGATTGATGACAAAGTCTATACAATCCTGCTCGGTAATACTATCGATCTCTGCCCGGCAGACCTCACTTATCTTCATGTATAATCTTCTTCCAAGCTGTTTTAAGTGCTCTTCGGGATACACATTGTCATAGTAGTACTTCTGCCACTCTTCTAAGGTTTTAGGAGAGCACTTTCTTATCTCTTCCGAAACTTTTCCGACATTTCGCGGTCTGTTAAACTGCCAACGCATATTTGCCTGATTTATTATCCATTCTTTTGGCACTATAATTCCACCCTTTTTGCTAAGAAACTATTTCTGTACTTATATTCCTTACTTGTATCTACATCCACAAGACCACTTTGAATCAGGTGAGCATTAATAAAGGTCTTGTTCTTCAGATATAGATAACAGAGTAAGTTATTATCATTGTCGTGTTTCAATGCATCAAAACGTAAAACTATCCTCTCCCCCATAGTCTTTTTCCGCAGATACTCAACAGCTTTACCATTCATTTCAGGCTTCTCTTTGATTCCTATTAATCTAATCTTAAGTCCATTATTTAGAAGCAATAGTTCCGGTGAAATTATCTCTTTTATTGTATAGTATAATTCTTTCGAATCCTGTGAGGTATCAATCTTAGAGCCAAATCGCAGCTTTTTCGGATCAACTTTCTTATCAAACTTAATCGTGTCATTAAAGATATAGGGTAATTTACTTATTTCATTTTCAAATTCCATTTGCTTGCTATTACCTTTCTTTATCTCAAATATCGTATCCTGAAAAACATCCATCTGATCTAGTCCAAGCTTCTCACTCATAATCGGCAGAAATTCTTCGTTTACTTCGTATCCGATTGAATTCCTTCCAAGATTCTTAGCAGCTAAGGTTGTCGTTCCGCTGCCTAAAAAAGGATCGAGAACAGTATCCTCAACAAAGCTGAACATCTTTATCAAACGTTTGGGCAGTTTTTCAGGAAACATTGCCAGATGTTTCGCTTGCTTCTCTCCGGCAAAATTCCAATGCCCTGTAAAATAACGGTTCCATTCATCTTTAGTCATTTTTGATTGTTCTTTCTTTTCTTTGCTCACCGAAGGAGGATTACCATATTTCTTAAATATCAAGATGAATTCATAATCCAGTTTCAATATTCCATTTCTTGGGTAGGGAAATGAACCCATTATTGTAGCCCCCCCCGTAGTATTACAGGTGGTGACTTTCTGCCATATAATTGCTCCCATATAATCGAAACCAACGCTCTCACAAAACTTGATGATTTCAGTTCTGATCGGAATAATTTTATATCTTCCGTAGTAAACTGACCGGGCAAACTGATCCCCAATATTAATACAGAGACGACACCCTTTATGTAAAACCCTGTGACATTCTTGCCAAACAAGATTCAGGTTGTTTATATATTCTTCATAAGTGTCGTTAAATCCAACTTGTTTCCTATTGCCATAATCCTTCAATTGCCAATATGGAGGAGAAGTTACAACAAGGTGAACTGATTCATCCTCTATTTCATGCATTTTTCTGGAATCATAAAAATAAATCGTATGTTTCGTTTTCATCTCACACTATCCCATTATCGCAAAAGAGTCCTGCTCTTCTCTTTACATTCTCTCAGATTGATTCACAAACAACTATGTAGTACTAATCTTTCTTCTATTTCATAACCATTTCTTAAGAATAAATGTCAAACCTTTTTCTATGCTACCTTCAGTTTCCACTCTGGAGCATAAGAATAAAAAAGTATCTCTACGCGTCAATGGCTACGTTTCCGATTATTCTCCTCATTTTTAGTAAACAACTCTGAAGCTGTATCATCATAAGCAGAACCGTCCCGGATTAGCAGAGATAATCGTTTGGACTGGCTGATAATAACCCAATCTACTTATCAGCAACAACAAGCATCTCGAAATCATCGGGAGTAAGTTCGTGTTGACGGGAAAAGGCTCCCAGTTCTGCCGGATGAATAGCGATTTGCCTGTAACCGAGAGATTTCAGCAGCCAGGTTATCTCAGAGGGAAGATAATATCTTTCGTTACACTCAATTTCCTTTTTGTTTCCCTGCTCGTCTTCAACGATCATTGAGTTAATGTCCCGGAAGGTCATCAAATCAAAGGAACTCTCTTTATACTGAGGATTACCTTCCGTTGCTGAAGTGTTGCAAAAATCTTTTACCGAATGAAAGAGAGGAAAGAGCCCGTTAAGAGTAGTGAAGATGAACTTTCCTTTGTCCCTGAGTGCCTGAGTCGCCTTTTGAAGAATCTGGAAATTCATCTCATCAGTCTCCATAAGGGGAAAGGCACCTTCACAAAGCATTATAGCTACGTCGAATTCTTTATTATAGCTCAACTCCCTGGCATCCATTCTGATAAAATCAATCTGCAAGTTTTGTGCTTTTGCTTTTCCTCTGGCTCTCTCTAACTGCGACTCCGAAAGGTCAATTCCTGTCACCTTGTATCCTCTCTTCGTTAACTCGATAGCATGCCTTCCGGTACCGCAGCCGATATCCAGAATTTTCGTCTCCTTGTGGTAGTTGAGTTCCTGCTCGATAAAGTCACATTCACCTACTGTGCCCTGAACAAAATCTTCTTTATCATAATTCTTCGAATAGTCGTCAAAAAGCTCTTCATACCATTTTTTCATCTTGTATCCAATTGGTTCATGTTTTATATAAATGTCCTGTTTAACCAATCCTTTATCTCGTCCCGGATTTTACCAGTCTCAATCAGAATGGTTTCTTCGTCTCCTTTCAATGCTGAAGGATCAGGAAAGCTTTTATGAATCTTTTCTTTCCCGCCGGGAAAATAGGGACAGGTCTCCTTGGCATTATCGCAGACAGTAACGACAAAGTCAAATTGCTGACCGGTGAATTCATCAATACTCTTGGAATAGTGTTGAGAAAGGTCAATCCCGATTTTATTCATAGCCTTGAAAACATAAGGATTTACTGATGAAGGTTCGGTTCCGGCACTAAAAGCCTCATAGCGGTCACTGTGAAAGGCATTTATCAGGCCTTCCGCCATCTGAGACCTCGCTGAATTATGAGTACAGATAAAGAGTATTCGCTTTTTATCAGTCTGCATTTTGACTCCTATAATTCTGTCTTAGAAAAAAATACTATTTAAATCTCTTGAAATATTCATCAATTTCCGGCCTTAATTCTTTACCGACTCGTTCAAAGTAATCTAACAACTCATCGTATATTTCTTCTTGACCCAAAAAATTCCAGAATTCGGCGGCAACCATCAGTTCGTTTTCCAGATCAAGCATCCCTCTCACTGTCCATCTTTCGTAAGGTTTTGGCTCATAAGGGTTATAGGGTATTGCAATGTATGATTTTATGTCGGCTTTAGGATTTGTAGCCAGATAGATCGCTACCCACTCCAGAAGTGTTCTTTTAAAATCCTTGAAGTTACTGATATTTGGTTTAGCTGTTTTCAAATCAAATAGGTGAATCACTCCTTCGCAGTCTTCGATCAATAAATCAACCTTAACAGTCTTAAGATTAGTGAATTCACCTTTATCACAGACCTTTCTGATTCTTTCTACCTCTTCATTTTTATCGGGAAGCTTCCCCATAGTCAATTCGTTCACTATAGTTTGAATCTCTTCTTGAGCTGCTTTACTTATCTCATTGCCCATTACATATTGCTTTGAGGCAGATTCGAAATTCAAGTTAGCTATAGTCTCTGCCACCGGCTCAAAAATTGAGGTTCCAAAAGTAGTATTGAGCGAATGGATAAATGAAAATAAAGCCATTCTATCTTTACCGAGTAATCGGTAATGAAAGGGCATATTATTTGATTCCGGCTTATACTTCTTTAACTTATTTATCAAGCTTGACTTAATAATATTTTCGATAATCTTTCTTTGATCTGCTGTAAAAACCATCTAACCTTCCTTTAGATGAAAAATCGTTTCCGAATAAGCATTAGATCTGTCTTTCTCGACTCTGTTTAGAACAGGGCGTTTGAATTGATTCACAATTTTCATGCCGGATAACTGTGCTATTCTTGGATATAGATTGAATTTATCATTAGCAACCAAGAAAACATCATAGTCTTTCTTGAGATATTTCTTACAATTCATTAGAGTTTCGACTATCCCTTTAACGTAGGATTCCTTAGCTTCTTTTCCCTGACCGTTAGTTAAAGAACCGATTTCTGCTTCATCGTTTCGTTCAAAACCAAACAACTCGTAAGAGTATGCGTGTTGTTCATGATAATTAATGAGTCCGACATAAGGCGGACTTGAAAAAATCCCCGCTGCCTTCTGTTTAACCAATAATTGATTTAAACAATCATTTTTCCTGCTCAAAGCTTCGTGAAGATCGATGACTCTGCTGTCTCCAATCAAGCATATCTGATAGGTTTTGGTTCTTAGAGAATCGAATTGGAGAAGACGCTTTAAAGTATCCTGTGAGTATCTTAACCACCATCCTTTGATCGAAAAGATCGGTTTACATATTTTCCCGTGTTTTTTACAATAGTATGTAGTCTTGACAGGGTCTTTTAATGTCCCTAAATCAGCATGTGTAGTTGCCCGGCAGGAACGAACTGTTCTACTAAGAATTATTGCAGTTATTTTCTTAACATCCTGATCAGTTATTTTTTTTATCTCCTGAAACATAAAATCTATCTCATCTCTAACCGGAGGTAAGAACCATTTATCAAGAAAAGAATGGCAAATCTTGTTATCTAATTCAATATCATACTTCTTAATCAGTTCAAAATACTCTTGAAGAAACTCTTTTTCCTTGGCTTTGCTGTATTCGTTCTCATTCACTTCCTTTTTTGCCACTTGTCTTTTGTACTGAGGCGAAGGAAAAAACTTATTATTGAAATGAGTTAGCTTTAGTTGTAACTCTTCTTCAAAATCAACAATATTACCATGTTGCCTGTAACTCATCAGACGATTTGTCAAAGAACTGATTGACTCGCGCAGTTTAGTTATATCGTATCTTTTGAGCTTAGTATTACTAATCAAGGCATTGAAAGCAGAAATGTCCGTTCCAATAGAATGTATTCCCAGCTCGTTAGCCTGAACTAAGGTAGTCCCACTTCCACAAAACGGATCGAGGACTATATCCCCACGTTGAAAATAGACCCGCTTTTTGAATTCATCGGTGCGGTTATCAAGAAAATATTCAACTAATTGGGGGATAAATTTGCCTTTATAAGGATGTAACCGATGTACATGTTTAGTCCTTTCAGACTCTTTGTACTCTGAAAACGACAAATTCCAGTTAAGATCATCCCCAAGTTTCTTTTTCCATTGCAATTCCTTATCAAAAACATCATAGTATTCTTTTAATTCATCTACATCTATCAAAATTCTTCCATTGCTTGAATATTTCCTGATTCGACCATATTGAACTAAGTATGAGATATTCGATATCGTGATATTGCGGTCTAAATACTTAGACGCCCAAACACTTGCCTCTTTGGGAGATAGATATCTGCTTTCACTCTTAGTAATTATTGATAACTGTTCCATTGATAATCCCTATATTCTTTGAACGATCTATGGGACAAAAACAGGCTATCTGTAAGAATGTCAATAGAATGTTTTGCTCGGAAACCTTATCCACAGCACAAGACTGTTCGGTTTTGCTTTTTCGACACCTAATCAAACCTTAATATACTATTTGGATATACTACAGGCGGATCTGGTACGCTTATAGACTTTCCTAATGGTATACTAATGTTACGAGAGAGACGACATACCCGAAAAGAACGCTTTTTCATCCCAGGGAGAAGAAAGATTAGATTGTACACAACGGCTGTGATATATAATGATTGTAGAACGAAAGGGAAAAAGTCACTTTTTTAATATATACAGTGAGATAACAATCCATATTAGCTTGATTCGAATATCAACAGTCTCTATAGTAAAGAAATCATATAGCACTGGTTACTGATAACTAAGCATAAAAAAAATGGTCGGGATGACTGGATTTGAACCAGCGACCACACGACCCCCAGTCGTGTACGCTACCCGAACTGCGCTACATCCCGACGCTATTCCAAAGAAAAAGAAGAGAGATATTTGACAAGTAATTTCTCTTTTCCGTTTTGCTCTCAGGCAAGAGAGCTACTGGATGAAGGGAAAGAGAGAAAAACTGTATTCGATTTAGTAGTTGGCAATAATCAAGACTAAAATGTAGTCTCAACTACAGATATGTTGACAGGGAACCCCGGAAAAAGAACGGTGAATTTTCATCAACAAAAAAGAGAGAGGTTGTTTTGAGTGTTGTCGCATTGAACGGGATTGGTCATTATTTCGGGGATCAGTGTATTCTGTCAGGCGTTTCTTTTTCGATAGACCGGCAGAAGCAGATCGGCTTGATAGGAAGAAACGGTTCCGGTAAAACGACCTTGCTCGATATCGTCAGTGACAGGATGATCCCTAAGGAGGGGACTGTCAACCGGATGAAGAACTGCCGTATCTCTTATCTGAGCCAGTCTATGCAGATAAACAGCACTTTACCTTTGCTGAAATTTGTTCTGGTCTCTTATCGGCATTTGAATGATCTATCCCAACGAATTCGGGAGTTAGAAGAGAAGATCGCTGCTGATCCTTCTGAGAGCAATTTGAAAGAGTTGGGGAAAAATCAGGAAGAATTTATGGCATTAGACGGTTATTCTCTGGAACAGCGGGCAAAAATTGTCTTGCAGCAGCTTGGTTTTCCCGAAGAGACTTGGGAGAGAACAGTCAACAGCTTCAGTGGAGGAGAGAAGACCCGTATCCAATTGGCGGCCATCTTACTGCAGCCTGCAGATCTCTTGCTGCTTGATGAGCCGACCAATCATTTAGATCTGAAGATGCGGAACTGGCTGATAAAATTTCTCACGGAATTGAATATTCCTTATGTAATTGTCTCTCATGACAGACATTTTCTCGATAAGACAACAAATGTGACCTTTTCCATAGAAAACCGGTCTATTGTCAGCTATTCCGGAAGCTATTCTCTCTTTGAGAAGGAGTACAGAGAGAAACAGATACTTTTACAAAAGCAGTATCAGGCTCAGCAAGACTGGATAGCAGAGACTGAATTCTTTATCAGAAAGAACATTGCCGGACAAAAGACAAAACAGGCAAAGTCACGTCTGAAATCATTGGAGAGAATAAAGAGGATAGAGCCCGTTAAAAAGGGAAAAGAGATAAAGCTGTCCTTTGAACCGGAAAAGCGTTCGGGAAATATTGTTTATCATTTTGAAGAGGTCGGGTTCGGTTTCCCCGGCAAGTTGCTGGGGAAGAAGATCAACGGCAATATTCTTTATCAGGACAGAATTGCAATCCTTGGTGATAATGGCTGTGGTAAGACGACATTTCTGCAGCTCCTGTTAGGAGAAAAAAATCCTTCAGCCGGTCAACTGCAGATAGGAGCGAGTCTCTCAATCGGTTATTATGACCAGCTGCATCTTTCTCTCAACGACAGTCTGACAGTGCGGGAGACAATCAACAGTGAGCATCTGCACTGGACAAATCACCAAACCCTCTCTTATCTGGCAAAGTTCGGTTTTACCGGAGATGATAATGAAAAGAAGGTTGAACTGCTCAGTGGCGGTGAGAAGGCGAGGCTCTATCTTTCATTGCTGATCGCGAGACAGCCGAATGTTCTGATAATGGACGAGCCGACAAACCATCTCGATATCTTCCTGATAGAATCTCTGGAAGAGGCACTTGAGGAATATCAGGGAACCGTGATCTTTGTATCTCACGACCGCTTCTTCATCGATAATACTGCAACCCGCTACTGGGTATTCCAGAATCAGAGAGTCGTTGAGACTAAAAACTGGGAAGAGTTGCTGCTTTCACCCGTAGAGAAACCGGTCAAGCAGCAAAAACAAAGGATTAATGAGAAGTTCAAAGAAAAGAAAACCAATCCGATCCTTTTGGATATGAAACTGCAAGAGATCGAGAATCTCAGAGAGAGGATAGAAGACAGAGAGAAGGAATTGCATGAGTTGGAAATGCAGTTTCTAAAAAAAGAGATCCTGCGGAATGCGGAGAAGACCAAACTACTTCACTCCCAGATCGACAGTCTGAGGCAGGAGATCGAAAAACTGACTGAAGAGGCTAATACTCTGGAAGATGACTATTTAAACTCTGTTTATCAATAAGTTATGACCAGCACCAATCAGGATCAATAAAATGGATATAGGTTTCACAACATCGTTTCCGGTAGAAGTAGTTTTTGCAGCAGGACACAGACCTGTTGATCTGAACAACATCTTTATTACCGGAGAACCGCAAAAACAGGTTCAGTCTGCAGAATCAGAAGGCTTTCCGCGCAATATCTGCTCCTGGATCAAGGGAATGTATTATACTATTCTGGATCATGATTTTAAAACCGTTATCAGTGTTATTCAGGGCGACTGTTCAAACAACCATTCAATGATGTCTATTTTACAGGATAAAGGAATTGAAGTTATCCCTTTTTCTTTCCCGGTCAGCAGAGACAAACAAGCTCTGGAACGGGAAATTTCTCATCTCCGGGAACGGTTCTCAGTCACGCCAGTCCAAGTTGGTGAAGTAAAGAAAGAGCTCGATGCAATAAGATGTAAGCTCGTGCAACTGGACAGACTTACTTGGCAGGAAAGAAAGATCAGCGGTGCAGAAAACCACTATTGGCTCATCAACTCTTCCGATTTCACAGGTGATCCTGGAATTTACGAAAAAAAATTGGATGAGTTTTTGAAAGAAGCAGAGAATAGAGAACCACTGACTAAAACCAGAAATAGCCAGAGAGAAATCAGATTAGCTTTTATCGGAGTCCCCCCAATCTTCAGGGATCTGTACGAGTTCATATCTGCTCAGGAGGCTGACGTTATCTTTAATGAAGTACAACGGCAGTTTTCCATGCCCTATCTGAAAGATGAGATTATCGATCAGTATCTTTCGTTTACTTATCCCTATTCTGTTTTCGAGCGTCTGGAAGACATTAAAGAGGAAGTTGCAAGACGACAGATAGACGGTGTCATCAGTTATTCACAGGCATTTTGTCATCTTCAGATAGATAATATACTCCTGAAAAAATACATTAACTACCCTTTCTTGACAATTGAAGGTGATCAACCGGCAAAACTGGATGAGAGAACCAAACTGAGATTGGAGAGTTTTCTTGATGTTATTCGCTTCAATATGCAAATCCTCTGAAGAGTATTAAAGATCATTCCTGATAGACGAAAACTCTTAGGACATAAGAACCGGGAAGATTATATCTTTGCTCTGAAAAATGAGTAAGAGAAAAAGTTTGACTCGTCAGTCTCTCTTTATTTCCTGAAATGTTGTGAACAAAATTACACAGAGGGAGTTAAATGAGCTACATTAATGAAAACATGAAACGTTCTCACTATTGCGGTGATCTAAGCCCGGAGATGATAGGGAAAGATATTACCATGATGGGTTGGGTACACCGACGGAGAGATTTGGGTAACCTAATCTTTATCGATCTCAGGGATGTTACAGGATTTATTCAGCTGGTGTTTCATCCCCAGAATGAGCCGGTTCATAAAACCGCCCACCATCTACGAAATGAGTTTGTGATTGGAGTTAAGGGTACTATCAGAAAACGGAGCGAAGAAAATGTAAACGAAAAAATTCCTAACGGAATGTTAGAGATGGAAGCTTCCGAACTGCTTATCTACAATGAATCTGCTCCCTTACCAATGCAGATTAATGAACTGATCCTGCCCGATGAAGATCATCGCCTGGAATTCCGCTATCTCGATTTACGCCGGGAAAAACTACGAAACAAGATATTGATGAGACATCACATAATCTTCCTAATGCGGAAGTTCCTCAATGACCGGAAATTTTACGAAATAGAGACTCCTATCCTCATGAAAAGCACTCCGGAAGGGGCTCGCGACTATCTTGTCCCCAGCAGAATATATCCCGGCAAATTCTTCGCTCTCCCTCAATCACCTCAAATTTATAAGCAATTATTGATGATCAGCGGCTTCGACCGTTATTTTCAAATTGCCCGCTGTTTCCGTGATGAAGACCTGAGGGCCGACAGGCAGCCTGAATTTACCCAACTCGATCTGGAGATGAGTTTCGTAACCGAAGCAGACCTTTTCGCTATTATGGAAGAGATGTTTCACACACTCTTCCAAGAGCTGTTGAAAATCGAACTCCCCCTCCCGTTTCCGCGTCTCTCTTACATGGAAGCCTTGAACCGCTACGGCTGTGATAAGCCTGATACACGATTCGGCATGGAATTGACAGATCTGAGCGATATCTTCTCTGAGAGTGATTTCCAGGTTTTCAAATCCGCTCTATCCCAGAAAATGGGGAGTATCCGTTCACTGGTAGTCAAAGGTGGCGCTCGCTTCTCACGTAAGCAGATAGATGAATTGACCGATCTTGCCAAGCATCTGGAGGGCAAAGGCTTAGCTTACTGCAAGATATCGGACGGTAAAGCGGAGAGCGGCATAGCAAAATTCATTACTGAAGTTGAAACTGCCAGAGTTTTGGAAAGAACGCAAGCTGAAGAGGGAGACCTTATTCTCTTTGCAGCGGACAAGAACAGAATAGTATTCAAAGTTCTTGCCGGGATAAGAAATCATCTCGGCAAAATTCTCGAACTATATGATAAGAGTAGTTTCTCATTCGTCTGGATTACTGATTTTCCGCTGTTCATCTATGATGAAGAGAAAGAGTGCTGGGAAACTGCACATCATATGTTCAGTCTCCCCAAGGAGGAACATCTTCCCTATTTCGACTCTGAAGAGAACTGGGACAAGATAGAAGGACATCTCTATGATCTTGTCTGTAATGGTGTTGAACTCTCTTCGGGCAGTATCAGATGTCATCGCTATGATATTCAAAAAAAGATTTTCAATGTCTTAGGCTTCAGGGAAGAAGAGCTGCAAAAGAAATTCGGATTCTTTTTAGAAGCACTCAAATATGGAACACCCCCCCACGGTGGTATCGCTCCCGGCATTGACCGTTTAGTCATGCTGATGACCGGAGCAGAATCTATCCGGGATGTAATCGCTTTCCCTAAAACCTTGAAAGCTGCAGATTTAATGAGTGATGCCCCTTCGGGTGTAGCTGAAGAACAATTGCGGGAATTGCATCTCAGAATTGACTCTGATCTGCCGGATAACAAACTCGAATAACAAACAGAGTTAGTGTACCGGAAATGGTCTTCTCTGGATAAGAGAAAGCCACCGGATACAATATCCTGATCAGACCTATGAATTCAGAAAGAGCAATTGCAATCCTTACCTCCGGAAAGAGCAGAGGTTCTAATTTTGCCGCCATTCATCAATGGTTTCAAGATAAGAAACTCCCGGTCAAAATACGATTTCTGACAGTAAGCAACCTGCAGGCTCCGGTAATCATAAAATGCTTGGAATTAGGGATTGAACATTTTCATATCTCTTTGAAAGATATGACCGCTTTCGAGAAAAAACTGCTCTTTTATCTGCGTCAATATGATATCGAATTACTTGCTTTAGCCGGTTTTCTCAAAAAACTCTCTACCGCTTTTCTCAGAAACTGCCGAATTCCTGTTTTAAATATCCATCCTGCTCTTTTACCGAAATTCGGCGGAAAGGGAATGTACGGCAGCTTTGTTCACCAGGCTGTTTTTACAGCTGGAGAGAGAGAATCGGGAGCGACAGTTCATCTTGTGAATGAAGACTATGACGAGGGAAAGATAGTCATGCAGCAGAAGACATCTATTGCAGACTGCCTATCACCGGAAGAAATTGCAGAGCGAGTACTGAAAATCGAACATGAAATATACGCTCGGGCTATCTGGAAAATCCTCACTGAAAATGATAGTTTTTCCTAACAACAAAAACACCAATTAATTGTAATCCTCAACTATGAAGAAAGTCTCAATAGCAACCTTTGGTTGTAAAGTCAATCAATATGAATCAGCCTGTATCTTGCATGACTTCAGGCAGCAGGGATATGAAACGGTCTCTTTGACTCAGGAGGCAGATATTTATATCATCAATACCTGCACCGTAACCGGCAGAACTGATTACAAATCGCGGAACGCAATTCGGCGGGCTCTGGAGAAAAAAAGAGAAAAGCCGGAAGTGAAGATTATCGTTACCGGTTGTTATGCCCAACTACATGATGAAAGGATCAGGGAGATGGGCGAGATTGACCTGATCGTCGATAACAACAACAAGGACAGGATATTTTCTTTTCTGCAAGAGAACAGGCACGATTTCATAGCAGATACCTCTCTTTTTGAAACGTTTACCGAACAGAAAACAGGTTCACTCTTTGAGCGGACTAGAGCTTTTGTTAAAATTCAGGATGGATGTGATTATTTTTGCGCTTACTGCACAGTGCCATTAGCAAGAGGGAAACCGCGGAGCAGAAAACTGGAAGAAATTATTACCCAGATCGGGCAGTTAGCAGAAAACGGTTACCGGGAGTTTGTCCTGACAGGGATTAATCTCGGGCTTTACGGTAAAGACTTCTCAGAAAAGGACCCCTATTCCTTAGTCAGCCTTCTCAACGAAATTGAAAAAATTGAGAAAGTCAAAAAAATCCGCTTGAGTTCTCTGGAACCTCAACTGCTAAATGATTCCATTTTGGAGTATTTCAGTCAGAGCAGAAAACTCTGTCCCCACCTGCACATTCCACTGCAAAGCGGTTCTGATGAGATCTTGCAAGCTATGGGGCGTCCTTACTTCAAAGAAGACTATCTCCGGCTGCTTATGAAGATCAAGGCAATCCTTCCCGATGCTGCTATCGGTAGTGATCTGATCCTCGGACTTCCCGGAGAGAATGAAGAGCTGTTTCAGGAAACTCTTTCCTTTATTGACCGGCTCCCTCTGGTCTATCTCCACATCTTCCCCTATTCCCGCAGACCGGGCACGAAAGCAGCCCGGATGTCCGGGATACCTCAAACTAAAGAGGTTAAGCAAAGATCTGTCCGCCTGTCTCAATTGATGGTGAGAAAGAGAAGAGAGTATATAACTTACCTTTTAAAGGAGAGGGTAAAAATGGCAGGAATTTTAGAAAGAAAAAGAGGGGAATATTGGACAGCTTTATCCGATCATTATCTTAGATTATATCTCTGTCCGGAGTCAGATGTTTGGGATAAGGGGGATTTAATAACTTGCATCCCCAAGAGAGAAATATATGATGGTTTAGAGGTCGTTATCGATGATAGAAATTGAAAAAATCTCTGTTGATTTTGCAGGGATACCGGTAATAAAGAACCTGAGCCTGACTATACCTGAAGAGAGAATTACGGTAATCGCCGGGAGAAGCGGGAGCGGTAAAACCGTTCTAATGAAAACAGTCATTGGCTTGCTCAAGCCTTCCTCCGGTAGGATTCTTATCGATGGAACGAATATTTTTGCCCTTAAAGAGGAGGAGCTGAATCTACTCCGGCAAAAGATGGCTCTTCTCTTTCAAAGCTCAGCTCTGTTTGATTCTTTGAACGTCTTCCAGAATGTTGCTTTTCCCCTGATAGAACATTCCAAGCTTACCAAATCTGAGATAGTTTCTCTGGTGAATGAAAAACTATCTCTGGTAGGATTACCGGAAGTTCACCTTAAGATGCCGTCTGAACTTAGCGGGGGTATGCAAAAACGGGCTGCTTTAGCCCGGGCTATTATTCTTGATCCGAAGTATATTATTTACGATGAACCAACTACCGGTCTCGATCCTTTGATTGCTGAGGATATCTCTGGACTGATCCTTGAAATCCAGAATAAACAAAAACATACAGCTATAATAATCACTCATGATGTGTTTTGTATAGATAAAACTGCTGATTACATTGTCGTTATCGATAATGGGGAAATCAAATTCACCGGAGACTATAGAGAGCTAAAGTACAGTAAAGATCCTTACTGCCGGCAGTTTGTAAGATCATAGAGAAAACCATATAGCTTAGGCCAAACAGGCATTATTATTATGTATATAGTGAGGTATAAATGAAAATAATTTCGATAGTCGGAGCAAGACCGCAATTTGTTAAACTTGCTCCTTTTTCCCGGGAGGTTAGAAAACACCACCGAGAAGTCATTGTTCATACCGGTCAGCATTATGATGTTAATATGTCAGACTCCTTCTTTACTGATCTGGAAATTCCCACTCCCGATTATCATCTTGAGATCGGTTCCGATAATCACGGAGCACAAACCGGTAAAATGCTCATAAAATTGGAAATTGTCTTTACGGAAGAAAAACCCGATTTAGTAGTTGTTTTCGGAGATACGAACAGCACCCTCGCCGGGGCTTTGGCTGCTGCTAAACTGAATATTCCGGTAGTTCATATCGAAGCGGGCCTAAGAAGTTTTAACCGGACAATGCCCGAAGAGATAAACAGGATAGTTGCCGATCACGTTTCTGATTATCTCTTTACCCCAACAGAAACCGCGGTAGAGAATCTGCAAAATGAAGGTCTTTCCGACAAAACTTACCTTACCGGTGATATCATGGTAGATTCTCTTAAGATGGCTCTTAATAAAGGTAAAGACCGGGTTGCTCTTTTGGAAAAACACAATCTGAGATCAGGAGAATACTATCTGCTTACTCTGCACAGACCGCAAAATGTAGATAATTATGATTATCTTCATAATCTTCTGACCCGGTTGAATGATTTAAAGACTCCCGTTGTTTTCCCTGTACATCCCAGAACTATGAAGGTTCTGACTACAAATGAAAGCAAACCGCCGGCTGAACTATTTCCCGGAATAACCTTTGTAGCTCCGGTAAACTATATAGATTTTATTTTTCTGCAAAAGAACTCCAAAAAAATTCTCACCGATTCTGGTGGTATTCAAAAAGAGGCATATATCTTGAAGGTACCATGCCTGACTATCCGTGACGAAACAGAATGGGTAGAAACGGTGGAAGCAGGCTGGAATGTTTTGATCAATCCCTATGATGAAGCTTTTCCGGAGAAGATCAGCAATCATAACGCTCCTTCTGATTACCCCCTGTTGTACGGTTCGGAGGTAGCAGAAAAGATGGTAGCTTTGATCAATGAGTTTGACCCAAAAAATCAGCAAACTTCGCATTAAACCAGGAAGTACAATCGCTTATGGAGTACAATCTGAGAGACAAAACAAAACTGAAACTGACGAAAAAGGACAAAGTAGCTGTTCTGACAGGCGCAGGAATAAGTGCTGAATCCGGTATCAAGACCTTCCGAGATGCTAACGGGCTTTGGGAAAACCATCCGGTTGAAGATGTAGCAACTCCGGAAGGATTTATCAGAGACCCGGAAATGGTCTGGAAATTCTACCGGCAAAGGTTGCAGCAAATCCTTACTGTTAAGCCTAATTCCGGACATTATGCCCTTAAAAGGCTGGAGAATTTTTTAGGTGATAATTTCCTTCTTATTACCCAAAATATTGACGGTTTGCACGGTTTAGCGGGATCGGAAAGAGTTCTGGAAATGCACGGAACTATTCATCGCAGCTTTTGCTCTGACTGTGGTATTTCAGTTCCTACAACGAAAACTGACTCAAAGGAAAGCGTTCCCAAATGCCTTAAATGCAAAGGGAGTGTCAGACCTGATGTTGTCTGGTTCGGTGAAATTCCTTATCACTTAGATGAAATCATGGCTTTTCTCCGTGATACAAAGTATTTTCTTACCGTAGGCACCAGCGGTGTTGTCTATCCCGCAGCCCAATTCCTTCTGATAGCTAAGCATGCCGGAGCCTTTACAATTGGGATCAATCTTGACCCGCCGGAAAACCTTAACTTCCTTGATGAATTTCATCAAGGACTATCCGGAATGATCCTGCCTGAGCTTGTTAATATCTGGCTTCCGGAAAAGAGCAGATAATCGCGCCAATTAAAAGTGAACTAAGAATAGCCATAATCATTGAGAGATTCCGACAGAATACAGATGAAAAACATGAGATTTGATATTCAGACAGCATTTCAAAGACTCGAACCGGTCATTGCCGGATTAGCAGCTCCGGTAGTAAAATTCGTTGCCTTGCAGCAAAATAACCCTTTTAAGATTCTCATTGCGACAATACTAAGTTCCCGGACAACAGATCAGATAACGGCAAAAGTAATAGCAAAGCTTTTTCCGGTAGTATCAGATTTCGAAACATTAGACAAACTGACTCCTGAACAGATTGAACAGCTGATCTATCCTGTAGGTTTCTACCGTCAAAAAGCAACCCAGCTAAAGAAGCTCCCTCAGATCATTAGAGAGGAATTCCAGGGGCAAATACCCTCTGAGATCGAAGACCTGATAAGACTCCCCGGTGTAGGCAGGAAAACCGCTAATCTCGTTAGGGCTACTGCTTTCGGAAAACCTGCCATCTGTGTCGATACCCATGTTCACAGAATCAGCAACCGCTGGAAATATGTTAACACTAAAACACCTCTCGAAACAGAAACTGTTCTGCGAAACAAACTTCCACCCGAATACTGGCTGAAGATCAACTCTTATCTTGTCGCTTTCGGACAAAAGATCTGTCTCCCCAGAAATCCAAGATGTCCTGCCTGTCCTTTGAAAGATATTTGCCCTTCGAGCAGCTCATTGTTAGAATAAGAGAATCTTCCCGGTAAATCTGTTTCTGTGCATCATCAACCAAACATGATGCAGCGAATAGTTAGTATTACCTATTTCGGAAAGAGTAGTTTTGCCTCTTAACCTCAAATCGGTTTGCAGAACTTCATTTGAAAGCTCTATTATTTCGGTCTAATTGCCGCTTGTTAAACCTATTTTTTGTTTGACAGCAAGAGCTGAGATAAAATCATGAATAAAAAATTTCGGAAGAGATATGAAAAAAATCGACATTGATATCCTTGATATCCTAATTGTCTTGGCTAAGAGAAAGAAATTTATCCTCATCACAACTTTTATCATTACGGTTGCCTTCATTATCTATAGCTTGCTGGCCACTCAATACTGGAAATCATCGGTTAGCTTTATGACTATCAGCCAGCAGCAGACTGCCTTACCTTTCTCCGGTGGTTTTTTGGGAGGTTTAGGAGCAACTTTTCTTGGTCAAGGGGCTACCGGCAGCGCTCAGAACTATATCAATATAATACGAAGCAGGAACTTTTCGGAAAAAATAATCAATCGTTTTGATTTAATTGAATATTTTGAGATAAAAGACAAAGACCCCCTGGTTATCATGGAGAAGGCTGTGCTTAATCTTAACGAAAATGTTCTCTCGGCAGGTTATGAAATAGAAACAGGTATGATTACTTTCACTATTGAAACTAAGGATCGTTATCTTTCCCGTGATATTGCCCAGGCATATTTCGAGATGTTAGAGGAATATCATCTGACTTCAAAGATGTCCAAGGGACGTGAGCGGAGAATGTTTCTGGAACAGCAGATCTCTGCTTTTGAAGAGAATTTTGCCCGATTGACTAACCAACTGGAAGCTTTTCAAACAGAACACAGAGTTATTGATCTTCAGGCTCAAACAGAGGCAATTGTAAAGCAGTATGCTGAATTAGCAGCCCAAAGAATGGAGACCGAAATCGAATTGGAATACGCCCGAAGATTTATGGCTGAAGAAGCTGAAATAGTAGTTACATTGACTAAGAAGTTGGCTGTAATTGATAATCGTATCAAGGAAATGGAGAAAAGTGGAAAAGAAGTTGGTCCTAAATACATCCTTGATATTGATAAAGTACCTGGTGTAAACAATCAGTTTATACAGTTGAATCTCAATATTGAAATTCAGAAGAAGGTAGTCGAGTTTCTCTATCCCCAGTATGAGCAGGCTAAACTGGATGAACTGAGTGACATTTCGACTTTCGAGATTATCGACAGTCCTGTACCTGCCGGGTTGCGAAGCAAGCCAAGGAGAGCTTTGATCGTAATAATTGCTTTTGCACTCTCCCTGATCGTGTCCTCCCTTTTTGCCTACACTTATGAGGTCTTTACCAACACACCCCGCAAAAATAAGTTAAAGTCATTCTTTGATGAATTGTTCCGACGGTAGGTCTCGGCTGATAACTCAGGCGATATCTATTTTGCCTGTATATCAGTCAGCAAAATTTTGAGAAACAAAATTAAACCTTCAGCAAGACACGATGAGTAAATTCATTACTTCCAGTCTCTGGAATTTCACCGCTAATTTTCTGATCAGAGTAATGAGTATTGTTACAATACCTTTTCTGGTTAGATTTTTTCTCCGGGAAGACATTTCCATATTTAAGTCTTTCCAAGCCTTTGTCCTAATTTTACTGACAGTAATTCCTCTTGGTACGAATATTCTTTATATGTCAGCTCCTCCGGAGACAAGAGAAAATCGCTGGAATCTCTTTTTTCACATCTCTATAATCGTTGCAGTTGCTCTATCGTTTATCCTCTTTTTCAGTGAAACCATAACTTCTTTCTTTGTTCGTGGTCAATTTAACCAATCTCTCAGGATACTACTAATACTTTTCCCGCTCATTGAAGGAATGAAGGTAATCGTAGTAACCAAGCTTAGTTCCATCCTTGATTTTAAAGGAATCTCAATCGCTCTGATCATCAAGCAGATCCTCCTTTATGGCGGAATTATCAGTTTTGCTTTTTTTTACCCTGCCTTAGGGGTATTGTTATTACTGGTCTTTTTCTCTGAAGGGCTGGAATTATTGATGCTGATTAGACATGCCAACTGGAAAGGAATAAATATCCTCCCCTATCGTCAGTCCAAAAGATTCGGCATAGATAAAACTGCGAGAAAATTCATGTTCTACAGTGGTCTGGAGCAGATTTTCTTAACTTTTGCTCTGCAATTCCCTACAATTTTTGTCGTCATCGTTATCGGTAAGTTATTAGCTCCCGAGTTCCAGCTTCCCTTTGCTGCAGTTACTATTCCCGTAAGCCTGGTGATGAATTCAATAGCAAAAGTATCTTTCCCACATTATTCAAATCTAAGAGAGAATGAAAAGATCAGGAATTCTCTCTTCTCTCTGCTCTTCCCGGTGACCTTTATCCTCTTTCCCGTTCTGCTGGGAATACACTTTTTCGCCCGAGAGATCATTCACATTTTTTTTGATAAGAGCTGGCAGCTGGCAATTTTTTCCCTGCAAACGTTTCCCCTGTTGATGATGGTTTATGTCCTGGGAGTACCCTCTACTTTCGTCTCAAATATAAAGCAGAAGCCTTACATCAATCTCATTTATGCCATTGTTCTTCTTATCTCGAGGATCATTACCATCTTCCTCGGTTATAAGCTTGCCGGTTTTCACGGAACGATCGTATTCTTTGTTGCCGGAGATATAATTGTCCGGATGCTCAGATTAAAGGTTGACATGACCCTGTTAATGATACCCTTGAAAAGACTCTTTCATTACATCAGATATAATCTCCTCTGTATGTTTATGATGTTGATCCTGATGTGGTTAGGTTATCTAATGGGTCTTCCTAAGATAATTAGCTTCCTGGCAGCTTTACTGATAGCTATGAGTCTGAATTATTATTGGGAACAGAAGAAAGTTAAGGATCTGACTATCAAGTTGTTGAATGCTGTTCTGCCGGGCAGATTCTCATTTTCAAACCTCAGCGGCAGTTAGCAGTGTTGGTTCAGATGAAAATATTATGAATACACTAACAAATTCCTCAGACCAAATGATCAACCCCGGCTTTCAAGTCCCGAAGCTGCTCACCGTTATATCTTTTTTGGTTGTTTTGCTCATTACCTCTTCTTTTGCACTCTATCCGATGAAGAGCTGGACAGTGTTATATTATCTGGTTATCGGTTATCTATTGATAGCACACAGTAAAACAGGCATAATTACTCTTGCTCTCAGCTATCATATAATCATCACCAGCTTTGCTGCTCTTACCGGTAATTATCTTGCCATTCTTTTTTACGGAGTATTTATCATACCGGTGTTAGCAATTCTTTATGCCAATGTTATTGGATTTACTCTTCGAATGCCCTCTTTGTCAATTGATAAGTATCTTCTTTTTATGATCCTCTACCTGACCATATCTGTTTTCTTTATTACCCCAGAGAGATCGTATGGAGGAGAAAAACTACGTACCTACTTTACCAATATCATCCTCTGTTATCTCCCTATCTTTTTAGTGAAAGATAAAAGTGATTTCGTGGCAATAGCGAAGGGAATTACCTGTTTCGGAGTTTTCTTCACCGGTTTCTGTATTCTAAGTATTGTGGGGCTGGAAACCTATTATGGGGCAGAAATACACGGCAGATTTTCAACTCTTGGACTAAATACGATTTGGGTAGCACGTCACCTGACCTATGCGATTCTGGCAGAGCTGTTCCTGATCAGGGTATATTTTGCCGAACCTTCAAAGAATCTCGGAAAGATTTCTCTTCTTGTTTTCTTAATCTTGCTTCAAACTTTTTTGGCTTTTTTAACCGGTTCGCGTGGTCCGCTATTATCAATAATACTTGCTCTTGCTTTCATTTTTTTAATTTCAGTTCGTCTGCGAATCTTCTATCTGGTATTAATAACACTTTTCTCTGTTCTGATTATCTTAGCTGCCATTTACTTCATGCCGTCCCATATCTCAGAGAGGCTCCTGACCAGGGATCATAGCAGTCAGGTAACAATACAGTTGAGACTTGCTGCCAATTTACAGGCTTTAGATATGTTCTGGCAAAACAAGATCTTCGGAGCAGGCTTGGGGAGTTTCGCCGGGGTTTCACCATTACCGTTTCCTCACAATGTTTTTTCTGAAACTCTGGCAGAATTGGGATTGATCGGCTTTTCAATTTTTATGGCGATATTATTAACCTGTGTCAGCTATCTCGTGAAAATGAGTAAGAGCTTTGATAAGCCGATTCTTTACCTGCTAATTGCACTTCTGATAACTTCCATCGTTAACATTAATTTCGGTGAACTGATAGGTGTAAATTTTTACCTGTACTTAACTATAGGTTTAATCTATGCAGCCCGGGTATTATCAATGAAGCAGGATCAGAAAACTACTAACGAGAGGACTTAATGAAAATCGCACTGAATTGTTGCTACTATGGTGAAAAGTCGGGTGGTATAAAGGAGTATATCTATAATCTGGTTACTAATCTGCTGCGTGTTGATCAAAATAACCAATATCTCTTTTACGTTTCGGTTGATGATCTTGACTATTGGTTAAAAACTATGCCTCAGGAGGCAAAATATAAGATTTTCCCCTTTCCCCGTAAAGCTAAACTGAAACGGGCACTTCGTCAGAATCGTTTCTGGAAAAAAGAGTTTACGACAGAGAGGTTTGATATCTTTCATTCTCCCTTTTTTCATCTTCCGAATATTGAAGGGTGTAAAAAGATTATGACGGTACATGATCTGCGCTTCCGCAGATATCCTGAAAGCTATCCCTTCTTCCGAAGAATATATGTTCAACATGCCTTTAAAAGTTCACTCCAATGGGTTGATAGAATTATAACTGTTTCCCGGTTTACAAAAAATGAGATCACTGACCTCTATTCCTATAATCCCGATTATATCGTTCCGATCCACGAGGCTGTTGATCACAAAAGATTCCATGATATTGAGAATGCTGAGACTATCCTTAATGAACTCGGTTTAGCCGGACAGGGTTACTTGCTGACTGTCGGTCACATTGAACCGAGAAAAAACTACCCTCTGCTGATCGAGGCGGTAGAAGAGTTAAACAGCAGTTCCCCTGAGCAATACCAGTTAGTTATTGTCGGTAAGAAGAATTATAAATACAAAAAAACTCTCCAAAGCATTAAGAACTCTGAGCAGGTCAGATATCTCTCCTTTGTTCCCCATGAAACTCTTCTAACATTGTATAAAAATGCCCTGCTGTTTGTTTTTCCTTCTTTTTATGAAGGATTTGGCTTCCCGCCATTGGAGGCTGCCCAATTCAACATTCCCTCAGCAGTCAGCAATGTTTCGAGTATCCCCGAGATCTGTGGGGAGGGGGCTGTTTATTTTGATCCTTTCTCCAAAGATGAGATGAAAAGAGCAATAAAAGAAGGTATAGAAAGACGAGCTGAACTGCAAAAAAAAGCAGCAGATAATCTCCGGAGATTTTCCTGGAAAAACACTGCTGAGCAAACTGTCGCTTTATATGAAGAGCTGATGAATGATGGATAAAATCAGAGTCCTGAGGATTATTACAAGATTAAATATTGGAGGACCAACAATTCATGTTGTGCTTTTAACTTCCTCGCTTAATGATGAGTTTTACGAGTCCCATCTGCTTGCCGGAAAAATCGAAGAAACAGAATCTGACATGTCATATTTTGCTCAAAAATATGGTGTTACTCCCTTCTATATCGATCATATGAAACGTGAGATCAGATTGTGGAAAGATTTCCAGGCTTTCCGGGAAATTTACAGGCTTATCAGAAAACTACAACCCCATATAGTTCATACCCATACCGCTAAAGCAGGAATGCTGGGAAGATTAGCTGCCATTTTCTGCCGGGTGCCTGTTATCGTTCATACTTTTCACGGTAATATTTTCACCGGATATTTCGGAAAGCTCAAAACCAGTTTTTTTATCCTTATTGAAAGGATTCTGGCAAGCTATTCCTCTAAGATCATAGCTATCAGTAAACAGCAGAAACAAGAACTGCTCGACTTCGGGATCACAAACAGCTCAAAAATAGCGGTCATCAATTTAGGTTTTGAATTTGAAAACATTCTGCCCTCAAAAGATGAGAAGAACTTCTTCAGAAAGAGATACAACATTCCGGCGGAAGCGAAAATCATTGGTATTATCGGAAGACTGGTTCCGATTAAGAATCATCTCCTGTTTTTAGCTATTGCTGAGGAGATTATCAAAACCAGAGAAAACGTTTTCTTCGTAATTATCGGAGACGGTGACCTGAAAGAAGCTATTACTCAGGAAATCCAAAAAAGGAATTTGTCTGAAAGAGTCTTGATAACAGGATTCATCGAAGACCTTAAGATGGTTTATGCCGATATTGATCTTGTTTTGCTGACTTCAGAAAATGAAGGAACACCGGTAGCTCTTATTGAAGCAATGGCTTGCAAAAAGATCGTTATGTCCACAAAAGTCGGTGGAGTTGAGGATTTTATTATACCTGGTAAAAACGGATTCTACTTCCCCAGCAATGAAAAAAGGGGATTTGTTGAGGAGATCAACCGCTGGTTAGACAACCCCGATGCCTACAATGATATGGCAGATGAGGCTTATAATTCGGCTATTAAAAACTTCTCCTTCGAAAAGCTGAATTACAGTATCAGAAATCTCTATACGGAATTAAGAGAAAATTCTCATGAGTAAATTACCCTTAGTCACTTGTATCACCCCTACCTATAATCGCTCAAGGATAGTACCGGAAGCTATCGAGAGCAATATCTTTCAAACTTATGAAAACTGGGAAATGATCGTAATAGATGATCAATCTACCGATGACACCTGGAATGTTATTACTCCCTATGAAAGAAAAGATCCCCGCATCAGGTGCTTCCGTAATCCCAACAAAGGAGCAAATAATGCCAGGAACCTCGGACTCGAGAAGGCAAAGGGCGAGCTTATTGTTTTTCTGGATGATGACGATGTTAATCTGCCGCATAGATATGAGAGCCAGGTTAACGCTATTCTGAAAAGCGGCTCGAGATTCATTTTGTCCTGGTTTGAAGTGAGAGACAGGTCTGACAAATTCTACAAAAAGGTAAACTGCTCGCGGCTGACAGGGGCTGCAGCCCACTTCACCGTAAGGTGGATGATAGAAAAATCTTTACTCCAGGAGGTCGGAGGATTTAATCCCAAGATGATCTCAATGCAGGAGATTGAGCTGAGTTACCGGATCGCAGAAAAATATACATTTGAACACCATGATGATATTGTTGTTACCGTGTATAATGATCCGACATCGGTCAGTAAGGGAGAAAGAGGTATCAGAGGGAAGATCATGCTCCTGGACGAAGCCGGGCATCTTATCGATAAAGAAGAAAAGGCATTCTGGTACTATTCAATCGCTCTCAACTATCTCAGAATCAATAAGATTGAAGAATCAATAATTTATTACGACCTGGCGGCAGAATACTCCAGGTATTTTGATAGATACAAGAGATTCTTTAGATCAGCTGCTAACTTTTCTGTTAAAATCGGCTCCGGTTTATGGGGGTCCAGAATGCTCTCCAAGACAATAAGGTTTAAGTACACAAAACCGATTGAACATAAAGTGATAAAGTAGGACTGAGGATTATACTTTGCTTTAGATTGGACTGGTCATTATTATCGTAATGAATATCAACTAACTATCTGATTGTTACTTGATTAAAGTCATTCCGGAAAGTGACCGGCAGGATAGAGCACATTCATTAGATATAAGCCCTGCGGGGGGGCAGTAAATACAAGATGCAGGTATTCCCTGTTCCGGGAAATTAACTCCTTCAATATCTGATATACTTCATTGTTATCAGATAACCTGACCATGTCATTAAGAATTCTGTCCGCCGTAAGTTCAAAAACAGACTCATCTTCTCTCACAAAAAGGGAGTCAAGAAATTCAGATGAATACCTGTTGCCGAGTGGAGAAGGAAAGATCGATATAGAATCGGATTGACAAAAACCACAAGCGAGCAGCAAGAAATATTCTATCTGTTAAACTGTCTTAAACTCTCGCGTGATAGATTATAGTCTAATACTGCTACTTTTAATATTCCATAATCGTATGCTTAACAAGCAGTTAGCAATTACTAACTGTGGAAACACTACCGTTAAAACTTGACACATAATAAATGATAGGTTGAGTGTTTCGAAAAAATACATCAAGGAGAAGAATTATGAAACACGGATTAATTATACTTACTATGGTAGTATTAATTCTATTCTCCGGTTGTAGTGATGATTCATCACCGACAAAACCGGATAACGACCTCGAAAATGCTTTAGAGAACTATTGGGAAACAACGACTGAGATGAGTGAACATTTTACATCTATGAATGAAGTTCTGGACGAAATCGAGGACCTGTTCACGAATTCGCGAAGCTCTCTGGAAGAGATAGAAGTATTGGTTGACGAGTATTATGATATGACCGCCCAGGCAGGTGCTTATTTTGACCGGTTACTCGCATATGAAGAGGCAATCAGAGCTTACGGAGATTCTGACAGGGGATTTTTCACCGATCTTGCTCGAGCTACAGCCCGGGGAGTTTACAATACGGCGAGGAACACTGTTGTCAATTCTGGAAGGATGGTCAGGAGCTGCTATCAAGTGGTAACATTTCAACGGGGTATCCGGGAAGTTCTCCGGGATCCGGAATCAGGGGTTCCCATCGTTTCCAGTGTAGCCCAGAGATGGCAGGACCATTATATCCAGACCGACTACTCGATCACCCAGTCCATTTTAGCCGGAGATGATCAGGAAGGTAATATCAATATTGATGCAATTCCCGGAGAAACACTCCAGGAAAAGGCACAGAACTATATGCAGCTTTCTGATGACGACCCCCTCAAGAAAGAAACGAGACAGTTTGTGCATTACTGGGACCCTGATTATAATAAGAGATGTGTTGATACGATAAAAGAAGTTACAAAAGATAAGGTTATGTTTATCGGAGAGAAACTTATGGGAGATATTCCTGCCGAAATTACCAAACAAATGCTGGAAACCGGTCAGGATGAGTCTGATACCGGTGCAGTTGACCTTCAGATTCAGGATGTTGATACAAGTACTGTCATAACCCGTCAGGCAATGGTAATTATCCAGAAGGAGAATCAGCCTACCGACGAATCGAAAATTGTCATTGCTGCTGATGTTGATCCCCAAACTGATCTGGAACTACCGTCCGGAGATTACAGCATACTGACTATTGCCGAGGATTATGTCAGGGCAGTAGAGTCTGACTATATGGTAATGCAGGGAATGGCTGAGGAGTTACTGGTTGAGATGTATGACCGGATAGCCAATTCCCTTATTATCGAAGATATTGTCGTCGAACCGGTTCAGCCGGTAATGAACAATGTCGTTGATCTGAGAGCGGTAGCCGTTAGTGTAATCGGCTCTCCGGTCTCGTTCAATTGGTCGGTCTCCGGTGGTGAATATACCGACCTCTCTGCTTTGGGAGTTGTTACATCCTTTATCCCGACCGAACATGGTGATTATTCGATAACGGTCACAGCTTCCGATGAATTCGGCAATACCCGATCAAAAACAGTGACTATCGAAGTTTCCAATATGAATCTGTCAGTCATCGAATACGATCTGTCCAACGAAACCTTTGAGGATATTATGATTAATCCGGGTGAAGATCTTGCTGTCGAGTTGATTCTCAGAAACGATGGTGCTGACGATTTGCTGGGCAATGTAACCGTTAGAGGGTGGGAAGGAACACAAGTGACTGACGGCACGACCGGAGGAGTATCAATATCCACTTCCGGAACTCAGAGTATCTCTTTCGATCTTCATCTTCCTGCTAATTGGTCGAAAGATTACTGCTATGTGGATTTAGAATTCGATGATACGGCTTCTGGTTCGGTCTTCAGGACCCTGGTCTATTTCGATGTAGAATTCTACGTGGAATTAGATCCCATAGATTCCCCACATACCGACCGTGTTTTACCGGTATCGGGAAAAGTTGCCAATCCTTCTCTGAATCAAGCTTGGATAGCTCTTGATAATGATTTTGACCAACTTTTTCAGGTATCATTGATAAATGGTGAGTTCAGCAGAGATATTCCTCTGCAGGGAACAACCGAACCGACGGATCATATCCTGGTTCTCATAGCAGAATCCGGTTCGTGGCAGGAGCAGGATGCTGTTCAGTTCAGTTCGGATATAGAGGCTGCATCGCTCAGGGTTACCCTTACATGGGATACTAACAATACGGATGTAGATCTCTGGGTCACCGACCCGTTCGGAGAAAGGTGCTACTATGGTAACCGTTTCACCCAAAGCGGCCTATCTCTCGATATGGACGTGTTATACGGATACGGACCGGAAACTATAACAGGAACTGATCTTCCGGGTGGAGATTATTTCGTTCAGGTGCATTACTACAGTGATTATGAGCCTGACTTTAACATTCCGACTAATGCCACAGTTGCTATCGTTGTTAACGAAGGACAGGAAGATGAGCAGAGAATGACTTACTACGGTAATCTTTACGGCACCGAAGCTCTCTGGAATGTTACGACAATAACTCTCGAAGAATCGGAAGAACAGAGATTTACGGAGTTAAAGGAGTTTACAACGCTCAGCCCTTCCGAGATGCCAGCAAAACAATAGCTGAACCCAACATTTAACTATTAAAAGTGTTATTCGGAACAGAGCAAGGGACTAAGCTGTATGTTAGCCTTAACTCTGTTCCGTTTTTGCTCTCTTAAAGCCTCTCTGAAGAGCTATTCTCTTTTCTCGCTAGTATCCTCTACACAGCTTGATAAAAAGTCATTATCAGCTCTTTTCCACTCTTTATGACACCAGATAATCAACGGAATACTTGCTAAGACAAAAAGAAGCAGAGCGAGTTCTATCCACTACATCGATATTTCATCGACTAATCCGTATATATGGGCTGCTCCGGCAATCCCGTCAATTAAAGTGAAGGCTGAAATTCAACAATGATCATCAGACCGTTCTTCCTTGTCACCCCGAGTATTACTAAAGTCCTCGAAGCTACGTGGCATGATATCGCCAGAATTCTCTCTGCAGGTCCTATCAGAAAGAAGAGAGGAGATAGCTCTGCTGCTGAGTCTAAAGACGGTCAAATCTCTTCAGTGCCCGGTACTCCGGCAAGATAGGCAATAATACCGGTCATTACCCCTAAATCCCAGCAAAAGAGATTCGAAAGAACCTGCACCAATACCAAAACCGACAGCCCGTTCCGAATTGCTGCCGAGTCTCGGCCAGATAAGCACTGCCACCAAGGTTAGCCCGATCTCAAAAAAGCTTGTCTGAACTCAGATAAACAAACCGCCTGCTACCCTGGAGAGCGTTTCGGGAAGATTGGCATTGAGATATCCAATCACCGGTTCGTTAAGCAGAACAGACGAAACAACTTTCAGGATAACCGCTACTGTCCATAATCCGGCTCCCAGCCAGAACCAACGGTAGGCAAGTTTAACGGAACGCCGCCAGTAGATGACAAGTATCGGGGCAACAATGATCATCCCGCAAGCCGGAATAAAAGAGAGGCTTACATATTCCATAGATATTCACTCTGTACTGCTAAATCTAATCAGTATTATCAAAGATAGTCTAAAGAAACAATTATGCTTTTCGAGAAAACGAGGATAATTATCGGTTTATCAATTATGTCTTGTCAATCAAAAAAGAGTCTTTAACATCTCCTCTGTCCTTTCATCATCGGCAAAATACACGGGTTCTTCTCTTAGGATACCCTTAGGGATCCTTATAGGCGGACCCCTTGCAACTATAGAATATCCTAAAGGTGTCCTAAGGGGAGAAATAAATACCTCTCTATTATTATAAGGGTTACAAATTCCAGGACCACCGCCAGGAGATGAACATTGGGAAGCCGGGGCTTAAAGGTTCTATTCTCTCGGAACAGAGCTTTAGAGTTATAACATTGCAAGGATATCTTTCAGTAACGGCGAGTTTATCTTGAGTGCTCCTTCAGGCTTCACATTTTAAGCTTATCTGAATCATCCTGAAGTAAAAGTCACCCGGATTGGTTCCCGGCATTTTGCAGAACATTATGTTTGACGATTACCGACAGAGCATGAGTGGGAGAAAGCAACTCGCGGTTTGGCCGCTTATGATTATCCCTGGGGAAATACGATAGACAGCAGCCGTGCTAATTACCTAAATTGTAGCGCTCCTTGGAATAATGGAACATCTCCAGTTGGTCTCTACCATAAACAGAACTGTCAGGGCTTCCAGGCGAAGGAGTTTCAAGTGGCAGCAACTTGAAAGCTTTGACAGATAACGATAATGACTTCCTGTTAGGTGAAGAACAAAGATCTTAAAAAGTTGGAAAAGAGGAGGTGGAAATGGTAAAAATCAGACTTATGCCAACGCTGGACGAGTGGAGAACGAAAGATCGTTATAGAGTTGGATTGACAAAAACAACAAGCGAGCAGCAAGAAATATTCGATTTTTTAAACTGCCCTAAACTCTCGACTGATAGATATTAGTCTATTACTGCGACTGTTAAATCTTATGTGTACAATGGTTAGCAATTATTAACTGTCAGTCTCAGGAGATAATGCAAATACTCGCAACTAACTATCTGATAGTCACGCGTTAAATTCATATTCCGGAAAGTGACCGGCAGGATAGAGCACGTTCATCAGATATAAACCCTGTGGGGGGGCAGTAAATACAAGATGCAGGTATTCTCTGTTCCGGGAAAGTAACTCCTTCATTATCTGATATACTTCCTTGTTATCAGATAACCTGACCATTGTTCCGATAATTCTCCTGACCATGTTATGAAGAAATCTGTCTGCCGTAATCTCGAAAATAAACTCATCTTTAGTCTCATGAAAAGCAACAGCACTGACCACAGAAATATAAGTGTGCAGATCCTCTCTCTTTTGACAAAAGAATTCAAAATCGTTTCTTCCCATAAGAAGGGGTAAGCATTGTTCTATCTGTTCTTTTTTGATCTTGTATTTAGGAAAAAAGCTTTTGTAAAGCCTGTTGAACGGAGTCAATTCTTTCGCTATAATATATTTGTAAGACCTGCCGATTGCTTCAAACCGGACATTAAAATCATTTTCAACCGTGTACACCTGATTAATCTTTATGTCTTTTGCTAATTTCGTGGTTATGGCAAGTTTAATCTGTTGCGGTGTCATGTTAAAGGGAAAATCAAAATGAACGAACTGATTTAGGGCATGTACACCCGTATCCGTTCTGGATGATCCGATGGTCTTGATCTGTTCTTTAGCTATTTCACTAAGGGCTCTTTCTATTTCTCCCTGAACTGTTCGTGCTGCCGGTTGCTTTTGCCAGCCATGAAAACCAGAACCGTCATAAGCAATTCGCAAGACAAATCTGTTCACGCTATTATTAACTCCCGATCGCTCCAAATGATCATAAAGCCATAATTACTACAAAGAGTGAAAGCAGAAAGGTCAAATAGATATTCGCTCCATTAAAAAGCTCACACTTTGCTGTCACTCCCTCTTCATCTTCTGTTCTGAAATCTTTCGTGGCTAAATGCGTAACTATCTCTTCGATTGAATCAATTTGACGGTAAACATTGGTAAAAGAATCTACTATGATATTGATGATCCCTTCTAACCTTTTTGCCCCATATCTAACAATTTTAATCTCATTGAAGAAGAGCTTAACGAATATGACTGTGGCGAGGCAGAAGGCAACGATACTGTTAAGCGGCTTCCAGCGTCTGATAGTATATGTTTCGGCAAGAAATCTTTCAGCATTTGTTGTTTTGAATAAGAATACCGAAAAAAGCAACATTAAGCAAATTCTTCCGACAAAAAAAAGCTGTTTTGGGAAAGAGAGATCTGTAAGCAGGCTTAAAAGCAAATAGGCGGTAATAAAAGGTGAGAAATTGATAAGAGTTCTCAGATAATACCATAATAATCTATAGTTAACAGCTAACCATAAAACCGTAACCATAAAGGTCATAAGAAAATACTCCCAGCGAAGAAAAAAAGCAAGATAGATACCTACGAATGTCGTGAACAGCTTAAAGAGGGTACACTGTCTGCTGAAGAAAACTTCGGTAGGACTTATGACGGAAAAGTTATCTTTAATCATTTTATCAGCTCTTTGTGTTTCGACTTTTTCAACTCTGAAGTAAATCCCATACAGTTTAACTGTAGGTAGTCGTTACAGTGACTAATCTTTACCTGTTTCAGGAGATTTTGGTCCGGGGTCGGGAACAAACTCTACTCCCTCTTCTTCTTCGGAAATCAAGTCATCAATATACTCTCCTGATTCCGATCTCTCTGACGATTCTTCCGGTTTCGTAGGGTCGTCTTTACTCTCTTCTCTCAAAACATCAAAAGAATCTTCCACTATAAATTTGTTATTCTGATAGAAACGATTGATGAACTGACTGTATTCACTATCACCCTTTTCCTGCAAGAGATCATCAAAATATGGTTTTGCACTGAGACTGTCACCTATTTGAAAATAGTAAGCATAACCCAGACTAAAAAGAGTTTTATAATAGATCTTTTCAAGACCCTGAGAATTGTATCTGCTGTTATCCAGGAATATCTTAGTGAGTTCATCCTTGATGGAACTCAATAAATAGATAGCATCTTCCGGAGCCTTTTCCAGCTTCTCCACAGCTGCTTCATAGTTCTTCTCCATCTGCAACTCAAGTGGAGTGGCAAATCTCACTTCTTTTCCTTCTAATAAAGCCTCTGTGGCATAAGTATAACGGTTTTCCGGATAATGCTCCAGCATCCTGTTATAAACTTCTTCAGCTTTTGTTTGATCATTCTTGACATTGAGCCATATCCAGGCAGTCGAAAACTCAGAATAGGGAGAGAATTCTTTCTGGTACAACATCAGATCTTCTTCCATACTTGCAATATCTGATTCGATTTCAGTAATATTCAAGCTATCTATAACAACTTCTTCTGTCTCCACCGGTTCTTCTTCCCGGAAAGTAACTTCCTGGAGTTCCGTCGCTTCGAAACTTTTGTTATCTATCAGTTTCTCATATCTTGTCTTGAGTGAGTCCAGGTCTTTTTGCAGCCTCAGTTTTTGTTTTTTGACACTATTGTAAACACTGAGGGAAGAGTCAGGCATGTTCATTACATAGAGATAATATTCCGCAAGTTTAAACTGTTCATTGATTAAATCAGCGGTACTTATACTTCTGTCTTCTCTGCTGAACTGAACTATTTGGCTTACAACAGCACTTCTTGCTACCCCTTTTTCTACAAAAGGTGAAGCCCTGAATTCTGCCTGAATCTGATTATAGTAGGTGATCGCTTTCTCATAGTCAAGCAACTCCAAAAAAAACATTTCAGCTAAATGATAACAGGCTTCAGCCGAGATCAATGTTCTTTTGTTAACATCAATTACCGTTTTGAAGAGAGATTCTGCTTCTTCATACTCCCCGATACCGGCAAAACATCTTGCCTTAAGTAGATTCAGACGAGGAATATTTTCCTGTTCATACTCCTGCTTTAAAAGGCTCTGCAAAATATCTAAAGCTTCGTCATATTCTAACAGATGAAAGTGATTAAGGGCAATATAATAGCGGGAATTGAGTTTAGTTCTTCTTGCTGCTCTTGATTCGAGCAGAATTTCAAATACTTCTTTAGACTGAGTGTAGTTTTCGTTTTCCAAATGCGCCAAACCTAAAGTAAAGAAAGCCAATTCAAACTGCTGGGACTTAGGGAATCTTTCAATTATGTTTTGCAGATTTTCCTGAGCTCTTCCGTAATCATTATCATCTAAATAGAAAGTACCTTTAAGAAGGAGAACTTCAGGGTGTAGTTCTCTGTACTCAGCATTGTCGAGTATCTCTTGCAGTCTGCGGTGAGCTTCCCGTTTATCCTTCATTTCATAGTCTATCTTAGCTATATATATCAAGGCATAAGGTGCGAACTCACTTTCCGGAAATATTCTTAACAAATCTTGAAATCGTTCTTTAGCTTGCAAAGGGCTTTGTTTTTTATAATACATCGATCTCGCCAGCAGATACAAGGCATTGTCAGCCCACTTGCTGTCACTGTGTTCTTTCAGAATATAAGTACATCGTTCAATTACTTTATCATAATCCTGAATAGCTCTCGGTCCGGGTCTACCCGTATCTCTCAGAGGTTGTTCCTGGGCACTGGCAAAATACTTCTCTGCATTATAAACTGTATTGTAGTAGACACAGGAAGTCATCAGCAAAGCAAAGACAACAAGCATAATCAGAGATAGTCTTGTTAATGAAAAACAGCGACAGAAAGACCATCCCTTTTTAAAAACAGAGCAGGTATATTTATGACTCTCTGTTTCATTTATCGGTAAAAGGCTTCTTTTTATTTCAATCTGCTCTTTATTCATGCTTATCTCTTTTTTTACTTTCTTGAATCTGCTTAACATTTTGCTGGTTTTTATAGTAACTAACGAATTCCTGCTTACTTTATATCGAAGTAACTATTCACTAACTCTAACATCCTGTCTGATTCGACAAATCTCTTCATAAACTGGATATCTTCATTAAGATTCCTGTCTTTCTCCAGATAAGCAACTCCCTTTCTGACTTCATTCTTAATTGCCTCAATAACAGGAGAAGATGATGCTTCTCTCTGTTCCAAACCCTGAAGAGCTACCATCAATTCTATCCCGAGAATGTAACTAAGATTATCAATTACCTGTCTTGCTTTTATTGCTCCTATCGTTCCCATGCTAACATGATCTTCCTGATTAGCTGAAGTAGGAATTGAATCAACTGAAGCAGGATAAGCCAGGGTCTTGTTCTCAGAAACGAGGGCAGCTGCTGTAACATGAGCTATCATAAATCCCGAATCCAAACCGGGACGGGGAGCTAAGAAAGGCTTGAGTTCCCGATTCAAAGCCGGATTACAGAGTTGTTCTATCCGTCTCTCTGCTATACTTCCAAGCTCTGCAGAAGTAATACCTAAAACATCACAGGCAAAAGCAACGGGTTGGCCGTGAAAATTCCCTCCGGAAATTACCTCTTCCTCTTCGGTAAAGATCAAGGGATTATCGGTGGCTGAATTAAGCTCTGTTTCAATCGTTTTTCCGACATACTTGAGAGCATCTCGAACAGCTCCATGAACCTGAGGCACACATCTCAGGCTGTATGGATCCTGAACTCTGTCACAATAGAGATGAGATTCTCTTATCCCACTTCCGGCCAATAATTCCCTCAGATTCTCCGCAACTATCAATTGACCTTCGTGAGGCCTGACACTATGGATTAAATGATCATAAGCTGCTGTTGTTCCAAGCATTGCATCTACCGTAACCGCTGCACAGATATCTGCTACCCGGCAAAGATGCAGTGCCTTGCGTAAAGTTAGAGCTCCGATGGCAGTCATAACCTGTGTTCCATTATTGAGGGCTAAACCCTCCTTTGCTGCCAAGCGGACAGGATTCAAACCGGCTTTCGCCATGGCTTCAGCCCCGGGCATTATCTTTCCCTTATACTCAGCATAACCCTCTCCAATAAGTACTAAAGCCAGGTGAGATAAAGGAGCCAGGTCACCACTTGCACCTACCGACCCCTTTTCCGGAATACAGGGATGAATTTCCGCATTGAGCATATCAATCAAAGTCTCTAATGTTTTAAGTTTGATCCCGGAATATCCCTTTGCCAGAACATTACACCGTAAAAGGGTAATCGCTCTCGTTTCCGGTATGGAAAAATTGTTTCCTACTCCAGTGGCATGACTCAAAATCAAATTCTCCTGAAGTTCTTCAATTTTGTCGGCAGGGATAATCTCCCGGGCAAATTTACCAAAACCTGTTGTTAAACCATAAACTACCCGCTTTTCAGAAACTAATTTTTCCACAAAAGCACGACACTTCTCAACATCCTTCTTCGTTGAATCGGATAAGCTGACCTGGGCAAAATCTTCGGCTACTGCTTTCACAGAATCCAGAGTCAAACTATTCCCATCAATTCTGATCATTTCCTGCTTATTATTGCCGTTACTTATATCCTTAGGCTTCAGCTTGTCTTTAATTTTATCGTTGTTATTCATTTATCTTCCTTGTTCTTCTTCTCATGATCTTCCTGGCATCAGAAACTGATTTCGGTCTGTAAAAGAGGTGTTTCCCGCTCTCTGTCAAACTTAACTCCGAAATTGACCCTCTCAGCCCGCCTCCTTGTTACCCCAATCCTTACGGAATTTATCATACTGATCAAATGGTTAGCGACAATAGCTCCTACTACTGCTTTGGCGTAATCTCTGTTATGATCTGCATTTTTCCTCATTATACTGTAGTCTCTTCGATGCTCTCTCGATTCCCAGTTCCAGAATAATGATTCCTCAGAAATGGCATTCTCTGCAATATATTGATCCTGCTCATACGGATCAGAAAAAAGAGATTTTGCCCGACGGTAAACCATCTCATTGTAGCCCCCCGGCTCGAAACCAGAACTGTTATATTTACCGAGCAGAACAAGATATTCTTCATCACGATTTCCGGGATTAATGCCGGCATTTTGTAAAGCATAGATATATGCTTCCTCTTCCCGTAACTTCACCTCGGATAAAAAAAAGAAATGACTCGACCAGAGTAATAACTCCATCGCGAGAAAGGCATAACCGCTTTTGTTTGACATACTAAGTTCTCCCCAGCCAGGTATCAGGGCAGATTTTAAGAATCCCGGAAAACCACCGGAACGCCTTTCTCTCAAATCATGAACTTCATCTTCTGTTTCAATTGGCGTTTCCGGTAAACGGAGGGTTTCTTCAATTTTTTCCGGCATATCTGAAAGGAGCTTCATCTTATCAAGATCATTTTCTACCTGTGCTCCAAGAACAACAGTAAATGAAAAAAACCAGAGTAAGAGAATCGTAGATGTTAATACACCTCTGTTTACGCTATAGATGATAACTATATTCCTAAAATTCAATTTCATATGATAGAATACACCCCTTCCGTTTGATATCCGGCTCTAACCTAATATTGGACAATAATGAGCTTTCGCGATTGATCCTTCTGGCTAACAATGCCGTGTCGATTATACTTATCAAACGATTGACAAAGGCTGCTCCCAGAGCAAAATTAGCCAGGATTTCCAGGCTCTGTTTTTCTCTTCTGATTTCCCGGTAGCGTAGCCAGGTGTTACGGCTTTCCCAGTTCCAGGCTTCTTCCTCACTTATCATATACCGATCCAGATAATAGTAATACAAGTCCGGGTTATACTCATAAACAATATATCTGTTCCGGTAAAACATCTCTATCTCTGAATTATACTGTTCACTACTGATATAATCATTGATCAATCTGTAGTAATCATCCCCTGAGTTGATAGTTACTCCGGCATAACGATTGGCATACTGCTGATAGGAATTCGTTTTCCAATCAATCTCCTTGTTGATACGGAAATAGGAAGCCAGGATCAGGATTTCAGCACCTATGAACAGAGCACCTCTGGTATGATCTTCCAGAGACAACTCACCTAAACCGGGCACCAAGGCTGAATAAAGCATGGCTTTTCTGGCTGATACCTGTTCCGAAAAGAGTAGCGGCATACATAACAGCAATATCAAGGCGAGCAGGAACGATTTTTTCATGTTTTACCTAAAACTTAATCTGCATGTTCATTGTTGGGGTTATCTGATTATTGACCATAGCCGGCTGCAGACCGAAATCAATTGTTGAGGAATACCTTAATTCACGGTTATAAACGGTCGTAACCCTCACAACATCAAGTGCGCTGACTATCCGGTTGAGAGCCAGTCCGAAAGTTGTTAACACCCTTCTGTCATAATTATCTTGTGCCTCACGCCTCATCTCTATATACTTTCTTCGCAACTCACTGCGGGGTGGATGATAACTATCATTGTCGGCAATGTCCGGATGGGTCGGATAGTTTCCGATCCACATACCTTCATCAAATTTCCACTCCACACCATACTCAAAGTAATCTCTATACCAATCTTCCCAACCGAAAATATACTTATTGTATTTTCCTATATCCTCGTAAAAATGCTGGGTATTGGAGCTATCCAGGCGGAAATGATCGTCAGTATAGATATCAGAGGACTGAGAATTATTAATCAAATTGTCTTGTACTGTGTCCTGTCTATTTCTGTCATAATGAGTATTGGCAAGAGCGATGTAATCCCTTTCTATGTCATCACCTTTATTATTAAAATGAATATAACCTGCCCAAAGAGCTATTTCAATGACAGGAAATATAAAAGTACCGATAGATCTCCTGTTCGAATAAAAATGTCCGCTGCCGGGAAAGATCGAAGACATGATAATCGCTGTTGCTGCTGACTTTCTATCCCTTCTGACTATTTCTGAATCCTCCCATTCGGCTCCATCCTCATGCTCGAAAATCTGTGCCGGCAGGCTGACAAATAAGAGCAAAAAGAACAGTAAACAGATTGATAGCCTAAATACTGGTGACTTCTTCCTAAAAGAGAGATTAAGCCTTTCTTTTCCTAACATTGTTAAACTCATTTTTTCTCCTTACTCTTGAATCTAAGTTTTTGATGCTTGAAACATCTTTCATTCTTAAAAGCGAGTTGCTTCTTAAACTATCCCAGGAACGCTGTTCATTATCGAAAGAACAATCATTAGTCTTTTCATTTCTCAATCGCTACTTTAAAATCAGCAGTTCTACCGTTAGTTTTTACTACCCCGAAATATATTCCTGTCGCCAGACCCTTGGTATTCCAGAGAAGATCGTGGGTTGCCCCAATGTTATCCTGATAGGTTCTGGAAAACAGTCTTTTACCTGTTATGTCATAAATCTGAAGCTCAATCTGCTCACTTGCTCCTTCTACTCTGATCCTGACTTCTCCCTGCAAAGCAGGATTAGGAAAAGCATAAGCTGTGACAAGATCATCGGAAGCTGTTTCGATTCTATGTACACCTTGATAGAGAGACCAACCGCTATTCCGGTAACCATTCCAGAGGAGTGGATCACTCTCTACTGTGGCAAAAACAGACTCATAAAGATAGTTTTCTTTATCAGCAAAGAAAAAGTATAGCCTTTCAGATTCCTTTTCCCAGTAAAAATGATCAGGAAAACCCGGTTTATTCCAGACAATTGAAAGGTCTCTCTCTATTCCGTTCTCATAGTTATAGAGAAGATACCCTTCATCCTCTACCGGTAATACCAAAAAAACGCCGCCATCAATGCCAAAGATTCTGATGTCTCCTGCAGCTGAGAAAGTATTCTTTTCGAGATGCCTGGGGAACCCCTGAGCCAAATTTCCGTAGATATCCAATGCAAATAGATACTCTCCCGCCGCAAAGAATAGAAGCACCTTCTCTTCTATATTTGCTAAAGCTAACTGTGTCGGTTCCTCTCTCGTATATTGTTCCAGATTAAAAATTTGAGTGGTTGCTGAATTCCTTAGTTTATAGATATCACCGTTAACAGCTTGAATGAATTGTGCATTATGACTGGGGTTGGATTGATCTACATAAGCAACAGGATAATAATCAGAACTGAATTCTACAGCCAGTAAATCTTTGTTGATCAAATAAGAGCTATAATTGCCTGACTCCCTTTCATTTTTCAGCGATCTCTTCCCTGAACCGGTATCAGGTTGTATTACATCTAAGGGAATCTGATATATTTGATTGTTACTAACAGCCGTTATAGCTGTACCGTCAAAACAGATCCTGGCATTTTCAACCGGTAATATTTCAATGATCTTTTCGTCGAGTTCACTCCAGATAATTACTTTATCCGCCGTCGGGATCAATAACAGAAGATCTTCTTCATTTTCTATCAGCAAGGGTGATTCTACGATCTCCTCTTCAAAAACTATTGTCTTGTACTGAAAACTCCCTACATCCTCACTTATTCTAATTAATTGCTCATCTGAAGAAATATAATAATTTGTCGGATAACCTGCCCGCTCCAGGGAGATAACAGGCTGTGTAGGAGTATAGGCAAAAGAATGCTCTCCAAACAGATCACTCCATTCGTCAATCTGATTAGCAGGTTCATAATAATGCCTCAGAAACCTTACTCCCGAATTTGAAAACACCGGTAATTCTGTAGCCGCTGCTAAAAAGGAAGATCTGCCCGGAGGAGCTAGGTAAGATATCTCCTTATCACTGCTCAATACTCCAGTATTCTCAAAGGGCTCAAAAGCATATTTAAATGACATCACACCGGAGGAGGAACTAATATCAAAGATCTTATACAGTGAGGGATAACCGCTGTTCGTTAACAAAGGTGGTTTGGAATTCGCCGAAAGACTTCTGTTGAACTCAACTGCTGACCAGCCAAGAAAAAATCCATCCTCGTCTAATTGAGGTTTATACCAAAAGAAAGGCTCATACTCCGTACCGTTCCAAAACCAGGAATAGGGATTCCCAATATCATTGATATTATCAGCCTCCACAATCCGGATACCTCTCCGCCTGAAGTCCGTATTGACACTGTTATTTTCGTAGTTGCTCCTGAAATTCCCTTCCGAGTCTATCACCCCTTCATCATATATTATCTTCTCGTCAATATGCCAGACAATAATCCCGCCGCCGAAGGATTCTCCTCTTTCATTCATCCAACCGGGCAGCAACCAGTCATATTCATATACAGGCTTTAGATCATCGTCATAAACAGCGGTCGGATAAAGCAAAACCCTGTAATCAGTACTACCCGGAGTTAAAGGAACTGCTCCCTTAAAAGCTATACCCCCATCTCCGTCAGGATCGACATGCCTGTTCTCTAACAGAAGATATTCTGAACTATTCAGAGGAACTTTAACAAAGTAAGGCAACGGGTTATCCTGATCATAAAGCCTTGAGGCGGCAGATAATGATATTGCGCTGCCAAAAGGAAAATCGTTTATCTCGTGGTAAACCCCCATGTCCTGGAATTCATCTTCCCAAACAAGCAACCTGTGCCAGGCATTCGGCAGAGTCGGTAAACCCCCTTCAATCGCATATAACTCCCCATCATCACCCATTGTGACGAGCCTGCCGGTTCCTCCAGAATCCATTAAATCCCAATAACCAACTCCCGGGTAGAAATTATTCACATTATAAAGATCCACGAAACCTAACGAATGACCAAATTCATGAGCTAATACTGCGTTTATCAGTCCGTAACGACCGTCTTGACTGATAGTCTCCGGGACATTACAGGCATTAGTGATCTTTACTGTACCGTTGTTTACCCAAACCTCTTTACCTTCACCAATTTGAATAAAGAAAGAGGGTAAATCGGAGGGAGTGTCTCCATAGACGTCATGCTGCCAATCAGAACCGGCATGAATAATAACATAGTGACCATATTGCCCAAAATCTATCTCATTATAGCTGTCAGCAACGGTAAAGATATCCTGAAAATACTCTTCAATTCTTTCAATAAAAAGATCGTAATCAGAGAGTCCGGGATTATAATAGCCCATCTCCTGCGGTAAGGTATAGGCAAACTTTGCGTCATTTTCAAGAGGATAGATATCATATTGCAGGTCATAGTTACCAAGACTTGCTGCCAGATAATAATACCTCATTGCCTCAAGATTTGTCTCAAAATATTGATAGTCACGGGGAGGTGCCCCTAAAGAGACAGGATAGTTTTCATCCGGTTCCAAAATGAATTTACCGCTGCCGGTAGTCAACGGGTTATCGTCTTCCTGAAAATCAACCAAAAGAACCAATATCCTGTCGAAATTTTTGGTACGGGAAGGTTCCCTGATCTCTCTGCCTGAACGAAAATATGATTCGGCAGGATGGATACGACGGATACCGGTTACACTATCTCTTCTAAGAGGATAATCCTTCGCTAATTCCAGTCTTCCGGTCTCAGAAGAGAGATTAGTCGCAGAGAGAAAGCTTACCGGCTGCCAAACGGCAAGCAATAATAGGATTATCGGGAGAAAAGTAATGATCTTGTTTCTTAGTTTCATGATATCTTGGGAGTAAAGGCCACTTTCGAATCTTACCTCAATATTTGGTTCCTGAACTGAGTCAGAAGTAAATCACCTTATATCATCAGCAGTTATCTCATTTGCATTCAATGCCTGCTGATAACAAAGCCGGTGTTCCGGCACTTTGAATTCTATCTGCAGCGGGCTGAAATGAATATCAACTTCCAAACCCCATCAGTTCAAGAACCACTTATCTATTGCAAGCCTTAGAATTCCAGCCCGAGAGAGAAAGTGTTATTGTAATCAACTAATTCCCCTCCCTGTTGCATCGCGAAATCGAAGCTTACTTTATATCTTTGGGTAAAGGTATATTGAATACCCGCTCCAAATGATGGACCAATAATGTCTCCAGCTTTATCATAGATATAGCCTCCACGTAAAGAGAGGAGATTGAAATAAGTATATTCCGCCCCAATATTAAAAATAGCAGAATCTAATTCTTCTTTCGGAGAATCATCGTACCAGGCTGTTACTATTCTTTGATAAAAGGGATCATCATTGGCTAAAAGCTTATTCATATCAGCATTGATAGTGAATTTATTGAACTCGGATTCCATCAGCCTGTAGGAAAAACCCATCCTCCAGTTCATAGGTAGAGGATCAGATTGGGCATCATCAACATAGACAATATTAGGGCCAACATTCTGCAGATTCAGCCCAAAGTCTAATCTATGGATCGGAATACTCAAGCGTGAGTAATTTCCTTTGTCAATCCCGGCTAAGGAGGCAATCCCATTATAAGCAGCAATTATTCCGTTGTAGGGAGAAACCATTATCTGCCCGAGATCAACACCATGAGATTTGATCCCGAAATCAAAAGCATAACTGATCCCGCGTCCCTTTTTATCAATTTCAGTCTCCCCCTGTCCCTCGGGAGCTAAATCACTCATAATAAATTTAAAAGACAACCCAAGGCCAAGACGCTCGGTCACTTGATTGGCATAGCTGGTAGCTACTGCCAACTCATAACTCGAAAACTCTCCCTGGGGATTACCATGCTCATCGGTCCTGTCTTGTTTTCCGTAAGTTAGAAAAACCACATGAGCTCCGATATTGCCTATTTCATCAAAATACTGGTTCCAGCCAAGATATTCAATATATATATCATCAAAAACCTCTCCCAGCCAATTAGTGTGCATCCCGGCAAACTGTGTTTTGCGGTTAAAAGCCATTGCTCCCGGATTCCAATAACCGGCAAAGGCATCATCGACTTGAGCTACGTAAGCATGTCCCATTCCACCCGGTCTCGAACCCGGTTCTATTAAAAGGAATATTACTCCTGCTTCTGAAACTCCACTTAACATCTGAGGGATCATAATCCCTATCATTACCACCAAGGTAATAGCTAATGTCTTTATGTTCTTCATATATGAACTACCTCCAAGATTTCTACTCTATCAAATTGTGAAAAGAGATAGACTATTAGCTGTTGCAAATCATCTGCCCCCTTGTTTGCTCGTTATTTTATGGTGCCGAAGGCCGGACTCGAACCGGCACGGGCTATGAACCCGGTGGATTTTGAGTCCACTGCGTCTACCAATTTCACCACTTCGGCATTGAAACGCATTTTTTTCTCTCATTAGTTTGATGTCAAGAACAACTTTCTGCAAACGATTTCCGTTATCTTTCTCATTATTCAACTATCTCTCTTCCAAAATTATCGACACGAAACGCTGAGAATGAATGCTCTGACTGATCACTTGTTTTCTTCATTATCCCTGCCCTAACAATATTCTACTATTGCCTGTGGTTTTTCTCATTTATCTAACACCATATTTTCTCTATATAGTTGAACCTTTTCCGGTATATCTTCAAGCTCATTGCCTTACCTTCTCCCTGATCAACCTGTATGCTTCTTCCATTACAGGATCATTTCCCTCCAAAAAATCTTCGTAAGTTACCTCAATCTCATAGTCAGGCTGTATTCCATTACGGTTGAGAATCTGATCCTCTTCATAAATATCGCGATGTGAAGAAATCCAGACATGACCGCCTCCGGGTAGTGGTTTTATTATAGCCTGTCCCCTGGAACCTGCTGTGTGGGTACCCACAAGAATAACATCTTCTCTGGAAGAGCGCAGAGCAACAAGAAAATCTTCTGCTGCCATAGCTGTTTCACTTCCAATTAAGATTACTGTTGGCAATATTACTCGCTCCCTCTTCTCATGATTTTCGATCCTCTCGGGGTCCTCTCTGTGCCAGACGTCACCGCTGCCATAAGGACGATATTCTTCAGTCGGAACATGTCCATAAATCTGTACCGGCGTACCCCAGGCTCGATATAAAGAAATATTCTTTCTCGTCTCTTTGGTTAAGCCGGTTATGGTTTCCTGCTCAGTCAGATATCTTAAAATCTCATTACTCACTGTTGTTCTGCCTATCCAGTTTTCTCTCAGATCGATGATCAACCCTTTACAAATCTTTAGCTCTTCGTGGATACTGTCAAACTTGCGAATGATCAGCTCATCATTAAAGCTGAACAGAGCAACATACATGATCTCATCATCAAGCCTGCGGTAATCCAGAAGCTCAAACCTGCTGTCAGGAGTAATGCTCCATTTATCCTGAAATCTGTTTCTAACCAGAGTAATTTCTCCTACTCTGTCGTTCACCTCTAACGGCTCGCTCTTTTCTTGGGGATAATGAAACTTGGTCGTTACCTTGCTGTCTTCAATACCATAAAAGAATAAAGACATTGCCTTATTATACAGAACCGCACTGTTCGAAGCTGAGATATATGGTAACACTCTCTCTTGAAGATGCTCAGTAACCGGTAACCCGTCAACTTCAATTATCCGGCTGCCGATAGGGAGTAATTCCTTATACTTTGCCCCGATGTTTGTTACGATAATCTTCCCATCAATTCTTTTTAACTTTACCAAAGGATTATTCAATCTTGGCTGAAAACTTAGAGGGAAAACTACTCTTGTATGACAGTCCTGTAACAAAGCCGTAAACTCCTGCAAAATACGATAGTATTCGTAGATATCCTTTGCTGATCTTACTTTTCCTATATATCTCTTATATTCTGCATCCCAATCAAGGTCTGGTAATTGGTTAAAATGGGGATAATTATAATCTGCCTCTTTCCATATCAAAGATAAACCATAGACTTTATCTTCCTCTGATAATATCCCCAGATCATCCCAGCCAGCATACAGCCCGGATAAAAGTAATGATCCAAGCAAGATCAGTAAAAACGAGTAAATCTTCATCCAAGTCAACCTCATCAGGTTCTAACTCTCTCCAATACCGGTTTTAACTTACCAGCCTACTTGTTGTTTTAGCTTCTATGTTTATATCCTCAGTGTTACCCTGAACACTTTCTGTTAATATCTTTAAGGACTTTCTTCCTTTCCTGTCAAGAATTCTCACCGCGATACAGTTAAAACTCATAAGGGTTTGAAATATTACTTATTCCGGGTAATAATCTGAACCATAATCTGCATATCTGCCTTACTCGACTGTTTTCCTTTCATTGTTTCAGGACATTTCTGACATAATCTTTTGAATACTCTTGATCCTGGCTCAACAGGATGATATCTCTCTCCGAAAATTTTCTCTTTTGTCTTTTAATAAATCATTCCATGTCTGAACCCTTTTTTCCCATTCTTTGACCTCCGTTAAACAGAACACGATCTGAAACAAATCTAAACTTAAGCAGAGAGTAACCCCTAAGTCGGCTCGAATTAACTGAGGTATTCCTCTCTGTTATACTTAAGGTAAAATTCAGAAACTATCAACTTAAGGGGAGAGTTTTGATGTTATGTGAGCAGATCGTACTGAGAAACGGATTAAAAATCTCTTGACGGAATCAATAGTTGTCATATATTATATAAAGACTTTCTTCTCTATACTGAAGTGAGTTTAGTAATGATTTGAAATTGTATATGATACAGGAGATTGCTATGTTTTTGTATATTGTGTTGTACCGAATGCAGTTAAGCCACAACTTTTCTTGGGGGAAATTATGAAGAGAATTTTTGTACTTTTATCACTCTGCGCAGTTTTTTATGTTACTCTTACCGCTCAAATCACTCCGGTTGCACCACCCGGGGCAGGAAGCGAAAGTAATCCTTACAGAATCGAATCGATAGATAATTTATACTGGATCAGCCAGAATCAGAGTCAATGGTCGAAAAATTATATTCAGACTGTTGATATCGATGCTTCCGATACTGTAGGGTTAAACGGAGGAGCAGGCTGGACACCAATAGGTTACTATACGACAAGGGTCAGCGTACCCTTTACGGGAGTCTATGACGGTCAGGGACACACCATTGAAAACCTTTATATAAATGCTCCTGGGACAAACAGAAGTGTAGGACTCTTTGGCTATACCCTTGGAGCTTCAATAGAAAGGTTAGGTTTAACTACCTATAACATAACGGGTAACAATCGCGTAGGAAGTTTAGTGGGTTTCAATTTGAGTTCTATTATCCAAGACTGCTTCAGTAACGGCGAGATAGCCGGATATTCTGATGTCGGTGGTCTGGTCGGCTGGAATGATAACTCCACTATTTCTAACAGCTATAGTATTTCGAATGTGACAAGAACATCCGGGACAGAACCGTTTTTTGGTATTTTCGTTGGATATAATTACAACTCTACTATCCAATACAGTTACACTGGCGGAAATGTATTTTACACCGGATTTGTTGATCCAACGAACAAAGGTTTTGTCGGTGATGAAGAATCTCCTACTCGGCAGCCCAGAAGTACAAACACCTATCAGTCGAACTTCTTCGACAATCAGTCGTCAAATCAGGAAACAGCAATAGGTGCTGCCGCCTATGATACAGCAGCCATGCAGACCCGTGACCTTTATCTTGGTGAAGGCTGGGATTTTGTTTATACTTGGGCTCTCGATGGAGTACTAAACGGTGGTTACCCTTATAAGCTCTGGCAGGAAGTAGATGCTGTGCATCCATCCGGTTCAGGAACAGAGGTCAGACCCTATGTTATCAACACTTTATCCCATCTTTTCTGGATAGCGCAAAACCCGAAAGAGTGGGATAAACACTACATCCAGAAGATGAACATTGATGCCACAGCCACAGTTAACTGGTTTGGAGGATACGGATGGGTTCCCATCGGCAGCACGGAGACTAATTTTACCGGTTCTTACAACGGGATGGGTTATAGAATAGTGAACCTATCTCTTAACAGACCTGAGACCGATAATGTCGGTCTTTTTGGTGTAACAGAGGATAGCCGGATAAAGAATATCGGGATCATCAGTCCGGTTATAAGTGGAAAAGATCAGACAGGAACCATTGTAGGCAACAACAGCAGAACCGATTTAAACAACTGTTATATTGAGGGTGGGACAGTCAATGGAGTTCAGCGTACAGGTGGTTTAATCGGCAAGAATTACCGCTCTGAAATCTCATACTGCTTTACTTCTGCTATTGTTAATGGACAGCACTTTACCGGTGGTTTAATCGGATTGAATGATGAATCCAATATTGTTAACTCCTATAACTCCGGTGACGTAACTGCTGCTGGTAATGATATCGGAGGTTTGGTCGGACGTAATTACGAATCATACCTCCATGAAAGCTATAATTCCGGTCATCTCAATGCCTCTGGTTCTGGTAATAGGGTTGGCGGTTTGATCGGTAGTAATTATCTGTCTCTGATAGTTAACTGCTATAATGTAGGTAATGTTACTTTAGGAATCACCGATGTCGGGGGTTTGATTGGAAGGAATTATCAATCAACTATCAACAAATCTTATAGTAAAGGATTGGTAACTGGATCAGGTACCGGTGTTGGTGGATTGGTAGGATATCAGATAGGTTCATCAGTTGTAGAAAGCTACTGGGATACTCAAACCAGCGTACAAACTGAATCTGCCGGCGGCGAAGGAAGAATAACTGAAGATATGACCTGTCCTTATAACTTTACCAATACTTACCTCAACTGGGATTTTGACGAGATTTGGTATTTATGCCAAACGACAAACGAAGGGTATCCCTATTTCAGATGGCAGTCAAGTCCGCGAAACTTAGTCGCTGTCGAAGGTTATGGAGAAGTTACACTTTATTGGCAGGAACCTGTTACGATGACCAGACAGAGTTTTTCTGAATTTTCGGAATCATCAGATCATTTCTTCTCAAGAACCTCTTTTCTTGGTTACAATATATATCGTGACGGCTCTTTATTAGAGGAATTGTTCCCGGATCTTGTATATACTGATAGTGATGTTGGAAACGATATTGCTTATCAATACTACGTGACAGCTGTCTATGAAGATGATGTTGAATCTGCTCCCTCAAACGTTGTCGAGGCAACACCATTTTCCCTCAATGTTCCGGGAAATCTTCGTGCTACAGTGGGAGATCATCTTGTTTTCCTGGAATGGGATGAACCGTTGCCCCAATCCGTCGACCTGATCTTTTATAGATTATATCGGGATGATACGGTGTTAGCCATCACTGTTGATCAGCATTATTATGACAATGATGTAGTAAACAACCAGACTTATCAATATAAAGTTAGTGCCGTATATATAGTTAATGGAGTGGAAACAGAGTCAGAACCTTCAAATATTGTTGAAGCTACCCCCTATATACCTCCCCCGGCCTATGCTCAATCACCTCTGCCCGAAGACGGAGTAGAAATGGTTATGGTTGACACTCAGTTTGGCTGGACATACACAACTGATCCATTTTTCTCAGATCCCATAGGCTACAAGGTAAGAGCCGGTACCGACCCGGATTTAACCTCTTATCAAGAAGTCTATGTTGCGGGAGGTCCCGGTACTTATTTGATCGATGCTTTCCTGGGAATGGATCATGATGAAACCTACTATTGGCAGGTAATACCAACTACTGACCCGGAAACCCGCCAGTCCACGACAAGAAACACCGGCAGATCCGGACAAAGAGACTCCCGGTCAAGAGCTGATGCTGAGGACTGCCCTGTCTGGTCATTTACTACAATTGCCCAATATACAATGACCATTTCAATTGAGGGAAGCGGAACAACTAATCCTGCAGCAGGAGCATATCAATATCTTGATGGCACAATGGTTGATATCGAAGCTTTCCCGGATCCAGGTTGGGATTTCGTAAAGTGGGTTATTGATGGAGTTGATTTCACTAACACTTTGGAAACTGTAACAATTGAAGGTGACGTAGAGGCTGTAGCTCACTTTATCGAATTATTTTCCTTAACGGTTAACGATCCCGTAGGTCTGGGTTCAGTCAAAATTGACGATGTTGATGTAGTTACACCTTATGTTGATATTCTGGAAGACGGAACGAATGTTACTCTCCTTGCTGAACCGGACCCGGATTGGGCATTTGTCAAGTGGGTCATTAATGGTGTGGAGATCTTTGAAGCTGAAACCGATGTTACAATGACAGAAGATGTGACTGCCACTCCGCATTTCATAGAACTGTTTACTCTCACGATCAATGATCCGGTAGGAGAGGGTGCAGTTAAAGTCGATGATGTAGAGGTAGTTACACCTTATGTTGATATACTGGAAGACGGAACGATCGTTACTCTCCTTGCTGAACCAGACCCGGACTGGGCTTTCGTCAAGTGGGTTGTTAACGGCGTGGAGATCTTCGATGCTGAAACAGATGTAGCCATGACAGAAAACGTAACCGCCACTCCGCATTTCATAGAACTCTTTACTCTAACAATCAATGATCCGGTAGGAGACGGTGCTGTTAAAGTCGATGATGTAGAGGTAGTTACCCCTTATGTTGATATCCTGGAAGACGGAACGATCGTTACTCTCCTTGCTGAACCGGACCCTGACTGGGCTTTCGTCAAGTGGGTTGTTAACGGTGTGGAGATCTT
>CAYXFD010000006.1:0-117977 GCA_964464175.1 uncultured Candidatus Cloacimonadota bacterium | reverse complement strand
GAGCTGGAAGCTCCGGATACGGAAAAGAAAGAATGTAGCGAGGGCGTCTCTGCCCTCGCCAAAGAAAAACCAGAGCTGGAAGCTCCGGATACGTACCCAAAACCCCGGTTATCCTTCCCCCAGGCGGGGATACCCACGATTCTACAATCAAAGCATCACCCGTCAGCCACCTCAACTCTTCCGATCTCCGGGATACTGTTTCCCCAGACGAATTTCAACAGCCCCGATAACCTCCCGTTTCTCGTGTTCAAAGCATAGAAATACTGTTCCTCCTCTCCCCTATATTCAAACAGAACCGTCTTTTTCGGAGAATACTCCTCTTCAGCATGCAAGATGTCGCTTTCCGGATCGGGATTTTCAGGATCCAATGCTTGATAGATCTTCAGCATTCTTCCCGGCATGACCGAATAATCGAAATAAAAATTCTTCATCCGGAGATTTACAGGTTCCGTTTTGAGCAGATAATAAGGATAACTCCGGAAGAGCTCTTTCACTTTGGTTTGCAGGTTTGGAACCGGATCCAGGCTTGCCAGATGAACTATAGTTCTGGTTCTCAGCCTGAGCGGGGTATTCCGGTCATTCCTGTATTTCTCCGGTTCATATTTCTTTATCTGCTGCACGCCATGACTCATCTGAAAAACGAATCCCCGGTATTTCCCTCTTTTGATTACCATCTTACCTGACATCGAATTTGACATTTTAACCAGCAACTGTACCATTATCGGTAATTCGAAATAGTGCTGCATCGTTTTTGACAGCAGGTGGATCATATCGTGATCAACCTTAATATTCAGCTTCACCAGTCCTTTGCCGATAAAGTCCACATATTCTTCCAGCTGTTTTAACGGGGTCGGCTTTTTCATAGTTCTGCTTCCTCCTTCTTTGTTTTCATCGGGCTATAGTTGTTTTCCTACCCTTAGGAGACCATTAGGATATCCTATAGTCGGACCCCCTCCGTTTGTAAAATATCCTAATGGTCTCCTTAGGATAATTAATCCCTCTATTATATAAAGGATAACAAATGGTGCCGGCAGGAGGAGGGGTAAGTCCCTCGGAAGCAGAGCAGTAAACAATTCAGCGACGTGAAAAAAAAAATAAGACCAGAGGAAAGAGCAGCATGAAAATAGGGATTAGAGATTAGAGATTAGAGATTAGAGAAAAACCTGCGGAAGGAAAAGCAAGGAGTGGGCGGTTCGTGAACCGCCCCTACGGCGAAGAAAAAAGAAAAGCAAGAAGCTGTGGCGAGCTGGAGCTCATCACCCCTAAAAGAAGACAGAAGAAAGAGTAGCAAGTCCATGGGAAGCAGAGCAGGGAGATGTACCGCAATTTGGTAAATTGCGCTGAACAAGTTAGCAACTTGTTCTACAAAAAAATGAAAAACCAAAGAAGTGCAGCTACGAAGAAAAGACAAAACCAGAGCTGGAAGCTCCGGATACGAAAAAAGGAAAAACCTGCGGAAGGAAAAGCAAGGAGTGGGCGGTTCGTGAACCGCCCCTACGGCGAAGAAAAAAGAAAAGCAAGAAGCTGTGGCGAGCTGGAGCTCATCACCCCTAAAAGAAGACAGAAGAAAGAGTAGCAAGTCCATGGGAAGCAGAGCAGGGAGATGTACCGCAATTTGGTAAATTGCGCTGAACAAGTTGGCAACTTGTTCTACATGAAAATGAAAAACCAAAGAAGTGCAGCTACGAAGAAAAGACAAAACCAGAGCTGGAAGCTCCGGATACAAAAAAACGGAGGAAGGAGCAGCAGAAAAAAAGCTATTAGAGATTAGAGATTAGAGAAAAACCTGCGGAAGGGCAGCATGAGAAAAAGACTGAGAGACGAGAGAAATTCTCATCTTCTTTACCGCTTGCTTTTCTTCCGCTGATGCATCTGAATGTCTTTGCCTGCTTGGGTGGCGGGTGGGAATAGATAAATCCGGCATTGCAAAAAACAGCGTTAATAAAACCGTACGAGAGGCTGCTTCGAAGAAACTGTTTGGCTTCGCCGAGCTCGGTCGCAGCCACAAAGAAAAGAGCACCTCGGTTGACGAACGAAGTGAGGAGTTTTTCGAGAGAAGCAGTCACGAGAAGGTTTTTAGCTGTTTTGTTGCAGCCGGAGAGCTTTTCTTTGATTCTTTCTTTTGGCGGTCCAAAAGAAAGAATGTAATGAATTATAATCATTCCCTTGTGTGTCGATTTTTTTTACCGTCATGGGCGTTTCTTTTGGCTGCCCAAAAGAAAGTAGTTTGAAAAGTCCGGAGAAAGGAGCAGCAAAAAAAAAAGGGATTAGGTATTAGAGATTAGAGATTAGAGAAAAACCTGCGGAAGGATAGCAAGAAGGAGGGCGGTTCATGAACCGCCCCTACGACTAAGAAAAAAGGAAAAGCAAGAAGCTGTGGCGAGCTGGAGCTCACCACCCCTGAAAGAAGACAGAAGAAAGAGTAGCAAGTCCATGGGAAGCAGAGCAGGGAGATGTACCGCAATTTGGTAAATTGCGCTGAACAAGTTAGCAACTTGTTCTACAAAAAAATGAAAAACCAAAGAAGTGCAGCTACGAAGAAAAGATAAAACCAGAGCTGGAAGCTCCGGATACGAAAAAAGAGAAAAGCCTGCGGAAGGAATAGCAAGGAGCTGTAGTAAGCTGGAAACCCTGGATACGAAAATAAAACTTTACACGAAAAGCGTTCAAAAAGGTCTTGTTTATCAAATCTTTACAGATGCTCATAGATATTTTAGTAATCCAATATTATCTACAGGTCAGTAATTTTGGGGTTTTTCCTCATTAGCCGGTATGATCAAATCATATCAGCGTCCGTTCGTTGCTGTCCGCGGCTTTTGAGGTTAACTCCGGAGTTAGAAACTCACAAATAATTCCTGCTGCAAGAGCGGGATGTTAATATCGAAAAAAGGAAAGAAATGTGATTAGAAAAGGAATTTTAATGCTGCTGTCAGCATCTTTAACTATGTTCGTTTATGCGGCACCAACTGTCTCTGTGAGCGGCAGGATACGGAACAGTTTCAATTTGGAAGCTGTCCCCTTCGCGGTCTGCTATATTGAAGAGACGGAACAGGGAGTAAATGCCAACGAACGGGGATATTATATCATACCCTCTGTGGTACCGGGAGATTATCATCTCGTTTTTCACAGAATTGGCTTTGAGATTTTAAGGATCGCGGTATCTCTGCAGGATAGCAAAGTTATCAATGTTGAACTCCAGCCGGCAAGCGTTGAACTCGAAGGGATCAGAGTAAGCTCTTCCCGTCAGAGAGGTAAGGTCGAGGAGTTTCATATCCCGTTGAGTGAGATGAAGATCAACCCGGTGCATATCACGGAATTACCTCAGGTGGCTGAACCGGATCTTTTCCGGGCAGTTCAGATGCTGCCGGGAGTCACTTCAATCTCCGATTTTTCTTCCGGGCTTTATATCCGGGGCGGCTCTCCCGACCAGAATCAGATCCTCCTTGATGGAATTGATGTTTATAATCCTTCCCATTTGATGGGGTTTTTCAGCACTTTCAATGTTGATGCCATAAACACCGTTGATCTGATCAAAGGGGGTTTTGATGCCAAATACGGAGGAAGACTCTCCTCAGTGATGAACGTCTATAACCTGGACGGAAACCGCAATCGTTTCGACGGCAATGTGAACATGAGTCTGATCACTTCCAAAATAACCCTGAGCGGTCCCTGGGAGAAAGGTTCCTGGATGCTTTCCGGGAGAAGAACCTATCTGGAACTGGTAGATGCTGTGATGAGCACAGATATTCCTGATTATCATTTTTATGATGGTCACATCAAACTAAACTACGACATCTCCCCCAAAAATTACCTGCAATACAGCTTCTTCACCGGCAGAGACACTTTCAGATTACAGGAAGATCCGGTAAATATCAAGATAACCTGGGGAAATATTACCAATGCCCTCAGATGGACACATATCTTCAGTCCTAACTTCTATAACGATGTCCTGATCGCTCATTCCCACTACGGTTCGCAGTTTGATATCAATATCAACGAAATGGATCTGGAACGGAAAAACAGGCTTTATGACCTGACCTTCAAAACAAATTCCTCCTATCTCCCATCCAATGAGCATAATATCGAGTTCGGTACAGAGATCAAAAGATACCACGTTGTGTTCGAGGCTTCCCAGAATGAGGAACAGGTACAAACTGAGTACCCGGAAATCGATCATGTCTCGCTCTATTCAGCACTTTATCTCATGGATAGCTGGCGGTTAAACTCCCTCCTGCTCCTGAAGTACGGATTGAGATTCGAACACTATCAAAAAGGTAACTACTACCGGCTGTCACCCCGCTTATCCCTGAAATACAACCTGAGCGATGATCTCAGTATCTACGGGGCCTGGGGATTATACTATCAATATCTGACCCTCATCGGTGACTCTGACAATTCATCTTTCGATATCTGGTTCCCGCTGGACAGATCAGTCAAACCTCTGGAAGCCGACCATTACATTATCGGCGGAGATATCAACTGGGCCGGGGTTATGACCCTTAATGCCGAAATCTATTACAAAGAGATGAGAAATCTGACAGAATTCCGGCCGGAGATAGACTATGATTATGACCCGGATAAGGATTTGGCTCAGGCTTTTCACTTCGGTAAAGGGTATGCCTATGGGCTTGATCTGACCCTCAATAACGACTGGTTTGGTCTGGAAGGGTTCATTTCCTACTCCTACGGCAGAACGAGAAGACAATTTGCTCAATTGAACGAAGGGCTGGAATATCACCCGAAATTCGACAGAAGACATCAGATAACGATCAATGAAAACTATTACCGCCAAAACTGGGTTTACGGGCTCAGCTATACTTACGGTTCCGGGCAACCCTTCAGAAAGCCTTTGGGTATCATTGAGGGTAATTCCATTGATGGCTATCCCGTCAACCATGTCCTATACGGCAGATATGACAGTTATCGTCTCCCCTCCTACTCAAGACTGGATGTTTCCATCAGAAAGCTTTTCTACACAAAGAACTATCTGATCGAACCCTATTTACAGATCATCAATATCCTCTCAGCCAAAAACCCGAATGACGTCTTCTACTACCGTGACGGCGACGAATTCAAAAAATCAACATCCAATAACCTCCCCCTGATCCCAAGTTTAGGAGTAAATATCAAATGGTAAAGAATATGAGAAATCCCTTACAGAACTACAGATTGCTTTTCGTTCTTCTCCGGCTGCTGATCCTGCCCCTTCTGATGGTAACCATGACTTCCTGCGAAAATAACCCTTCAGAGCTCGGATTGAAGTATGACTATTCGCTTTATGCCTATTTGCTTGTCGGTGAACCAATAGATACCGATAATCCGGTCAGATTGAAAAGCCTTTTCAATCCCGATATTCCGCTCTATGAACAGGATATCAGCGTAACTGACGCCCTGGTCAGAATCTATACCGAGAGTGAACCACTGATCGATGCAATTCTCGTTCATGAGCAGAATGGTGAGTACGTTCTCCGGGAAAACGACATTTTCCTTATTCAGCCGGATACGAAATACTTCCTTCAGATCGAAGTCAATGATCAGATCATAACCGCTTCGACTCATACCCCGCCGGCATCACTGATCGAGAACGATGCCCTGAGTCAAGATCCGGATACATTTCCCGAACTTGCTATTGACGTAATCTCCTCCTATCCCATTAAAGTGAGCTGCCCGCTCGGAGAAGAGAGAACCTGCTACCTGGAAACGTATTGCCTGGAAGAGTATAATGATGCTGCCTATATCTATGATTTCATGGGGAGCGGTTCTCCTAAAGATCAGGAAGAATATGAAAATCCGGACGGCGGCTTCCCCAGAAGATTAGTAGTGGCAGAGGTTTTCAGTCCGAGAGAGCATATTGATTCGGAAAATATTGTCATCAGCAACTATGACGGGTTTTTCTTCTTCTATGGAAGGTACCGGATTTCCTGCTATGTGATCGACCGGAATTATTATGATTCTCTCTATATGACCAATGGCTGGGAAAAGGGGGGAGTGACCGGTGCTTACGGAGTTTTGGGCTCCGGTATCGGAAGGATTTATTACGTAAAAATTACCGACGGCTCGTAAAACTGAGGGGAAAAGAGGGAATAGAGATTAGAGATCAGGGATTAGAGTTTAGGGGAAAACCGGAGGAAAGAAGAGCAAGACCATGGGTAGTGAAGCAGTGAGATGTACCGCAATTTGGTAAATTGCGAGAAAAGTTGGCAACTTGTCTTACGAAAAAAGGAAAAGCCTGCGGAAAGTTAGCAAGTCCATGGGAAGTGAAGCAAGAAAAAAATCATATTAAATTCATATTTACCTTCTTTCTTTTCGACGGTGAAAAGAAAGAAGTTTAAAAAGCCATGAGAAAAGAACAGCAAGGGGGAAGGGCGGTTCGTGAACCGCCCCTACGGCGAGGTAAAAAGACAAACCTGTGAAAGAATAGCAAGTCCATGGGTAGTGAAGCAGTGAGATGTACCGCAATTTGGTAAATTGCGCTGAACAAGTTAGCCACTTGTTCTACATGAAATGAAAAACCAAGGAAGTGCAGCTACGAAGAAAAGACAAAGCCAGAGCTGGAAGCTCTGGATACGAAAAAAGAGAAAGCCTGCGGAAGGAGAAGCAGGGGGAAGGGCGGTTCGTGAACCGCCCCTACGGCGAAGAAAAGAGAAAAACCGGAGGAAGGAATAGCAAGAAGATAAAGATGAAAACCTGCGGGAGTGAAGCAAGAAGCTGTGGCAAGCAGGAGCTTACCACCCCTGAAATAAGCTGGAGGAGGAAAAGCAAGAAGAAAAGATGAAAACCTGCGGAGGGAGTAGCAGGAAAAGAGAGATTAGGGAAACTAAAGGGGGGAATAGCAAGTCCCTGGGAATGATTTTTCTTTAATTATAGTTCCTGAGCTGCATTGAGCGAAGCGATAATGCAGCTCAGGAACTATAATCCTTTTGGGTGCCGGGTGGGTATAGAAAAAAATAGTCCCGAATAAAGTGAGACGGTTAAGGGAAAATATAGTTGACAAAAGGAGTTGCTTTCTTATACAGTAATGCAAGATCATTGCCAAAGAGAGGAATAAATGGATCTATATAGCAGAATATACCATTGCAAGCCGTTCTTTCTCATTGCGGGACCTTGCGTCATCGAGAGTTACGATATCGTGATGAAGTGTGCCGAAGAACTGACCAAACAGGCTGAGAAGCACGGATTACTCTTTATTTTCAAATCCTCTTATCTCAAGGCAAACAGAACTTCCGAGACATCATACAGCGGACCGGGACAGGCCGAAGGGCTGAAAATCCTGGAACGGGTAAAGAAGGAGTTCGGAGTCCCTGTTTTGACCGATATTCACGAATCTGAAGAGGCGGAGTCAGCAGCGGAAGTTGCCGATATTCTCCAGATACCGGCATTTCTCTGCCGTCAGACCTTTCTATTGAAGACGGCAGCCCGGACAGGAAAGATAATCAACATCAAAAAGGGACAGTTCATCGCCCCGGAAGACATGAAGCCGGTTACCGAAAAGATCACCTCTGAAAACAATTCACAGCTTCTGCTGACCGAGCGGGGCACCTTTTTCGGATACCACAATCTGGTCGTAGATTTCCGGTCATTCCCGATAATGAAGCAGCTCGGTTTTCCGGTTATTTTCGATGTAACTCACAGTCTGCAAAGACCCTCCCTGGCAAGAGTTTCGGGCGGTACACCCGAGTTAGCACCGATGATGGCAAAAGCCGCACTCGCTACCGGCATGGTTGACGGTCTTTTTCTGGAGACACATCCTGAACCTTCGGAAGCCTTAAGCGATGGGATGAGTATGCTCTCTCTGGAAGATGTCCCGGAGATGCTGAATGAGCTTGTCAGAACTGCCGGCAGGGATTAACTGCCGGAGAGGGAGAAAACCAGATGAACGACCTTAAACATATCAAACTGCTGATCCTCGATTGCGACGGGGTACTTTCCGACGGCAAGATAATCTATACCGAAGAGGGTTGGGAATCGAAAAGTTTTTCTGTCGCGGACGGACTCGGTTTATCACTTCTCAGTTTTACGGAGATCAAATGTGCTGTGATCACCGGCAGGAGATCACTGGCCCTGGAACGCCGTTGCCGTGATCTGAAGATCGATTATCTCTTTCAGGGTGTCAGGAACAAAAGAGCGGTAATTGAAGATATCCTGCAGGAGCTTTCTCTCGCCTGGGAAAATGCAGCTTATATGGGAGATGACTGGAACGACTTTCCGGCATTAACCAAAGCGGGACTCCCGGCAGCCCCGCAGCAGGCGGCGGCAGAGATCAAAGAGAAAGCAGAATTTGTTTCCCGCTTCCGCGGCGGAGAGGGAGCAGTGAGAGAATTTATCGAGTATATCCTGCGAAAACAGGGTATCTTTGAGGAAGTAATAGAAAAATTTATAATCCGGCTCAGCGAAGATGAAGAAGATCATTAGTTCTTTACGTTCCGGTGCAGGAGCCGGTTTTTTTTTGTTAATAACCCTCTCCCCTCTTCTGTTCCTGGTCTCCTGTGATCTCACCGAACAGCATTTTTTTGAGAAACAGGAACTCCAGTATGCAGAAGAGCAGAGCGAGGATGTAATCATATATGAAATAACCGGTGAGCATATCGAGCGGGAAATAAGGGCAGCAAGGGTCGAACGGTTTTATGATGATAAAAGGATCGAAGCTTATACGGTAGAGATTACCGATTACCATCCCGATAAAACACTCAAGATGAGACTGGAAACCGAGCGGCTCACTATAGATGAGATCCGCAACACCTACACAGCCACCGGCAATGTCATTATCGAGCAGGATGATACCACCCTCTATACCGGTCACATGACCTGGAATCAGAACAGTGACGAAATTTATGCCCCGAATGAGGTGCTAATCGTCAGAGGAAATAATGTTCTCAGGGGTTTTGAACTGAGTTCCGATATTGAATTCAGCAGGATAGAGCTGAGCAGGGTCACTGCCGAAGGAGAGATTGATGATGAAGAGTTTTCCGATATTGATTGGTAGCCTGTTGCTGCTCTCTTTTGCCGCGAATCTCGAGGCGGAGAGAGAGCTGCGTCCCTACCGGCTGATCAATGCCGACAAACTCTTTGTTGACCGCGTGGAAGATGAATATCTGACCCGTTTGAACGGTAATGTGAACTTCTTTTACGGTGACACTGAGTTTTTCTCCGACCAGGCTGAGTTGTACGAAGTAAAAAAGATTGCCCGTCTCTTTGGAAATGTCAAGGTCGTGGAAGATTCTCTCACCCTCTATGCTGATCTGGTCGAGTATCACCGGATAACGGAAGAGATATTCCTGACCGGCAGCGTTTATATCCGGGAAGATCATAACGACGGAACAGAGCGGATCTTCAGGTCTGATAAGGGTGAATATCACCGGGAAGGACAGAAGATATATGCCTTTGACAATATCTTCTTTCATGATGAGAGAGAACAGATAAACGGTTATTCTCAATATCTCGACTATGATCTCGCTTCCGGTTACGGCTTCATAACCGGTGACCCGAAGATAGTGGTAGTGGGCGAAGAGGATATCAGCATCAGCGGTCAAAGGATCGAATTCTACCGGGACTTCAACCGCCTGGCGGCAAGCTTTGATGTCCTCACCGTCTATGAAGAATACACGGTCAATAGCGATTTCCTCTTGTTTTTCATGGATGAGGAGTATGCTGTCTTTCTGGGAGAACCTGCCTTGCAGTCCGATTTTGCTGATGCCCGGGCAGATAAGTTTTTTCTCTATTTTGAGGAGAGAAAGATAGCCAGTGCCCTATTAGAAGATAACTGTGAGGTATTTTTCGCCGCTAAAGAGGGCGGGGAGAAAGAGAACCGGATAAACTGTTCGCTCATGGAGCTCTACTTCGAAGAGGGAAAGATCAGCGAGATGCAGGCTTTTGATAATGTCAAATCGTTTTATGTCAGTGCAGCTGCTGAGCGGGATTATTTTAACAACGCTGCCCAGAGCGAAAAATTGACTGTTAAGATCAACAGAGACAATGAAATAGAATCTGTTGTCTTTCGGGGCAGAGTGACCGGAAAATACAGGTTCAGTGATAAAATAATTGACAGATCAGTCGAAGATAGTGAATAATAGATTATGGAAAAGGACAAGATAGCGGTAGATAATCTCGTTAAACGGTACGGTAAAGCGACTGTCGTTAACAAGGTAAATCTGCATATCGGGCAGGGAGAGATCGTCGGAATTCTTGGTCCGAACGGAGCGGGTAAATCCACCACTTTTTATATGATACTCGGTCTTGCCAAGCCGAATGAAGGAAAAGTCTTCTATAACCGCATTGACATCACTCACATGCCGATGTACAAAAGAGCAAGACTGGGGATCGGTTATCTTGCCCAGGCACCTTCCATCTTTCACAAACTGACTGTGGAAGAGAACATCATGGCGATCATCGAGACTCTCAATTTGAGCAGGAAAGAACGGAAAGCGAAGTTAGAGGAACATCTGGAGGAGTTGTCTCTGACCAAGCTGGCGAAACAGAAAGCCTACACCCTCTCAGGGGGTGAGCGGCGGAAACTGGAGATAACGAGAACACTCGTTACTTCTCCTTCATTTTTCCTTATGGATGAGCCCTTTGCCGGGGTTGACCCCTTAGCGATCAATGATATCCAGGACATTATCATCAAGCTGCAGAAGAAGAATATCGGGATCCTGATTACCGATCATAATGTTCTTGATACCCTTTCCATCACCCAGCGGGCTTATATTATTTTTCAGGGACAGATTCTCCTGAGCGGTACTTCCGAAGAGTTGATCAACAATGAACAAGCCAGAGAACTCTATTTAGGCGACAAATTTCTCAAACCGTTTTTTATTCAGAACCTATGACAAAACTACAACAAACTATCTCGCACAGACAGGTACAGGAATTAGCTCTCAAGCCGAAGATGCTGCAATCTCTGCAACTGCTCGTATTACCTCAGATGGAATTGGAGATGCAGTTGAAAAGGGAACTGGAGCTCAATCCGATCCTGGAGCTTCAGGAAGAAGAAGAAGAGTCTATGCAGCCTGAAACCAAAGAAAAAGAGGATCAAACCGAAGAAACCGGAAAATCAGAAGAAACCGCCGAAGAGGAAGCTGTCGAAGCTGAACAGCTGCAAAAGAGCATCGATGAGATCAAGGAGTTCAGCGATATTCTTGACGAATGGAATGATTATCACCGGGAAGGGAAAGAAGAGGCAAAAGAAAAGGATATCTTCGACAATTACAATAACACACAATATGATGAATCCATCAAAGACAAGAAGAACAATTTCTATTATCAGCTGGAAAGACTCCCGCTCAGTGAGGAAGAACTGGAGTTTGCCCGGGATCTGGTCGATAATGCCAATGAATTCGGCTATCTTCCCCTCAATTTCGATATCTATGAATTTGCTGCCGAATCTCTGCCGGAGATAACAGAGAAGGAAGAACTACAGGCGACAGCCGATAAGATCCATCAGCTGATCCTGAAACTCAAACCGCGGGGGATCACTTCCAGAAATATCAGCGAATGCCTTATTGCCCAACTCGATGAACAGGGTCAGGATTATATCCTGCTCAGCAATATCCTGACTAATCATTTCGGAGACCTGATCCACCGCAGATATCAAAAGATAGCCGCCAAACTCTCAGTCCATTTCGATAAGATAATCCATTGTAAGGATATAATCTCAAGGCTCAATCCCAAGCCGGGTTTGATGCTGCTTTCCGACAATATTAATTACGTCACTCCTGATGTGATCGTCAAGAAGATCGAAGAGGAATATGTGGTCTTCGTCAATGATTTTAATATCCCTCATCTCACAATAAACCGGTACTATAGAAACATGATAGTCACCGGGAAAGTTAAGGACAAAGAGATGGTCTCGTTTATCAGGGACAAGATAAATTCGGCAAAATTCCTTATTAAATCAATCTATATGCGCAACCAGACCCTGATCCGGGTAACGAGAGCAATAATCGAACATCAGAAGAATTATTTCTATAATCATTCAGGCATCCTTGAGCCTTTGACCTACAACATACTGGCAAGTGAGCTTAGTGTCAGCGAATCAACGATATCACGGGTCGTAAAGGACAAATACGCCGATACCCCTTTCGGGATGGTCTGTCTGAAAGATTTCTTTACCGTCTCTGCCGGACGTTCAGAGAACTACGAAGAGATATCCCGTGATAATGTCCAGAAGCAGATCCTGGAGATCATAGAGAATGAGGATAGGGATAAACCGTATTCCGATCTGGAGATAGCGAGTATCCTCAAGAAGCGGAACATCAGTGTCTCGAGAAGAGTTATTCAGAAATACAGAGAGGGAATGGGTATTCTCAACAGCAGATTAAGGAGGTTGGAAACATGAGTTTACAGGCAGCAATTATCGGAGGTGGTCCCGGAGGTTATGTCACAGCTATCAGGCTTCAGCAAAAAGGGATCAGCACCCTGCTCTTCGAGAAAGAGAGATTAGGGGGAGAATGCCTCAACTGGGGTTGTATTCCGACCAAAGCACTGGTTAAGATCAGTGACCTGTTCAACGAGTTTAAGCACGCTGAGAAGTTTGGAATCGAGGTAAGCAAACCGGGTTATGATTATCAAAAGATTGCCGCCCGTAAAGACGAAGTGGTGGAAAAATTAGTAGGCGGACTGGAGTTCATCTGCAAAAAGAAAGATATCACGATAGTTAAGGAAGAGGTTCTTAAGGTGAAGAAAAAGGGAGAGAAATATCTGCTGGAGACCTCCGAAGATACCTATGAAACAGAGTATGTCGTGATCGCCACCGGTTCCGTTCCCTTCGAATTACCCGGAATGGAGTTCGACGGAGAAAACTTTCTCTCTTCCCGTCATATACTATCTCTCCGGGAACTGCCGGAACATCTCACGATTATCGGCGGCGGAACTATCGGGTGTGAATTTGCCTCTATCTTTAGCAATCTGGGAATTATAACGGAGATCGTCGAACTCCTCCCCAATCTGCTCAATAACGAAGACCGGGAGATCGTCAGGAAACTGCAGTTAGCATTCAAAAAGAAAGGGATAAAGATCCATCCAGGTACGAAGGTTACCGAACATAGTAGAGAAGGAGAGAAGATAAAACTACAACTCTCCAACGACAAAGAGATCCTGACCGATAAGGTACTGGTCAGTACGGGCAGAGTGCCCTACTGTCCGCTGGAATTCGTTGACTGCCCTGTTGAACAGGAGAAGAAGAGGATTGTCATTAATGATCGGATGGAAACCTCTCAGAAGAATATCTTTGCTATTGGTGATGTAACCGGCAGGTTGATGCTGGCACATACTGCTTCCAAACAGGGCTTGCAGGTGGCAGAATACATCGCCGAAAGGATCGGTACGGACAACTTTAAAAAACCGGATAAACTAATCTATCAGAATATTCCCCGCTGCACTTTTACCGATCCGGAGCTCTCTTCGGTGGGTATGACCGAAGAAGAGGCAAAAGAAGAAGGGAGGGAGTATCTGACCGGTAAATTTACCTATCAGGCTAACGGTAAAGCTATCGGGCTGGGGGCTACCGAGGGGATGATCAAGATAATTGCCGACAAGGAGAGCGGAAAGATCACCGGCATGCATATTGTCGGAGCTCAGGCTACGGAACTGATAACTGCCGGGAGTCTGATGATAAATCTGGGGTTGACGGTTAAGGAGCTGGATAAGGTTGTTTACGCTCATCCTACTCTCTCCGAGATCATCATGGAAGCGGTGGAAGATCTGGAAAATCTGGCAATCCATAAAGTTTAACCTTGCTTTTCCGGCAGGGGTGATTATAATTTAGGTAGAACATAAAGTGATTAAGTACTTCAGGTATAAGTCAACATCGGTGATGTTAATCTTAATGAGTGAAGTTGAAAGGATGAAGAATTGGTAATGAGAAAACCTGAGTGGTTACGCATCAAAAAGACCGGAATTTACGATTCAAATCTTGCCATAGAGAAACTCATCCGAGATCATAACCTTCACACCGTCTGCGAAAGTGCTCAATGCCCCAATAAAGGTGAATGCTTCAGTAAACGGACTGCAACTTTCATGATTCTGGGGGATATCTGTACCCGGAGCTGCACCTTCTGTGCTGTAAAAAAAGAGAAGAAACCGCTCGGACATCCCGACCCCGAAGAACCTCAACATATTGCCGAAGCCGTTTCAAAATTAGGGTTGGCATATATCGTTATTACGATGGTCACCAGAGACGATCTCCCTGATGGGGGCTCCGCTCATCTGGTAAAGGTCATGAATCGGATCCGGGAAACTGCCGGAGAAGGTTCCGAACCTGCTATCGAAGTTCTTGTCTCCGATATGCAGGGTGATCTCTCCTGTATTGAAAAGATCCTCGCTGCTCAACCTGCCGTCTTCAATCACAATATCGAAACAGTTCCCCGTCTCTATCCGCTCGTCAGACCGGAAGCGGATTATCAGAGAAGCCTGAAAATCCTTTCCCACACCGGAAGATATGCTCCTCAGATACCGGTTAAGAGCGGTTTTATGGTCGGTTTGGGTGAAACTGAGGAGGAGATAGTTTCACTTCTGGATGACCTGAGAGTTCAGGGTGTCGAAATCCTGACTATTGGGCAGTATCTTGCCCCTTCTGCCGGACACTATCCCGTTTTTGCCTATATAGAACCGAAAATATTTGAACATTATCGCCGGATAGCCCTGGATAAGGGCTTCAAAACCTGTTTTTCCGGTCCTTTTGTCAGAAGCTCCTATAATGCCCAGGAAGCATTTTCAGAGCAGAAGAAGCAACAGAATAAGAATTCCGGGGGCGAGCTTTGTTCAGAAACCGATAATTTAACAAGTAACAGCTTTTCTCAGAAAGAGAATAGTACTGAGAAAAGAGAAAAGTCCATTTTCTCTAAATCTTAACTAAGACAAGGGGGTTTACCATGCAAATTACCATAACTGCCAGGCATTTTGACCTAACGAATCCAATTCGTGACTATGTAGAACAATCGTGTGAAAAACTGAGTAAGTATTTTGATCATATTATCAATATTCATCTGACTCTGTCGCTGGAAAACAGCCGCAATATTGTCGAGATGAATCTTCATGCCTCCAAATTCGACCTTCACAGTGTCAGCGAAGAGATGGACATGTATCTCGCTCTGGACGATGCCATAGATAAAATGGAGGTTCAGCTGAAGAAACTGAAAGATAAGGTGACGGATCATCAAAAGAAGAGTGTTATGAAAGATCCGAATTTCTTCTATTCCAACCTGTTCGAAAGGACATCCGACCCCAGCGGGAAAAGGATGGTAAAGACCAAAAGAGTACATGCGGAGATCATGACAGTCTCCGATGCCATGGACCAGATGGATTCGAAGCAGTCTCCCTACGTTATCTTCAGAAATCTGGAGACAGACAAGATAAATGTCCTGGTCAAGAAAAACGACCAGTTCTATAAACTTATCGAGCCCTGATCATTAACTTCATGATTATCATATTTTTTACCATATTATTGCCGGAGAGGAGACGATGAAAATTTTAACGGTAAGAGAGTTTTTCGAGATGAAGAACAGGGAATTTGCCCTGACGGTTGTTACTGAGCCCAAAACCCTGGACAATCATGTCGAGGAGAGTCAGCTGCACCGCCCCGGACTTGCCCTGGCCGGTTTTTTGGAGAGATTTGCCTACAAAAGGATCCAGGTCATCGGTGAAACCGAGATCAGCTATATGCAGACTATCAGCGAGGATCTGCTCTACGATAGAATCAAGGAGATGTTCGAATTCAGTATTCCCCTGATTATTGTGACCAAAGGGCTCTCTATTCCCCAGCAGATTGAATATCTGGCGAACGAACTGAATATTGCTATCATGACCAGCAGGCTCTCTACCGATAAACTCATCAACAGCTTAACACGTTTTCTCAGGGAGTATTTCGCCCCGCAAAAATCAATGCACGGAACACTGGTAGATGCTTTTGGGGTCGGAATACTCCTCACCGGAAAGAGCGGGATTGGAAAGAGTGAATGTGCACTTGACCTGGTGGAAAGAGGGCATAGATTAATTGCAGACGATCTGGTGAAGATCGTTCAGGCTGATGATATCCTTACCGGCACGGCAGTTAATGATTTCGGGTATTTTATGGAGGTCAGAGGTGTCGGTTTGATAGATGTGGAGAGGATGTTTGGGATCGAGGCGGTACGTAAATCGGTAATTATCGAGACTCAGGTAGAGCTGATGCTCTGGCAGGACAGTATGGATTATGAACGGATCGGCTTGACGAATAACTATGTCGATATTCTGGGGGTCAGTATCCCGATTATCTATCTTCCGGTATCTCCGGGAAAGAACGTTTCAGTTATCCTTGAGGTCATAGCCCTTAACCACATCCTCAAGAAATACGGTTATGAAGCTGCCGAGGTTTATCAAAGAAAACTGCAGGAAAGGATCAAGAAAAAGACGGGACTGAAAAACCTGGCTGAGAACGATGAGAATGAGTTATAATCGTGAAGCAACCGACTCTGATTTGAGAGTTATTTACGAAGAGAGGAAGTAAATCAACTGCTTATGATAAGTAAAAAGATTATTGTCGATAACAAACTGGGGCTGCATGCCAGGCCTTGCGCCTTGCTGGTTAAGACAGCCTCCAGATACCGGTCAGACCTGCTGATAAAGAAAGACAACATCGAGGTCAACGGTAAGAGTATTATGGGTGTAATGATGCTCGCTGCCGAGTATAAATCAGAATTAGAGCTCATTGCCAATGGAGTTGACGAAGAGTATATGATCGAGGAGATTAGCAAGCTATTCGCATCAAAATTCAATGAGGAGTAAGCAGAGACCCTGCCGCTCGGAGCCGGGATTCTGTTTCAGCCGGAAATGACCGGTGTATAATGGGGATAAGAGATAATTTCCCTAAGCTATCCCCTACGGTTTTATCTCAGTTTACAGGTTAATTTTGGAGATTAAAAGAGAATTATCATGACCAAACTTACCGGAATAGGTGTTTCATCAGGAATTGCAATTGGTGAAGCGGTTGTAAAACAAAAAGAGAAAATTAAGATTGAAAAGGAGTTTGTCTCCTCGGAAGAGAGAAACTCTGAAATTGAACGGTTCGATGCCGTCGTAAAACTCCAGCTTACGGACTTAGAGAGCTTTATTGATAAATACTCAGCCACTGATGAAGACAAGGAACTTCTGGAGACCCATAAAACTATCCTCCTCGATCCGCTCCTTTCCGAAAGGATAATAGCGATGATCGAAAATGAGAACTACTCGGCAGAAAACGCCCTTTATAAATTCTTTCTGGAACTGACCAATGTATTCGCCAAAATGGCTAACTCCTATCTGGCAGAGAGAATATCCGATTACGAAGAGGTCATCTTCAAATTGATCGCCCAGCTTACCGGCAGGCAAATCAATCTCTTTGACGAGAAGATATCTGCTGCAGGGGATGATTCCCTTATTCTGATAATGGATAATATCTCACCTTCGGAGGTGACCCGTTCATATCACAGCAATGTCGAAGGTATCTGCCTGGAAAAGGGGAGTAAAACATCACATTCTTCCATAATCGCCAGAGCACTCGGTATTCCGGTCGTTGTAGGAATACCGGATGTTGTAAACCGGGTGTCGGAATCGGATACTCTCATTATCGACGGAAAAAAGGGATTGCTGATCATTGACCCTGATCAACAGACCCTCCGGGAATACCGGGAACTCTATGAAAAGGACAAGGAAACAAGAAAAGAACTATCGGGTCTGAGCGATCTTCCCTGCCGGACTAAGGACGGGAAAGAGATACCGCTCTTCAATAATATCGAATTGGAACAGGAGATCGATACCGTCATCACCAACCGTTCTGCCGGAATAGGCTTGTACCGCACAGAGTTTCTCTTTGTCAACAGAGAGGAGCAACCCTCGGAAGAGGAGCAGTTTTCCTTGTATAAAAGACTTGCAGAGAAATTGCAGGACAAGAAGCTGATTATCAGAACTTACGATCTGGGCGGCGATAAGATATCGAAACTGGTTTCAGTACCTGAAGAGAGGAACCCCTATTTAGGATGCCGGGGAATCAGGCTGTCCCTGAGATTCCCGGAGATCTTTAAAAAACAGGTCAGGGCAATACTCCGGGCTTCCGCTTACGGTAATGTGGCAATCATGTTCCCTATGATCGCCTCAGCCCAGGATTTGAGCAAAGCCCTGGAAATCGTAGCACTCTGTAAAAAGGAGTTAGATGAGGAGAATATCGGCTATAACCGCAAGATGGAGACCGGAGTGATGATCGAGGTACCGGCTGCTGCCCTCTGTGCCGAAGAATTAGCTGGGAAATGTGATTTCTTCAGTATCGGTACCAACGATCTGGTGCAATATACGATGGCAGCGGACAGGAATAGTGAAGAGGTGGCGGCATATTATGACCCTTATAACCCTGCCGTTTTCAAACTAATAGCGATGACCGTTGATGCTGCCCACAACAAGGGAAAACATGTCTCTGTCTGTGGAGAGATCGCCTCAGAAACTGATTTTATCAGTCTGTTCATTGCTATGGATATAGATTCTCTCAGTGTTAATCCTGCCAGTCATCTCAGGGTAAAGAAACAGATTATGGATTATGAGTACAAACGTAACAAGAAGCTTATGGAGAGCATTCACCGGATAAATAACCCGCAGGAGCTGAAGAGATTGATCAATAAAATCAACAAAGCAAATAATTAAGGAGAGTCATCATGAAAAGGATTGTCTATGATTTCAGTAATATGCTCAGATCGGATAAGATGACAAGGGGAATTTCAAATTCCGATATCACTGATTTCTGCAGTGAAATGGCAGAAACTCACAAACTCATCATGCAAAAAAGGAAAGAGAATATTCTCGGTTTCTATGACCTGCCCGAGCAGCATGTTGACGACCTGCTGAAAACCGCAAAAGACTTGCAGGCGAAATTCGATAATTTTGTTGTTCTGGGGATCGGCGGCTCGGCTTTAGGGAATAAAGCTATCTATTCCGCCCTGAAAAACAGCCGGCAGTTAATGAAGAATGTAGTGGTTCTTGATAATGTAGATCCACATCTGCTGCACCAGACCCTGAATTCCCTTGATCTGAGCAGAACGGTGTTCAATATTATCACTAAATCCGGAACGACTGCTGAGACTATGTCTGTCTTCCTGATTTGTCTCGATATTCTGAAAAAGGAGTTCCCGGATAATTATAAGGATCATATCATCATAACGACCGATAAAGAGAAGGGATTCCTGAGGCAGATCGTGCAGCAGGAGGGGTATCAAAGTTTCAGTGTTCCCGATAATGTAGGGGGTAGATTCTCGGTTCTGACTCCGGTGGGATTGCTCTCTTCCGCTTTTGCCGGAGTCGATATCAAAGAATTGCTCAAAGGAGCTGCTGCCATGAAGGTGCATTGTGAGGATGCTAATTGCTTCCGCAACCCGGCTTATCTGAACGGTTTGATGCACTATATCTTCTACAAGAAAGGACTCAATATTTCAGTGATGATGCCTTATGCTAACGATCTCTACGATCTTGCTGACTGGTACCGACAGCTCTGGGCTGAGAGTCTGGGTAAGAAGTTCGATCTTGAAGGTAAAGAGGTCAAAGTGGGACAAACCCCGGTTAAGGCACTCGGCACGACAGACCAGCACTCCCAGCTCCAGCTCTATACCGAAGGACCGGAAGATAAGATCGTTACCTTTCTCGAAGTTAGTGAATTCGATCATGACTACATCATCCCCCCCCTCTTTCCGGAGGAGGAGAGCCTGGCTTATCTCCGGGAAAAGAAACTAAGCACTCTGCTCAACACAGAGAAATTGGCCACTGAACTCGCCTTGTATGACGCTGCCAGGCCAAACTGTACAGTAACCTTTCCTGCACTTAAGGAATATCACATTGGGGAGTTTATCTTTATGTATGAAGTCCAGACCGTTTTTACCGGCTATCTGTTGAATATCGACCCTTTAGACCAGCCGGGGGTGGAATCGGGCAAAAAGGCAACAATGGCGATGATGGGAAAAGAAGATATGCAGGAACTGAAAGCCAGGATCGAGAGAATAATCGAAGATAAGAAAAGTTTAGGTGCCCGGATATGAGTATTCTAGACGCCAAACAGACATATCTCCTGGATAAGGAGGATATGTATCATAAGATAATTCATCTCCCAGCTCAGATCAGTAAAGCCTACTTTTCTCCTGAAATCCATTATCCTGCCGGTATCTCAGGGGAAGAAGCCCTGAAATCAGCCGGACAAAAGATCAATAGGATAGTTATTGCCGGAATGGGTGGTTCGGCCATCTCCGGGGATTTGATCAAAGCAGCCTATTCCCACCTTATTCCGGTTGAAGTGGTCAAAGACTATCATCTCCCCTATGTCGCCCAAAATGATCTGCTGCTAATCTGTTCCTATTCCGGAAATACGGAAGAGACCCTTAGTTGTTTAAGACAGGGTATAGGCAAGACCGAGAATCTAGCAGCTATTACCTCTAACGGAATAGTAAAGAAAGAGGTTGAGGGTAAATATCTCTGGTGCGAACTGCCGATGGGCTTTCCCCCTAGAGCGGCTATCGGCTATCTCTTTTTCTCCCTCCTGTTAATTCTCGAGAAATTGGGAATAGTTCCCCGGAAGGAAGAGCTGGTCAAAGGGACTATCTCGTCTCTGATGATAAAAGCGGGGGCAGTTGCAGATAGTGTTACCACTGAATACAATCTCAGCAAGCAGGCTGCTTTAAACATTTTTTCCAAAATCCCGGTAATCTATTCGGCAAATCCTGCCTTGGCTCCGGTTGCTTACCGGTTCAAGTGTCAGATCAATGAGAATGCCAAATACCCGGCTTTTCATCATTCTCTGCCGGAAATGAATCATAATGAGATAGAAGCCTGGGAAGAGAACACATTGAGCAGGCAGATTATTCCGATCTTCCTCTCAGCCTTGAATGAGGAAGAAAACTATAAGAAAAGAATCGCTTTTCTCCAAAACTTGTTTCAGCAAGAGGATATTGAATATCTCCATTTTTACGCCGAAGGGGAGAATTTCCTGGAAAGGGCATTCTCTTTAATCTATCTGGGTGATATGATCAGTTATTATCTGGCTCTTCTGAGGGAAGTCGATCCCACAAAGATCGACTATATTATCAGATTAAAGGAAACTATCGGCTGATATCTTACTCATTAAGGATACGGATCAGAAAAAACTGACTATTCTCGACAAACCTAACAGGATCAGGATTATTCCTCCCAGAATTACCAGTTTTTTCTCGAATAAAGAACCGAACCGTTCTCCAAGATAGATACCGGTCAAGGCTGCTGTAAAGGTCACTATCCCCAGAATCAGGACCGGTACTAATATCTGAAGCCGGAGCAAAGAGAAACTTATCCCCACCGATAAGGCGTCGATACTGGTGGCAAAAGCCAGCCCGAATAGTATCCAGAAACCCGAAGGAGAAGTTCCGCTCTCTTTCTTCATTAAAGTCGATTCGTAGATCATCTTTAACCCGATAAAAGTCAACAAACCAAACACCAGCCAGTGGGAATAATCGTTAACATAATCGGTAATCGTTAACCCGGCAAACCAACCGGCAAGCAGCATTATACTCTGAAAGAAGCCAAAGAAGAGAGCATATCTGAAAGCAAAGCGGAGATGCAGCCCCCTGAACGTTGATCCGCTTGCTACAGAGACAGCAAAGGTATCCATCGACAAAGCGAGAGAGAGAAGCAGATAGGTTATCAGATTCATTTCTAACCTCTGTTTCTCTAATCTCTTAATAAGGTAATTATCATGATAATGCTCTCAGCTTCTTACTAACACGGCAGCAGCTGCATCAAATCAGGCTGCCTGATAAAAAAAAAGGTGCTATGATTATCGTAATCATAACACCCTCAAGTATTCTACTATACAAGTATATCTCTGTTAAACAAGGAATCATCAACGACTCGTTAAATCTGCCCTTTCTAATTCCTCTCTCAGCTCTTTCGTTAGATCTGAATTATCATCCCGCTTCCAGCGATCATCAAGTTCAGTTCTAATCGGAGTATTCTTCCTGATGTAGTCAACTATGGCATCCCGGAGGTTTGTTTCATATCTGATGATCTGCTCTTCCGGGATCTGGGTCAACAGGGTCAAACCGGCATTACCTTCAACCAGAAAGTCACTTGTAGCTACCCGGTATATCTTGTCAGCCTGCCAGGGCTCTCCCCCGACATGCAGTTTGGTAACCCGGTCAAAGTCGTCTCTGCGTCTGCTATAGACCATAGTAATTCCGGATACGTAAAGACCTGCTCTTGTTCCGGCTACTCTTGTTTCCAGAATATTTTTTAGGGTAACACCATCCACTTCCAAAACCGTCAGCATGTTGTCAAAAGGCATGACATTATAGATGTCTCTGTAAGTAATTGCACCCTGAGCTATTTCTGCCCTTAAGCCTCCGAGATTAACAAAAGCAAAATCCGCTTCAGCAAATTCGAGGATCGCATCACAGACAAAATTGCCTATCCTGTTTTGGGTATCGGAACCCATTCGGGATAGATAGACATCAGCAACTCCGATCACATCATCCATACCCGCTTCGGCAATAGCTGTCTGCCGGGCAATCTCTTCTGCAATCTCAGGTTCCGGTATCCATTCCTCTTCAAAGGTAGAGATCAAGACTCCGCCATATTCGGAAGGAGCTTCAAAACCGGAAATTGTTTTGGTCTCTTTATCTATCTTCAGAGTAACATGACCGATAGAACTTCCATAAGCCCAACCCTGAAAAACTAAGGTATGGGTAACCGGGTCAGACCAGGGCTCAGAAAAGCCGCGGTGCATGTGACCGCCAAAAAAGACATCTATCCCCTCAATCTCATGGGCAAGCTCCTGAGCATCATAGCCCCAGCGTCTCTCCTCAGGAGGGGGTGCATTCTCGCTGTATCTTCTCTCATAACCTTCCAGTGGTTCGTATGGTAAGCCCATGTGACCTAAGACGATAACGATATCAGCTCCTTGTTCCCGTACTTCCCGGATATAGCGGGGTAAAACCACTTCCGGCTGTAAAAAGTCGACGTTCTTAATATGTTCCGGGAAACTCATCAGAGCTGTATCATCTGTCGTGAGACCGATAATGCCGATCCTGACCCCCATCTTCTCTATGATATCATAGGGTTGGGCATAGGGTACGACCTCATCCGTCCCTTTACGAACAGTATTAGCCGAGAGCATTTTGAAATCACCGGCTGCAATCAACTCGATAAGTCTCTCTTCTCCCAGATCATATTCATGATTACCGATAACGGAATAATCATAGCCGACCATATTGAAATAGTCAACTATCGCCATTCCTTCGGTTTTAGTACCTAAGGGCCGTCCCATAAAAAAATCGCCAATATCTACCAAGAGGTTATCCCGATTAACACCGTCAGTCATCTCCCTTACTTTTCCGATATAGCGGGCGTGGGAACCGCCGCCGCCCAGGATGGGGGGAAATTCCGGATTGATGAAGGTAGCCTCGACTCTATCCATGCCGCCGTGAACGTCATTAGTAAACATGATGTCGAGATACAACTCTTCAGCTGCCAGACTGAAAACCAGGAACAATCCGGCTATTAGTATTAGTGCTATTCTTTTCATAATTCCTACCACTTAAATGTTAAGGAACTCTTCAACTGGATATAGTATTCTCTGACCGTATCAGTTTCTGTTCTGGTCTGGGGATTGTAAGTCCCCGACCATAGCCCCTGATGGTCATAATACCCATCCGGGAAAAGATCCATTGTTTCGTATTTTCGGTGTGAAAACTCTCCTGAAAGATCGAGAAAGAGATCACCGTGTATTTTAAATCCTGTTCCGGCAGTTATCGAAGGAATTACGATCGGAGAAGGAATATCATCAACTGACGAAGAAGGACTGGTCACATAATTGAATCCTAATCTCAGCGGAACGGTATGAGGAAAAACATGTTCCACCCCTAAATAATAATTCATGACATTATCATAAAAATCCGAGACATCTGACCAGTTAACCATTTCAAGATCAAAGTGGAAAGATGTTCTGAGCATATTTCTCGGCTTGAATTGTATCCCTGCTCTTAAAACCGCAGGGTAATCAGCTTCACCTTCTGCATCACTGAAAGCGTCTTCGAAATTCATGGTAAAACCGGGTGCGTACATCAAACCGGCAGAAACTCTTCTGGAAATATCGCTGGTCAGTCCAAGTGAAAAATTCACTGCATCATAATCATACCCTGAGTTATCTTCAACATCATTGAGAACGGCAATATCTTTGGCATACTCTGACCAGATAATCTTTCTTTCCAGGCGATGTTCACCGTTGAGCATATTGATATTGATACCAAGAGCTGATTTGCTGAACCAATCTTCATAATCACGGTGATAGCTAAAAGCAGTGGTGAATCCGTATGAATAGATATCCCCTTCACTCTCCAGGTAGTTCATAGCTAAAATGGGAGGATAATTATCATTGTCCGAACCTTCATTGTTCCGCACCTGCTCTTCGTAATAGGCATTGAAATTGATAAATGGCTTATAATCCAGAGAAGCTGCTACAGAGATATCTCCGAATCTCATTTTGTAAGCAAGGGCTATAGCCAGATCCGTAAAGAAATTGGTATTGCTGGCATAAGTTGCGTCGGCAACGTAGCTGTCGAAGAAATTGAACATAGGCATCGAACGGTTCTCTTCCAACTGGGTTACATCAAAAACGAACTGAGCGGTTAAACCATCCTGCAAAAACCCAAGATTGGCAGGATTAATGATCTTATCCATCAGCTCACTTCCGGCTGCTGTTCCCGTACCCCCCATGCCGGCACTGCGTGGACTGAGGAGGTCAACCTGCTTGCCCAGACCGAGTTCATAATTCTCATACAAAGAGTAGGCAAATATATGCCCCGCGAAACATATCAGTAATATACTCAAAAAGATATTTTTCATCTATCCCCCTATAGTTATATATTTTTCACTAAAATTTTAGATCTAATTGAAGTCTGATACTGTTTACCTGACGCCAGACTGTTGTGTAATTATCATTTATATCTTCCATCTCTTCATTCCACCATTTGCGGAGATCAAGATCGTAGGTCTTATAACGCTTAATCCGGTATTTTAAGGTCAGATAAAGATTCCCGGCTATTCTGTCATAAAAGGTAAGCCAGTATTTCATCCCCTGCATACCCATAAAATCTATCTCCATATCTTCCCAGTCCCAATGACTGATACCGTGTCCGTCCCAGAAGATGATAGATCCCTGGATCTTCATGTTCTGATTAAAGTTATGGGTATAGTCAACGCAGATATAGTCACCGTGGATCAGAGAAGTACCCTGAGCCAGATCGTGTCCGTCGGGGATCGGATGATTAGCAAGATAGGTATATGGAGACATCCAGACCCTGTTATAGCGATATTCCAGATGGATCCTGTCCCGGTTGGAGAGACTTGCTCTGATAAAGGCAGTTGTCTCGTCTGTCTTGGAAACTCCTCGGTCGGCATCATCGTCATAGCGATTGATCTGGTGCTTATAGCGCAGTCTCGTCTGTAAGCGGTGAATAGGTCTGTATTCTAATTCACCCTGAAATCTGGCACTTTTTCTGGAATCAGCTTTTCTTTCCCAAAGGTCAAGATAGGCGCGGGTAATCGTGAAATATTGATGGAAACGATATCTTGTTTCAAAATAGAATCCCTCTTCAGCCTGTGCCTGGGCAGAGTTAAGATAGAGATCAAGAACCAGCGGATTTACTACCGTATGAGGATTGCTATCCAGCAGGGTATTCCTGTAACGTGGATGTTCGGAGAAACCGCGGGAATAAGGATTATCGAAATCGAGATCATAATTTCTGTAAAGAGCGATAAAATTGAGATTATCGAACTGGGTGTAGGAACTAATAACCATAGCTTTGGGATCGTCTCCAATCTTTAATTCGCTGCCGCTAACCGATAACTCAGCATATTCACCCTGAAATGAGGTGTTTCCTATGACACTGCTCCAGTTGAAACCTAAAATACGGCGGTAATCCCTTTCGTACTGCTCCGTTTTCGTCGCATACAGGGCTGCAATCTCACTATCAATGAGTTTGAATTTACCGGCATTGTAATTCGGTTCACGAATTAACAAAAGAGTTAAATCATCCGGAACTACAAAGTCCTTATCATAGACAGCTTCATATCCGGTTATCCCTATTTGAGTTCCAAAAAAGGGCGTAACCGCAATATTACCGCCAATCAGTTTTTCTTCGACAAAGTCCTTACGCGGTGCTAACCAGAGCCTGCGGCTCAGATTACTGTTGTTGTAAAAATATTCTTCCGCTTCTGCCAGGTCGTCATTATCGAATCTGTTGGTCATAGTTACATAGGAGAAAACCTCATCGGTCGGATTTCCGTCTTCATCAAGATGAACCAGAGCATCTTTCTGGTCAACAGATCCGAATAAGGCTACTTCGATCTCTGGTCTTTTCCACTCGAAAGCAGCTCCCCGAAGGGTATATTGTTGGGTTGTGGAGACATCCCCTGTTATTCCGGTGAGACGTTTGGAGAAACCGTATCCTGTTTTACGGGCACTATAAAAATCGGTATTCTCCATTATTAACCCTTCCCCAAAAGTCGCCTTATAATTACCGAGATAAAACTTGATCGAGTTATCCCCTTTAAAATCAAAGAAATTCTCATAACCGATGAACATTTTGCCGTTATCCCAGATATCACTCATGGAAGCATCTAACAGGCTCGGCTCCCCCTGTCTCGAGGTATAGGAGATACCCCCCTTAATCAGATTATCATATCTTACCCTCAGTTTGTTGCTGACTTCTGCAGACTGTCTCTCCATATTGAAGTAACCCCAGTAACTGAGATCCCGTCTTCCCGGACCATCACGCTCAATGACCAGCTCTTTAAACATCTCTTCCGTTTCATCGAAAAATTCTCTGTCGTTATACCTTAGCTGATAATCAACAAAAATTCGCCCGGAAGGGGCTTCAGCTTCATTGTAAAAGATGTAATGACGCAGATTGCTGGCTCCGTAATAGGATATCCCCTGAGTATTTCGCAAGTCACGGTAATCGGATATTCTTTCGCCTAAATTCCGTCTTCTGATTATTGCTGCTGCGTCGAGGGGAGAAACATTGGGCATATTAACTATGTCGCTGAAAAATAACCGGTTCAGGTTCTGTGGGGTCATCAGATAGTCTTCCCAGATATCAGACATAACCTCCTGCTCACCTTCTGAACTCCCGTACCTTTCGATAAGATAGGCAATTTCCTCCCGCCGCTGTGCCGCTTCATCCCGGTCATCATAAATTGACATCATGACCAGCGGACGGAGGGTTAATAATGTTTGCTGATCGATGGAAGGAATGTTCCGCAGGTCATAGATCGTTCGGAAAAAAGAGATATAGACCCGGTAATTGTAGATGTCTTCTGCCTGTTGATTGGTTATCGGTAGACTCCTGATCTCTTCAAGTGAGGCTCTGTTCAGGTCAATTTTGTCATACCGGCCGAACAAAAACACTGAAAAGATAAGCAGTAGAATTAAAGGGAAAATTCTTTTCATATCATCTCCGATTTATATTTTTATCAGTCATCTTGCCTTATGTAATACTATCCTCGAGATTACTATTTATCTCTATCATACGGTTAACTATTTTCTGCTGCTATATATTGTAAAGCTTTTTCTCTTCACTCCAATATTTCTTTTTCTGGTTCCAATAACTCTCTCTCTAAAAGGGAACGACTTCATTACTTAGAGAGAAATGAACATTCTGTCTCCAATCATTTAAACTATTCCTGAAACAGTCATAGAGATAAGTATCCGTATTTGCTATCTCATCCGAAGGCTTTCTCGTATTCAGAGCTTCCAGCTCTGTTTATAAGGGCCGGGACACCCTTGTTAATATATAGATGAAGACCTTGTCTTTGGGATGGCGGGTTGGTATAGAAAAAATTAGTCTCCCGCTTGTTGACTCAGGAGAAATTTAAAAAACCTTTGACAAATCAAGAGATAAAACAAGATTAGTATCAAAAAATCTCTGCGGAGGCAAAATGAGCGATTTGGCTACTCCAACAAAAAAAAGAGAGTTCTCTCTTATCGAGCTGTTAATGATTCTTATGTTAGTCGGAATTATATTCACTTTAATCATACCGATAAGGGAAGATAGACGAAACCATGAAAGGGTCAGAGAGGCTATCCAGGATATACAAAAAATTGCTAAAGCAAACATAGCCTTTAAAAATGATCCCGAAAACGGTTATTATGCCTTTGATCTGGGACAGTTAAACATTGATGATCAATTACAGATGAACTATTTCAACTATACTCTGAACGACACTACTGTTGTAGCTGTATCTAACGAAAACTACAGTGTGGAAGGAGCTGAGTTTTTTTACTATCTGCCGGCAGGTCCCTGGATGGTAAAGGATAATGAACACTCCAGAGAGGTAATTGACCCCAATTGGCTCCCCTAATATGTTATTTTGTGATTCCTTTGTTATAGCCGACTGACAAGACATTCCATTAAAAAAGCATCTGCCTCATCTGTGCCGGAAAACGACACCGTTGAGTCAGATGCTTTTTCTTTTATCCTATTGGAATTAGTAATTGCTTCTCTGCCGGACTTCTCGTTCCTGAACTTCGCTTTCACCGTAAACAGCTTTGATGTGAAAAAACTTCTTTCCCTCAGACCCGGATAGGTCATAGTAATAGTTCGTTTCCTCAGTAAAGACCGGTTCTCCCCAATCTCCGGGATCCATTTCATCACTAAAGTAGATATGATAACCGGAGGCACCGGATGCTGCTTCCCACTCTAAAAGCATCTGTTCCCCGGCACGGGAAATCTGCACATTGCCCGGAGGGTACATTATTACATAGTAATCTTCAGTTATCTCGCTGGCCAGCCAGTTTTCCCGGTAACCTTTTGCTTTGAGCAGGGTACTATCCTGAATATAGACCGGTTCATAATACTCCGGAGAGCTCTCATCAGGCTCTTCCCCATTGAGAGTATAATGAATAATCGTGTTCTCTGTTATTGTCGATATAGTAACGAACTGAGGTTGACTGAAATAACCGCCGGCTGGATCAAATACCGGGCTCTCCACCCTGCTTTCCAATTCAATATAGGAGATATTGGAAGGACCTGATTCACTGTCGGGATAGACAGCCGTCACGTAATAGAAATAATCGCCAAGGGTCGCAACTTCATCATCAACATAAAAGGTATTACCTACAAGAGCTTGATTGAGTTTCGATCCATTACGGTAAACGTTATAACCGAGCAGGGTTCTGAGAGATTCAGGAAAAGCTCTTCTTTCATTTCTGTGCGGTCTCCCGCTTCTTAGTGAAGGATTAGAATCTGTATCTCGAATAACTTCATTCTCCCTGCCGGAGGGAGCCTGCCATTCCAGAGATACCGCTTCTTCTATTAGCTCAACCGCTAAATTCTGTGGATTTGTACTCATATCTCCCGAAGATACTCCTCCAAAGACCATTTTTACCTGCGGTTTGCTGGAAGAGGTTGTTGTGGTTGCCGATTCTGTCTGATCCGAATAATCAGCCCGGACAAAACGGAAACCGTTCGTTTCGGAATATATTCTCTGCTGCCCGGAAGAATTCCAGTTAGGACTAACCTGGGCAAAGGCTGTATCAACTAATATATTATCCGTTCCATTCCAGTGGAAAGAGCTATCGGGATCAAGGGTCAGCATGTCCCAATCTCCGGCAGCGGGCATATAACTTGGGTTATGATAGACAGTAGTGAAGGGTCCATTATCATGGCTGGAAGCGTTGGAAGCAGTTGTGTGTTTCATCCGGATGGTGAAATTCGGAAGTTCATATAGGGGAGAGGAAGTAACGTAAAAACCTAATTCGGTAATCAATCCGCCACTACTTAAACCTGCTGCTGTCAACTCAGCGGCAGTATATACCATCTGACCTCTCAAACTGCGATAGTAGATATTAATCGGGTTTGCTGTTGTTGTGCCGTTGGTAGAGGTGCCTGAACCTAATTGTACGGTCATTTCTCCCCCTACTACCAGATTAAAGGTTCTAACAGCACTATACTCGCCGGCTGCTGCCGAAATGACCAGAGGTAAGTTGCTTCCCAGGGGAATCTCACTCCCTACCGAAAAGACCAGGGAGGGATAGATGGTTTCGTCTGAAGCTAAATATGGTCTTTCGGTATTTAACACTTCTATTATTGTTATCTCCGGATGGCTGAGGAAAACATCGATAGCTACTGCCTGGGAAACAGCATTTCCGCTGTTCTCAACCGGAATGTTGATCGTTATTATCTCACCGGGCTCAATGATTCCATTGCTATTCCCATCCGGAAGGAAATCATAGATATAAGGTTCCTTTATTCCAATCTCCGGGGCTTGGACATTAAACCGGTAGATTTGCTGCCAGTTTATTCCCTGATCACTTTGAATATTTAGAATCATTCTCACCTGATGCTGGTCCGGAACGTCATCGGTTATCGTAAAACTAAAAGCTTCGTTTAGAGTTACGACATCTCCGGAATCAATTATCCCGAAAAGAGCAGTGCTGCCTGTTATCTCAATGTACTGGTCATTACTTGATAGAGTGGCACTTACACTCCCGGCAGTATTTCCTCCATTATTACTAAGACTGACATTCATCTCGAGAGTCTCGCCATACTGAGGCAAAGAAGAATTTCCCCCTGAGAAAGAAACCGACTCAAGGGTGACATAAGCATTATCATAATCTATTGCTCCGGTAGTTAAAAATATCGCTGTTTCATCGGTCAGAGGTTGGGCAGCTACCGGATATTGATTGGCAAAAGTATAAGTCAGACCTTCATTTCCTGTATGATCAGAAATTCCAACCGTACAATAATTTCCCCATTCGGGACTTCCCTGACTATTAAGATTATTGAAAACTTTGTATTGGATTTTGATATTACCATCATTTGTATCGGAATAATGGGTTTCTTGATTATACAAAATAATCTGAAATGTTTCTTCAGCATTACTGACTCTGTTAGCGGCATTTTGCCACTGGATGATGAAGATATCCTCAAGCTCGTCAAAATAGGTATAAACCCCTCCGGAAGCCAAAGAAAGATTGTCCCAAAAGGCTGCTATCATCGGGTTTGGTCCCATAGGTCCGGGAAGATAGTAATTTCTGAAGGTCGCCTGTTCAGTAATGCCAAAACTAATCCAGCCATTGGCGCATATACTGATAGTATCATAGATTACCCCATAAAACCGGAAACTAAAGGGCAGCGGCATGTTCATAACCTGCTGGTTATTACCATGATCAGAATCTAAGCCTGTATTCACACCACTCCCGCCCAAATGAGGAGCTATCTCCTGCCAGTCATATTCTGGTACTTCCCCATAATTCGTGTCTCCATCGTCATAGCAGCGGTAGCCGTAGGAATCAGGACCCAGGGGATCAGCAACCGTTACGCTTCCGACCGGAATCTGCAGGGGAACACTCTGCTCAAACCCTGTATCATTGTAAAGATACAGTTCTCTGTTGATTATCGTACCCGGGATGATGGATCCTGAAGCTGACAGACTAAAAGAATCGGATAGGTTTGTTACTTCCTCTCCAGCATTAATATTTCCGAAATAAGCGGTGGAATCTATTGTAGTCAAGCCTCCCCCGCTTCCCCGTAATACCCCGTAGATTTCCAGAGTATTGGAAACTCCATCATTTCTTAAGGTAACATTCATAGCAGCAGTCTGCCCAGGATCAATTACTTCTCCCCCACTGAACCCATAAGCTGCCGGAACAAGGAATCCATTGTTTATCGTCAGCGAAAACTTACTATCCCAGAAGTTTATAAAGCTCTCGTTAACCTGCAGATTAAACTGAGCGGTATAACCGGAAGGGGTCGAAGGAGAAATACTAATGAGGTATTCACTCAAACTTTCACCCGTTGCACCAACGGGAATATCATTGTAAGAAGAATTACCATTCAGGATAGTTATGTAATCACTATCCGTTGTTAAGATTCCGGTAATATGTGAAGCGGTACGGTCTAAGTAGTTTTTTAACGTAACAACAATTCCTGTGTCATTTCCTGCATCTGTTACTCCGTTTACAGAAAAAGTATGAAGTGAAACAGAAGGGCCACCGTCAAAGGAGAATTCGCCCAGATGAGGAATGTAGTCCGGTTTGGTAACCGTAACTTTTACGCTCCCGGAAGTATCCGGCTCGAAATAGTGGGTGATGTTCCCCAGCTGATCAGTATAACCGGTTGTAAAAAGCAACTCTTCGCTGCCCTCAACCTGCCTGACAGTAACCCAGGCATTTTCAAGCGGTTGATCGTCATTACCGGTTACAGTTATGTCAATGTAGTTCGCACCCTGTGGTAATGATTCTTGATATGCCACATTCATTGGTTTGGGTTCTTCCACCCAAATATCCATGGAAGGATCCCCTATCAGACTTGCCTTTTGCGTATGATACTGCGGTTCCGAAGGGTGTACTGTCCCAAAAGTCTGATGTAAAAATATCTTCCCCCGGGCTAAGGTTTCACCCATAGTCCTGATATTTTCGTTAAAGATCCCGTAAAAGAATGAACCTGTTAAAGCGTTGTTAAATGCTGTTTTCGTACTTGAGGTATTCATTCCTATTGCCGAGACAGCTCCCTTTAAGGTAGCCGGAGTGCCCATGATAACAATCGCTTCAGTTTTACTGGTGTTGCTAAAAGCCAAGGTTGAACAGGTCATAAAAAAGGCATTAGGCATCATGGCTCCGTTCGTTAGAGAAGGCTCTTCTGGTGACCATCCTGCCATGCCAATGTATCCCCTGAAGGGGAAGAGACTAACTCCCTGATTTATAGCATTATTGATAACCGTAGAGGCAGAGCCGCTGTAGTGCTCGACAAACTGGTACTCTTCATTATAGAGCAGCATCAATTCCTTAACGTATTTGATCGTAAACTTCGGAGATATACCGGAAGAAGTAGTAGAATCTCCGACCAGAAGAGCCCGTTCATACCAATCGGTGTCGGTAAGGTAAGGTTCTTTTTCGTAGTAACGGATCTTATTCCACATCGCAGAAGACTGTTCTACAGTAACAATAGGAACTCTTCCCACGAAAACATCCGGAATATCATCATTCCCTTCCAGCAACCCATAAGGATGATCTCCGTAAGCCCCGTTAGCATAAAATGTTGGTATCTGAAAACTACCACTCCCTCCCCCCATCAAGACAACGTATTCCGGAGGGTTATCCCAATTATTGTAGGCATTTTGGATATAGTTCTTGATCACAGTATTACTGGTCAAATCCTCGGTGCTCACTGCTGTTATCTCAAAACCCTTATCACGTTTCCAGTTCACAAAATTATTTACTGCTGCCTGAATCGTTAGACTGTGGTGATGAATAACCAGAATACTCCGCGCCTGATAATCACGGGTGGTATCCCTGTTCTGATCATAATTTAGGAATATTCCGCGGTAGATATTTTCAAAACTCCTCGATAATTTTCGTCCAGCCCGGGTTATCTCATTAGCTCCGATTCGACTCCTGTTATAGTCTATTCTTACTCTGACCTCTTCTTTGATTGTCAATTCCGCTTTCGAGGGATTGAAACTAAATGGTGCTACTGTTACAGTAACGAAACGGTAATCTCTGATCACTGCCGGCTCACTCATCCGGGTAAGGTAGAGAGGATACTCTTCATTTTTGGAATAAAAAGCATCATCTTTGAGAAAACCCCTACTCTCATCAATAACCATATCATAACCCTGAGAAGGCATAACTGAAATATCGGTGATCATCCTCTGCCGGTCTATAATTTCCTTCTGCAGGGAAACCGTTCCTCTGTCCGGGATAATGACAGAAACGGAAAAAACAGGGAGTTCGGGTAAGCCTTCTTCCAGAAGATAACCCGCTTCCGGATGAAAAATCCGGTAGTATTTTTCACCCTCGATAGTATTAGTTATCAGCTCATAATCACTTAGCTCGAAAAGCAGTTCAGCATGATCTTCATCCGCCGAGATGACCCGAAAATTAGAGCTTAACGAAAAAGCATTAACCGCAATTATTAACATTAGGAATATTGGCAAATAATTTAATAACCCTGTTTTAAGTTTAGGGATTAGAAAAGCTATTTCAGAAGTGAATACCGTTCTTTCTGCGTTATTACTCATAAAAACCTACCTCTATTATCTTACTTGACTATTAATAGTCAAAACATGCAATTATTGTTCCAAATCAGGGGTTTTAATGATAATAACTGCTCAGAAATACTACTAAAGAAGGAGGGGATTCATAGAGAAGTATGTTGTCAGAGTTAGAAACAGCACTTCTTTTCTACTGATTGCTTTGGTTTACTTATTGTCTGGGGTATCAAAAAGTGAAAAACGCTGCTATCGTTATTGTTAATAAACAAAAGGGGTGATCCTGATCACCCCTTTAGCTTTAAACGCAATAATTTCCGTTTATGCCGGATTGTTTGCCTGAAACTCTTTCATAAACTGAGCGAGAGTTTTTGCTCCTTCCATCGGCATAGCATTGTAGATAGAAGCCCGGCAGCCACCGACGCTGCGATGTCCTTTCAACCCACTCATCTTATTTGCAGCCGCTTCAGAGATAAATTTAGCTTCCAATTCTTCGCTTGGTAAGCGGAAAGTAGCATTCATCAAAGAACGGGATTCTTTAGCTGTAGTTCCTTTGTAGTAGCCGTTGGAGTTGTCAATGGTGTTATAAATAAATGCTGCTTTTTCTTCATTGATCTTCTCGATTGCTTCCAATCCACCCATTTTTTCCAGCCATTTCATTACCAGCCCAACGATGTAGATAGGGAACGTAGGCGGAGTATTGTGCATAGAGCCTTTATCGATGTGTGTCTTGTAACTCAACATCGTCGGCAGATCAGGTTGTAATCTGTCTAAGAGGTCTTTTCTGATCAGAATCATCGTAACACCTGCCGGTCCGATATTCTTTTGGGCTCCGGCGTAGATAACTCCAAATTTTTTGACATTGATAGGTCTGCTCATTATATCGGAAGACATATCGGCAAAAAGAGGCACCTCTGCCGGCAAGTCGGGATAGTTTCTGAACTGAGTTCCTGATATTGTGTTGTTAGTCGTAATGTGAAGATAGGCAGGATTATCAGAAAGGGAGAATGCCTGCGGGATATACGAGAAATTCTTATCTTCGGAAGAGGCTGCTATATGATTCTTTTTTCCGGCTTTTTTTGCTTCCTTGTAAGCATTCTTAGCCCAGGTTCCGGTCAGGATATAATTGGCAACCTTATCATCCGGGCAGAAATTCAGAGCAGTCATCAGGAATTGGGTTGTTGCACCTCCGCCCAGAAAAATCACTTCAAAATCTTCTTCTAAGCCCCAGACTCTTTTAACTCCGTCAACCGTCTCGGCAAAAATTGCCTGATAATCTTTGGATCGATGGCTCATTTCCATGACCGACATACCTTTCCCTTTGTAATTGAGAAGGTCTTCCTTGATTTCCAATAAAACTTCCTCCGGTAAAACCGCCGGACCGGCACTGAAATTAAACACTCGGTTTTCCATATTACCTCCCGATTTTTTTGTCATTTTTAAAAGCTTTCATTCTAAGGCAAGCTTTATTTGAGACTGTTTTTTTCTATACCCGCCCGCCACCCCAAAAGGATTTTGTTCCTGACCTGCATAATCGCTTCGCTCAATGCAGGACAGGAACTATCATTAAAAGAAAAATCATTCCTCTGCCGGTAAAAACCAAAATATCCGGGGACAATGGTAAAGCAGCCCACTTTTTTAGACTAACAAAGCTAACAAACTACTTATTGATTCATTTGTCTAAGAACAGTCTCCTTTATTTCTTTAGCAATCAACCTCTGTAGTGTTAAGAAAGGAATCTCGGTTCTGGAGCTGACTTCCCTTTTTTTACCGGCAGAGATAAGCTGAGTATCTCAAGAATTGTTAGGATCAGGAATCGAGACGGGAGAGTGAAGAAAGGAGTTTTGCAGCTAATGCAGCCAGAGGAAGAAGAGACTCACAAGCAGCAAAGGGATCAAGAGGAGGGGAAAGATAATTCTGAAAACTCTCCAGTAGCCGGTTTGAAAGTACTCCAGACTAAAGGCCATACAAGGGTGTAAGGGTGAGATCAGGTATCCGCTGAAGAGTGACAGGTAAACAAACATAAAAAGGAGCGGACTGAAGGTAGTTATCTCATAAACTGAAAAGATGAAGGGATAGACGATTGAGAGAGCGATCTCGATCCTGCCGCTGATAAATGTTAAAACAAAGGCTAAGAATCCAACAAAATAAAGCGGCGGCTGAATACCCTGAAAAACCGTATCAAGATTATTATAGCTTCTGACCAAATTCAGAAAGAGAAGAAGGAAAAGAAACAAGAGAGAAAATTGTTCAATTTTGCTCTGCTTCAGTAATCTCAAAAACTTGGTAAAACTTATTCTGTTGCTGATCAGAGCAAGAGTGACACTGCTGAACATGGCAATGAAAAAGGATAACTGTTCATAATGCTGCAAGAGGGTTGTGCTCAGTAATATGTGGAGAATTGGGGCAGTCAGAAAAAGCAAGATAGTCCTGACTGTTTTGTTGCCTGTCAGTTTTTTTCCGTTGTCAGAGGGAAAGGTCTTATCATCTTTCAGCCCTTTCAGCAAAAAAATATAACCTGTAACAAGCATGATCAGCATCACCGGGATCATAGTCAAAACTGCTTTAACTATACTCAGGCCGGCAAGCTGAGCCCCTATGATCAAAGAACTGCTCAAGGGATAGACTATGACCAAAAGGTGGCGGAACCAGAGATTTATGGCGACGTAATGGTCTCCGGTTATTTTGCTGTCCACCCCTTTCATAAGCGGACAGGACAAAAGAGCTCCACCCGGAATGGGTAACAGGCCAAAGAGGAGGGGTGTAACAATCAGATAGAGTTTCTTTCTTTTTCTCAGGCGCAGCAGGATTTCATTAAGATGGACAGATTCCCGCATTATTGTTCCCAAAACCGGGATTAAACCTACCCCGGCAACCAATAACCAGTTGGGCAGTGAGGATGTTGTCTGAAAACTTAAGCTGAGAAATTCCGTCCAATGAAAATTGAGCAGACCAAAGACAAAACATGCCGCCAGAACACCTACCCATAAACGCCAGCGAGAAACGACCAGCATGATGGTGAAGGCTAAAACAATACTCAGAATAAATCCGGTCATCTGAACAAAAACACCTTTCGGGAGCGGGGACCGTCAAACTCGCAAAAGAAAACTCCCTGCCATGTTCCCAAAATCAGTTTTCCATTTTCGACTCCAATCTGGACTGAACTACCGGTGATAATACTCTTGATATGAGCAGGGGAATTCCCTTCAAAATGACGATATGTCTGGTTTTCAGGAACTACTTTATCTAACCAGTCTCCTATATCATTTACGACATCAGGATCAGCACTTTCATTAATAACTACTCCAGCTGTTGTATGGGGAACATAAACAGTAACGACACCCTCAGTGATTCTGTTCTCTTCCAGAAATCGTCTGAGTTGTCCGGTAATATCAATGAATTCCTGCTTTCTCGCTGTTTTCAAATCAATGGTTTTCTTTATCATAATTACCTCTTATATCACCTGGTACAGATTACCATTCAGGTAGTTAGAAACTCTCTTGCCTGTCAACAAGATTCCGCTTTTCCCTTTAGTAAGATTACTCATTGAAACCTCAGCTGATAGTTTTTTTATCAAACCCAGGACGGAGCGAATCAGAGATTGCTATTAGTGCTGTTTCTATAAAAAAGCTAAAATCAAACATACTCTCTTCTTTACGGAAAGATAACCGGTTCCGGGAAAAAACTTGACAATGAAGTAGTTTATTTATCTTATAAATAAGAAGAGAATTGTCTTAACAGGAGGTAATTATGGACGCAAAGGCATTTATCGAGAGTGTACGCAAAGAGATCAACAGTGCAATGACAAAAACATTTGATAAGGTTGAAGAGCTTTCAAAGCTCTCCAGACTTAAACTGAAGATCGGATCACTGAAGGGTGATATCAAGGACTTGAAAACAGAGATGGGGAGTTACATCTATGAGCATATAGCAGAACATAAAGAGAACGAATTCTTAGCTGAAAAATCCGATAAAATACAGGAAATTGAGTCGATGATCAAGGAATTGGAGGTTGAAATCTCAGCATTGAAAGAAAAAGGAGAAGATGAGTAATCTTCATTCACCTTTTTTCCTGAAGAGATCAGTGTACTCTATATGTGTGATCTTATTTTTCCTGACTTCCTGCGGACTCTTTGAAACACGGGATGCTGAAGATCCGGAAGGAAAGGTAAATTGGAATCACTATCCGATAACACCTATGCAGACACTTGATAATCTGAAATATGCCTGGGACAGCAATGAGAACATCGATAGATACGATAGTATTTTGAGTGATTCTGACAATGGTTTTCTGTTTTTCTTCGATTCTCAGGATGTACAGGACTATAATCTTCCTGTGTCCTGGGATAAGAGTATGGAAACAGATATGCGTAGTCTGATCAATGAAGAGATGAATTTTGAGATGCAGCTTATTCCGGAGAAGGATGATGTGATACAATCCGAATCTGCACTGCTTTACCGGGATTACCGGTTAGCAGTGAATCGTGAATCGGGTACTTCCCTGTTCTCGGGAAGCATGACCTTGTATCTGCAAAGAGAAAGTGATGGTTTCTGGCGGATAACCCGCTGGGAAGATTTCCGCAAGGATAGTGACGAGACTTGGGGCAGGTTAAAATATGAGTACATTCCACAGTAAAAGATCAGGTCCAATACTGTTAGTATTGCTGCTCCTTCTTCTTTTGAGCCTGATCAGTTGCACAAACCCCTTTAATCCCCAGATCATCGATAATAACAAGAGCTATGAGATAAGAGCAAATACTACTCCTCGCAATGTTCTTGAAAACCTGGAAATCTCCTATAATCAGCAGGATTTTGAGCTTTTCAAGAGCTGTCTTTCTCAATCTTTCCGCTTCGAACTTATCTCAGTGGAAACCGACGAGATCGGGATCGATATGGATGGTGACGGAATAAAAGACAGCTGGTGGGATTACGGTAAAGAATTAGAGTATCATCGTAACCTGTTTCAGGAAGGATCGTCTGATGGGATCTACCCCCCGCCGAACAACATCTATCTTAATTTGCAAATCCCGCATGAATCTTTTTGGCTCACTGATGATCAGGAAGGAAGAGAAGATTGGGTCATTATACCGGTGTTTTTTAATCTCTCAATCACATTATTCGGTTCTTCTCATATCTCAGCAGAGGGTTATGCCAGATTTTACTTACGTCCCGAAATGAATGAATGGCGGATTATTATCTGGCGTGACGAGTCTAATATATGACCCTGTTCTTTATTCTTTATGAGTCTTTTTTACCGCTGTTTTCTAATTGAAGATAATCCTCTCAGAAGAAATGTCAAGAATCATGGGTATTGATTACGGTCAAAAACGAATCGGAATCGCTATCAGTGACGAACTGAAAATGCTTGCTGCCCCCTATAAGACTTTACAAAATACAAAGAGAAGTAGTGTACTTATAGAACTGCAGGCTATGATTGACCGGGAAAACATTTCGGATATTGTTGTTGGGCTCCCTCTTCATCAGGACGGCTCAGCAAGTAAACAGACCGAACAAGTGCTCAGCTTTATCCGCAGCTTAGAGCAGAATTTGACCGTACCGGTAGCTACTTATGATGAAAGATACAGCTCCGCTGAAGCTCAAAAGATGCTCTTAAAAAAGAAGAGTTCGCTTAAAGTGCTCAAGAATACAATTGATCAATTCGCTGCTGCAATAATCTTGCAGAGTTATCTTGAGGAACAAAGAACCGGTTCTTCAGAACAATCCCGGTAGAGCAAGAATAGCGAATCATCATCATGAAAATATTTGCTCTTTCTCTCCTTTTCCTCTTGATTCTGATTGCCGGTTATGAGCTCTATCTCATTCTTATTCCCCGAATGATTGAAGAAGTCCTTGTAGAGATTAAACAGGGAGAATCAGCAGCAAGTATAGCCGATAAGCTGGTGCAGAATCGTGTTATCAGGAGTAAATGGCCCTTTATTATCTTGGTTAGACTAAGAGGAATTGAAAAAGATCTGAGTTGGGGTAAGTATCTTTTTAGCGGCAATTTATCAACGACATCGGTCATAGACAGGATACTGGAAGGAAAAGTTGAACTTAAAAGAGTAACTATACCCGAGGGATTAACTATCAGAGAAACAGCCCAAACACTCAGCAAGCAAGGTTTTGGACAATACGAAAACTATCTTGCCTTGAGCAGAGACCAGGAATTTGCACAGAAGATTACAAATTTACCCGTACAGACCTTAGAGGGCTTTCTCTATCCGGAAACCTACCGTTTTGCCGAAGAGGTGACCGAAGAGTACATATTAAGAAGCCTCGTAAATGAGTTTTTTACCAGAACTTCCGAGCTTCATTTTCCGGAGGATTTCAATTATAGTTTGTATGAGACTATTATTCTGGCCTCAATAATCGAAAAAGAGGCACGCTTTATTGATGAAAAACCATTGATATCAAGTGTTTTTTTGAACCGCCTGAATATTGGAATGCGGTTACAGGCTGATCCTACTGTTGCTTACATACTAACCAAAGAAGGGATTCGCAGAAGAAGGATCTATTACCGGGATCTGGAAATCGATTCGCCTTACAATACTTACCGCTATTCAGGATTACCCCCTGCCCCGATCTGCAGCCCCTCCCTCCCTGCGATAAAAGCAGTTCTGGAACCTGCTGAATCTGATTTTCTTTATTTCTTTGCCGACAGTCAAGGAAGACATATCTTTTCTAAGACCTACCGGGAACATATCTACAAGCAAAGGGCTTTGAGAAGCTCTTCCGGTTAGATGAACAAAGTAATATTAAGTGAGAATGAGATGATTGACGCTAAAAATCTAAACAAAGCATCTGTGTCAGCAAAATGATACTGGATGGAATGGAGTAATTATGCTATCACATTATACCAATAAGGATTTAATAATTATTGAGCCTCAGGTTAAGGATAAAGATGAACTATTCGAGAAAATGGTCAATCATCTTTATAACCTCGATTACATACTCCATAAAAATAGCTTCCTCAAAGCACTTAAAGACCGGGAGGAGGTTTCTAATACCGAATTGATGCCCGGAGTTGCGCTTCCTCACTCCCGCAGTGACTCAGTACAAAAACTCTTTCTCAGTATTGTACTGATAAAAGATGGTATTGATTTTGGTAATCCGGAGATGGGAAAAGCTAAAATTATCTTTTTCTTTGGTACTACTGATAAATTCAATAAGGAATACTTACAGCTTTTGGCGAAATCAGCCAGACTATTGAAAAACGAAGAGTTTCAGGAGAAACTTCTGCTGTGCAATGAAGCCGGACAGGTACTCCAGCTTATTGATCATTACGATAAGCCGGATGCTGAAGTGACAGAGAGTAAAACTCACTACCTGATGTTGATCACTCTCCATGATGCTCACAGACTGGATGATCTGCTGACCTACCTCGTGGAATTGGGAATTACCAATGCTTCTGTTTTAGATTCGATATCGCTGAGTAATCGGATTACCTTAGATATCCCGGTCTTTTCCGGCACATACTACGCTGACAAGAAAAAACATAAAGAATCGGAAATAGTCATGTGCCTGATCAATGACCAGTCAATAGCTTACCGTTTATCGGATTTGTTGAAAGAGAATAATATTGACTTCCATAAGAAGGGTACCGGATATATCCAATTGATCGAGACCTCAATGCTTATCGGTAATCCTGATGAAGAGATAGAATTATGATGATTTTACTCAGACTGTTATAGCAAACCAGGAGAATCATTAAGATGAATCATGTAATGAATTTAGTAGTACAAATTGCCATTATTCTCCTCCTGGCTAATATTCTCAGGGCTTTTTCCATCAAACTTAAATTCCCTCCTGTCATCGCCTTGATCTTTCTGGGAATAGTTCTTGGTCCGAGTCTTCTTAACTTTGCTCAGAAAGAGGGAACCATCGAATGGATTGCCCAGATTGGAGTCTTATTCCTGATCTTTGAGGCTGGAATTCAGACTAATCTTAAAAAACTTAAAGAAGAATCCAAAAAGGCTGTTCTCCCCTCCTTGGGTGGTGTAATATTCCCCTTCTTAAGCGGTTTTCTCTTATCATACTTCTTTCACTTCAGCCTGGTCAGCAGTCTTTTTATCGGTGCGGTTTTTACAGCAACGAGTATCAGTATATCTGTTATTACCCTGATGGATATTGACAAGTTGACAAGTATAGAAGGTCGCTGCATTGTCAATAGTGCGATCATTGACGATGTACTTGGCATTTTGCTCATATCGTTCATTTTTGGGCTTTCTATTGAAAAGTCCTCCTCTGCAACCATCTATCAGAGCGAAATGTTTTTAACCATTATCAGAATTATCTTCTATTTTATTGTCGCCTTTGTAGTTGGATTGTATCTAATACCTTCGATCTTTATCAACAGCAGAAAACTCAATATTGAAGGGTCAATGCTCTCCGTCAGTGTAGTAGTTATCTTTTTCTATTCCTGGTTTGCCGAAATGTCCGGGCTGGCTGCTATTACCGGTGCTTATCTCGCCGGATTGTTTATTGGACAGACTGAATACCGTCATCTTGTCAATACCGGTATCTCCCAAGTAGGGAAAACTCTCTTTATTGATTTTTTCTTCATCGGCATCGGGCTGACTCTACATTTAAAGGAACTGAGCATAAAACCGCTTTTTTTGATTCTTTTTGTTATTTTAGCCATTATTAGCAAATTCTTTGGTAGTGCCTTCGGAGCAAGATTAGCCAAATTCGATACGACTCGTTCTTCCCGTATCGGTTTTGGAATGATACCCAGAGGAGAGGTCGCTCTGATCATGGCTTCAATGGGAATAAGTAGAGATCTGGTCTCAGTGGACGTTCTCTCAGCAACAGTATTAATGGTAATTATCTCGTCTCTGGCAGCACCTTTCCTGATTAGATACAGCTACACTAAATTCAGAAAAGAAACCTTTTAGATGGGAGAAATTGCAGCAAGGAGCATGATATGCTGGAAAGATTCATTAATCAGGATTTGATAATTATCAATCCCAAAGCAAGAAACAAAAAAGAACTCTTCAAAGAGATGACCAGACATTTGGCAAAGAAGGGCTACATAGAAAGCCAGCGTTATTTTTATAGATCTTTACTCCAGAGAGAACAGGCAGGGAATACTGAGATTTTACCCAATATTGCCATCCCCCATGCCGGATGCGAATATGTCGAAAACCTGTTCTTGATGATCGTGATCTGTAAGGAAGGAATAGATTACGGAAATCCAAGATTAGGCGCAGTCAAGATTATCTTTTTATTCGGTTGTGCCAATCAACATAACAAGATATATCTTCGTTTGCTTGCCAAATCTGCCCGGCTCCTCAAGAATCCGGTGCTGAGCGAAAAACTGCTCAACTCAGTTCATCCCGATCAGATCATTGAGATTATCAAAGAGTTCGATCAGGATACAGAAGACAATAATATGCAGCCGGAGCATTTTCTGATGCTGATCACCCTTTTTAAAAAGCACAAGTTACCGGATCTCCTTTCAGCAATGCTGGAAGTCGGTATTCATAATGCTGCTGTTGTTAGTTCTACTTCCCTGGCTCGCAGAATAGCCTATCTTATCCCCGTCTTTGCCGGACTTAGTATCCACAGTCATAAAAAAAGTATAGAATCTTCACTGGTTATCTCTACAATAACGGATAAGCAAATTCCACGTCATCTGGCTGCAATTCTGAAAGAACAGCAGATAGATCTGACTGAACCTGGTACCGGTTATATCCAGTTGTTTCCAACTAAGATAGTTATTGGTAATATAGACGAATTCAGCTGATTATGGTTTTGAGAGTCAATATCGTCAGACACGTAACTGTTTTCCACCTTTTAGAAGTCCCGCACAAGAAAGGTACCGGAAATCTCCGATTTCTTGAGATCTCTATACTTATTGATAATCCTGAAAATACAATCGTTTTTACCACTAATGATGTTAGATCTCAATAAAAACAGGTTTTAGGTACTATGAACCATGCTATGGATTTAGTTCTCCAGATCGCTATCATTCTCATTCTGGCTATTATTGTCCGCGCTGTCTCAATTAAACTGAGATTTCCTCCGGTTATTGCTCTTATCTTCCTGGGAATAATTCTCGGACCTACTCTGTTGAATTTTGCAGAAAAGAAAGGAACTATTGAATGGATTGCCCAGATTGGAATTCTTTTCTTGATCTTTGAAGCTGGTATCCAAACGAATATTAAAAAGATCCGTGAAGAATCAAAAAAAGCTCTCTCGCCTGCCTTGGGAGGTTTTATTCTCCCCTTTGCCAGTGGATTTCTGCTCTCATATTTCTTTAATTACGGCTTGTTCCCGAGCCTTTTAATTGGAGTTATTTTTACTGCGACCAGTATAAGTATCTCAGTCATAACCCTTATGGATATCGATAAACTGAACAGTATCGAGGGACGTTGCATTATAAACAGTGCTATCATAGATCATATCCTGGGTATATTAGTCATCTCCCTGATTTTCGGTATCTCCATCGAACAAACCTCTTATGATGCTTTCCATCAAAGCCAGTTGTTCCAAATTCTCCTAAAAATCTCCCTCTATTCGATATTTGCTTTCATCATAGGTGTCTATCTAATACCCATAATCTACTCCAACAGCAAAAAACTGAAACTTGACGGCTCGATTTTATCGCTCAGTATAGCAATTATCTTTTTCTATTCCTGGTTTGCTGAAATTTCAGGTTTAGCGGCAATAACAGGAGCATATCTTGCCGGACTGTTTATAAATCAGACAGAATTCAGAACTCTGGTTAATAACGGAATTTCTCAGTTAGGAAAGTCTTTCTTTATCCATTTTTTCTTTGTTGGCATAGGCTTGACCATCCAGTTAAGAGATTTTAGTATTAAGCCCTTGTATCTTACATTGTTTCTTCTTTTAGCAGTTATCAGTAAGTTCTTCGGCAGTGCTATTGGTGCTAAAATTGTTAAATTCGACACGATCCGTGCTGTCCGTATTGGATCCGGAGTAGTTCCCCGGGGAGAGATAGCTTTGATTATTGCCTCAATGGGAGTAAGGAGAAACTTGATCTCTACCGATGTCCTTTCTGCAACTGTAATGATGGTCATCGTAACTTCCTTGATATCCCCCTTTCTCATCAAATACAGTTATGCGAAGTTTAAAAAAGAGACCTTTTAGCAGGAGAACGCTATGTTGTTCAACTCAGTTCATTCCGGTCAGATCATTGGGATTCTCAAAGACTTCAATCTGGATACAGAATACAGCAATTTAGAGCTGGCAAACTTTCTGCTCCCTATCACTCTTATCAAAAAGCATAGGTTGTCGGATATCCTGGCAGCAAACCTGAAAGAACAGCAGATAAAACTGACTGAACGGGGTTCCGCTTATATCGAGTTGTTCCCGGTCAGGATAGTTATCGGTAAATCAGAATAATTCAGTTGATTATCGCTATGAGAGTTTATATAGTAAGACATGGAACTGCTTCCCATCTTTTGGAAGACCTGCAAAAGAAGGTCAATCATAAAGATTTTCTACAAATTCTGGAAAAATGGAACAGCTCAAGCCTGACTTCATTGGGTCAAAAAGAGATAGCAGTATTGGGAGAGTCTTTAAAAAACCTTTACTCCAATATCTTTTACAGCCCTTTAAAAAGAACAAAACAGACAGCAACTGCCTTTATGAAGAGTTCTGATGTGCCTATCAAGTCAAAGGCTGTACCTCAATTAGCAGAGATATATATATCTCCTCCCCGTTTACCCGGTATGATAAAACTAAAATACTGGATTTACCTTTGTGTAGCCAAATCGATCGTGACCTTTCGGATTTTTCATTATCTCCTGCAAGCAAGAAAGATCATAAAATTAGTCAAAAAAACCGATGATGACATTCTGATCATCAGTCATCAGGCAAGAATATTCACCATAATTGTCTATGCTTTTTTGAGTCCTTATTGGAGAGTTATCAAAAGCGATTTCAATCCGGCTGGGGTAAGCATCATCGAAAAAAAGAAAATGAATGGTAATAGTTCTTACCTTTTTTGCCATCGGGAAACAAGCTTGATAACTACCGGAAAGAGAAGGAGAGACTCATCATAAGCGAATTAAGCTGTCATCGACTTCTATCTCGCTCTGTGTGTTAAAAAGATGATCGTTCTTTCTTTCGTTCTACTGTCAGTTTAGTTCAAAATTGTTGTTTATAATCTCATCTTTCTCCCCTCTGGAATATAAAGGCGGTCTTTTCCGGTAGATCTTCTCTCTCGTAACATTAGGATACCATTAGGAAAGTCTATAATCCTACCTGGTCCGACTGTAGTATTTCCTAATGGTTTACTAAGGATGTAACAGGGGATCGAAAAGGGAAAACCAAACAGTCTCAGAAGGAAGTATCCAGAGTGAAGGAGTTATTTCTTGACAGTGGAGTTTGCAAACAAAATATTCCATCAAATAAGAAAAGAGGTTAGAGTAAATGGCAAAAGTGACACTCAACAATGTTAATAAGGTTTATGATAACGGAGTCAAAGCAGTAATAGATATGAACATCGAAATCAAAGATAAGGAATTTGCTATCCTTGTCGGTCCCTCCGGTTGCGGAAAGACAACTGCTCTCAGAATGATTGCCGGCTTGGAAACCATTACCTCGGGTGATATCTATATCGGAGACCGGTTGATCAATAATGTTCTGCCCAAGAACCGCGATATAGCAATGGTTTTTCAAAATTATGCCCTATATCCTCATATGACAGTCTATAATAATATGGCTTTTGCTCTCAAACTAAGAAAGACCAAAAAAGAGATAATTGACAAAGAGGTCAAAGAAGCTGCTGCCCTATTGGAGATAGATCACCTTCTGAACCGGAAACCCAAAGAGCTCTCAGGGGGACAGAGACAGAGGGTTGCTTTAGGGCGAGCAATTGTCCGTAAACCTCAGGTTTTCCTTTTCGATGAGCCGTTATCCAATCTTGATGCTAAACTACGGGTTCAAATGAGAGCAGAGATTATTAAACTCCATAAGAAACTTGAAACCACAATGATCTATGTTACCCATGATCAGGTGGAGGCAATGTCAATGGCTGATAAAATTGTCGTGATAAAAGAGGGTTTAGTTCAACAGTGTGACGAAGCTCTGGAGGTATATAACAATCCTACAAACCTCTTTGTTGCAGGATTTATTGGAAGTCCTGCTATCAATCAGTTTACCGGAAAACTGGAAAAGGATAACGATAATCTTTCCTTCAGTTTCGATAACTTCAAGGTTGCTCTGTTCAAAGAACATGCAGCTAAGCTGAAAGATTACGCCGGAAAAAAGATTATCTTTGGAATCAGACCTGAGGATGTCTATGACAAGGATTTTAACAGTATGGCTGAATTCCCTCAGGATCTGGAAGCTGTCTGTGATATTGTTGAACCAATGGGTAACGAGCATCTGGTTTTCTTGAGCACGGAAAACCATAAGATCACGGCTCGTTTTAACCCCAAAAAGATGCCTAAAATGGGAAGTACGATCAAGATCACTTTTGATATGTCTAAAGGGCATTTCTTCGACCCGGAGACAAAAGACTGTCTCGTCTGATATTACCTTTCTAAGACGAATTTCCCTTTTTCTTTTTTACCGGTAATGGTTAAGATTACCTTTTAGTCTCTCCTCTCTCTCACTTCCCCGGAAACGGTTTATTTATTAACAGAAAAAAACTTCTTGACTCTGAAATAATATTGCTTTTTTAATCCTCCTATGGAGAGGGCATTCATTATATGGGGGATTATAATATCTATTACTGCTGTTGCTGCAGCAGATCTAACCATACCGGTTTCCGCCTCACATAACGCTGTCAGCGGTTTGATTTTTCTGTCGGAAAATCCCTCCGGAACTAATATCAATCCGGCATTTATATATCCTGGTGCTGAAGCGGGAGGGTCATATCTCTATAATCTTGCTGATCTTCCCTATTATACTCTGCACCTTTCCACCCTTTCCGGTCAGTGGGGATTCTATCTTGGAGGGAGTCATCTTGCACATCCGCTCTATCAGGAAACGGTATCAAATCTCTCGTTCAATCTCAGAAGAGAATTATACGCCTTTGGTATTTCCTTTAGAATGCTGCAAACTCAGATCAGAAATTTCGACACTGCCCGGGCTTTTGCTCTGGATAGCGGTTTTATCGTCTATTATGACTCATTTACCCTTGGATTTTCCCTTAGAAATGTTTCACAAACAAGGTTTCAAGGACAATTTCTCCCAATCGTAGTTCATTGGGAGGTTAATCACTCTTTATCCCGAAACAGCTCTCTTTCTGTGGGGATCGAAAAAGAAAAGGGTTATGACTTTACTCTGAAATTCGGTGCTTTTCATCGCCTTTATCCTCAACTGGCTCTTTTAGCCGGTTACCAGTATGAGCCGGATAGGATCGGTGCGGGGATTATTCTGCTTCCAGCTCCACTGCAGGTGACCTATAGTTTCTTAACCCACAGATATCTTGCTCCTACTCATTTTATCTCACTGACATATAGCTTTGACAAAGTCGTTTCTGAATAGAGTAAGATGGCTTGTAACCAAACTACTCCCTTTTCTGTCCGATTTGCTGTTCTTATTCTTCTTCAGTTCTGTTCATTTTATTCACTTCTGAGAGCTGATGCCCCTGCTGACCTGATTATTGATGAAGAAAACTGGCACGAAGAAATAGGATTGGAAAGACCGGAGGAAACCGGAAACACCATAAGAATCAATACTGCAGAAAGCTACGAACTCAGACTCATTCCCGGAATATCAGATGAAGATATCCGGTCTATTATAAGCAGTCGCAATAGCAAACCTATTAGAAACCTTGAGGATTTACAGAGCATAGGTTTTTCAGATGAGAAGATCAAGAGTATTCTCCCCTACATTTCCTTTGAACTCTCTGAAGAGATGACAACCATCTCTTCAATTAAAACTCCCCGAAAAGTCAGTTTACCCCTTTCATTGTATCAGAGTCAGCGGAGCTATATCCGCTCTTATTCCGGAGAGACTTCTGCCCGATATTATCAAAAAACTGAAGTTCGGAATCAGGATACGGTTCTTGGTTTTGTAACTCTTAGTAATTATGGGAGTAGGGCGCTTGCCCGGAATCATTCTTACTATTTTAATCACCAGACGGAAAAAAAGGTTCAGCAAGTTGTCATTGGAAAATACCGGCTCTCTTTGGGACAGGGTATTGCCTTCGCTTCCAAATCCGGTTTTTCCAAGAGTTCTGCTGCTACCACTCATCCGGTAAAAAATTACACCCCTCTCCGTAGTCATACAAACCCGTATAAACTATGGTCCATGGAGGGTTTCGCTGCCCATATAGTAATACCCCCCTTGGAATTTATCCCCTTTTATTCAGAGACAGAACTTGATGCTTCTATCAAAGATGAGAAAATATCAACCTTCTATCCCTATGGCACAGATAAGAGTGAATTCAGAAACAGTGTAGGGGAAAAAATCAGTGGTTTGGCAGTGAAAGTAAAAAACAGAGCTGGTTCAGGAGGTTTATACTATTCTAGGCATAAATTCGACCGAGTTTTCCTTGAGCAAGAATTAAGCAATAACTACAATTCAAAGGGGTTCTTTATCAACTTCAAAGCCGGTGAGATTGATCTTTTGGGTGAATATGCCCGTCTCGGAGGCAGAACGGGAATAGTTGCTGCTCTCAGATGGGGAAAGAGTCCTTTTCGGCAGTTGCTGCTGTACCGTCAATATGACAGGTATTTTCCTCATTGGCACGGTAATCCCTTTTCTTCGCAGGCAAATTTTGATAATGAAAGAGGTGTATATTACGGTTTGAGAATAGTCCCTTATCCCGGCTGGACAATCAACGTCTATTTTGACATCTGGAGACATCCCGATACCCGGTATTTTGAAAAAATGCCGATAACACGGACTGAGCAATACTTACAGGTTATATATCGAACTTCTAAAGACACTTTCCGCTGGAAGTTGCATAATAGGGATTATGCCCGGTATAGAGTTTTTGACGATACCGGGAAGATCAGGGATGAAAACAAAACCGCAGTTGCCTGGGATTGGCTTCATAAGGTTACTCCCAACCTTAGTATAACTACCTGCCTTGAATACCTATCAAGAAGAATACCGGAAATCAATGACTTCCAAAAAGGTATCCTCTTCTTTGAAAACATTAGCTGGCAGCAGAAGAATACCCGGATAAGCTGCCGGATCAGCGTTTACCGTTCAGCTGTAAGTCATTATGTTTATGAACAGAGCTTGGCTGGTATGTGGGAAAGCCGTCCGTTAAACGGCGATGATATCTATTTTTACCTGATTATCAAGAACAATCTCACAAATTCTATCAAACTGCAGAGTAAGTTCTCTTATCTTCTTACTCAAAAAACGAAAAGCCTTATCATACAAATAATTTGCAGCCTATAGATATCGTAAGAGATCCTTCCCCTTTATCCCGGCATATAGTTCAATATATCGCTTAACGGGACTCGATAATATCTTCGGAAAAAGTACCTCTTCCACCTGAAAGAAACCTACCGATTGGCTCATTTCAATCTCTATTTTGATCGGTTTTTGTTCCCCTTCGGAAAAAGCTACCTTTTGAATAGCGATCGATGAGTATTTATGGATATCTCCCACTTTGGGCTTGTTAGACAGAAGCTGTGGTATTCGTGCTCTGCCGTTTTCCATATCACAACCGTCTCCAATAAGAACCAATCCTGCTTCTAAAGTGTTTATCGTCTGGGTCGCCATATGACCGAAAATCCCTTCAATAATAATGGAGCGGAGAATAACTCTTTTTGATATGTCATTCTTGTAAATCCGTTCCAAAGTCCGTTCAATTATCGGGATCGCCAGAGTGATACTGATAAACTCATGATTATCCCGGGAAACGGTCATCCCAATATCATGCAGTAAAGAAGCAATCAAAACGGCAACTTTACTGTCTTCGGCAGTCCCAAGCCCCTCTTTTTCCAAATTGAGCTTTATTTTCGCTTTGGTTAATAAATCTAGCATGGTCGTAGCATTCAAGGCTGCTTTACGCATGTGTACCGGACCATGATCGTTAAAACCGAGCCGTTTTATTGATACATTATTTGCGTAATCCTGCAAAGCCTGGACTTCCCTGTCGTTAAAGAGAAGTTCCGCAGCCTGAGCTGTTTTCCCTTCTACATGAGTCATTATCTGCTTTTCCAGACTGACTTGCTTTGGTGACTTTTTCATCATTATTCCTTTTTACGGATAATATAATCAATCCTGTTATTATGTCAACCCTGTAAAAAGGGGATGCGAATTGTCTCGCATCCCTTCCGTGCAAAAAGAAAGCCCTCTGAAATTCGCCGTACTCTTACTTGAGCAGAGTAATTTTACGGCTGATAGTATTGCTGTTAGTTTCTATTCTAACGAAATAAATACCGGAAGAAAGCTCTTTACCCTGATCATTACTTCCTCTCCAGGCAAGTTTAAGCTCGTTTTCTCTGACAATCTCGTCTTCTAAAATAACCGCTACTCTCTGACCCTTTATGTTGTAAACCGTAACCGTGACAGGTCTGTTAATATCTTTTTCAGCTAAAGCCAGAAATATTGTCGTTTCCGGATTGAAGGGGTTGGGATAGAGATAAACTGCTGTCTTGGTTACGTCCACAATATTCCCTTCTTCCTCTTCCTCTGTTGAAAGGGGCATCTCTGTAAGAAACGGATAACCGGAATTGCAATCATAACCCGGGTCAGCCTGCCATATTTCGGAAAAATTCCAGCCGGCATAAGTGTTCGCTGCATAGGGATAGGTCATCTCTTCTGTTGTCCTTCCCTCACCCCCTTCAGAATATGACTGAGCTGAAGTCTCGGTATTCCAATAACTGTTACTGATTACTGAGTCTAAGAAATCATAATTATAACCTATTAAACCACCAGATGCAGAATCTCCGGTGACATTGCCCAGACTGTAGCAGTTTGCAATATCCGAATAGAAAACGAAACCAACTAAACCTCCTGCGTATGATGTGGCATCAACATCTCCTGTACTATAGCTATCAGAGACATAACTCTCAGAAAGATAACCAATTAAACCTCCGACAGTATCATCCCCCTCTACATTTCCTTCGCTGAAGCTTCTCACTACTGAAGATAACCCGGATTCACCAATTAACCCTCCTACAGCACTCGATCCTTGCACTACACCTTTACTAATACAGTTATGAACAATAGTTTGACCATCAATCATTCCCGCTAAGCCACCTATCCAGTTACTACCCGAAACACTACCAATGCTATAACTGTTTTCGATTTCACTGAAGTAAGTAACTCCTGCTAAACCCCCTGCTTTGCCGATTCCCGATATACTTACGTTGCTTTCACAGTCTTTAATATGAATCAGCTTTCCGCTTCCTGCTAAACCTCCGGCATTAAAGGAACCTTCAACAATACCAGACAGCTGAATATTATGAAAACTCGAGTCATAGCTGCTTCCTGTTAAACCTCCGATATCACCCTTCCCCTTAACGGAAAAACCGGTCAGGTTTAAATTTCTGACCTCGGCTTCATAAGTAGAACCAAATAAACCGATAGAGGAGTAGTTAGTCTCCGAAAAATCCGCATTAAAATTGATTATGGTATGTCCATTCCCCAAGAAAATGCCGGTAAAATAAGGGATAAATATATTGTCTCTGCCTGATAGATCGAGATTGGAGGTCAGTTTGAAACTATTGGCAGGAAACTGACCAAATAACAGCAACTTCCAGAAATCCTGTTCGGAACCAATCAGGTAGTCTTCTCCATCAAAGCTGAAATAATCAGCGATATCCAGAGACAGATTATTGCCGAGCCAGGCTGTAAAAGTCTCGTTATCCAGAGCTCCTATTGTTATGACATGTTCACCATTCAAAAGAACAGCTTCATAATCATAGTAACTATTGTTTACAATTGAAGCATCGTTGTAACCTATTAATCCCCCGATACTACTTCCATAACCCTGAACTTCAACGTTGGAAGTGCTGTAGCTATCGATAATCGAAGAGAAAGTGCTCCTCCCAACTAAACCTCCAATTCCCATAGATCCCCGGACAAGACTCTCGCTATAGCTTTGGACTACAGAAGCTAACTCATTATGTCCAATCAAGCCGCCGAGATCACTTTCTCCGATAACCTCGACTTCACTGTAGCAACTGTTGACAGTTGAATCACTATTATGCCCGATAATGCCTCCAATTATGCTCTTTCCTGTAATCTGACCCGTTACATAACAATTATTCATCAATGAATTGGAAGCATGGACACCGACTATTCCTCCTGTATTCCATAAATAGCCGTCAAAAAAAACATTAGTCAAACCGACATTCTGAATAACAGACCCCTCGGTCGCACCGAAAAGTCCAATTCCGTCACCACTTCGGGAAATAAAGAGACTGTCGATAACAAAATCCTGTCCGTCATAACTTCCTGTGAAGGGTGGTCCCGAATATGGTATCTCGTCATAAAACGGCACTCCAATAGGTTTCCATCCGTTCCCGTCAAACCAATCGATCGTTTCCGAAGCATTAATATCGACTGTCTGGATAAAGGACTTATCCCAGTTACCAATATCTTCACTTATCCAGTAAAGATTAGCCAAAGATGCAATCTGATAAGGATTACTCTCTGTGCCGTCTCCTTCCGATGGTGGAATTGCTGTTTGGGAATTCAGACTTATTCCTGCGCAAATCGTCAAAACTGTTAGGATTAAAAATAACCTTTTCATAACACTCCTCCCGTTTTTTGTAATATGGTACCTGGACAGAGTACAGATAAACATCTGTTCCTCCCGGCAGTCAATCCTCTTAATCCCGTAAAAAAGCCAATTCATTATTTTTTAAATAATGCTGCTTTCAGGATAAATATCTTACCTTGATAAAAAGTCTGCAATAGTAAAAAAGAAGCAAAATATATGCCAAAGTTTTTCTGCTTGCGTTTTTGATGTGGTATATTTCACTCATACCCTTTCTCTATAGCCTTTTAAACTGCTTCTTTCTTTAACAGTTAGGGTGGTAACTAAAGGATTTCGGCTCAGAATCGCTCTTAGATATTAGATTGCCTGCGGAAACACTCGCGATGATAAACAATAATATGACTCGATTCAATAACAAAGTAAGAAGTTACCAGGGTTAGAAGTTGAAAAGACTGCTTGACTAAATTGCAGTTAATTTCTTCTCTTTGAATTAGAAATGAACAGGGAGTAAAACATAGATGAGTAAAGATGATTGCAGGTTAAAAACAGATAACAGTATCAAGACAGTTTACCGGTTTGACCCCGCCAAAAAAATTCTGCGCCCTCTGATCGGAATGAAGATCCCAGCCGGTTTCCCGTCTCCGGCTCAGGATTATATTGAAGATTCGCTCGATCTGAATGAATATTTGATCTCTCATCCCGCTTCGACATATTTTGTCCGGGTGGAAGGTAACTCTATGATTGATGCCGGGATCCATCAAGATGATATTCTGATCGTTGACCGTTCTTTGGAAGCCTCCCATAACAAGATAGTTATCGCCTTTATTGACGGAGAGCTTACTGTTAAGAGATTGAAGATTATAAAAGGGAAATATCTCCTGGTACCTGAAAACAGGGACTATCCTTCATTGCAGGTCGAAGAGTGGATGGATATGACTATCTGGGGTGTGGTGACTTATGTTATCCATAAAGTTTGACTTTGTATCAACAATATCGTCCGGATAGATTGGTCCCAAGAGAATTTTTGAAGAAATTTTGCCGGCAGCCGCTACTGGGTTGGTGCCAGAAAGGCTAACTGTAAAAAATCCGGAAGCCGGCAGTTGAGCAATGAGGTTAGTTTAACAGAATTGGAATATGGCAGGATGAGATAAGTGTTACAAGGCAAGAATGATCAGGAGCTATTTGCTCTGATAGATTGCAATCATTTCTATGTCTCTTGTGAGAGAGCTTTTCGACCGGAGTTAGAAGGATTTCCCGTTGGGATTCTTTCTAATAATGATGGTTGTATTGTAGCTCTATCACCTGAACTGAAAGCTCTTGGGGTAGAAAGAGGTGTCCCCTATTTCAAGATTAAACATCTATTGAAGAGACATAAGGTAACAATTTTCTCTTCTAACTACGCCCTCTATGGAGATATGTCCTTCCGGGTTATGTCTCTGCTCTCTCATTTCAGCCCGGAGATCGAAGTCTATTCCATAGACGAAGCTTTTCTTTCCTTAGCGGGTCTTAATATCACAGATACCGACAGTTTTGGAGAAAAAATCAGAAACACTATTCGTCAATGTACCGGTATCCCCATTTCTGTAGGGATAGCACCGACCAAAACCTTATGTAAGGTTGCCAATAAAATAGCCAAAAAAAATGACAGAAGGTACGTGGTTCCAGGAAAAGATAAAGATGGTGTTTTTACAATCATAGATGAAAAATTACGGAACCATATTCTGCAGCATACTCCCGTGGCCGATATCTGGGGTATAGGTTATCGTTATGCCAAGATGCTGAAAAGAGAGGGTATTTTTACCGCCTGGGACTTGACCCTCAAACCGGATGACTGGATAAGAGATAAAATGACAGTTGTCGGGCTCAGAACAGTAGAGGAGTTAAGAGGTAAATCCTGTCTCTCTTTGGAACAGGTTAGCGAACCGAAGAAAGGAATTGTTTCCTCCAAGTCTTTTGGCAAAATAGTGGAGTCGAGAGAAGAGATCCGGGAAGCAGCATCTTCATATTGCCTGAACGCTGTTGCTAAATTACGACAACAGGGCTCACTCGCCCGTAGAATATTGGTCTATTTAACAACTAATCCCTTTAAAAATGAGCCTCAATATGCTAATTACCGGGAACTAAAGCTCTCCGGATATTCAGCTTATCCCCCTGATTTTATGAAAACAGCAGGCAGGATTTTAGATGAGATTTATCGTGAGGGGTACAGATATAAAAAAGTCGGTGTGATGTTAACGGATATCATTCCTGAAGAAGAAGCTCCTCTCGATCTCTTCGAAACCTCTTATCCCCAGGACCGCCGTTCTCAGATCATGCACTGTATGGACAGAATTAACCGCAAATGGGGGCAGGAGGCTATCTCATTTGCCGGCGCCGGGATCAAACAGGGGTGGCAAATGAGAAGAGAAATGCTGTCTCCCCGCTATACAACCTGCTGGGGTGAATTGCTTAAAGTAAAAGCTTAGGAGTGATCTACTATGTGCGGACGTTTTGCCCTTTTTTCCAAGATAGATGTAATAATGAAATACGCAGATCTGATAGAGAGTAACGTTGAATGGTCGCCCCATTACAATATCGCTCCGAGTATTTCAATACCTGTGTTGCTGAATAATAATAACAAAATAGAGCTTTCATACCGGAAATGGGGCTATATGCCCGATTTTGTCTATCACTCCAGTAGCGGGAAACAACCCTTCACTATCATTAATGCCAAGTCGGAGACAATTACCGAAAAACCCACTTTTAAAGGGTCGTTTGACAAAAGGAGATGTCTCATTCCGGCAAACGGTTTTTATGAATGGAGAAAAGCAGATCGCCAGCCTTACTATATAACCGTCAAAGATGAACCTCTGTTTTTCTTTGCCGGAATTTGGAATGACCCTCAAGCAGATTTTCCGGAAAATGAGAAAGCATTTGCCATTATTACTACAAAAGCCAATGGTCAACTTTTGCCGATCCATCACCGAATGCCGGTGATAATTAATCCTTCATCGTTCAGGGACTGGCTTTTTTCTACTGACCAAAGTGCTTTACTGGAAATGCTTAAACCCTATCCCGTAAACAAAACACTTATACAGCCTGTTTCCAAAGAGGTTAATAATAGTGCTGTCAACCATCAAAGCCTGATTGAACCTGTAGTCGAGAAACAAAATCAACCCGAATTCTTTTTATAAACAGACAGGTATTGATGAGTAAACAACCCCAGTTTCAGATGATAAAATTTCTAGGGAAAAAATGATCAAAATTAGTTATGATATAGGAACAAAATCTCTTAAAGCAGTAATAGGCAATGATATTGAACCACAAGAGATAATAATAAAAGAACACTTTTCTGATCCCTTAAAGATCATCCGGGAAATCGAAGAAAATCAATTACCGTCAGATCGTTCTCAGATAGTGGGAACTGTAACAGGGAAGTACCGCTACATCCTCCTCAACAACAGTTCCATCAAACCTCTCGATTGGACCATTCCGGTCATTCATTACACCAGCCGGCTTGCCGATGATATCCAGTATGTTATTGATATTGGGGCTGCCTCCTTATCACTCCTGGAAATCCGGAAAGGAAGATTTCACCGCTTTCAGACTAACTCTCTCTGTGCCTCCGGTACCGGCTCTTTCCTTGATCAACAAATGATAAGGATGGAATTATCCTTCCGTGATCTCGAAAAAATCAAACCGACCCGAAGGATACCTTCGATTGCCAGTAGATGTGCTGTTTTTGCCAAAAGCGACCTAATTCACCGGCAACAGGAAGGATATTCGGTCGAAGAACTCTGGAACGGTTTAACCAAAGGAATGGCTGAGTCGTGTTATACCACTCTTCTCCGGGGAACTGCTATCGAAGGGAAAATCCTCTTGATCGGGGGGCTGGTAAAGAATCCCCTTTTTTATCATTATTTCTCCAGACTGATACCCGAGAACAAGCTAATTATTCCCGAAAAGCCAGAGAGTTTTGTCGCTCTTTCGGGATACCATTTCATTCATTCCGAGGAGAACCTGCATAGTTATTCTTCGAACAAACCGGTAAAGACATCTCAGGCGTTTGAAAAAAGACTTACCTTTAGACCTTCCGAAAACAAGGAACATCTGAAGCACAGATACATTGACCGTTATGGCAATGAAATCAGTATTGATGTGATATCTGACAATCAAACCATACCTGTTTTCTTGGGTATTGACATAGGTTCGACAAGTACCAAGGGGGTAGTTAGAAACTCCGAAACCGGCGAGATACTGTTCAACTTCTACCGGAGAACATCAGGTAACCCCATTGCCGCATATCAAAAATTGCTGAAAGGAATAAAGGAGTACCAAAACATCCATCAACTGGACTTGCAGGTCAAGGGAATGGGAACGACAGGCAGCGGTAGAAAAATCGTTGGTTCTTATGCCGGAGCGGATATGATCACAAACGAGATCACTGCTCATCTCAAAGGAGCATTGAGAGAACATAAGGATGTAAGAACCATTTTCGAGATAGGGGGACAGGATTCCAAGTATATTCTTGTTGATGACGGCTGGATGAAAGATGCTAATATGAATTATGCCTGTGCTGCCGGGACTGGATCCTTTCTGGAAGAGCAGGCTCAGGTACTGAATATCGGATTGGATGATTTCGAGACACTCAGTGCTGGAGTATCTGCTCCTAAAATGAATGACCGTTGTACAGTCTTTATGGAAATGGATGCCCAAAAACTGATTGTTGATGGTCACTCCAAAGAGGAAGTCGTAACTTCGCTGCTCCATGCAGTTTGCCGTAATTATCTGCATAGAGTAGTACAGAATAGACCGGTGTCCGAGCCGATACTGTTTTTAGGCGCGACAGCCAGAAACCGGGGATTAGTAGAAGCTTTTCAGAATATACTGGGGAAAAAGATCAAAACCTCTCGTCATAGCCATATCATGGGTGCTTTGGGAATGACCGAACTTCTTATCCGGGAAATGACCGGTAAAGAGACTCTCTTCAAGGGATGGGATCTGGATGACCAGAAGATAGATTTTAAGGAGCGACAATGTGATAAATGTCAAAATCGTTGTCTGATCATTTATCTGGAAACTGAAGATTCTGTGGTCTCCTGGGGTCAAAAATGCGGGGAAGATACTAAAAGTCGGAAAACCGATGATAGATACCGTAAGTATTTCTCTTTCCCCGGATCGGATAATCCGGTAAGATATCATTCTGCCGGGGAAAAAGCAGGAAGTGAACCAAGCAGCGACAGGGGCCGGATAATTACTATACCGAAAACCCTTTTTTTCTATTCCCACAGTCAGTTCTGGTATAAATTCTGGTCGGAACTCGATTTTACCATTGAATCTTCTCCCTCTTCTTCCAGAGAAACAACCGGTCTCGGCTTGAAGTATAGTCCCAATGAAATCTGTTACCCGATGAAACTGGCCATGGGTCATATTATCTATCTCCTGAAGAATAGGAAAAAGAACATCTTTGTCCCTTATATTATCCGTGATACTAAAAATTCCAAGACAACAAACTCCTATTTCTGTGTTATAACTCAGTCTTTTCCGGCAATTATCAATAGTATCTTAAACTACAATAAGATAGAGAGCAGCGAGTTGATTACTCCGGTGATTGACTTTAGTGAAGCTAAAGAGAAGAATATTAAGCGTCTTCACCGGTATCTGTCTCAGCGGTTCTCTCTGACAGAGAAAGAAATCGCCGAAGCTTTTACCAAAGCAGAAACCTTGCAAAGGAAAAGCATTGATGACACTTATGAACAGAGCCTGGAATTAAGCAAGATACTATCTTCCGATAACAAGCCTGTGTTGGTTGTCATGGGACGGGCTTATAATCTATATGATGAAGCCTTGAATCTCGCTCTGATTAAAGATACTGCTAAGTATGGCTTCACCCTGATCCCCTATGATCTGATCCCGGCAAGGAGAGAAGAGATTAATCCTGTCTATAATAACATGTACTGGAGTTACGGACAAAAGTTTTTTAGTGCAGCTGAAAAACTCAACAGCTTTCCGAATTTTTTCCCTCTCTTCCTGACTAATTTCAACTGCGGACCAGACTCCTTTATCCTGAGCATCCTGGAAAAAATCTGGTCTGACAAACCTTTCCTGATACTGGAATTAGATGAACACAGCGGTAATGCCGGATACATGACCAGGATAGAGGCTTTTCTGGATAGAATAAAGAGTTATCAGGAAGCAAAAACAGTTAAACAGAACGGAGAAAAAGAAAACAGTCTTCTTAGTGGTGAGCTCAAAAAACAAAGGGATAATAAAGATGTCGGTTACAAGAATAAGAAGCTTCTATTCCCCCCGATGCATCCTCACGGCACAAGACTTCTGGCAGCAGCTTTCCGGGCTCATAACTTTGATGCTGTTCCCCTGAAGAAGGAAAACCGGGAGACATATCAGAAAGGAAAAGCCTGTTTGAGAGGATCAGAATGCCTTCCTGCAGCTTCAACTTTTGGCTCTTTATTAGATTACTATGAAGAGAACAACCCAGACTCTCACAGCAACACAGCTCTTTTCATGCCTTGTGCCTCAGGACCTTGCAGGTTCGGGCAATACGGCTTTTTACAAAAGATGATACTGGAGCGTTTAGGGTTAGATATTGAGGTGTTCTCAGCAAATTCGGAAAACAACTATGGTGATGTCTCAGGAAAATTGCGGTTACTTATTGCCAAGGCTGTTGTCATCACCGATATTATCGTAAAACTGGGCTGTAAGCTCCGGCCCTATGCCAGTAACCCTGAGAAAGTAGAGCTGCTTTTAGAAAAAAACACCTCTTCCCTGATCAGGGCTATAGAGACACAGAATCAGCTTTCCGAGACATTAACCTCATTTTACCGGGAGCTGCTTTCACTCCATATCGATATAAGTGAGACAAAACCTCTGGTAGGTATCGTCGGGGAAATATACGTTCGCTGTTCTCCCTTCTCTAACGATAATCTTATCAAGAAAATCGAAGAACATGGTGCCGAAGCCTGGGTTGCTCCTTTTATGGAATGGCTGCATTATACCACCTGGCTAAAGAAAAAGAAAAGTGTACCCTTAACCGAAGTGATAAAAGATATCGTATCCAATAATATAGTCGCGGCAATTGAGAATAAGTATTACCGTCTTTTCAAGGATATGCTGAAAGACCGCCTGGAACCGACCACCCAGGAGATGATCGACAAAGCCGTCCCTTATCTCTCGGAATCAATTAGAGGGGAAGCGTTGCTGACTATAGGCAGAACTATTGCCTTTATTGAAGGAGGAGCAAAACTGATAATCAATGTTGCTCCCTTCAGTTGTATGCCAGGCACTATTAGCAGCGTAATCCTCAATCAAATCTCAAAGGAATACTCGGTTCCTATCGTCACTCTCTTTTACGACGGTTTTTCAAATTTCGATCACCAACTGGAACACTATCTCAACAATCTTTAGAGTCTTAACTTTTTCATGACAAAAAAGCTAAAGATTATCTCCTTATGGTGAAGGTAGTAACGGAAAACTATCCCAAAACCCTTTTTAGAAGCTAATCTCCGAATTATTCCATCATTTTTTGGATCTCTTCGGTAATCTCTTCTAATCTATCCATTTTCTGTTCTGATTCCGGATCGATCTCTTTCATCTTCTCGATCATCAAGGCTTCTAACACTGCTTGCCTTTCCTGGACTGCACTGTCTTCAAAAACAGTCTCAATGTATGGTTGTAACTTCTGACTAATCTGCTGATACTTAGGTTGCAATTCTCCTTCCGATTCCTGATCCTGATTCTCTCTGGCAGTCTCTATCTCTTCAATAACTTCGTTTCGTTCATCCACTAATTCTGCTACTTCTGTTCCCTGTTCTTTAAGTTTAACGTCTATGAACTCTGAAAATTCCTCAGACTGTTTTACTATCTCCGGATCCTGCATTGCTAACTGCTGGGTGGAGCGAAGCTGCTGGCTAAGGATTCCGTATTCCTCATAAAGCTCCTGAAAACCCTGTGGTGGTTGCTGGGCTATAAGTAACAAGCTTGCCGCCAGTAACAATACCAGGATAATAGTTTTCTTAATTTGTTGATAAATCATGAATTACTCCTTCAGTTGTATTTTCCGAATCTTTGACAGCGAAATAGCCTAAGCCTCAGAATCATAATTATCATCATATTTTTCAATATTTGAGAAGTTTTGAACTGTCAAGCAATATATCTTTTTTTAGCTATATGACTAAGATTACCGGATTCGGAATGATTCCAGAGATTCTCTCTTTTTTTTTGCTTAATCTCTGCTCATCAGTGTAACAGTTTTGAGTACTCTTTGTTACCAAAAAAAGTGAATTGTCATCGCTTTTAGTCTTTCTCTATCTGCTGCCCAAGCTGCTTTTGGCTGCTTCATCCCTCCCCCCTGACAATACCCTTTCTTCTTCGATTGCCGGCACCCGATCAACAAAAAGGAACTGTCCTTAGCCAAATCAAGCAATAAGTAGCTTTATTAACTTTTTAATCTAAACAAGTGAACTGCTTTCTCATTTTCACGGACAATTCGGTAGCAACAGGCAGATGGAGGATTTGTCTCTTGATTATAGTTTCTGCCCTGCATTGAGCGAAGTGTTAAGGCATAACAGAAACAAAATCCTTTTGGGATGTCGGGTGGGTATATAAAGAGTCTCACAAGCATACCTCTCTTTTTGCGATGTTTTTTATTGACTTACTGGCAACACAGAGAATACAGTATAATTTGATTTAGCAGATACTTGAGGTGAAATGGGAGATTATTATGAAACCGAAGATTCTTATCATTGATGATGAAAAAGAAACCAGAGAATTATTCGTGCAATTTCTTGAAGGTGAGGATTATGATATCTATCAAGCAGAAAACGGACAAGAAGCCTTTAACTTAGCCGGTACGGAAAAATTCGATCTTTATGTTACCGATGTCTTTATGCCGGAAATGAATGGGATAGAATTCCTCAAAGTCTTGAAAACCTTTGATCCCGATGCAGTAGTTATTGTCATTACCGGATTTGATAAGAAAGAGTTTCTGGATCAGGCGTTAGAACAGGGAGCGTTCAGATTTTTGACCAAACCGATTAAATTTGCCGATTTTCGCTCAACTGTAGCTCAGGGAATTCTGGAAAGAAAGAAGCTGTATCATTCTGATATCGCCGAGAAACTTCACAGACTCAAAGATAAATTAGCAATAGATTTTGAATTACAGGAAAAGATGTATAATCGCTTCCGGGATTTTTTGTTTCGGATGGAATCAATCAAACCGGGATATATAGAAATTGGTGGTCCCGGCTCTAAAGACCGGATTTGGGGAAAGTTTTTAACCCAGTTCAAACCTATCGATTTGGATACGAGATTCACTCAGGATGAGATACAAATAATGGTTGTGAGCATCTTGAACGATTTCGAGTTAGATATTCTTATCAAGAAGAAATCGGTTAAAACTAATTTCGAAATCCGGGAGAATAACTCTATCTATAGATACCGGCTGCTCATTTATTTTGATATGGATGAATTGGTCATTGGAATCAAAACTACCCGCCGCAGCCTGATCAATCTTGAGCAGATGAAGTTCTCTGATTTCGTTGTAAACAAGATGACCTTTAAAAATAACAACTCCGGTCTGGTTATAATCTCCGGTCCCCCCTCTTCCGGTAAAAGCAGCTTGATCGATGCAATTGTCGATTTGAATAATACCTATCTGCCAGGGAATATCTTTGTTATTTCCGATTCCCTCGAATACTATCATGAATCCAAAAAATCTATTATCCGCCAGCAGAAACTCCATCATGATGTTGTCTCTTTGCCTGATGCCTTGAAGAGATGCCTTGACTATCAGCCAAATTTGGTAGTTTTCGAAGATATTTCAAGCCCTGAAATATTAGAAAATGCCCTGAAATTAGTGGATTCCGGAAGTCTGGTGATTGCTACTATGAAAGTGAAAAGTGTAATGGAAGCTGTTTTTAGGCTCCTTTCATTTTATCCCCCTGAGTCACATGAGATGGCCAGGGGACGCTTAGCCCGGACATTAGCGGTTATTGTTTGCCTGCAGCTACTTCCCACTTCCCAGAATCAAATGATCCCTATCAAAGAGATTCTTATCAACGATAAACAGATCACTCAGATGTTTCATTCCGGAAATCTTGGTGAACTATACTCTGTGATTCAACAAGGGAGAAAGACAGGCTCCCAGACGATGGAACAGGATCTATATGATAAGTTCAAGCAGGGTTTGATTTCTCCTGAAGCTGCTGTGAAAGCTGCCAATCAACCGGGTGTCTTGAAAGAGATGCTGCGCTATGTTAAATAACTTTTCTTTACTAATTATTTGACGCTACCGAATAACAGAATACTAAGCAAGAGACTTTCCAAACAGAGTTTCTTAAGCTATCGCTTAATAGTCGCTTGCCGTGATAACTCTCATCCCCTTCCCCTGTTATTCATCAGAAAACCTACCGGATAACTTTAATTATTAGCTTTTTTTAGTCCATTTTTGTTTATTGTTATGGGGATTGAATGTTAAAGATTATCGATAGCGATTGAGCTAAAAAATCTTGACGCAGGCAATTACAGCATGTATTTTTCAATAACCAAGTTAATAGATAAGCAGGAGGAAGCATGGTTCAAAAAATCGAGTTAGTAAAAATAGATGAAAATCGCTGGGAAATACCCAGGCAGGATAGTATGAAGGTTTCCGGCAGGATCTTTGCTAATTCCCACCTTGTCTCATACTTAAAAAAAGACAGATCACTTCTGCAAGTCAGAAACGTGGCAATGCTCCCGGGAATTGTAGGTCATTCTCTTGCTATGCCTGATATTCATGAAGGGTACGGCTTCCCTATTGGTGGTGTTGCTGCCATGGATTACGAAACCGGTGTTATCTCTCCGGGAGGGGTCGGATATGATATTAACTGCGGAGTCAGATTTATCAGAACTAACCTGTTCTATGAGGAGATAAAAGACAAGTTACCAACCATTATTAACAGAATGAATAATGCTATTCCTACCGGAGTAGGTTCCAAAAGAGCCATTAAAAAACTCACTTCCCAAGATTTGGAAAGAATAATGACCAAAGGAGCAGAATGGGGAGTAGAGAATGGATATGGAGAGGAAGAAAGCCTGGAATTCATGGAAGAGAAAGGTTCTATGCCGGGTGCTGACCCTGATTGTGTCAGTACCAAAGCCAGGACCCGGGGCTTGGAACAGATGGGAACACTCGGCTCCGGAAACCATTTTATCGAAATGGGGTTGGTGGAAGAGATATTTGACCGGGCAAATGCAGATTTTTTTGGATTGAAAGAGAATCAGGTAATAATTCTCATTCACAGCGGATCAAGAGGATTAGGTCATCAGATATGCAGCGATTATGTATCTGAAATGAAACAAAACAGGAACAGCAACGATTTTTATCTTCCTGATAATCAATTGATTTCAGCATACATCAAATCTCCCTTAGGAAGAAAGTATTATTCTGCAATGGTCTGTGCTGCCAATTATGCCTGGTCTAACCGCCAGGTAATGATGGCTCTGGTGGAACGAGAATTGAGAGAAAGCCTCCGGATTTCCCCGGGCAGTTTAGGTTTCTCCCTCCTTTATGATGTCAGCCACAATATTGCTAAACTCGAAGAACACAATGTATTGAAAGAGAAACTACCCAAGCCTGAGAGAGAAAAAGAGTCGACCGGATTGAGGAAAAAGCAGCTTCTTTGCGTTCACCGTAAAGGAGCTACCAGGGCTTTTCCCCCAAACCATCCACTCCTTCCTCAGCAATACCAAAAAATTGGACAGCCGGTAATTATTCCCGGGGATATGGGAAGATACAGTTATCTCTGTCTCGGGACTGAGGCTGCTATGCAGGAGACTTTCGGCTCTTCCTGCCATGGTGCCGGCAGGATTATGAGCAGAAAAGAGGCTCAGAAGACCTCTTCCCCCTACCAGGTTATCGAAGAAATGAAAAAATTGGCTATTCTGGTGCATTCTGCTACCAAAGGGACTCTTGTGGAGGAAAGGAGTTCTGCTTACAAGGATGTCAGCGCAGTGGTAGAAACAATGGTCGCCTGCGGACTGTTAAAGAAGGTCATCCGGACTAAACCGGTGGCAGTTATCAAAGGTTAATACTATAATTGCAGCAGTAAATGGAATTATTGAGGGAAAAATGGCTGGGATGAGAGGATTCGAACCCCTACAGACGGAACCAGAATCCGTTGTCCTACCTTTAGACGACATCCCATCTTAAACGAGAGTAAAACCAATAGAACTCAGCATTAGAATGGCTGGGCCGGGAGGATTCGAACCCCCGAATGCATGGACCAAAACCATGTGTCTTACCACTTGACGACGGCCCAGAACAAAAAGCTAAGCTCAATAATGGCGGAGAGGGTGGGATTCGAACCCACGGTGGAGTTTTACCCCCACACACGCTTAGCAGGCGCGCACCTTCGGCCGACTCGGTCACCTCTCCGTTTTTGAATAACTGGCGGAGGATGAGGGACTCGAACCCCCAAGGGATAAACCCGGCGGTTTTCAAGACCGCTGCCTTGCCAATTAGGCTAATCCTCCGGATAACAATTTTGTCAAACTTGATGGACAAACTAAAAACAGCCACTATTGTGTCAATTCATTTTTGACTCTTTACCAGAGAGAACTCATAGATACCCGAATTCTTTCAAGGCATTTCGTTTTTTCCGCCAATTAGCTTTTAACTTGACCCATAATTCCAGTTTTATCCTCTTTCCAACGAATTTATAGATCTCTTTCTCGGCTGCGATCCTGACACTCTTTATCTTGCTCCCATTCTCTCCTATGAAGATTATCTTTTGTGATTTGCGTTCCAACCAGATGTTTGCTTTGATCTCCACAAAATTAGGAAATTCTTGATATGACTCGACCGTAACCGTGCTGCTGTAGGGAATTTCATCCCTGAACTGCAGAAATATCTGTTCTCTGATAATCTCCTGGGCAAAGAATCTCACCGGTAGATCCGAAAGATTTTCCGGATCATAAAAAGGAGGAGAATAGGGAAGATAGTGTTTGAACAAGATCAGCAACCGGGACAAATCACTATCATGAATTGCAGATAAGGCAAAAACTTCGTCAAAGCCCATTACTTTCAACTCAGAAAGGGAGTTAGCCAGGTGTTCTTCCGGAATGACATCCCTTTTATTGACCAGAGCAATTTTCGGGATCTTGGTTCTTTTAAGAATCAGGGAGGTAACCTTTCTGTCATAATCCGTCGGATAGTTATTATCGGTGATATAGACAATCACATCGGCATCATTGAGAGAGTTCACAACCTTATTGATCATCTGTTGATGGAGTTCGTATCTTGGTTCTAAAAAGCCGGGAGTGTCGAGAAAAACGATTTGAGCTTCCTCATCCGAATAAATAGCCTTGATAGTATGCCGGGTCGTTTGCGGTCTGGGAGATACAATCGATAATTTTTCCCCGACCAGCTTGTTCATCAGGGTAGATTTCCCGACATTAGGTTTCCCGATTATCACGATAAAACCGCATTTAAAAGTATCAGCAATATTCATCTTTGTGTTACCTGAGGGCAAAAATCCGGAAAAGCATTCTCTCTATTATCAGCTTCTCATCTAAGTTGAGTGATTTCAGGTCACTGTCTGCCTCTAACAGGATCGAGAAGATTTCCGGAAAGCCGGAAAGAGAATAATTCCTGGCAAATCTGAGATAATTCTTGCGGAAAGAAATATAGATATCTGCCAGATACTTTGACTCAATCTCAGTAGTTGTTACACCCTTCTCAACGAGATTGTTGATCTTCCATAACTGGATAAAAAGCCGTAGCAGCATCGTTATCAGAAAAACTGCCGATTCTTTGTTTTCCAGCATATTCTCGGTTATAATGAACGATCTGTCAACCACCCTGTCCCCTACGGCATTAATCAGATCAAAAATCGTATAGGACCTTGAATCTCCGGTGCTTACCTGAACATCAGCCACCGATATCATTCTGGTATTGATTGTGTAGAGTAAGAGTTTCTCCAGTTCATTAGCCGCCATAAGATAGTCTAATTCGACACGGTTAACAAAAAGATAAGCTGCTTTCTGATCGATTTCCTTATCTCGGGAAGTGATCTCTCCATTCAACCAGGGGAGCATATCCTCGGGTTTATAGGGACTGCGGCAGTGAATACTTACTCCGAGTTTGTTGATCTCTTTAGCAATTTTTAACCGGTTATCAATATTATGGGAAGTAAAAATGACATAGTTAAAGATCTCATTATTACTCAAAAAATCAACCATTTTCTGCTGATTTGCCGTTTTCATCGCATCGAATTTTCTCACGATGATGACCTTGTCGGTTGCGAAAAAAGGCTCGGTACTGATCGAATCGAGGACCTGTGTTATCTCACAATCATCTCCGTAATAGAAAACCAGATCAAATTCTCTTTGCTCTTCCGGGATCAGTCTGTTGATGAGTCTATCCAGAACCTTCTTCTTCAAATACTCTTCAGGGCCATAAACATGATAAAACTTACTCAGTTTATCCTTTCCGAAATTATTGATGAAAGATTGGTAGGTAAGAGCTTTGTTCAGAGCCATCATAATCCCTTACGGTAAAAGCAGGATAAGAATAACGAGTATTGCTACTGTCCAGCAGTAAAACGAAAAGAACTTCAATTGTCTCTTTTTTATCAACGTCAGCAATAAGGATATAACGAGGTAGCCTGAGATAAATGCAGCTATTGTTCCTAAAGCATAACCGGGCAAATATTCAGTCCTTATGACAGTAAATTTACGAAAATCGAATAATGTCGCTCCCAGTATCGCAGGAATGGATAGGAGAAAGGAAAACCTGGCAGCTTCTGCTCTCTTTAAACCGAGAAATATACCAGTAGCTATTGTTGAGCCGGAGCGGGAAATACCGGGAAGGATAGCAAAAGCCTGACTGATCCCGATGATAACTGATTTGCCTATCCCGGTCTTAGCCATTAAGATCTCTCCGGGTCTTATATAGTCACTGATAAAGATTATTGTTCCGGTGACCAGCAACATAAAAGCGGAAAAAAGAGGATTATAGAACACCTTCTCTACTGAGGCTTTCATCATTATCCCCAAAAATCCGGTTACAACTGTTCCGGTAAGTAGATAGAGAATAATTCTGCGGTCTCTGACCCTCTCTTTTGATCTGTCCCGAATATTATAGAGAGAAGAAAGGAGAATAAGAATCTCCTTTCTGAAAAAGATCAATACGGATAACAGAGTTCCTATATGGAGAGCGATCTCAAAGGTAATATCCTGAAGCTCTAAACCGATAAAATGATTTGCTAAAACAAGGTGACCGGAACTGCTTACCGGAACAAATTCCGTTATTCCCTGGATTATTCCCAGGATTAATGCCTTAATAGTGAAGGTCACTGTGGCTCCCTCCTAAGAATGAATGTGTAATGACGGATTTTCCATAGTAAGGGTGATTTTACTGTAGAAAAAATCTTCTCTGTGCTATTATCCACTACTATTAGAGTATCTCTGGTAGATCGGTGATAAAAAGCTGGGATACCGGAACAATCTCAAAACCCATCTTTTGAGCCTCAATGATAAACTTGTTGAGAATATTAAGCCTTTGCCGGTCAAAACAATGGGTAATGACAACAACCTGATCTTTTTGCTCTTTAAGATTACGCAATTGAGCCAGCCTCTCTCTCATCGTCGCTTCCGAACTGTCGGGGTCATCGAGAAAAAGATCTCGCTGAGTTACGGGTACATGCATCCTCTGTCCTACTTCAACAGCTATTGTATGCGGTGTCGTCCTGCTGTCCACAAAGTATAACCCATGTTTAGCTAAAAGCCCCAAGACTACTGTCATTACTCTTTCGTCAGCAGTAGCTAAACTCCCCATGTGATTATTAGCTCCCAACACTCCCGGTAACTGTCTCAGATGACCTTCCAAAATCCGGTTTATCTCTCTCTCGCTCTGCTCGACCAGAATCGGATTGTCTCCCGGATTATTACGGGGATAACCCACCGGTTCCATCGGGATGTGCAGGATCACTTCTCTTCCCATAGATAATGCTCTGTCCAAAACGGTGCGGGTATGACGCAATCCGGGCAGTATAGCAAAGGTGACATTGGGATCAGTCTCTAAGTATCCGTCTAATAGTGATCCGGCAAATTCACCGAAATCATCGACTATAATCGCTAATCTCGGTCCTTTTTCCGGATATCTGCTCTGCCGGTCGAAGGTTAATCTGACAATAAAATCTTTCTCTGCTTCCTTATCCCGGATCCTTAACGTATGAACTGAACCTCCTGAGGTTTCAGTACCGCTGACAATCTCTCCCCCTGCCATTTCTACCTGTCCGGTAATTATCATATTGGCAAAGACAAGATCAACTCTCTCCCGATCTAAGGTGATAAAAATATAGATTCCATCATCCCTGACACTCGTCCGGTAAAGATCATCAGGCACACCTAACTGATCGGCAGCATGTTTAATTGCATCTTCGATCCTGGCTATCTCCGGAAGATCTGGTGTTACCTCCTTCTGCCTGAAAGTTCTGAACAGAAGAACGGCAATAACAGCAAGTAAGATGACAATTATAACAAGACTGAGAGGTGATTTACGCTGTTTGTTTCTTTTCTTTTTCTTCACTTTAGCTGTTTTAGCCTTCTTCGGGCGAGTTTTTTTATCCATCTCGGCTGACTCCGTTTTTTTTCAAAACAGTTTAAGAAGAAAAACCGTCAAGGATTAATAGCTTTCTCCTTTAATTTCAGGAATAATTTGAGCTGTAATTGATGCTAAATCTTGGAAAAAACGATTGCTGTCCAGTCTGATCGTTTATTATACCTAAGATCAGCTCTTGTTAAATACCAATCCACCAACCTTGAGGGACAGATATAGAGTTGCAACCAGACTGAAGGCTCATCGACTACAGACCCTGTTATTATGGGGAAAAACCGTAACCTCTGGAATCAGAGAAACAGCAAAACTTATATTGACATGGAAAAGGTCTTAGCAATATATTGTTTTGTAAAGATTTTTGCTATAAGCTCAAAATTTTGATGTTATAAAATATCATTTTAGCACGAGATAATGATGAGGAGTAATAGATGAGATTCAGTCAACTTTTTACTATTTCTTTGGCAGTAATTATTATGCTGTTTGTCCTCTTTTCCGACTTGATGGGCAAAGAATTAACAGATATCTATCAGTGGGATTATGAACTCATTAACCGTACCGTGTTTGTCTTCAGCGGTAAACCGAGTTACAGAGTGGAGCACCAGAAAGAAAACCAGCAGATAGTTATTACTTTGATGGGAATTGCAAGAAACCCTCAGGTAGCTCTGAACCAGAATTTTGACACTCCAGTCCTCAAATCTATCCGCATCAATGAAGAGAATAAAAACCGTCTTGTCATTACTATAGCTACTCAGCAATCGGGACATCTCAAGTATTTTCTTTTGGAAAAACCCGATTATAAACTTGTCTTGGATATCTACGATAAACTTACACCTGAGAACAATGAAGAGAAATATATCTTCGCCAAGTTTTATTATTCAGCCAGTTTTTTCCGGAGAGCAGAAAAGCTGTTTAAGGAATTGGCAGTTTCTGTGCCTGAAAAAACCGGAGTAAACTATTTTCTCGCTAATCTGGCTTTGTTGCGAAACGACAAAAAAACTGCCGGAGAGCTTTTCAGAAAAGTCCGTTATCAAGATCCGGAATATCTCAAAGCTCAAGCTCATCTATTTGTTTTGGGGATTAAAGACACCGGTTTTAGTGATGAGTCAGCAGAAGCTTTTGTTGAATACCGCAATAATTTCCTGCGGGCAGGAAACCTGAACCGTCAACAACTGCTGCTCGCTCTGTCCGGATCTCTGTATGGTAATGAACAAGAGATTAGGAGCATCCTCACAAAACTTGACTATAAAGATCCTCTCCTCAGGGAAATGATCAATAATGTTGAAAGTGTTTTTCTTTCCATAGGAGAGGATGAAGAGCTCAAAACACACTTTCCTTCTATGTTCAGAGATGCAAAACCTGCAGCGTTTCTTCCCTGGTATTGGTATTTGATTATCATCCTTATTGCTATCGTCACATCAGTGATTATGATGCTTTTTTTCCGCTCTGTTCAGAAAAAAAGGCTTATAGATGTTGACACCTTTTCCGAAGAATTTCCGGAAAATACCGGAATAATAGATCCTCAGGAAAAATCTGAGCTGGTAAGTGAAGATGAGACTGAACAAAAGACTACTGAAGAGAAAGAACCTGCTGAACCAAGAACTAATCTTTTCTCAGAAAAGATTCATCCTGAAGAAAAGAATGAACAAACAGAGGATTTGCAGGACAAAGAAGGAGAGGTAAAAAAGGGGGATACAAAACCCTCGACAATGCCCTCAAAAGATCTTAAAGCCGAGTTAATCTTGCAGTTACACAGAGCAGGATGGCAGACTGAAGCTATTGCAAATGAATTGGAGACAGAGGCTGGCGAAATTGAGGACATCCTGAAAAGCAAAAACAAGAGAGCAAGCGATTAGCATTTTTAGATTGAGACTTTTTAAACTGTTCTTTTCTAAAGACAAGAATTGAGGTTTATATGAAAAAGATACTGGCATTTATCTGTTTTATTCTGGTAATAAGTTGTCTGTCGCTGCAAGCTCAAAGAGTATCTGTTATAGATATTGAGAACATGATAACCAGAGGGCAGCTTACCTTTCTGGAAAGAGAATTGGAAAAGGCAACACTGTCAGGCAGCGAGGTCTTCATCATCAGATTAAACACGCCAGGTGGTCTGGTAGATGTGACTTTTAAGATCAATGAGGCGATCTTGAATGCCCCTATACCGGTAGTTGTCTATGTTGCCCCGTCAGGAGCTATCGCAGCCTCTGCCGGTGCCTTCATCGTCATGGCGAGTGATATTGCTGTTATGGCTCCAGGCACTACCATAGGTGCAGCTCAACCTTTGTCGATTACCCCGGAAGGAGTTCAGGAAGCGAGTGACAAAACAGAGAAATTCCTGGCGAATCATGCCCGCAGTCTGGCTGAACAGACGGAACGACCCAAACATATTGCCAGCGGGTTCGTTGAAGATAATCTGACTTTAACAGCTTCCGAAGCCTTAGATGAGGGTCTGATAGATTATCTAGCTCCGACCCTGCAGAGCCTCTTACAGCAAATCCATGGCACTGTGGTAGAAAAACAGGGTAAATCTTATGAGTTAAATACCGAACAGGCAGATCTGATCTATCATGAAATGAGTTTTAAGGAACGTTTTCACAAATGGATAAGCAATCCCCAAATGGCTTTCTTTTTTTTGATGCTTGGATTGATGGGTTTATATTTCGGTTTAAGTAATCCCGGGACTTTTGTTCCGGAAGTATTGGGAGCAATTCTTTTGATAATGGGGATTTATGGTATTGGTCTGTTTGACACCAATACAGCAGGGATTGTGCTCCTCTTTGCCGGTTTTGGTTTGATCATCGCAGAGATCTTCACCTCCGGCTTCGGAGTCTTAGGGATTGGAGGGATTATCTCTCTTCTGCTTGGAGCTCTGCTGCTTCCCCACGAACCATTGATGGGTTTTGACTGGTATGGCACCTTTATCAGGACAGTAATCGGGATAGTGGTCGGTATAGCAATTATACTGATCTTTGTGATTCAAAGAATTATCACAGCCCGTAAACATCCTCAGACAGAATTGCTGAATCTCACCCTGCCCAGAAGAGGCATAACCGTTGAGGAGATTGCTCCGATAGGGATGATAAAAGCAAAAGGAGAATTGTGGAGTGCCCGTAGTGCTGATGGTTCTACAATCCCTGTCGGTAAAGAAGTTGAAGTTATCAAGGAACAATCTTTAACTCTCATCGTAAAACTTTTAGAAAAAGAAGGAGAATAAGTTATGTTAAATCAGTTTATGTATCCGATTATCGTTATTCTGTTTATCTTTATTATGTCAGCTATCAGGGTAGTTCGTGAATATGAAAGACTCGTTGTTTTTCGTCTCGGCAGGCTGACGAAAGAAAAGGGTCCGGGAATTGTCATAATTATTCCGATTATTGACCGTGTACTCCGAATTCCCCTAAGGATAGTAACATTAGACGTTCCGACGCAGGAAGTAATCACCAGAGATAACGTTACCGGGAGTGTTAATGCAGTGGTTTATTACAGAGTAGTTGATCCGAGTAAAGCAGTTGTCAATGTGGAAGATTACCGTTATGCTACTGCCCAGTTAGCTCAAACCACACTCCGTAGTGTTGCCGGACAGGCAGATCTGGATGAGATTCTTTCCGAGCGTGATAAACTCAACACTCAGATCCAAAAAATCCTTGATGAAGCGACCGACCCCTGGGGTATTAAAGTAACTGCGGTCGAGATCAAGGATGTTGGCATTCCCGAAGCCCTGCAGAAAGCAATTTCCCGTCAAGCTACCGCAGAAAGGGAGAGAAGAGCGATCATAGTTCAGGCAGAAGGTGAAATGCAGGCTGCCGAAAAATTAGCAGATGCGGCAAAAATACTTTCAACTCAGGAAGGAGCATTATACGTAAGAACTTTGCGCACTCTGAGCGAGATTTCCAGTAAGCAGGGTTCTATCTTTACTTTCCCCTTCCCGGTTGAGTTAAAGAGTCTCTTTCCCGATCCTCAGAAGAAATCCTAAGAGCTGATTCTCCCTCAAGATAGTCCTAATCAACATACTATAATAATAACGTTTTTTTGCCAATGACGGCGTAGGGAGAGTAGTATGAAGAGTTACGCTTTTTTGAATAGGACATTGTTATCCTCGTTCGTTCTTTGCTGAAGGCTAAAAAAACTCACACCGGAAACACTCCTTCACTTTATAAAAATTACAATCCCAAGGGGTTTCATCAATGATAGATTTAATCCAAAGCATTATTCCTTATATTTCCGGCCTGTACACCCTTCCCTGGATACTGGTCGGTTTTCTTGTTTCATCTTCTCTGACTCTATTTTTCCCGCAGGAAAGAATCGACAGAACAATGAAACAGATAGGCTTGATCATACTATATTGTTTTGTGCCGGTGTTAGTTTTCCGGATCTTTTTTGATACTCCTATAGGTTTGCGTGAACTCTTTTTCGTTATTCTTGTTGTTTTAACGATTTCCGGTATGTATGTCTTAGCTTATATTTTTGCCCTTTCCCGAATCAGGAAGCACGATCTCAAGAAATCCCAAGCAAGATTATACATGAAAACCGTGCTTACTAACCAAGGAAGAAGTTCTGCCTTTGTCGGCGGGGCAATGCTAACAATTCCCGGCTGGGGAGTTCCTGCCGGAATTTTTATGGCCTTTGTTGGTGTAGCTCTTTTTGCTGTTGTACCTTATACACTTCTGCATCTAAACAATAGAGAACAAAAGGAAAGAGATGAACCGGTTCATCTACCCTGGTTTCTCAAGGTTTATCCCTGGTATTTTATCAGTTTTGCAGTAGCAGCTATATTCTTACAAAGATTAACAGGTTTAACTACCCGAGATTGGGGTGATTTCGGCATCCTTCTCCGTTTCTATACTGCTCTGACTATCCCTGCAGCCTTGTATTATGTCGGGTCAGGAATTCACCCTAATGATCTGAAGATAGGGGAATTGAAAAAACTTGCCGGATTAGATAAAGAGGAGACTGACGAACACTGGAGATGGGTACGGCAGATCTTTCTGCTGACAGCGGTCTATACACCCCTGGTTTTTGCTGCGATCTTTGGTTTACTTCTTATCCTGAATATCATCCCAGCATCGTGGTTTGCCGTTATCGTAATTAATACAGCTTTACCAATAACCAGTACTAATATGTTTTTAGTCCCCTACGGCTTGGATAAAAGAGCGACTGCTCACAGTATCACCTGGTCAACTCTAATCTGCGTTCCGGTAACTGTTCTGCTCATCGGGTTATTCAGTATCTTTTTCTAACTCAGGAACGATTATCCTCTCGTTTCCTTAATTGCTTTCTCTGACAAATGGTCTCTTTGCAAGAGATAATACCGACCCTTAGACAATCCCGTTATTATCCTGTTTATAATGACAAAAACCCTATTTAACAAAGGTACATCTACCTGTAGCTGCCTGTTTGCCGTCTATCTGTAGGCGGTACATATAGAAACCGGTTGCTACTATCCTTTCCTGTTCATCCCTGCCGTTCCAGAAGACTTCATACTCTCCTGCCGGAACAGCGGCATTGAACAGCCTTCTGATAAACTGACCTTTCACATTATAGATATCTATTACCGCCTCCCCCTCCCGGGGCATGATAAAGCTGATAGTTGTCCCCATACCCTTGCCTCTCCCCATACTCTGCAAGCTTACTGCCGGATTGGGATAGTTGTAAAGATTGTAATCGTGATCAGTAACCTCAGGAAGTATCTCATAAATATCTATTCCGGTATCAGGATGCCATTCATAAGCTCCTAAATCGATAGAATCTCCGTAGATACGGGGATTGCCGGCAAGATCATATTCAGAGAACACGAAACCTGGTATATCGAGTGTCCCGGCATTACGGGCGGGTGATTGTTCCGAGAGAAGATAGGGATATTCATGCTCTATATCAGGGTTAACTGCACCTATCCAGAGCGGATCGGCATCAATATTACCCTCGCCCCAGTGGAGGTTAGTCCAGTTGTTATCGAAATATAATATGCCCTCCTCTCCCCCTTTGATGAGGGAATGAGATATATAAACATCACCAAATTGAGAACCGATGGTATTCTGCACGGCTACATTGTGGGGAGAGTTGCCGTAAACGATGGAGTTGATGAGTTCTATATGGTTGATGTGCTCACCGAAAGTCACCCCCCCACCGGTTAGGTTGGTAGAGTTATTGTCACCGATAGTGGCATTGATGACCCGGATGGTTCCCGGTCCTCTGATCTCCAGATTACCCCGCGGCAGATGACTCCAGGGGGGAAAGACATTATCGATCAGGTTATCGGTCACTTCCAGATTAACGATATCGGCGGTTGAGTTTTCGGTTATCAAAAATGAATAATGAGAATCTATACCCATACCGCCACCATTTCCTCCTTCATAGTTAGGCAGCAACGGTCCCGGACGCTGACCTCTTACCCGGATATTTTGAGCAGTGAGATTGTATTCATAGTAAGTATGACCTAAGACACAAGCTCTGTTACCGCTATTATCGTATATGTTAAGGTTCTTAACGGAATAATCTCCGCTGCCATGCCAACTGCTAACAATACTATACCCGGTAAGTTGACATCCGGTGATATCAATATTCTCAAAATGATACCCGGATGTGTAATGATAATACACAACCGTATTAGACATATGCCTTATCATACTGCTTCCGTTTATCAGACTGAAGTTCTTTACGGTAAAATTGCTTAAGATGCCGTCATGGGCAGCCGAGTTGGAAATTGCAGCAAGAAGGGGGTGGGTATGTTCACCGTCGATGACAGTGGTTTCCTTACCGGCACCGATCAGAGCAATATTCTCCCGCAACTGCACCGGGAGGATCTGGTTGTTGAGGGAAGCGGAATAGACCCCTTCCGAGACATAGACCGTTCTCTGCAGGAGACTGTCGGGAGCGATCATTTTCATCGCCAGCGCTATGGTCTGCAGAGGGTCATCGGGAGTCAAGCCGCTGTTGCTGTCACAACCGTCGGGAGCAACATAGAGATCGGCAGCAACAGGGGTTATCTTCCCCTCATTGATCGTCAGGGTAAAATCAGCAGGAATGTTTTCATGCAAACAAACAAAGTATTTATCGGGATTTATTACGGTGAAGGTATCAAGTGCAAGACTCGAAACTTCGCTGCCGCTTAGGGTAAGATCATTAGCCATACTTCCGGTGTTGAGGTATATACTGTTCAGGGATTCGGTACAAAACTCAAAAAAGGTATTCAAACTCTTAAAAAAACCCCCATAACTGTAACCGAGGTTGTATCTGATGGTATTCCCCTTGAAAAGTGGATTCCCGCCGCCTCTCAAAGCTATTCCGCCGCCGAGGTAGGCAAAATTGTGTTCTACAATGCAGTTACTGATAACCGGAGAGGCATGCTGGATGTAAATACCACCCCCGACCCCAAATTCACTGAACTGCAATTCCAGATGACCACTCCCGTTGGTGATGGTAAAACCGTTAAGAACAGCATCACGGGTTTCGTTATTGTTGAAAAGGACTACCGTTCCGTTCTGATTACCGTTTATTACCGTATTGGCAATATAGCTCTCATTGTATTGATCACCGTCATAGAGGCTGGTAATGGTGATATTCTTACCATCATAACTGATGTTTTCATGGTAAATACCCGGATGAACAAGGAGAGTATCACCATCCTGGGCAACTGCTATTCCGGCTGAGATGGCGGTGAAATCTCCTGTTCCATCCTGCCTTATCTCCCAGGTTAGGCAAGAGAGGTGTGACATTATCGTAAGAAAGAGAATGATTGGTATAAATTTCATGATATTCTCCGGTTATAATTTTCTGTCTCGGTTTCTGAATAGACCCTGCAGGGCACGGTATGCCGTGCCCCTACAGAATCATTGATCTTTTGTCTTTGTTCCAACATTTTATTCTGCATACCGGTAACCGGTAAAACAAGGTACCTGCGGTTCATTCTGCAATTCAGCAAAATATGCAGCAAACACGGCATACCGTTACCTTCGAGTATTTGTGTATTTTGCTTTGTGCCATTTGCGGAAATTCCTTTCTTCAGTGAAAGATTCTCACTACCTGATAAGCAGCATCTTTCTGGTGAGAGCCTGCTCACCGCTTTCCAGACGATAGAAATAGATGCCGGAACCTACCCGGCGGTTATGTTCATTGTGTCCGTTCCAGCCGATGGAATGCTTTCCTGCAGAGGCAGTTCCGGAAAAGAGGGTTTTAACAAGCTGACCCCGGATGTTATAGATTTTCAGAGTTACCTCTCTGCTTTCGGCTACAAAGAATGGTATCTCGGTCAGATGAGAACGGCTCTCTTCACTATATAAGAAGGGATTGGGATAATTCTGGGAAAGGATCACTTCCGGAGTTACCACCGGAACAGGCTCGAAGTCACCCGAACCTAATCTGACTATGGAGAACCTTTGTCGGAGTGGTTTAAGCACTCGATCCGAGAACTCTCCCGTCTCGAGGTCTTTTACCCCCGCTACCCGGATCATGGCAGTCTCTCCTCTCTCGCTCTGCCGGTGAACGGCAAAGCTGAAATCTTCTCCGATATGGGTCATATCGGTATAGGCGAGGATCTCCAGAGGGTAAACCCCTTCAAAAACACTCGCACCGACACAATCGTCCCCGGCATAGACGGCTACTTCCAAAACATCTTCGTCGTCTTCGATCTCTACTATGAAGAAAGCCTCATAATCGGATTTCTCTTCATAGGTGAAGTACTCCGGGTTACGTAAATTCTCTCTATACTCCTCTTCCGTAGGAAGGTTCCAGACCAGATCAAGATCTTCAGTAACATACTCCCTGGTTACCACCATGTACATCTTGCCAAACTCCACTTTCGGATTAGCGAAATTTGAAATCCAGTCATCGGGACCTTCTCCATAACGCCAGATACTCCATTCTTCGGATTTTACACTTTCCAGATCGTCTATAATTCCGGAAAAGGCTGCAAACGCGCATTGGGTCTGAGGGATAAAGTACCCCACCCAGTTGACTTCACGATCATTGAAGATGGTTACAACCGAATCAAAAGGCTCGTTCTCCGGCAAAGCATTCTCACGGTTCACTATGAGATTGAATTCATCAGATGTAAGAAATGATATCTGATAACCGCGGGTGCTGTTGAAAAAAATATGCGGTTCTGACCAATTCTCACCATCCCATTCCATGGATTCGTATATATCATTCTGAACCTGGATGTAAGTATGATAGGTCAAGGGTTCAAGCACCTCCCTGCCGCATTGATCTCCATTGGCATCCCTGTTCCAGAGAACGGGGAATGATTCCCAGTAGTAACCTCTGCCGCAGAAGATCTTATGATAACCGTTTGGGGGATAGTTATGGATACCGGGCTCATTCTGCCATTGCAGATAAGGATAGGTAGTGTAGTCGGTCATAGTCCAGACATTAGTAAAATCCCAATTCGCATAGAGATCACTTCTATCACGAACCAAATCTACCGTTATCTTACCCTCACCGCCTGCTGAATCCGGCTGTTTGGAAGTTACTAAATCCCAATAACTGTAACTAACCTCACCTCCACCATGGTTTCGTCCTATTAAGCCTCCAATATATATCCCTCCTTCATTAGTTTCAACCAAGCCTGTAGAATATGTATAGATTATATGAGCACCGAAGTTTTCTCCGATCAGACCTCCGACATAAGTATCACCTGTAACATTACCGGTTGCGTATAGGTTACGTAACTCATTTCGCATCACATTAATTATTCCGCCATTGGTAAACCCGATAAGACCACCTACTATGTTAGAACCAGACACATCACCTGTTGCATAGCAGCTTAGGGGAGCATGGGTATAACCGGGAGACAAATATGTATAATAAGTATCGTTGTAGCCGATCAGACCTCCAACATAATCATTGCCTTCAATACTTCCGGAGGCATAACAGTTGGCAACATAGACACCTGAGTAGTTATACCCGAAAAGACCGCCAACATAGTTGTTTCCTGTTACATTTCCTGAGGCATAAGACAAACTGACCTGAGTAAGACTATCGTTAATCTTACCTGCTAATCCACCCACATTATCTCCAAGTGCCGTCACATCACTTGTTGAAAAACACCTGAGGATAACACTGCTGCCTAATTCACAAGAACCAACAAGACCTCCGGCTTTATCACCGGTAGCATCAACAAGACCGGTAGAGAAAGAATCTCTAATGTATTTACCTCCCGCTCCGATTAATCCGCCGACCATATTGACACCGGTTAAGTCGGCATCCGATCCTGAATCGACAATCGATGTATATAGAAGACCGGTTAAACCACCCACTTCTTCATGACCATTGACACTGCCTGAAGAAAAAGAATCTATGATAGAACTCCCGTTAAATTCTCCGGCCAAACCACCTACTTGATTATTACCGTTGACAACGATCAGAGTATGGCAATCCTCAACAAATGAATACTCTCCATGAAACGATCCTGCTAAACCACCAATTCTATCGGAAGAGCCGTTAACCGTACCCTGCAGGTAAGAGTCAATGATGTAGCAAGCCATTTTATCTTCTGCTTCAAAGTGACCAACAAGTCCTCCGGTATTACTCTCTCCATTTATAGTAATGTTCTGCAGATCTGTGTTTATAATCTCAGTGTTATAGGTTTTCCCTGCTAAACTTCCTACATCGTTTATCCCGGTTACTTCAACGTTGAACATGATGATATTTGACAGCAGAGCATTTTCCGTATAGCCGAATAATCCTGTTCCACTTGTTTCCCGGTCAATAAAGAGATTACTTATAATATATCCATCACCGTCAAGACTACCTTGAAAAGGGTATTCCGGTACATAAGATCCAATTGGTTCCCAACCCTCGTTATCAGAGTAATCACTAAGAACAATGTTGGATATCAATCTGAAATTGTAAGTTAAGTAATTCCTTATCATATTTAATTGAGCAGCATTTGCAACTAAAAAAGGGTTTCCCTCACTTCCATCACCTCCTGCAAAGTCAGCAGACAAGTTACTGAAAGACAAGTTTATTATTAAACCTAAAAATATAGCGATTATCATAGCAATGTTCAGCTTTAATTTCATGATTATCCTCCTTATCATGTTAATTGCACCTACATAATAATTCACAGAAGAAAAATTATACCTTGTACTTCGGAACTAATACGTCTCTCCATAACTAAGAGAGACGAGGGAGGAATGAATTTATTGTGGGTTGAGATACTGGTATTGACATTACCGTAGTTGCTCCAATGAGATAATCTATTATCTAATTCCTTGCTGTGAAATAAGTTACAGGGGGGGGGTATACTGATTTTTTTTTGATCAATCTTCATATTGTTCTCCTTGTTCACGGCATCCCCGTAACCAACAAGAAAAGGAGTATGAGTACTTTCACATCTACATAAAAATGGGATGTCGAACTTATAGGCAATAAATAATCAGCTATTTTTTTTGTCAAGAAATGATGTTAATTTTTATCTAAAAGATAATAGTGACTGTTACTTTCCTGTTTAATAAGATACCTTGATTATTCGCAATTTCGTTGTTTGCCGGTTAATTCACATGTTTTCCCTATTTGTAGCCAGGCAGTGCTTTCGAATACCGGTGGTAAATTGATGTATTAAATCAGGACCGAGTTATCTCCAAAAAGACATCTCATCCGGTTCCCTCTAATATCCTCTAATAAGGCTTATGAGAGAACCGTTTTGGTAACCAAAACAGCAAGGAATACAAGTAACTCCAGAATAGCCAAACAAATAAAATAATGGCGGAGAGTCAGGGATTCGAACCCTGGGAAGGTGTCACCACCTTCAACGGTTTTCGAGACCGCCCCGTTCAACCGCTCCGGCAACTCTCCGCTAACGTTTATTTTTGAAAAAGGTCTTCAATAATCTGCTGCTCTCTTCCGCCAGTAATCCCTGCAAGATCTCAATATTATGATTCAGTTGTCTATCCAACGGTATATTGTAAAGAGAACCAACTGCTCCTGTTTTGGGATCATGAGCACCGAATACAAGCCGTCCCAATCTTACCAAGACCATCAAACCGGCACACATACTGCATGGCTCGAGAGTAACATAAAGAGTACAATCCGTCAGATATTTCCGGTTTTGTTTGATACATTCTTCAATGATCAATTTCTCAGCATGAGCAGAGGGATCATTAAGCTGTCTGGTGCGGTTATGATTTTTAGCGATAATCTCATTATCTTTGATCAAAAGCGCTCCGACAGGGATTTCATCCTCGGCAAATGCCTTGTCAGCCTCAGCAAGGGCAATATTCATCCAAGAGAGATCTCTTTCCTTCATTAGATCAAGGGAATAATAACGTACCCGGAAAGGATCAGAAGAATGATAATATTAACTATCAATAAGAGTGTCACTCGCTGAAAAGCCTTGCGATGCTGCCGCAGTTTATCTTTCAAATCACCGACTCTCTCTTCAAACAAGGTCATCAATGTAGTATTGAGCTCTTTCCGGAAATCAGTCAAGTCACCTTTAGTGGCAGAGTTTTCTCCGGACTCTTTGATTCGGAGCTGATATTGACCCAGCATTTCTTCCGCTTTTTTCTCAACTTCTTCATAGATAGCTTCTGCCAGTTGATATACCTCTTTTGCTGCTTCTGTCCCGAGTTTATCCTCGAGTTTTAGAAATGTTTTCATAGACAATATTTCCGGCATTTGTTTACTCCTTGATGAATGTTCTGCTCAAAACTGATATACAGTATCAAGTATTCCAGTCTCTTATCAGCATAAACGAAATTTGCTCTCTGTCAAGAACATCTGAATCCTATCGCCAATTCTGCCTAAGGTCTTCCGATCGAATAATGGATAAAACCTGTCTCTTTCATCTTTTGGGGGTTGTACTGATTTCTGCCGTCAAAAACTACCGGATCTTTCATGAGTTGTTTCATTTTTGAGAAGTCGGGATAGCGGAATTGGTGCCATTCTGTAATTAGCAGAAGAGCATCTGCCCCCTCAAGAACCTCATAATTATCCTCAAAGAAGGAAAGACCTTCTCTTTTTCCAAAAGCCTTCTTGGCTTCTGTCAGAGCTATCGGATCGCAAGCTCTTACCGCTGCCCCTGCTTTGAGCAGAGCATCGATTATCGTCAGAGACGGGGCTTTCCTCATATCATCTGTTTGGGGTTTAAAGGCTAATCCCCAAACCGCAAATCTCTTTCCGCTAAGATCGTTGCCGAAATGTCTTTTAACCTTCTCGACGAGGATCATTTTCTGCTGTTCATTTACTGTTTCCACTGCCCGTAATATTTGCAGATCAAGCTTATTCTGTTCTCCCATCTTTACCAGGGCGGCAATATCTTTGGGGAAACAACTGCCGCCATAACCTACCCCGGGGTAGATAAACTTATAGCCTATCCGGCTGTCTGAACCGATTCCTTTTCTGACTTCGGCAACATCTGCTCCGGTCAGTTCACACAATCTGGCAATTTCATTGATAAAAGATATCTTTGTTGCCAGCATGGCATTGGCTGCATATTTCGTCATTTCTGCCGAACGAACGGACATAACCATGATCCTTTCATTCACCCGGTTAAAGGGGGAATAGAGAGCAGTCATGGTCTCTCCCACTTCTTTCTTATCAGTTCCGATAACTACCCTGTCGGGTTTCATAAAATCCTCAAGAGCATTTCCCTCTTTTAAGAACTCGGGATTAGAGACGACGGCAAAATCATGGTTTTCTTCCCTTTCCTGCAGTATCTTCGTAACTTCTTGTTTCACCAGATCTGCAGTTCCGACAGGGACAGTAGATTTGTTAACGATGATCTTATACTCGTTCATAAACCGAGCAATATCTCTGGCTACATTCAGAACATGAGTAAGATCAGCAGAGCCGTCTTCACCCGGAGGAGTGTTAACTGCAATAAAACAGAGTTGAGACTGTTCTACTGCTTTGCGGAGATCGGTGGTAAATGAAATCCGCTCCTCTCTTTTGTTTCGTAAGAGCATCTCTTCGAGACCAGGTTCATAAATCGGGATTATCCCCTGATTAAGTTTTTCGATTTTTCCTTTATCTTTATCAACACAGATGACTCTGTTTCCCATCTCCGAGAAACAAGTTCCGGTCACTAAACCGACATAACCACTGCCAACAACTGTCACATTCATCAATCTACCTCGTTAATTACCACTTTTTTTCATCAATTTATAGAAATCACTATCGGTCGTCATGATCATGATATTCTGATCATTGATCGTTCTCTTATAAGCTTCCAGCGTTCTCATAAACTCAAAAAATCCCGGATCACGATTATAGGCAGAAGCATAGATGCCGGTAGCTTCAGCATCTGCCCTGCCCATGATCTCCTGCGAGGTTCTGTATGCTTCCGATTCTATCTGCTGTAATTCTCTTTCCATTCTTCCGATGATCTCAGCTGCCCTGCCGTGTCCGCTTGAACGGTACCGGTCGGCAATCTTTTTCCGTTCGGAACTCATTCTGTCATAGACCTGTTTTCTCACATCTTCGATATAGTTGACCCTTTTGACCTGAACATCTATCAGTTCTATCCCGAACTGCTCGATCAAGGGCTTGGCTACAGAAAAGATGGAATCTGCTATAGCTCTTCTCCCTACCTTAATCTCTGATTGAATCTCCTCATAGTAATCAGCTTCAAAATCAATAGCAAAAGATAGTTCACGATCAGTATCACGGACTATCTCTATCAGAGTATTAAGGGTGATAATATCCCGGGTTACACCATCAATAATATCATCAAGACGACTCTGGGCAAAGATCTCTGAGCGTACTGACTGATAGAATAAAAGGGGATCTACTATACGCCAGCGGGCAAATGTATCAACCCAGATAAACTTCTTATCCTGAGTGGGAATCTGGTTTTGTTCTCCGTCCCATTTGAGAATCCTTTTCTCAAGATAATGAACTTTTTGAATAAAAGGTGTCTTCAGGAAGATACCCGCTTCGGTCCTAGCCCCTCCGATCGGTTCACCAAACTGGGTGATAATTGCTTGTTCTGTTTCATCGATAATGTAGAAAGCATTTACGAGCACAATGAGTAAGATGACACCAAGGATAATCAATAATGTCTGTTTCATTAGCTACCCCCTTTCTCTAAATCAAGAAGAGGAAGTATCCCCGATTGATCTTCGTCAACAATATAGATCTTCTCAATCTTCTGAAGAACCTCTTCCATTGTTTCAAGGTAAAGCCGTTTCTTGGTTACGGTCTTTGCCCTGTTGTATTCAGACCAGACATCAACAAAACGATTGGCATCTCCGGTTGCTCTGTTAACCCGGTTGACCGCATAGCCTTCAGCTTGTTCGATTATCTGCAGGGCTTTTCCTCTCGCTTCCGGAATGACCTGATTATATTTCTGTCGTGCTTCGTTAACAATCCTTTCTTCTTCCTGCAAAGCAGCATTTACTTCATTAAAAGCCGGTTGCACCGGAAGAGGAGGAGTTACATTCTGCAAGTTGACGTTTCTGATGACCAAACCGGTCTGATAATCTTCAAGATGTTGCTGCAGGATTAGTTTTGTTTGGAAAGCAATTTCCTGACGGGTCAGGACGATTACTTCATCGACACTATGATCCCCGACTACCTGTCTCATTGATGATTCTGCTAAGTTCCTCAAAGTCCCCTCTACATCGCGGACATTGAAGAGATACTTTATCGGGTCATTTATTTGATATTGAATTATCCATTCTACATCTGCGATGTTTAGATCTCCGGTCAGCATCTGAGATTCACCCGAAAAGTCTCTTTGCGAATACCGGGTTGCGCTTTGACCGACTTCCAAAGTACGGAATCCGAACTCCTCCTTGAAGACATACTTTACTTTCACCTTGGTTAGCTTATCGACCCCAAAAGGTATCTTAAAGCGGAGCCCCGGTTCAGTAGTATGGACATATTTACCAAATCTTTGAATAACTCCTACTTCTTCGGGATCCACGGTATAGAGACCGGTTCCGATGATAACCAAAAGACCGACAATAAGAAGAATAACCATAATATTTCGCTTTCGGTTATCAAGGAAACTTTTGGCTCTTTGCTCTAAGTCAATTACAGCCATATATCACACTCCTTTTGATAAAATAATGTGAGACAGATCAAACTTTCAGTTTCTCTGTCATGAAAGATATCCGGAAGACTAAAAGAGTTGCTGTTGGAGTATTAGATACTCGACTTCTCTTTCCAGTATTCCAGCCCTGTTTACAGATCATGATCATTGATTATCTCCAATTGATTGCTTTCTGCAGTCACGGAAATTGCCCGTTTAAGGATATTAACCTGAAGAATGACCTTTTTGATATTAGTGCTGTCCGCTACTAACCCGCTGACCCCTTTTAAAGGTCCGCCTGTAAATCTGACTTTCGTCCCCTTTTCCAGGTAATGATGAGGGGTGATCTCGACATTTTTTGTTCTGACATGGTAAATGTACCGCAGCTCTTCCAGAAAACTCTGCTCATCTTTGACATTGAGGAATGATACTGTGTGCCCGGAGATACAAAGCTGCTGTTTTTCCCAGGGATCTGCTTTTACGAATAAGTAGCTGGTAAACATCGGCTTTGTATAAACTACTTTTTTCCTCTCGTAGAATTTGATACTATCAACCAAGGGGAGATAGTAGTGAATATTGTTCTTAAAGGCATATTCAGCTAATTTTTTTTCTCTTCTCGGTTTGGTGTAGATCACATACCAATGTGATTTCTCTGAACCCGGAACCAAACCACCAAACAATTCAGTAAAACCGTTCTCAGTTTCTTTCAAAGTCTTTCTCCCTCTGAAGCTAAATCTACATTGCAGGGATCAGTATTAAAACCCCATTATTGAAACAAAGAGAGAGAGCTTCAAAGTCCCGGCTTTTCTCTCTTCTTCCTATTCGAAGATTGCTCATGTGTCAGTACTTCTTTTTTTTTTGCTTCTGAAACGGATAACAATGCCTTACTGTTCTTTAAAGACGGATTATCTTCTCGTCTTTCATTCCTTTTGTCGCTAACCTGGTATCTAATATCAGCTTGGATTTAGCGACTATATCATCATAATCATAGATTGAATGATCGGTTATGATGATTACCAGATCATATTGACTCAGGTCGTCCAAAGAAACAGATCTATACTCTTTATGATTGATCTCATTAACGAAGTCAGGAATATAAGGATCGTTATAATCAGGACTACACCCGTTTTTCTCCAGCAGATCAATAAGCATCTGAATCGGTGATTCTCTTAGATCATCGATATCTTTCTTATAGGCAGCTCCAATCAGAAGTATTTTAGCTTTTGAGATAGCTAAACCTTTTCTATTCAGAATTGACATTGCTTTCCCGACAACAAAATCGGGCATGGAGTTATTAATCTCTCCGGCAAGTTCTATCAAGCGGGTGTGATAGTTAAACTCTCTTGCTTTCCAGGTTAGATAGAAAGGATCGAGAGGGATACAATGCCCGCCAATACCAGGTCCGGGATAGAACGCCATAAAGCCGTAGGGTTTTGTACTCGCGGCTTCGATGACTTCCCAGATATCAATACCCATCTTTTCACAGAGAATGGTCATTTCATTTGCCAGCGCTATGTTTATGTTGCGGAAAGTATTCTCATAGATCTTCTCCATCTCGGCAACTTCAGGAGAGGAAACAATGAAGACCGGAGCTTTTAACACCGAATTATAGAAAACTTCGGAGATCCGATTACATTCAGCTGTCATACCGCCGACCACTTTGGGAGTATTGTCTGTTTTATAGTCTTTATTACCGGGATCTACTCTTTCGGGTGAGAAGGCAATATAGACGTCTTTACCGACAACCAAACCCCGTTTTTCAATTTCAGGAGTAACGATCTCTCTGGTCGTTCCGGGATAGGTTGTACTCTCCAGAACCAATAGAGTATCTTTCTTTATGTACTGGGCAATTGATTTAGTTGAAGATTCGACATAAGATGAGTCAGGCTGCTTGTACTTGTCCAAAGGTGTCGGAACAGCAACCATAATTACATCCATCTCCTTGATGAGTGAATAGTCGGTCGTAGCCTTTATGAGTCCTTTATTCACCAATTGTTGAAACTCATCCGAATCGACATCACCGATATAGTTCTCACCCCGGTTGACTTGATCCGCCCTTTTCTGCTGGATATCGAAACCTAATACCTGATAACCATTCCTTGCTACTGTTACGGCCATTGGTAGTCCGACATAACCTAATCCCACAACTGCTACCAGTGCTTTTCTGTTTTCAATTTTTTCTAACAATGTCATTAACTATTTCTCCTTCAATTCTATGTTTTATTTCAACTTCTTATCTCTCTCCGGAGGAAAATCCCGCTTTTATAACGAGTATCCAATCAATTACTTCTCTTTTTCCTTTCCGGATTTTAAAAACCTGTTAACCGGCACCCTGGAAAGGTTTCCAGTCCTTACCAGTGATTAGACCCTGAGATTGTTTAGTAACGATAATGATCCGGTTTATAGGGACCAGCGGGTGATACTCCAATATAAGCTGCCTGTTTTTCATTCAACCGGGTCAAAGATATTCCGGTCTTCTCCAGATGTAAGCGGGCGACTTCTTCGTCGAGTAGTTTAGGTAGAGTATAGACCCCTACCTCATAGTTTTTCTGAAGCAGCTCGATCTGGGCAAGAACCTGATTTGTAAAGGAGTTACTCATTACAAAAGAGGGGTGTCCGGTAGCATTACCGAGGTTAACTAATCTTCCCTCCGAGAGAAGAATAATTGCCTTACCGTTAGGTAAATGGATTAGATCAACCTGAGGTTTGATATTCTCTTTTTTCACTCCCGGCAGAGCATAGAGTTTATCGACTTCAATTTCATTATCGAAATGCCCGATATTACAAACAATTGCATTATTCTTCATCAGCAGTATCTGCTCAACGGTAACTACATCACAGTTTCCCGTTGCAGTAACTACTATATCAGCTGCTGCTACCACCTCATCAAGGGTTCTGACTTCGTAACCCTCCATCGCAGCCTGTAAGGCACAGATCGGATCGATCTCAGTAACAATTACTCTCGCTCCGAAACCCCGCATTGATTGAGCACATCCCTTTCCGACGTCGCCATAACCGCAAACTACGACAACTTTACCGGCGACCATAATATCAGTTCCCCTTTTGATCCCGTCTGCTAAAGATTCCCGGCAGCCGTAGAGATTGTCGAATTTTGATTTGGTAACAGAATCGTTAACATTTATCGCCGGGAATAATAGAGATTTCTCTTTAGCCATTCGATAAAGCCTGTTAACTCCGGTGGTTGTCTCTTCACTCACCCCCCTGATCCCGGCAGCAATTTCATGCCAGAGATTAGGTTTAGCCTCCAGCTCTTCCAGAAGAAGCTTATGAAGGATCATCTTTTCTCTTTCCTCAGTATTCTCCTGCGGTAGTTCTCCTGATTTTTGATATTCTGATTCCAGCTGATAACCTGAGTGTACCAGTAATGTTGCATCACCACCGTCATCAATTATCAAATCAGGACCTTTACCGTCCGGGAAAATAAGCGCTTGCTTCGTACACCACCAATACTCTGTTAAAGTCTCCCCTTTCCAGGCAAAGACCGGAACACCCTTTTCAACCATAGCGGCAGCTGCCTGATCCTGGGTCGAATAGATATTACAGCTTGCCCAGCGAACCTGAGCCCCTAAGGCAAGCAAGGTCTCTATCAAAACCGCCGTCTGGATAGTCATATGAAGGCTTCCGGTAATTCTTGTACCGGCAAAAGGTTTGCTTTCCTCATACTTCTCTCTTAAAGCCATCAATCCCGGCATCTCAACTTCAGCCAGATTGATCTCCTTTCTTCCGTATTGAGCTAAACCAAGGTCTTTAATTTTGTAATCCATTTTTTTTATTCTCACTATTTTCAGTTGTTAATCTCTTGTTTGATCGCTTATTGGCCTATTTGGCCTCTCCTCCGGGATATCTGACATCTATAATCTCCGGCTCCATCTGGATGTAATGCTCTCCGGTCTATCAATAAAAAGGACAGACTAATGCCTGTCCTTAATATTTGTTAAGCTAAACAATCGTCCGGTTAACGATCCTCATAGTTCTTTTTCGGATAATCCCGTCTTTCACTACTTGGTCTTCCTGAACGTGGACCGCGATCTTTCCTGTCCCTGTCAAAGGAACGGGATCTGTCACCGCCGCCATAACTGCCTCGTGATCTGTCATTTGATCTCCCTCCACGGTCACGGTCATAACTGCGGGGACGATCATTCGATCTCCCTTCACCATAACTGCTGCGAGGTCTTCCCTCTCCGGCAGGGGGCAAATTAGCTGCGAAGGCTTCATTGCCCGGCACACCTTTCATCGTAAGCTGGATCTTTCCTCTGTCGGAACCGGTGTATTTGACGTTTAAGGTATCACCTACTTTAATAACGTCCTGAGCACTTTCAATTCTCGTTTCATGCAGTTGCGAGACATGTACCAGGCCTTCTTTAAAACCACCCATAAACTTCACAAAAGCACCATAAGGCTCTACCCGGCTCACTACACCCTGGTAGATTCCACCCATTTCCGGTTCGTCGGTAAGTTCCTTGATCTTTTGCTTTGCTTTCTCAATTGCTTCACCATCTGCAGAACTGATATTTACCGTTCCGTCATCTGAGATGTCGATTCCAACCTTAGTCTCTTCGATGATTGACTTGATCATCTTTCCACCGGGACCGATGATCGTTCCTATCTTATCCACATCCACCTTGAAGGTTTCAATTCTGGGCGCATATTTTGACATTTCCTGGCGAGGTTCGGAGATAGTTTCTTTCATGATCTCCAGAATCTGAAGCCGCGCTGTTTTCGATTTAGTCAGGGCTTCTAACATAACTTCTCTGGTTATACCCTCCACCTTGATATCCATCTGTACTGCCGTGATACCGTCTTCTGTACCGGCAACTTTGAAATCCATATCACCAAGATGATCTTCCATCCCGATAATATCTGTCAAAACGATAGTTTTATCTTCCTCAACCACCAAACCATTAGCGATGCCGGCAACCATCTTTTTCAACGGTACTCCGGCAGCCATTAATGCTAAACAGCCGCTGCAGATCGTAGCCATTGAAGAAGAACCGTTCGACTCTAAGATATCAGAAACGATCCTGATCGTATAAGGGAATACCTCCGGTTCAGGCATTAACGGGAGAAGAGCTCTCTCCGCCAACGCACCGTGTCCCAATTCTCTTCTGCCCGGAGGTCTCAAGAATCCAGCTTCTCCGACGCTGAAGGGGGGGAAATTATAATGAAGATAGAATGGCTTTTTGTATTCTTCTTCCAAGCCGTCAACAATCTGTTCATCCGAAGCAGTTCCAAGGGTTACCGTTCCGATCGATTGGGTCTCTCCCCGGGTAAAGACGGCGGAACCATGCACCCTGGGCAGTACGTCAATTTCGCAGCGGATTGGTCTGATCTCATCCATACCCCTGCCGTCAACTCTCCGGTTCTCTATGATCATAGCATTCCGGAAATATTTGTTAACAAGATTATCAAAGATCTTCTTTAACTGTTTCTCTCTTTCCTGAAACTCTTTTTCATCAAACTTGGCTTCGTATTTTTCGAGCATTTCAGCACTTATCTCTTCGAAACGGGCAGCTCTTTCCAGCTTACCGGCTATCTTGGTAGCCTCATTGACAGCGGCACCATAATCCCTCTCTAACTCAGCAGTCAGGTCTTCAGGAAGAGTTTGCAAGGCAACCTCTTTTTTCTGTTTTCCACATTCTGCTATAAATTCCTGTTGAAAATCTACCAGTTCCTTGATAGTATCATGACCGAAATAGATAGCTTCCATCATTGTCTCTTCCGCTATCTCGAAGGCTCCGGCTTCAATCATTACAACAGATGAAGCCGTACCGGCTACACTGAGGTCAAGTTTGCTCTCTTTCATTTCATCCAGAGGAGGATTAATGACAAATTCATCTTCCTGCATTCCGACTGATACTCCGGCTAATGGCCCGTTAAAGGGGATATCTGATATCCCTAAGGCTAATGAAGCACCGAGTATTCCCAATACTCCGGGATCATTCTTTTCATCATAGGAAAAGGTCGATAATACAATATGTACCTGATTCCTAAAACCTTCGGGAAACAAAGGTCTTATTGCTCTATCGATCAACCGGCAGAGTAAAGTAGCCTGAGTTGAAGGTTTTGCTTCTCTCTTGAAGAATCCCCCCGGTATCTTACCGGCAGCAAACATCTTCTCCGCATAATCAACAGTCAAAGGAAAGAAATCTAACCCCTCCGAGGCTGTGGCTGCCATTGTTGCTGTAACTAACACCGACGTATCTCCATAGGTCATAAAAACCGACCCGTTTGCTTGTCTGGCTAATCTTCCTGTCTCTATTGTCAGCGTTCTTCCGGCTAACTCAATAGATTTCTTAGTAATTCTTACTTCTTCCATAATCTTCTTCTCTTTTCTCCTCATTTCTTCATAGAACGGATCTCAGTTTTTTTGATCCGGTTCTTAATTATATAGAGCTTTTCTCTATATCTGAAGAGCCGATCCAATATCAGCTCTATATTTCGTTATCAATACTCTTTCACTGTTTCTTCAATGATTAGCCGTCATAATGAAAGGGGAAGACTCTCTTTAGCGAGTCTGCTTTCACATCGAATGTCTATTGGCAAGACATCCGCAATCTACACCCTTATCGGAAAACTGCATCACTACATATCTACAGAAAAACAATAGTCAGCGGGTGGTAATATTTACACCCGCTACCTTACTTAATGCTTATTTGACATTTAGTTACAAAATGAATTGTTACCAGGCAAAAAAAAGGGAAACAAAGTTCCCTTTATCTTCTTAAACCTAATCTCTTGATCAAGCTGCGATATCTTTCAATATCTTTATTACTGAGATAAGCTAAAAGTCTTTTTCGCTGTCCGATCAAGATCAACAAACTGCGTCTTGTATGAAAGTCCTTCTTATATACTTTTAGGTGCTCGGTTATGTCTTTTATTCTCTGTGTCAAAAGAGCAACCTGTACTTCCGGTGAACCGGTGTCTGAATCATGGAGTCTGAACTCTGCCATGATAGCCTCTTTGGCTTCGCTGCTTAAGGGCATTTTTCCTCCTTTGTTTTTAGTATCAGGATAGTTTTTCCCCGCCTGATATTTTGTAAAGATTTTTTTTCTCCCGGTTGGGCAAGAGGATTATTGTTTATCCTACATTGAGGTTTCAGCTGATAACTCATAACCTTATCATTCTCTTCAGCAAAAAACACATTACTATCTGCATCTTATCCTGAGGATACAAGAGCGTAATCAGAGAGAAATACTTCAGATGGTTCACGCCGACTGTGCTATTACTCTCTGCTTACCCTGGTTTCTACCTTTAATAGTCCTGGGTAATGATGCTGCTAAACACAAACAAAAACTGTTAACCCTCAGGAGAAGATCTAAGGTACAGCAAGTGATTTTTCCCGGCTCGCTTTGGTTTGTTATTCCTCTGTTCAGAAGGGAGAGGATGAGATCATTTTGCTAACAAAAATATTGACAGCAACAGCCGTCATCTTTATTGTATTTTGGTTTATGGAGACAAAGATATGAGTAATACTATTGTTTTAGATACGAACGTACTATTGCATGATCCCAATGCCCTGTTCAGTTTCAAAGGGGAAAGGATTGTCATCCCGATGACGGTTATCGAAGAGGTAGATAAATTCAAGAAAAATGTAGATGAGATCGGAAGAAATGCCCGCCAGATCAGCCGTTATCTCGATAAAATCCGGAAAGAAGGATCTTTGCAAAATGGAGTCAAGATTGAAAATGGTTCCATCATCCAGGTGGTAATGAGTAAAAAAGTCGAAACTCTGACCAGTGATGTACTGCTTTCGGACGAAAATGACAACCTTATAATCGGTACGGCTCTATACGTACAGAAGAACAATCCCGATCAGAAAGTCATTCTTGTCTCCAAAGATGCCAATATCAGGATCAAGGCAGATGCAGTGGGATTGGAAGCTAATGATTTTGAGGCAGACAGGGTAAATTTCGAAGAGCTTTTCACCGGATATTCCGATCTGGAAGTTGAAGCTTCGGTTATAAAGGAATTTCAGGAATCAAAGAAGATCGATAGTCCTGTTAAGGGATTTTCCCCCAATCAATTTGTCCGGCTTACTAATAAGGATAATCCGGAGGAGAGACTGCTAACCCGTTTTTATCATGAAGGCAACAGTATCCAGGAATTGAAACATTATACCGGAGGGTTAGTTTTCGGCATCAAAGCGAGAAATGAAGAACAGACAATGGCTATTGACCTGTTGCTGGACGATGATGTTCAGATGGTAACCCTTATCGGTAAGGCGGGAACAGGGAAAACTCTTCTTGCGATCGCTGCCGGCTTACAGAAGGTAGTTGAAGAAAACCGCTACAGCAGATTAGTAATTTCAAGACCTATTTCACCCTTGGGCAAAGACTTGGGCTATCTCCCCGGTACCAAAACGGAGAAATTTGATCCCTGGATGCAGCCGATCTATGATAATATGGAGATTCTTATCCATAGTCATAATGAAATGGAAGATAATCCTAACAACCGGGTATTGAATAAAAAAAGACCTTCCCTTAATGATTTTCTCGATCACGGTTTTATTGAACTGGAACCTCTCACTTACATCCGGGGAAGAAGTTTACCCGATCAGTATATTATTATTGATGAGGCTCAGAATTTAACTCCTCATGAGATGAAAACCATTATTACCAGAGCGGGAGAGAAAACGAAGCTGGTAATGACCGGTGACCCCTATCAGATCGATATTCCCTATCTTGACTCGGAGAGCAATGGACTCAGTATGTCAGTTGAGAAGTTAAGAAAAGAGAGCATTGTCGGTCATGTGACCCTTGTCAAAGGTGAACGCTCAAAATTGGCAGACATAGCAGCCCGCTATTTTTAGCAAAAAGATTTGCCAGAACAGGATTTTAACTGGGAATAGTAATTTAAGTCTGATGAGAAAGGGGAACATGGGATTTGAAAGGAGCTGGGTCGAGATCGATCTGGACAGCTTCAGCCATAATCTTGAACAGTTACGAAGTCTCTTACCGGAGAAAACCGGATTTATGCAGATCGTTAAGGCTGACGCTTATGGTCACGGTGCTTATGAGATAGCCTTACAAAGCATAAAGCTCGGTGCTTCTTACCTGGGGGTTGCTAACGCCGAAGAGGGGGCTTTACTCCGTTATCAGAACATCAAAATCCCCATCCTCATCCTTTCCCCGAGTTTTCCGGAAGAGATTGATCTTGTTCTGGAGAACAGACTCACTCCAACAGTAGGTAACCTGGAGTTTGCCCGTGAACTCAATCACAAAATAGCTTCCCGGAAGAACAGTGTTGCCGCGGGAATAGAAGCGACTGACGCTCAGAGTTTCAGATTCAGGGTACAATTAGAGATCGATACCGGAATGGGTAGAAGCGGTATTCGCTATGATAAAGCAGCAGAGATAATCAAACAGATAGAATTACTGCCAAATATTGAAATTGAGGGGATCTTCAGTCATTTCAGCAGCAGCGAATCCGATAAGGAGTTTACTCAACTTCAAGCGGAGAGATTTCACCGGCTGCTCAATAAACTCAGTTCCCCCTTTAAGTACGTGCATATAGCCAACAGTTCGGGGATTATTACCTGTTCACCGGACTATGCCAATCTTGTGAGGATCGGTCTCTTATCTTACGGAGTATATTCTGAGGAGAGTTTGCGGGAAAAGATCGATCTAAGACCGGTTATGACTTTCAAATCGGTTGTCTGTCAGATAAAACAGGCAGATAAGGGTGAAACAATTGGTTATAACCGCACCTTCAAAGCGGAACGGGAAACAGTTTACGCTATAGTACCTGTCGGTTACGCTGACGGATATGATTTTCTGCTTTCCAACCGGGGCAGAGTTATTATCAGAGACCGCTTGTATCCGGTGGTGGGCAGGGTCAGTATGGATATGATCACGATTGATATCACCGATAATCCTGATATATGTATCGAAGATGAGGTTATCCTGCTCAATAGCGGGGATTTATCTCCGGAAAAGGTAACGGCACTTTACAAGGGACTCTCCTACGAGCTGTTGAGTCAGATCGGCAGGCGGGCAAGACGCTATTACCGCCGGGATGAGCGAATTGTTGCCACCTCTCCCCTGGCCAGAAGAGGTTTTGTTTCTCATGATTTTTCCGATACAAAACTCAATACTATCATTGAAACTGCCATCAGTCAAAGATTACAGAGCAAAGAGATTGCTTCCCTATTATACACCGAGTTTCTCAAAAGATTCTTTACCGATAAGGATGAGAACATCCATTACCGTAAAGATTTCCGGCACCAGATAACTTTTAATGAACCTCAGGATAAAAGCCTGTCAGAGTACTACGAAGTAGAAACCACCCTTACTTTCAGAAAGATCTTGCAGCAGGAGTTCTTTTATGTTGCCTGCGCAAACCGTTATGAAGACCTGGAGGTCTATTTCCGCCGCCGTGATGTAGAGTACCGCTGGCTTCTGGACGAGAACTTCAGCCTCTCCTCCGGATCTTTCGAAGTAACAACTGTCAGCATAAACAGTATCAACCTTAATCATGAAAGAGAAGTTAGAAACGGTTGTATGGAAATAAAATGCAGTCATGCCGGCTTACAGGATCTGGTCGGACAAGAGGTCGATTTCTCGATAGCAACCAAGACATATTATCCGAAAAAATCACACCAACTCACCGTCTATATCACCGAGATCACCCAGGGAGTAGAGATCAGCTTTGCTTATTCCGAAACAGATATCGGTGAAATTGAAGTGGTCAGCATATTATCCGGGCAGAGTAAATATCCGGTGATAGCGAAGAAGGAAAAGACTATAAAAGTGAAAACCGGTAACGAAGAATGGATCTTTCCTAACAGCGGTATCGTCTTCTCTTACGAGAAATAAACCTTTGATTCGTTGAAGTTATTTGAACAGTAAGAATTATCCCCTTTGGGAGTAAAAAGAAAAACGGCGGGAAAATTCCCGCCGTTTTTCTCTGATAGGCGATAAAACACGGATCATCACTAATTGTGAAAATTTTCTCTCCGTTGTTACTTCAACATCAACATTTTCCCGGTTTCACTATGATCTGCCGTCTTAAACCGGTAGAAATATATCCCGCTTGCCTGGCGTTTCCCTGTTTCGTTTTCACCGTTCCAGACCCTGCTGTGATTGCCTCTCTCCAGCTTTTCATTGACCAGTCTTCTTACTCTTTCGCCTTTAATATTGAAGATATCAAGAATAACCTGAGAGGGAGATTCTAAGGAAAAAAGGATCCTGGTTTCCGGATTGAAGGGATTGGGATAGTTTCCATGAACCTTGGTAACGAGCGGCAAGAGATCATCATCCGTATCTACCCCTTCGAAGGTGAACTCAATAGTAGTCAGTTCAGATTCTCCGGTAGGGTAAACTGCTGAAACTCCTGCTATATAGGTAACCTCAGGTGTTAAATCCTCCAAGGTATAGGTCAATTCTTCCGTATCATCAATGAAGTTGTCATCGAGATATACATTGTAGTGCAGAGGATAATAATCATGCTCTGAATCTGGCATCTCCCAATTTAACACTCCGGTCTGGACATCGACGATAAGATCTGCCGGTGCGGTAAGAGGTAACAACTCCAACTGAATATCAACTCCCGCTGTCACTTCATTAGCTACAACGGCTACATTCGTTACCGGATCGGCAATATAACCCACAAGTGTAGCTGTTACCGTATAAGTACCCGGTGGTAAAGCAAGAAAATAATCACCGTCTTCATTGGGATTCACAGTTGTTCCATTAGCGGAAACCTCAACTTCAGTTACATCTCCCGGTCCTTCACTAATCTCAATATTACCTTCAATATAACCCGGTTCCTGATCAGCTACCGGTCCGCCCGAATGACAGCGGATGATACCGTTTCTGCCTCCGACTATCATCTCCCGGGAATTGTCACCGGTAACATCTCCAATCGTTCCGATCGCATCGACAGGTGTTCCGGTCGGAATGGAAGCGAGGATTTCCCCGTCTGTACTGTCGATAAAGTAGGCATAATTACTCTGATAGAGTGTGCCGACAACCAGATCGTTGATCCCGTTCCCGGTGAGATCACCGGCATTATCAATATTCCAGGCATTGTCGGCAAGCCCTTGTGACCAGACATACTGACCGTCAGAACCTCCAATGACAGCAGCATGTGCTGAAGTATGACCGACAGCAATATCATTATAACCGTTTCCGTTTACATCACCTAACACCTTAAAATCCATAACCAGCGTAGCACCGGTAGAACCTGACCAGATTACTTCTCCGTTCGTGGCATTGAGGGCATAGTAATTCCCTCCGCCCATAAAAGAACCTACCATGACATCAGGGATTCCATTATCAGTTAGATCGTCAATTTGGGCTAAAGCCCAGACAGAGCTTCCGGCAGGCTGGAATGACCATAAGATATTGCCGTTTGCTCCATTGATACCAAAGACCGAAGCTTGGGTCTCAGATTCATTCGAGGTGCCGGCGAGTACATCAGGAATACCATCGCCATTGAAATCGTTTATTCCTATCACAGAAAAAGCCGGTCCCATAGCATATCTCTCCCAGATCAAGGTTCCGTTTGCTCCGTTGATCAAAAAGATTCGTTTCGGACCTAATCCGTTAACATCATCTCCGGTAGCGGCAAGAACGTCTGCAACTCCATCATTATTGTAATCAAACCGGGCATCTACCTGATAAACCCAGCCGCCGCTTCCGTAATTATTAGTATTGAACTGCCAGAGCTGAGTACCGGTTTTCCCGGAATAAGCTCTAACCGAACGGTCTCCCCCGGTTGTCCCGACAACGACATCATCGTAACCGTCTCCGTTCAAATCTCCGGCTATCGTCAATCCGCGGTACGAATAGACAGCTCCGGAAGGGATATGCTGTTCCCAGATGACGTCACCAAGACCAGAGGAATTTCCATTGAAAGCTCTGACATAATTATCTTCACCACAGATTATAACGTCATTTAAGCCATTACCCCAGATATCTTCAATCGGTTTTATCGCCCGGATATTGGTAAAAGTTGTTCCTTCTATCTGATAGCTCCAAAGCTGCGTTCCTATGGTTAGATCGGCGGTCTGACCGGTTCCCACCAGGGTTACATCATACTGGGGATTTGAAGGATCGTTACTGCTGAATGTAGCTGTAGAGGTGATCTGACCGGCACCTCCAGGATGAAACCAGATCCTCAGTTCATACTCTTCCCGTGTTGTTAGGGTAATCGGAAATTCCACCGTGTCATCGATAAAGAAGCTCTGTTCCGAGAAGCTAAGGTTACTGATCTGCAGATCAGTCATACCCTGATTGCTGATCGTGAAAAATCTTCCTGTATCAGCACCTGCTCTAACCATGCCATAGTCATAATTATCAGGTACTGCAGCAATATGGGCTTCCGGAAATACTCCGTATCCTGCTACATCAACCTCTTTGGCAGGAGTAATCGGGTCATTGGAGTGAATTGTCATAACGTCAATAAACTCACCCCAGTTGTCGGGGGTAAAAGTATAGGACACAACCGCTGTTTGAGTCGGTTCCAGAGTAATCGGAAAGAGAGCATCTGTGGCAAAGATGTCGGAAAAGAATGAGATATCGCTGATGACTAAATCACCCGTACCGCTGTTTGATACTGTTATATCGGCTGATACGGTATCATCTATCAGTACATTCCCAAAATCATAGTCATTATAAGTAACGTTAATAACCGGAGTTCCTGTCCCGCCAAGATCAACTTTATAGAGTGTACTCGGCTGCCCGAGTGCTCCTGCCAGATACCAGAGATACTGCCCGTCATGGACAATTCCTGCCGGTCTTTGGATCTCCGACATTTGAGCTTCTAAAATAGTACCGGTCTGATCTACTCTGTGGATCGTATATTCCCAATAATCAACTATCCAAAGGTCATCTCCCTGCAGACAGATATCCCAAGGTTGGTCTTCCGGTGGTGTAAACTGTTGAAGGATCGTTCCTGTATCGGTAACTTTATAGACTACTCCGGGATCGGGATAATAGGTCATCACCCAAAAATCCCCGTCATCATAGGCTATTCCCGACATATAGAAATCAGGCAGATCAAACTGGGAGATGATATTACCCGTCATATCGAGTTTCAAGGCGTAAGCAGGTGTTGAACTCGGAGCTACTCTATCGATAGTCCAGAGATTCTGTCCGTCATAAGTTAATCCGTAACTGTCGGATAAGTTGGGATTGTTGAACAGCAAAGTCTCCTGCCCGGTCACAGGGTCAAACTGAAAAATCCTTCCTCCGTCAGCCCCGTAAATACCAAAGTAAAGATATGTACCGTCATAAGCTAAACCTGATGCTTTACCGGTAATTGGATATGATGCCACTATCGTCCACTCCGCATAGACAAATCCGGTAAGCAGACATAGTATTAAGGCAATTAATACACCTTTCATAATAACCTCCGTGATCTATTATCTCTCTGTTTATTCTGCTAAACTAACTGCAAGCAATAACCTTGCCAATTACTTTATCAATACCTTCCCTGAGCTTCTTTTAACAGATACTCCGGAATTTACTCTTAAGAAGCTGTATGCTTTTATTTTATCAGCAGCATTTTCTTGCTTAAACTCTCCTTCGAAGTCTCCATCCGGTAGAAATAGACACCGGTCGGCATTACCCTTCCCTGATCATCCTTTCCTTCCCACAACAAGCTATGCTCTCCTGCTTCCAGATTGCTATCCAGAAGTGTATAGATCCTCTCCCCTCTGATATTATATACTGAGATTCTAACCCGGTCATCTTCCTTCAGAGAGAAACTGATAACAGTCTCAGGATTGAAAGGATTAGGATAATTCTGTCTGAGAATTGTTGTTAAAGGAGCTAAAGATCCGTCGTCCGTCGAAACCACTATGAGGTATTCCCCACTCGAAACTTCTCCGGTTACCGCTCCAAACTCGTAAGCTCTGGCTTTAATGGTTAAGGTTTCCGTGATATAAATGGGATTATCATAGACCAAAGACTCATCGTTTGGTTCAGTTCCGTCTAAAGTGTAGAAGATTACTCCGTCCCAGTCATCACTTTGAACAGAAAGAGTAACTGTAACTTCACTTTGATAACTCCCCGGTTCGGGGTTCATTCCTACAAGACCGACAGATTCTGTAATGGAAACTTCCACTGTATCAGAACCAGCACAGGTGGTACTGTATAGAGCCCTGACATAGTATTCATGGAGTCCGGCAGGTACCTCTAAATCCACGTATGCTGTGACTGATGGAGGTAATGGTGTATCGGGGCTGATCAGAAAATCATTCCTATAGACATCATAACCCAGTAACTCTCTCGTCTGTCTGTTTCCTTGAGTTTGAGGGCTCTCCCAGGTAATCTCAACATCGTGCCAGTTAATGATCTCAGCAGCGACATTCTGGGGTGGATTCAATAATACACCATTGCCGCTGAGAGATACTTCATAAAAGACTACATTGTCATTATCGGTCACCTCGATCTCAACGAAAGCACTGCTTAATCCCTCTTCAGTAGGAGAATAAGAGACATTGAAATCAATCTCTTCCTGCGGAGTTAGAACCAAAGGATAGTCATTGATATCTTCCAGAATGAAATCAGCGGTATCATCTCCATCTAATAAGAGATCAACTAAGGTTATGTTAATGCTGCCGTTGTTGGTCAGGGTAATGTTCACCGGTTCGGATACCTCATTGACAACAATCTCTCCGAAGTTAACCATTTGAGGCTGGATGATCAGATCAATATCCCCTGATGCCGGAAGAAAATCAGCTAAACTCCGGGCAGTAATAAAATCACCTTCAGACCGGGAATTAGGCAATCCCTGCAGAGAGATACTTTCAATCGGAATTATCTCTCCAATATAATCTGCATCATAGAAAGTAGTCCGGAAATCAATGGTTAGGGTTCCATCACTGATGGGATATACCTGTCCGGTAGAAAACTGGGCAGTCCCGTCTGCAGTCGTGAAACTGACATTATTGATCTTCACCAGTCTCGATTGATAATCCATGAAATTATCAATGTAATCTGCTAACGTAATAGTAAGGGGAAGAACCTGATTGTTTTCCGAAGAAGCAGCCCCGGGATCCTGAACCGGAACGAACTGCACCATATTACCGTAAGTACTCAAAGTACCCATCAAACCTGTTATGCCGTCATAAACCTCATAATCTGTCGTTATGATCCCGGAATTATCATCAATCAATATCCCGGCAGTATTATCCTGGATATACTTCTGGCTGCGAAACGATTGCTGGAAGGTCAAAATCACCTCATTCGATAAATGGTAAACTGTATCATCCTGAGGACTGCTTCGCAGAGCAGCTACATCAGTAACTTCAACCGGAGTTATTATCGTGTAATTTGCTGTCGATACTAAACTGGGATTAAAGCCTGCTGCATATCCGCGTGCTTTGATGACCATTGATTCATCTACCTCGATAGGATCTGCAAAGAGGAAGGAATCTTCCGTAGGTTCACTCTCATCAGTAGTATAGTAAATTGTAGCATCCGGAGTAGTGGTCGATATCGTGACCATTACCGTACCGAAATAAGAGCTTCCCGGGGGATCGAAAGTGGGCATTGCTACGGCTTGATCATCTCCATGATCGGTTAGCAAAATGTCGTCAATGTTGAATCTTCTCCCGTCACTACCGGAAATACTGCGAAATCTGATCCTCACATTCCCTTCGACATTGACCGTGTTGGAATATAAGGTCAGATCATTAACACCATCAAGGTTGATATCAGTTCCGATCTGAACCCAGTCATCACCCTGATTAGTACTATATTCAACCACAATAACCGGTGCATCCGGTGCCCCATCGTTAGAAAAGTTAGACCGGGAATAATAAAAAGATAACGTCCCCAGGCCATTTACTTTATCCTCCAGCATGGTCATCGTAGCAGCCAATGCCGTCTGATGTCTGAACCTGGCTGATCTGTCACCAAATTTCAGATCGTTATCGTGTGTCCCTATTAATATGTTGTCCAAAAGCCAATCTTTTCCACTCAAACTAACCGTACCGGCGGTATAACTCGTTTTGGTTTCGCCATCTCCTTCAAAATCAACAAAATACTCAGTTCTCTCCTGCAGCGTTGACAAAGTACCGGAATTAGCCTGGAATTTTTCAAGATCGGACGGAGCTGAAAGCATCAAGGAGCTCCAGACAAGAATAATAACCGTGATTAAAAAAATACCTGCGTGTTTCATAATGATTCTCCTATATTCATTGTTTGAAAATTATACTACTTATCTCTCGAATTCACTTCGAATAGAGTACAAAAAACTGAGATAATAAGTCAATATATTTTTATCTCAGATTATTAGTGATAACGGAGCACGAAATATTAACGCTCTCACTCCCTCTACGAAGTCAGCAACCTGATTTGAACACCTTCGTCTGTAACCCTTTCCAAGAGGAATAGAGATAATCCGGTTTAGGTTCTGTCAGAGAATCGGGACTAACTAAATCATTGACACTACATAGGAAAAATAAAACTTGAAAATATTGTCAACAACAGGGAGGTATGGAATGAACAAATTCGTCAGAGTGAGATTTGCTCCCAGTCCTACCGGATATCTACACGTCGGTGGATTGCGAACAGCATTATATAATTATCTTTTTGCCCAAAAAAACGGAGGTTCCTTTATTTTAAGAATAGAAGATACTGATCGGAGCCGCTATATCGAAGGAGCAACAGAGAGTCTGCTGCGGACATTAAAGCAAATTGGGATAACTTATGATGAAGGACCTGATAAAGAGGGTAATTTTGGTCCTTATTTCCAGTCACAGCGGAACGAGATATACCACCGTCGTGCTCAACAGCTGCTTGCAGAAGATAAGGCTTATTACTGTTTCTGTACCCCGGAAACTCTGAGCGAAATGCGGGATAAACAGAGAGAGGAAAAAGAGATGATCAGATACGACGGCAGATGCCGAAGCCTGCCTCCCGCAGAAGTGCAAAAGAGATTAGAAAACGGAGAATCCTGTGTCATCAGAGCAAAGCTGCCGGAAACCGGTACGATCAGATTTTTTGATCTGATCAGAGAAGAAGTTGCCTTTCCCTGGGATATGGTTGATGATCAGATACTGATCAAATCGGATGGTTATCCTACTTACCATCTGGCTAACGTGATCGATGACCATCTAATGGAGATAAGTCATGTTATCCGGGGTGAAGAATGGCTAAGCAGTACCCCGAAACACATCTTCCTCTATGAAGCGTTCGGATGGGAAAAACCTGAATACGCCCATCTCCCTTTGCTTCTTAATCCCGACAAGAGTAAGTTAAGTAAGAGGCAGGGAGATGTCGCAGTCGAGGATTTTTTGGAGAAGGGCTTCTTGCCGGAAGCACTTATAAATTTCGTTGCCTTATTGGGCTGGCATGATTCCAGTGATCGGGAGATCTTTTCCCTGCAGGAGTTAGAACAGGTTTTCAGCTTGAAAAGGATTACAAAATCAGGGGCTGTTTTCGATCTGGAAAAACTGAAATGGATGAATGGTCATTATCTGAGAAATATGGATTTGGATGATCTTGCCGACCGGGTTAGGGATTACTATTTGAAGGCAGGATATGATCTCAGCGACAAGACAAAGTTCAAAAAAGTTATTGAATTTGCCCGGGAGAGAATTACTCTCCTGCCTGAAATAATCGAGCAAACTAAGATGTTTTATGAAGAGTTGGAATACAGCAATGAAGACCTGCAGCTTCTTAAAAGTGAGAATGCCCGGAAATTGTATTCCTATTGGCTCCAGGAACTGGCGAAACAACCGGAAGTTACCGAAGAAACAATTGAACAACTAATTAAACAGACTACGGAAGAGCTCAAAATAAAAGGGAAAGATCTGTATTTCCCTTTACGACTCTGCTTGTTCGGAAAACCACACGGTCCGAATATCCCGGCACTTTTCAATATCTTGGGCAAAGATGAGTTTATCAAACGATTAAAGAAAGCGAATCAACAATGAAGCTTCGCTGTGAGCTTCTGCTAATTATGAAACAATCCGGTGAGAGTACTGTTTTTCTATCTAACGACAGGAGAAAAGATGAAAGAGAATATAACTAATAACAAAGAAGAAACAAAAAAGGATCATGACGCTGCTTCAGACTATAAAACACCCCCGAATTTCATTAAGAATATCATTGAAGATGATCTGAAGAGTAATAAACATGAAGGGAGAGTACATACGCGTTTCCCGCCGGAACCAAACGGCTATCTTCATATTGGTCATGCCAAATCTATCTGTTTGAATTTCGGGTTCGCAGCAGAATACAAAGGACTCTGTAATCTACGTTTTGACGATACGAATCCCCAAACTGAGAGTCCCGAATATGTCGATTCCATCAAAAATGATATCCATTGGCTCGGTTTTGACTGGCAGGAGAGACTCTTTTTTGCCTCCGATTATTTCGACAAGTTCTATGAATATGCAGAATGTCTGGTCAAAGAGGGAAAAGCTTATGTCTGCGCTTTGAGTGAAGAGGAGATCAGAAAATATCGCGGCACCGTTAAAGAAGCGGGCAAAGAGAGTCCTTACCGCGAAAGACCGGTAGAAGAAAATCTGGAACTGCTGAGAAAAATGAAAGCAGGCGAGTTTCCTGACGGGAGTTATGTTTTACGGGCAAAGATCGATATGGCATCTCCGAACATGAAGATGCGTGACCCTCTCATTTACCGGATCAGAAAAGCCCACCATTACCGGACAGGAGACCGGTGGAGTATCTACCCGATGTATGATTTTGCTCATTGTTTATCAGACTCTATCGAAGGTATTACTCATTCCATCTGTACACTAGAGTTCGATAACAACAGAGAACTCTACGATTGGTTTCTTGATAATCTGCCGGTAAAGCATCATCCGCAGCAGCTTGAATTTGCCAGATTGAATCTCAATTACACGGTAATGAGCAAGCGAAAGCTTCTTTCTCTGGTGGAGGAGAAGTTCGTTACCGGTTGGGATGACCCGAGGATGCCAACTATTGCTGGCTATAGAAGACGAGGTTACACTCCATCTTCAATCAGAAAATTCTCCGAAAGGATCGGAGTAGCGAAAAATGAAAGTGTCGTTGATATTGCCCTGCTTGAACATTGTCTCCGGGAAGAGCTGAACAGAGAGGCTCCGAGGGCAATGGCAGTCCTTAACCCTTTGAAACTGATTATTACCAACTATCCCCACGATGAAACCGAGTATCTGGATGCGATTAACAATCCGGAAAAACCGGAGACCGGTAAGAGAAAGATCCCCTTTTCCCGGGAATTATATATCGAAAGGGATGACTTTATGGAAGACCCTCCCAAAAAGTTTTACCGCTTATCTCCCGGTAAGGAAGTCAGACTTCGCTATGCCTATTTTATCAGATGTGAACAGGTAATCAAGGATGATAAAACCGGAGAGATCCTCGAGCTTCACTGCACTTATGATCCTGAAACAAAGGGAGGTTCTGCCCCCGATAACAGAAAAGTCAAAGCTACTCTGCACTGGGTTACGGTAAAAGAGAGTTTTCCGGCTACCGTCCGTCTCTATGAACATCTGTTCACTGTCCCAAATCCGGGAGGAGAGGAAAACATCGACTTCCGGGATCAGATCAATCCCGACTCTTTCAGGCAACTCAATATTTGCCGGCTTGAACCAATGTTACAAGAGGCGGCCGGAGAGACGAGGTATCAGTTCGAAAGGCAGGGATACTTCTTTGTTGACCCTGAATCTTCGGAGCCGGGGAAACCTGTCTTCAACCGGATAGTTTCTCTAAAGGACACCTGGACACGAATTCTGAAAAGAGAAAATCAAGATAAATGAAGTTTTAATAATAAGATTAAGGAGTTATAAAATGGTTAAGAAGACTCTCTTAACAGTACTGCTATCTACTTTAGTGCTGCTGTTATCAGCTCAGAGTTTCAGCAATATTGAAGAGGATGTTCATCGTTTTACCCTGGATAATGGTGCTACTCTTCTCGTTCTGCCGCGGACTAATGTTCCTATCGTTAATTGTGTAACATTAGTTGACGTCGGTGCTGTCCGAGAGGAGCCCGGTATTACCGGAATATCCCATTACCTGGAGCATATGGCTTTTAAGGGGACAAGAACGATCGGAACAACAGATTATGAAGCGGAGAAGACTGCCTTAGAGGAATGTCATCGCATCTTCGATGAAATACTGGAAGAAAGAGAAAAAGAAGATAAAGCGGACAGCGATAAACTGCTTCGTCTGGAACAGGAACTGGAACAGGCGGTGGAAACTGCTAATCAGTATGCTGTTGATAACGAATTCTCCAGAATATTGAATCTGAACGGAAGCAAAAATCTCAATGCCGGCACAAGCTATGATTTAACAATGTACACGGTCAGTCTCCCCTCCAATAAGCTTGAGCTTTGGATGATCATGGAAGCCGATCGCTTTACATATCCTGTTTTCCGTCAGCTTTACCCGGAAAGGGATGTCATTCAGGAAGAAAAAAGAATGTATGAAGGCTCACCTCTTTATCGTTTCTCCAATCGTTTCATGAAAGAGGCATTTGTCAATAATCCCTATCGTACGACTCTGATTGGAGAAGAAGAAGATATCAGATCATTGAAAGAGGCAGATTTGCGAGAGTATTTCGATAGATATTACGGTGCCCGGAATCTGGTCTTTGCCGTGGTCGGAGATGTTGAGCCGCAAAATGTTTTGCAGCTTGCCAACAAATACTTCACAGCAATACCGTCCGGAACGAAGAATACTCCCGTCTCCTTTTCAGAACCCGAACAAAGAGAAGAACGCTATTTTTCTTATGAGGATCTTGCCCAGCCCTACATTATGATCGGATACCAGGCTCCGGCAGCTACTCATCCGGATGCACCTGTATTTTCTGTTATTGCTGATATTCTGGGACAGGGACGCTCTTCGAGACTGCACAGATCTCTTGTTGAGGAGAAAAATTTAGCTGCTTATTCAATCAGTTATGCCGGAGCTCCGGGAAGGGTTTATGATAATCTATTCGTTATTGCCGCAGTTCCAATGCAGGGAGTTGAGACCACTGACTGCCTTGATGAGATTGACAGACAGATAGAGATTATGCAGAGAGAGTATGTTACCCTTGAAGAATTAGGGGGGGTGAAGCGAAGAGCCTTGAAAAGATCCATTGACCGGCTTAAATCCGGTTTAGGGCTCTCCATCCAGTTAGCCTACTATGAATCACTTTTCGGAGACTACACTGAACTCTTCAGAGAAATCGAGATGATCGAAAGTGTGACCAGAGAAGATATCATGAGAGTTATGCAGGAAGCTATTGTTCCGGCAAACAGAACAGTCGGTGTACTGCAACCGAAAGAGAGGTAAATATGATAACGAAAAATAAAACTAAAGTAATTCAACACTCCCATTCCCTGCTGCTTGCTTTGGCTGTTCTGGCTTTACTGTTCATTCCCGGAAGGATATTTACTGCCGATACAGTCTCTGATTTATCGTACACTCCCAGCCTCTCTGACCGTGATGACGCAGAAGCAAGATTTGATATAGAGTTTCCCGAACTGGCTCCGATCAGATTACCGGAAGTGACGGAATATAAACTGAAAAACGGGATATCATTTTTACTCTCTGAAAATCATGATTTCCCGACAATTTCTCTGGCAGTTCTGGTAAAAGGTGGTTCCTATTTTGAAGAACCCGATCAGATTGGCAAAGTAGAAATATTGAGCGATCTGTTGCGAACAGGGGGTACTGCTAACTATTCTTCCGATGAATTGAACAGGTTGCTCGATGACATGGCCATCTCGATGACTGCCAGCGGTAGGATCCATTCTATCAGAATAAACATGAGCTTTTTGGCAGAGGACATTGACACTGCTCTGTCTATACTCAACGATGTCCTGCGCAATCCCACGTTTAACGAGGAGAGTCTGCAGAGAGCCAAGATGAGTATGAATACCCAAATTGCCCGCCGTAACGATGACATCTCTTCTATAACCGGAAGAGAATTCATGAAACTGTTGTTTGGGGAAGATAATCCTTATGCCAGAACTTATAAATATGAAACAATTGCCAACATCGATCAGGCTGATCTGATTACTTATCATGAAACATTTTTCCGCCCGCAGAATATCTCGATCTCCATAGTCGGTGATTTCAAAGTGAAGGAAATGCAAAAAAAACTGAATAACACTCTGGGAAACTGGAAGAAAGAGAGTTTTACCTTTCCGGAACCTGAAATATTTCAGGTAAACCATCAATCTTCAGTCAATCTAATACAGAGAGAAGATGCGCAGCAGAGCTGGATCGCCATTGGTCATCTTACCGAAATGACCCAGAGGCATCCTGATTATGTTCCCATGCTTGTCTTGAACAGTGTTCTGGGAGGAGGTTTCAGTGGCAGAATCTATCAGAGGATCCGTAACCAGTTAGGTCTCGCTTATGCACCGCAAGCTTACTATTCGGTTTATTATGATTTTCCCGGTGTTTTTTATCTTATGTCCCAAACGGTAGCAGATAGAACAATAGCAGCAATTGAAGCACTGATCGATGAGATTACTATCCTGCAAGAAGAATATATTACGGAAGATGAACTAAGATTAGCCAAAGAGAGTTTCCTCAATTCCTTTGTCTTTAATTATGACAGCCCGGAAGCAATAGTAAACAGACAGCTGAACTACAAATTCTGGGACTACCCGATTGATTTTTTAGAACAGGTAAGAGACAAGGTTAATCAGGTTACGGTTGCAGATATCCACCGCCTGTCTAATGACTATCTCTATCCCGAACATTTCGTGGTCTTAGCAGTAGGAAATGATAAAGAATTCGAAAAACCTCTTTCTGAGTTAAATCTGGGAGAAGTAAATATCATAGATATAAGTATCCCCCGGCCGCAGCAAGACATTACAAAACCTTCTCCGCAGAGAGTTCAGCTGGGAGAAGCATTATTCGATGAGTACCTGAAGAAAATGGGCGATGTTTCAGATATTTCCAATATTAAGTTGTCGGGAGTATCAACAGAATACCGCGAAGAGGGTAGCTCGACAGTTGAGACCACTGCCTATATAGCTTATCCTGACAAGATTACACAGATGATAAAAACTCCGCGGGGACCATTGACAATGACCTATAACCAGGGAGCAACAAAATTGGTCTTTCCTGGCGGAGAAATGGCTTTACCTCCGGAATTAGCAGATGAATTGCGAAACCATATCAATTCCAACCCGGTAAATCTGGCAAAAAATTACCGGGAAATGTTTGATGTCTATTTTGTGGAAGAGAAGAGGTTAGCCGATAAAGATTTCTATATTCTCTCTTTTAATGACGAATATAATCAGTTCTTGTTGTTTCTCGATAAAGAAACAATGCTTCCCTATCAGACAGTACAGGAAACGATCAGACCTGATAAAGGCTTGATGACCATCTACCGGATCTATGAGGAATATGAGACAGTTGACGGTATCATCTATCCGGTTAAGATTGTAACCAAAGATGAGACAGGGATCATACTCTCTGAGGATGTTTTCAACGAGGTGAAATTCAATATCGAGTTACCGGAAGAAATTTTCACAATTAGCAAGGAATAGGTGACCGAAGATGGTTATAAATCCGTATCAAATAATCAAAGAACTAAACTTTGAAAGGTTAGCCGGCAGTGAAAACGAGAGAAGAGCTGCCGCTATTATCTCTGAGCATCTCAATACTTTAGGGTTGAAATGCCGAAAAGAAGAGTTTGAGTTAACAACCTTTGCAACCGGGAAAGGGGTTCTTAAGGTCGGTGATAGTTCCTTCGAAGTCTTCCCTTATGGGTTGAATACGGATTGCCGGGTGGAAGCTGAACTTGTCTTTCTGGAAAATGCCGAGATTTTGAAACAGAATAAGGGAATGTATAAGGGCAAGATCGTAATCTCTAACGGTTACTCCAGAACTATCCAGGAAGCGCTAAAAGAACAGGAATTAGCTGCCTTTATCGCTATTGGTCCTCCCTGTAGAGAAGCCCCCAGTTCCTCACACCGGCAGAAGACTTTTCAGGACGGGATAATTAACTCTGCCACCATCAGTTACGAAAACGGGGTCAAATTGAGTAAAATAAAAGGGAAGAAAGCCCTCTTGGAGATGACTCAACAAGTCTCCAGAAAAACGGCAGCAAATCTTATCGTAGATATCAAAGGGAGCGAACCCGATAAAAATCTAACCTATCTGGTTGCCCATTATGACAGCGTTGCCCGTACTGCCGGAGCTTCCGATAATGCCGGTGGAACTGTCTCTCTTCTAAGTGTAGCTGAGCATTTCGTTAACCACAAACCGAAAAGAAACCTCAGATTGATCTTTTTTTCAGGAGAAGAACTCGGTCTGCTCGGAAGCCAGCATTATGTGTCAGCCCACGAAGAGGAAGTCAAAAAAGAAGGATCTCTGGTTCTGAATATCGACGTGTCAGGTGATCCTGTCGGCATGAACAGAGTAATCGTTACCGGATCGAAGGAATTACTTGGATATTCCGAAGGGATACTGAATGAAGCCGATCACTGCCTTTCCCACTCTCTTGATATCTATAGCAGTGACCAGATGCCCTTTACCAGGTTAGAATTACCCGGTCTAAGTATTGCTCGTTTCGGAGGAAAAGGGTCATTCAACATTCATACTCCTGCTGACCATTATAAGAACATCTCTATTGAGGGTTTAAAGACCCCTATTGCCGCAGCAAAGATACTGCTCAACAGGATTTTAAATGCTGGTATCTATCCTGTCAAGAGAACGATAGACTCTTCCTTAAAGGAGAAGATTGAGAAATATTTATGGAATCTGAATTTTGAAGAACCAACACTGAAATGGGAACCAAAGTATAAGGGATAGAGTGAGGAGTTATTCATTTAAGTGTTCTGATCGCAAAGAATTGTGAACAGAGCATTATCATTCTCTGTTCAAAGTGGAGATTCCTGCTCTTGGATAAAGATAATTAATTCCGGAGAAGAAAAGTAAACATAGTCAAGAAATTGTACCTTCAGCTCTGTTAACTGCTACAATATGCTTGACAAATAATCAGTTACAAAAAACTTAACTAAAAACTATTATGGAGTGTTATCGTAATGACTAAGGCTGAGTTAGTAAAAAGAATCTCTCAAGAAACGGGAATACTGAGAAAGGACACGGCAGTGATCGTAGATTCTTTTTTAGAAGCATTAAAAGATAGCCTGATCAAAGGTAATCATATTGAGTTAAGAGGATTCGGAACTTTTAATCTGAAAGTACGGAAACCACGGAATGGAAGAAACCCGAAGACCGGAGATACTGTACCTGTTCCCGAACGAGTAGTTCCAACCTTTAAATATACAAGAGCGATCAAGGAAGAGGTTTTTAAAATCGATCCTAAAAAGATAGAAAAAAAATAATAAGGAGAGTTAATGCCCTGCGGAAGAAAACGAAAACGAGCTAAAATATCAAAGCATAAGAGAAAGAAAAGACTGAGAAAGAATCGTCATAAGAAGAAATTACGATAATGAAAGAAGATTTTTCTCATTTATCGTCTATTGCCAAACGGATTAGACGGATAATAATTGAGATAATCCACAGAGCCGGTTCCGGTCATCCGGGAGGATCTCTCTCGGGAGTAGAAATCGGAACCGCACTTTTTTTTCATCTGTTAGTCCACAATCCGGAGAAAGCTAAAGACCCGTTAAGAGACAGGTTTATCCTCTCCAAGGGTCATGCTGCTCCCCTACTATATGCCTTATTGCAAGAGTCAGGTTATTTTCCCGAAGAGTGGTTGTCGGGCTTTCGGAAACTCGATTCGCCTCTCCAGGGACACCCCCATTCTTTAAAATGTCCGGGAGTTGAAGTCTCGACCGGTTCCTTAGGACAGGGATTATCAATAGCTTGTGGTCTCGCCTGGGGTGAGAGAGATAATCAGCACAAGAATCATATCTACACTCTGATGGGTGACGGTGAACTTGACGAAGGACAGGTTTGGGAAGCTGCGATGTTTGCTTCTCATTATCATCTGCACAATCTAATCGCCTTCATTGACCGGAACAATCTGCAAATTGACGGTAAAACCGAAACCGTTATGGCTTTAGAACCATTGGCCCTGAAATGGCAAGCTTTTGGTTGGGATGTTCAGGAGATCAACGGTCACTCTTTTTCCGAGATCATTAGCAGCGTTAAGCGAGCTAAAAAGACACCTCAACCGTCAGTCATTATCGCCAGAACTGTCAAAGGCAAGGGTGTTTCCTTCATGGAGAACGAAAGGGACTGGCATGGTAAGGCTCCGAATGCGGAAGAATTTGAGTTAGCCCTCCGGGAGTTAGAATGAAGCTTCCCTTTGTCAAAGGTGAACTCTTTCCGGTCAGAGACGGTTATGGTAAAGCGCTCCTTGCTCTGGGAGAATCTAATCCGAAGATTGTTGTCCTTGATGCCGATTTAGCTGCTTCTACCCGTTCCAACTGGTTTGCTGACAGATACCCCGAACGATTCATTGATGTCGGTATTGCTGAACAGAACATGACAGGAGTAGCTGCCGGCCTGAGTCTTAGCGGTAAGATACCTTTTGTTACTACCTATGGAGCCTTTGTTACCGGAAGAGCTTTTGATCAGATAAGAAACACTGTCTCTTATTCCAATCTCAATGTAAAGATCGTGGGATCACACGGAGGATTGTCGGTAGGACCTGACGGCGGCAGTCATCAGGCTATCGAAGACATTGCTCTGATGAACCTGCTCCCTAATCTGAAGATCTTCTGCCCTGTAGATGCTAATGAAGCCTGGCAGATGACCTTAGCAGCAGCTGAGATTGAAGGACCTGTCTATATCAGACTGGCAAGAGAAGCAACCGAGATTATTACCGGCGAGGATTATCAGTTTGAAGCAGGTAGAGCAGCAATGCTTTCCGCTGGAGATGACGGTATCATCATTTTCCACAGTGTTATAGGAAGTGAAGTCAGCAAAGCAGCAACTCTGCTTGCCGGACAGGGATTGAATCTCAGTCTGATTAATTTCAGTACTATTAAACCGTTAGATACCAGTATGTTAGATTATATCGCGGCTTCTGAAAAACCGCTTTTTGTCATTGAAGAGCATCTGACAAACGGAGGTTTGACCTCAATCATTGCCACCTATTTTTCTCTCCGGCGCCCGATTAAATTCCATACGATCTCCATCGCTGACTGCTTCGGGGAATCGGGTTCTCCTGAAGCTCTTTATGACAAATTCGGTTTCTCTGCTAAAAAAATTGCCAACTATATTATCAAAGCAATGAATTTATGACTACTTTGAGAACTCTCTCCCTGATTATCATTCTTGCCTGCCTCTCTTTCTCCTTAGCAGGTTTTACCCTCCATCCCAGGGTCAAGAGCGGTCTGAATATCTCGCAGCATTACGGAATTGATTACGGCTATGATGAGTATGAAGTTGAAAAAGGTATCCGTTGGGGATTTACCGGTGGTATCTCCTTTGACTTTCCTGTTTCCGAAGCTGTAACTGTTAGTCAGGAATTTCTATTCACTACCAAAGGATCGTCTCAAGTGATCGGGATCGCAGATCAACCTATTGAGATGGATGTTACCTACAAGACAGATTATCTGGAGTTTCCAACGCTTCTTTTGCTGCATCACTATCGTCGCAACAACTTTACCGTTTTTTATCAAACTGGTTTTTCTTTTTCCTATTTGATCAATTCCCATTACGAGATTGACGGTACAGTAGAGACTGGTACCGAAGATTATCCGCTTGATATAGACAAAAGAATGAAGAATATCGATCAGTTTGATTTTGGCATTATTCTCGGAGGGGGTATAGGATTTTCAATATCAAAAAGGTCTTTTATCCTCGATTACAGAACGAATTTCGGTATTCCCTTCATTGAATTCCCGACTACTGAAGACGTTCTTCCCGAAACCGGTATTTCCTCAAGGGTTCGTTTAAGAAATCTATCATATTCCCTCTCTCTCAGTCTTTTGCTCTGAGATCGCTGTTTAAGAGCATTATCCACAATTTGTTTGACTTTTTTGAGGGTAATTTTAACGTTTCATTTATTACAAATGAGTTGTGAGGTTTTATTATGAAAAAGGTTATGTTCTTTATTGCTGTTCTGCTCTGTAACTATAATCTCCTGCCTGCGAATTGGTCTAATCTTAGGAATAGTTCACAAACTGCTGAAAATGAGATCCATCTCCGTTATGAAAGTATAGAAAACGGAGACAGTGTACATAGTGTCGATTTTTTTCTCGACGGCGGCTGGCATACCAATTCTCTGAATAACATCTTTGGCAGTACTTATCAAGGGATCATACCCTTTACCAATACAGACGATCTTCCCTTGAGTTTCAGAATTGAAACTCAGGACAATATCTTCATTATCCCCGGTTTCACTGCCGAACAACCGGCAACCGCAGAAGAGATGAGCCTGCTTTCCGAGTATCCCCGGAATCCTGACCTCCCTCTGTTTTTGAATATTGCAGAAGAGAGGATGCTCTTCTCCGGCGACAGGTTATATTTCGCCCTAAAAAACTTCGGGGGCGGTTTCCCCGACAGTGATGGTTTATTCGGACCTTTTTACTCTTATACTATAAATCTATGGCTTGGATCATATGATGATCCTGAATATGTCTATGTCTTGCTCTATACAGTTAATCTACCTCCCTTCGTAACTTCCGGATTATTCAAGATTAATGCCGCAACAGAAGAGATGACCCAGATCGGTTCAATCAATACCCAGATCGACAATAATTCCAATGCTCTCTTCCTCTCCTGCCTGCTTGACGACCTGATGAATGATAACGATTTTGCCGGTTCTTATTCTCCGCAAGAACCCCTCTTTGTAAGCTCCTTAACCCAGAAAATTGAAGATTTGGGTCAAACTATAACCATTATGGATGAGGGTAATTATCACTCCATATTCCTGACAAATTATACCTTGGTACCGTTCGTTAATCATCTCCCCGAGATAGAGAATATTCATATCGCTCAGGATAACGGAAACACCATTATCAGCCTTGATTACTTTGATCAGAACGAGCATTTTCCCCTAATCAGTGAGATCGAGTTAGATTCGAATAGTGTAATCCCATTTCTGCAGCAGTCTTTTGATTACTCTACCTCCGTTCAATTCCTTGCCGACTTTCCGGCTTCCTGGTCTTCCGGAGTCATCAGGTTCAGCGATAACGGATTTGATTTTATTGAACATACGATCATTAATACTTCCACAACCGAGACCCTTCTCCCTCTGCCGGGCTTCCTGAAAGTGTTTCCCAATCCCTTCTCTCCCGGAAAAGGTGAAAACAGAGATCTCAAACTGCAGATCACGAATACAGGTTTTGCCGATCTGGAGATCTATAATCTGAAAGGACAGAGACTATTACAGAAAAGAAATATCATTGTTGACGGGGATCAGATAACCCTTTCCGGGGAACTGCTGGAACCTCGGCTCAGAACGAGTGGGGTTTACCTGATAAAAATAACTGCAAGAGAACAATATCTTTCGAAGAAACGAATTTTAATGGAAAAATTCTTATTCCTGAAGTAGCAGCAAAGAGAACCATCTCATGATACATCTGCTTATGACGATCTATACCCTCGTCACTGCCATTCTCCTGTTCCCGGCAGCACTTCTTCTTCTTTTTATCTTACCTTTCAAGGAGTTAAAGGAACGGTTCGGGCTAAAAAAAAATACTGAGAAGGGAGCAGTATGGTTTCACTGTGCCTCTGTGGGGGAAGTAAATGCCCTGAGACCTTTACTTTCAGAATTCAAGAAACACTTTCCTGACCAGAGATTAATGCTGACGACCATGACTGTCACCGGAAAAAAAAGAGCGGAAGAACTGCCAGAGTTAGATATGATAAGTCTCATTCCACTCGACTTCTTGCCTTTTATCAGCGGATTTATAAAAAAAACAGACCCGAAGATCATTGTCATCATAGAAACTGAACTATGGCCTGCCCTGTTCTATGCAGCAAGAAATAAAAGGATCCCGCTATGTCTCATCAACGGCAGGATCTCCGATAAAACCTACCAAAGATATAGATTGCTCTCTTTTATGATCAAAGAACTCTTTCGCAGCGTTGTCTTTACCGGTGCTCAATCCGAATCAGATAAACAAAGGTTCCTGAAACTCGGATTTAAGAATGTTCATAATACCCATAATCTCAAGTTTTGCCTCCATCTTGAGGATTATGACCCTCAGTCGATAAGGAAAGAATGGAATCTTAAAAAGAGTGATTTTGTTCTGGTCTGGGGTAGTTCCAGACCGGGTGAAGAAGAGCTGCTGCTGTCAATGTTGCCCGAACTGGAGAAGAATATTCCCCACTTGAAAGTGATCATTGCTCCCCGGCATCTGAAAAGACTCGAACAGGTGACGACCATATTCAAGGATCATCCCTATGCTCTCCTAACCGGTTTGACCAAAAAGTATAACATCTTGATAATCGATTCCATGAACATTCTGGCAAAAGCCTATGCCGCAGCCGATATCGCAGTTGTAGGGGGAAGTTTCAGCGATTTTGGGGGACATAACCCCTTAGAACCGGCTTTTTACGCCAAGCCAATTGTCATAGGTTCTTACCATAGTTCCTGCCGTCAATCGGTAAAAGCGCTTCGGAACAACGATGCTATCCTCGTCTCCACTAAGGAAAGCCTGGCTGCAGATATCCTGCAACTCTATCATAATGAAAAGAAAAGAGACTCTCTCGGTAGTAACGCCAAAAAGACACTCGTCGATAATGCACGGAGTGTGGAAGAGAATGTAAGGGAACTCATGAATATTCTCGCTTCATCAGAGAAAGAAGAGCAGCGGTTTTAACTAACAAATCTGAATCAATAACTTCAACCCTCTTATCAGATAATGCTTTTTATCTTGAGAACTTCATTAAAACTGATCTTTTACAGTGCAATTTTTTAACCTATTGCCTAACAATGATATACCG
>CAYXFD010000005.1:0-128145 GCA_964464175.1 uncultured Candidatus Cloacimonadota bacterium | reverse complement strand
GAGCGGGTGGCTGTTAACCACTAGGTCGGGGGTTCGAATCCCTCTTCCGGAGCCATTATAAATAGAGCCTCTGCAACAAGCAGAGGCTTTTTTCTGTCTGTACCCTGTTTGCCTTGATTCTCTTTTCATGGCTTTTTAAATTACATTCGGAAACTCTTCGGAAAGCTTTTCTTGACAGATTAAATTAATTTCTAATCCCTTCATCTAACTTTTAAAAGCGTAGAATAGGGGCTTTATGGTAAACATTTTTGATATTCACAGATCAATTATCAAGGATTACAGATCCTATGTAGAGAGCTTCATAAACATCCACGATCCTCAGATCAACGAGATAGTCAGAAAAGAAATTGATAGTGATAAGCTCTGGCCTGAGCCTCTTATCGGGTTTAACCCCGCTTATAAAAGCGGAGATTCTGTTGAAAGTCTTATCGACTCCAACATACTCCGTACTGAAATGAAGAATGTATTAAGGGATTTTGTCCTTCATGAACATCAGGCAGAGGCTATCAAGCTCGGTTGTTCTGACCGGGACTTTATTGTTACTTCCGGCACAGGTTCCGGTAAATCCCTGACATATTTCGCAACTATATTCAATTACATCTTCTCGTTGCCTGTAAAGGTGAAGAGTATCAAGGCAGTCATTGTGTATCCGATGAATGCCCTAATCAATTCTCAGACGGAAGAGCTTAGAAAATTCCAGGAGCGTTATGAAGAATCCGGAAAGCCGTTCCCGATAACTTTTGGTCAATATACCGGCCAGGAGTCACAAGATATACGGACTGATATCCGGGAAAATCCACCCGACATATTATTAACCAACTATATGATGCTGGAACTGATTCTGACAAGATTACGTGAAATGGGGATGAGAGAGTCTATCTACAGGTCGTTAAAGTTTCTTATCTTTGATGAGCTTCATACCTACAGAGGGCGTCAGGGTTCAGATGTAGCGATGTTGATCAGGAGAATCAGAGCCAAGTCGAGGAACAGAGTGATATGCATCGGTACCTCAGCCACAATGGTCTCCGGTGCCTCACAAAATGAACAGAAACGTAAAGCAGCAGAAGTTGCTTCTCTGTTGTTCGGTATTAACTATAAACCGGAGCAGATTGTAAATGAAACATTGTCTCCTTCATTATCAAATCAGGGAAGGTCATTATCGAAAGAAAACCTCTTAGAGAGCCTTCAACAACCGATAGACATCAATGCAGCCGAGAAAGATTTACTTGTTCATCCGCTGGCTGTCTGGCTGGAAAGCTCAATTGCTTTAAAGAATAACGATGATATTCTGGTCAGGAATGAACCACACTCTTTTACTGAAATCACCAGACAATTACACGACTACACCGGTTTTGAGAGGGAGTTATGCGAGACAAGAATAAATGAATTACTACTCTGGATATCGAGGATAAACAATAACAGAGGTTTAAGAAGGGAATCACCTGTATTACCGTTCAAACTTCATCAATTTATCTCCCAGACAGGTTCGGTATATGTATCATTGGGAAGTGATGATAACCGGATCATTACTCTGGAAGCAGGCATCTTCAAGGGCAAAGATAAAGAGAAGAAACCGCTCTTCCCGATTGTTTTCAGTCGTGTTTCGGGGTATGAGTTTATCTGTATAACACTGAACAGCGCCTCTCAGAGTATCATTCCCCGCGATTTCAGAGAATTGACCGAAGAAGAAGATGATGATTCTGAGGCAGGCTATATCATCCCTTATGATGAAGTTTGGGAACCGGCTCAGGATCTGGAAAAATTACCGGATGCCTGGATAAAACAGTCAGCTTCGGGTAAAATTTCCCCGATCAGGAAATACGAAAGCTTCATGCCCCAAAGAATCACTTACGATGAATACGGAAATTATTCTTTGGGAACTGATATGAAGTACTCCGGTTGGTTCATGAAGGCGAAACTACTCTTTGACCCGACGAGCGGTACAGTTTACGATCCCAGAACCAGTGAGATGACGAAGCTGACGAAATTGGGAAGCGAAGGGAGGAGCACTTCAACCACTATAACAACATTCACGATCTTAAAACAACTCCAAATGATAAGCCCGAGACCCGAAGACCGGAAAGTCCTCAGTTTTACCGACAACCGCCAGGATGCCTCCCTGCAGGCAGGACATTTCAACGATTATATGCGGGTTATTCTCTTAAGGTCTGCCATATTTCAGGCTTTGAGAAATAACAAGGATTCTGCCCTCGATCATTCTAATCTCAGTCAGGAGATATTTAAAGCACTAAATTTGAGGCAGGAAGAGTATGCCGATCAGCCTTCGGATTTTCCCGGCCAACGGATTAGTAATGAAGAAGCACTACAGGATTATATCACTTACCGTGCTTTTTACGATTTGAGAAGAGGCTGGCGGGTTATTTTACCCAATCTGGAACAGAGTGCTCTGCTCCGTATCGATTATAAGCATCTCCATGAAAACTGTGCCCTGGACAAACACTGGCAGCAAGTTCCATATTTTAGTAATCTGCAACCGAAAAAGAGAGCAGAGATCGTATTTCAGGTACTGGACTATTTCCGTCGCTCTTACGCTATCTACAGTCACGAGTATCTCACTTCGGGTCAGATACAGAGAAAGCGTAGGAACATGAATGAGAGGTTAAAGTCTGCCTGGAACTTCGACAAAAATGAGAAGATTCAGGAACCATATTTCATGAGGTACGAAACGATAAATTCCCGTTCGCTGATGTATACTGCCAGTATCGGTCCGCAAAGCGGGTTAGGTAAGTATCTGCGGGAATCACTCGCTGAATATACCGGGCAAAGGATCAATACTGAGGAATATCTGGAATTGATCAAATCTCTGACTGATTTGCTGGAAAATGCCGGATGGCTGAAATCTCATCCTGCCCAGAATAGAGAAGGTGAGGCGACAAGGATTTTCCAGCTTCGGATAGATCAGATTTTATGGAAAATTGGTGATGAAGAGACCATTATTTCCGATGAAGTAAAAAACCGCTCATACAAGATAGTAAAACCGATGCCGAACAAGTATTTTCAGAACGTTTATAAAACCGACTTTCAGAAACTGAAGCAGTATATTAGCAGCGAACATTCAGGGCAGATTAATAATGAAGACCGTCAGGAGAGAGAAGATAGATTCCGCAAAGGATTGATCAGTGTTCTCTTCTGCTCACCTACAATGGAGCTGGGGATCGATATCGCCAGTTTAAGTGTTGTTCACATGCGTAACGTGCCACCCAATCCTGCCAACTACGCTCAAAGAAGCGGTCGGGCAGGAAGAAGCGGTCAATCGGCTTTTATCTTTACCTATTGCTCCGGATTCTCTCCTCATGACCGACACTACTTCAATAATCCCAAAGACATGGTCGCCGGAGTGGTAGCACCACCGACCATTGACTTGAACAATGAAGAACTGCTGCGAACCCATCTCAATGCCATATATCTCGCTGAGGTGGGATTAGGACAGATTGACATTTCTTTGAGCGAGCTTATAGAAGAGGAGAATCTCGGTGAGTTGCCTTTACGAAGGGAGGTAATCGAGAGCATAAAACTAACCGAGAGCAAGCGCCGAAGCATTATTGAATACTTTAACAGCGTTATCGATGACATAAGAGTTACCCAGCTTGGCGAGACCCGCTGGTATTCGGAGGAATGGCTCAATCGTCAGATTGACTCTTTTGGCAATAAACTTGACCGCAGCATGGATAGATGGCGGAAGCTCTATAAATCTGCTCTCTCACAGTTGAACAGGGCACAGGCGATTATTAACTCAGGGCGTTATGCCAATAGAAGCCCCGAGATGAAAAATGCTTATCGGGAAATGTATCAGGCAGTTCGACAACGGGAACTTTTACGTAATGAAGTTTCCAAAGGAACTTCCCAGCTTTCCGAGTTTTATCCCTACCGCTATCTTGCCTCGGAAGGATTATTACCGGGGTATAACTTTACCCGTTTACCGCTGCGGGTATTTATCCCGGTTGGAAATGCCGGAGAGTATATTTCCCGTCCCCGCTTCATTGCCTTGAGAGAATACGGTCCCAGAAACATTATTTATCATAATGGTTCCAAATATCGGACAGAACAGTTAGTTGAGCAAGATATTGCGAATAAAATTAAAAAAGCCAAGATCAGTATAAACTCCGGATACTTCCTCTTTGGTCAGGAGTATAACCGTGAATTCTGCCCCTTCAGCGGAGCCCCTTTAGATGATGCTTCCAAGAGAAAGTTTTTTTCCAATCTGTTAGAAATGGCAGAATCCAAATCTGACGAAGTAGATCGGATTTCCTGTGAAGAAGAAGAAAGAGTTTCCAGCGGTTTTAATATTGAGACATTTTTTTCCGTTCCCGGCGGGATAGATACTATTACCACTGCACTCGTCAAGTCTGACCAAGAAGACTTTTTGAAACTGCAATATATCCCGGCTGCTCAATTGGTTCAAATCAACACCAGATGGATGGTAAGTAAGGAAGAGGGATTTCCGATAGGATTGACTACCGGTCGCTGGAAAAGAAGTAATCAACCTGAACAGAGTGAAGATATCAGGAGAGTTCAACTATTCACGAATGATACGGCAGACGCACTCTACCTCCAGCCTATTAAAGCCCTTGCCCTTGAACCGGACGGGGTAATAACCCTCCAATATGCCCTGAAGCTGGCAATTGAGACTGTCTTTCAGGTAGAAGCAAACGAAATTGGTGTCTGCCGTTTGGGCAATCCGGCTCAACCCAATATGTTTCTTTATGAAGCTTCGGAAGGGAGTCTCGGCATTCTCTCCCAGTTTGTAGAAGACAAAGACATCTTCTCGATCGTCATCAAAGAGGCATACAAACTTTTAAGGTATGATGATCCTGATTATCAGGACCCTGCTTCATATAATGATCTGCTCAGTTACTATAATCAGCGTGATCATCTCAAGATAGACCGCTTCTATATCAAAGATGCGCTCGAAAAATTGATGACTTGCCGGATCGAGATCACCGGTAAGCAGAATAGAAGCTACGATGAGCATTATGAAACTCTGCTCCGTTCCATTGATCCCAATTCCGATACGGAAAAGAAATTCCTCAAATACCTTTACGACAATGGGTTGAAGCTTCCCGATTCTGCCCAGAAACGAGTAGATGGTATTTATTCTCAGCCCGATTTCTTCTACGAGCCGGATATCTGGGTTTTTTGTGACGGCACCCCCCATGATTTAACAGCCGTCAGAGAAAAAGACAGAAAAGATCGTGACGCTATTCTTAATCGTGGTCAACAGGTCTTTGTCTATTATTACAGGGATGATCTGACAGAAATAATTGCCAGCCGTCCCGATATTTTTAAGAAGGTAAGATAGTTATGAGTTACAGTCCCGGTTCATTAGTCAAATCCCGCGGCAGGGAATGGGTGGTTCAGCCCTCGGAGAATAGCAATTTGCTGATCCTGAAGCCTTTAGGCGGTTCGGAAGAAGAAACCACCGGTATCTATCTTCCTTTGCAGTTGCCGGAAGACAGAGTAGAATCAGCCGAATTCCCCTTTCCCTCACCGAGAGATATTGGCGACATATCTACTGCCAAAATCCTCTATGATGCTGCCCGGCTATCTTTCAGAAGCGGTGCAGGTCCCTTCCGTGCTCTTGCTAAACTCTCCTTCAGACCGCGTGCCTATCAGATGGTACCGCTTATCATGGCACTCAAACAGGAAATTGTCCGGCTCTTTATCGCTGACGATGTGGGAGTTGGTAAGACTATCGAAGCTCTTCTGATAGTCAAAGAACTCCTCGAACGGCGTGAGATCAAGCGTTTTGCCGTAGTCTGCCTGCCGCATCTCTGTGAACAGTGGCAGCAGGAACTGAAAGACAAGTTCGATATTGACGCAGTCATTATCCGCTCCAACACCCAAGCCCGGCTGGACAGGGAGATCCATGAAGATACCAGTGTTTACGAATATTACCCCTATCAGGTGATTTCCGTTGATTATATCAAGTCTGATAACAGGAGACAGGTTTTCATTCACCAGTGCCCGGAACTGATTGTCGTTGATGAAGCACATACCTGTGCCCGCCCCAGCGGTGCTTCCAAAAGCCAGCAGCAACGTTATCACCTCTTACACGACCTGGCAAAAAAAGATAGCCAACACCTGATTCTGCTCACCGCTACACCCCATTCCGGCAAAGCGGAAGAATTCCAATCCCTTTTAGGTTTGATTAACCCCCGCTTTGAAACAATAGACCTTCCCAATGCTTCCCAAGCCGAAAGAGTCGAAATAGCCAAACACTTGATCCAGAGAAAAAGGGCTGACGTACAAAACTGGATGGGACAGGAGACTATCTTTCCCGACAGAGAACCGGGAGAGTTCGATTATGAACTTGCTCCTAAATACCGGGAATTCTTCTCGAAAGCTCTCGATTTTGCCCAGAGCCTTACTCAAAGGGATGAGGAATCGGGAACGAGAAAAAGAGTTCATTACTGGACTGCCCTCGGCTTGTTAAGGGGCGTTATGTCCAGCCCGGCAGCCGGTATAATGATGCTCAAAAACCGGATAAAGAATGTTGTGCCGGAAGAAGTTGCCCTGCTTGATGAGAACAATCCGATTCTGGATTCAGACTATCTGAGCGATGAGGATGGCGAAAGCGATTTTGTCCCCGATAATGTAGTTACCAAAGCAGAATGGTCGCAGCCGCAGGTCAAGAAAATGAACGATTTGGCAGATCAACTGGGAAGTATGATGAATCTGCAAGATGACCGCAAGGCAGCCTGGACTCTCGAGATAATAAGTGATTGGCTAAACGACGGTTACAACCCCGTCATTTTCTGCCGTTATATTCCGACAGCGAAGTATCTCGGCGAGTTGCTCAAACCGTTACTGGAAGCCTCTTATAAGCAGATAGATATTCAGATTATCACCAGTGAAGAGCCCGACGAAGTTCGCAAACAGCGGATAGAAGCTATGGGTAAAACAAAGAAAAGAGTCCTCTTTGCCACCGATTGCCTCAGCGAGGGTATAAATCTGCAGGATTACTTCACGGCTGTTCTGCACTATGATCTTCCCTGGAACCCTAACCGTCTGGAGCAGAGAGAGGGGAGAGTTGACCGTTTCGGGCAGAAAAGCCCCAAAGTAAAGGCATATCTCCTCTATGGGAAGGATAACCCTATCGACGGCACCGTATTAAAAGTCATTCTGCGCAAGGTCAGAGAGATTAAAAAGTCTATCGGGATTTCGATTCCATTTCCCGAAGATAGTAAATCAATCATGGATACCGTGCTGCATGCTGTTCTCCTTAATCCCCATCGGGTAAAAGAAAAACTTCAGTTAGAACTCGATTTTGGGGAGACCGATCCCATCAGGCAGGGAGAAATCAAAGCTACAAATGCCTATGAAAAAGCTGCCGACAGGGAAAAAATTTCCCGCAGCATCTTTGCTCAGCACTCTATCAAAGCCCAGGAGATAGAACAGGACCTGGTCGAAGCAGACGAATCTATCGGTAACCCGGATGTAGTCGAAAGATTTGTCAGTCTTGCCTGCGAGGTCCTCGGTATCCAACTCAACCGGGATAAGAAAGGGTATCAACTCTATACTGCTAATATCCCGGAACTATTGAAAACAGCTCTGCCTGTCGCGGAAAAAATTCCCGTTTCTTTCCATTCTCCCTCTCCCGAAGGATATTACTATCTGGGAAGAAATCACCTCTTTGTCGAGCAGCTCTGTCAGTATCTTATGGCTGATGCACTCTCTGATTATACCACAAAACAGATTGCCCGGGCAGCAGTTATCAAGACCGCTGAAGTTGATATCAAAACTACCATCTTCCTCTTCCGGGTAAGAAATGTCATCGAAGAGAAAAGCGGCAATAATCAAATTGTGGCAGAAGAGATGCAGCTCTGGGGTTATAGGGGAAGCACTGAAGAAGGTAGTTTTCTCACTGCCGCTGAATGCCGGAAACTACTTGATGATACCCGACCCGTAATGGACATGACCATTCAGGCACAGCAAAGCTGGCTGGAAAACGAATTGACTAATATCCCTGAGTTACAGATTTCCTTTGATAAAGTTGCCGAAGAACGCTCTAAGAAGTTGGTTGATGCTCACGAACGCTTCCGCAAAGTACTCGGTGGTTCTCGCTTTAAAGTCGTATATCCTGTTCTGCCGGTGGATATATTGGGCATTTATGTCCTTCTCCCCGATAGCTGATCCTGCTGAAAAGGATATCAATGAATGACAGTTATCGCTAAGTCATTATCTGTTGACAAAATAACATCGATTTTGCACGATAACATCGGCAAGGTTATCGTGCATATATGACGTTATGGTAAAGGAGATCATGTGAAAGTATTAAATGAGCTAATTTCGTATTTTGATAAGACTTTGGGTGTTGAGGTTGAAATAGAACAAAGAGCAGTTTTAAACAACTTGCCTTATTTCATCACTGATCACTATAGGCTTTACAAAGCAAAACTGTTAAACAGATGTTTTGTTCTAATGATTGATAAGTTTGTTCAGCATAGCTCTCCGGATGTTATTCGCAAGCACGTAGAGAAGGTGTCTGATAAGACAGGACTGTCTGTGATTTATGTTGTCTCTGCACTCACCTCTTTCAATAGAAAAAGACTGATTAACTATCGCACAAACTTTGTTGTTCCCAATAATCAGATGTATTTGCCACATTTGATGATAGATTTACGAGAGCATTATAGATCCCGAGAGCAAGAAAAGGATTATCTGACACCTTCTTCGCAAGCAATACTGATCTATTCCTTACTACACAGCAATAGGGAACTATACTCATCATCAATTTCCAAGGAGTTAAAGTATTCAGAAACTACGGTATCTCGCTCTTTCAGGGAGATATCAGGTTTCGGTATCGGGGATATTGTTAAAGACATTAGAGAAAACATTCTTAACTTGCCTCGCGAAAAAAGAGAATTGTGGAATAAAGCGTATCCTCTGATGAGATCTCCAGTAATGAAAGAAGTCTGGGTTAATAGCTATGATATCTTGAAAGAATTGCCTCTTGCCGGGTTATCTGCATTATCAGAATATACAATGATTGCTCCACTTCGAAATGAAGTATTTGCAATCAGTTCGGCTCAATGGAATCAAGCTGTAAAAGAAAAAACTGTTAAACAAAGTATTGAACCCGAAGCGACGGATTATAACAAAAAAATAGAAATATGGCATTATACAGCAAAATTGGTAAAATTCTCCAACATAGTTGACAAATACTCGCTATACTTAAGCCTGAAACAGGATCCGGATGAAAGAATCCAACATGCATTGCAATATATGCTGGAGGAAGAACTCAATGGTTAAGGGCGTAGATAAATTCAGGGAATGTTTTAAGGATTATTCTGACCAATTCATCTTGATTGGCGGTACTGCTTGCGACTTCCTTATGAGAGAGGCAGGCTTAGAGTTTCGTCGTACCAAGGATATTGATATTGTACTGATCATTGAAGTTCTTAACGAGGCTTTTTGCTACGCATTTCTTGATTTTATCTCTGCGGGCAAGTATAAAAATCAAGAACGAAGTGGTGGGGAAAAACAATTTTACCGTTTTTCTGATCCAAAGGATGAATCATATCCCAAGCAGATAGAACTGTTATCAAAAAAAGCGAAGGATTTGAAACTACTAAATGACAGAAGATACACCCCAATTAGTGTTCAGGACGAAACGACCACTCTATCAGCATTAATATTAGATGAAGATTATTATCAATACATCAAGTCACACAGAGTCATGTTATCTGATTTGCCATTTATTGATGTGGAGTGCATTATAGTGCTTAAAGCAAAGGCATGGTTGAACAATACTGAAAGAAGAGCAAAAGGTGAAGCAGTTAACAGCATAGATATTACAAAACATAAGAACGATATTGTACGTCTAAGCCAACTGCTTACACCGGATAAGCATTTACCACTACCCCCATCAATAAAGGAGGATATGATTGAGTTTATTAAGAGTTATGAAAAATCGGGAATAGATCCCAAAAGCCTAAAAGTAAATTCTAAACCGGAGGAAGTTTTTGCCAGGCTGAAAAGTTACTATCTGTTAGATGAAAAGGAGTCATAAGGTCATTTATTCCAGATAGAGATAATCTAATAGGAAACGATAGTTTAATGTGGTAATGAACCGCTGTTCAGTACCACTTTAAGATGAGCCGTTACCACATTAAAACCCAGCTATGTTTATCCGTGCAATTGGTGGACAAATAATATGAAGTACCCGACCATACGTATTGAAGGCTCAATCCTCAGTGCCGATATCCTCGATAAGATCGAGCAGGGGGAAATATCAGGTCAGAAACCGAAAGATTTCCGGCTGAACGGCTCCGGCAGCAAGGTCAAGGATGAGATCGTCAAAGCCTGGGGTGATGCTCAGGATTACTGGAAGATATACAAGCGAAAAGTGGAGAGCATCCCGGAGACAGTTACAGGGACAAGCGAAACGAGAAATCTCTGGATAGTTCCCCTCCTGAGTCTTCTCGGTTACGATATGCAGCTCTGCAAGTCTGCCAGGATTCTTAATGGCAAAAGTTATGCCCTCAGTCATAATGCCGTTAATCTCGACGAATTCCCTATCCATATAATGGGTTTCAATGACAGTCTCGATAAAAAACGGCAGGATAGCGGACCGAGGATGTCACCTCATGCCCTCGTGCAGGAGTATATCAACCTAACCGAACAGCATCTCTATGCTCTCGTAACGAACGGTTTATCTATCCGTCTTTTGCGGGATAGCAGCCGCTTGATAAAACTATCCTATCTGGAATTCGATCTGGAAAGGATGTTCAATGAGGATCACTTCACCGATTTCGCTCTCCTCTTCCGTCTTCTCCACGCTTCTCGCATGCCGCAGAAGCAGGGAGAAGGTGCTGACAGTATCATCGAGAAATACCACCAGGATTCACTCGACTCCGGTTCCCGTATCCGGGAAGGGCTCAGTAAAGCAGTCGAACATTCCCTGGAATCTGTTGCCAACGGTTTTCTATCTCATTCTGCTAACGCTGAACTCCGCAATGCCATCAAAGAAGGAAGTCTTGATAGTGAGGCTTTTTACCGCTATCTACTCAATTTTATCTACCGGCTCCTCTTTCTCATGGTTATCGAAGAACGTGATCTGATCTTCGAGCCAGAGATACCCAAAGACCGGAAAAAAATCTATTACGACTTTTACAGTGTGAGCCGTATCCGAAAGCTCTCCGAAAGACGCTATCTTGCCGAAGCAAAGCATCTCGACCTCTGGATAAGCCTGAAAAACACTTTCCGCCTCTTCGATAAAAGCCATTATGGCGAGAAATTAGGTATAAAACCGCTGGCGGGTGAACTGTTCGACAGCAGTTCCTTAGGTGTTCTCTATGACTGTCAGTTGGATAACAAAACCCTCCTGGAGTGCCTGAGAAATCTCTCTGTTTTCGAAAACCCCATCACCCGGCAGAAGATGCGGGTAAATTATGGTGCTTTGAATGTCGAAGAGTTCGGTTCGGTATATGAAGGTCTCTTGGAATACGACCCTTATCTGCAAGTATTCGATAATCAGATTTCTTTCAGCTTCAGGAAAGGTGATAAGAGAAAATCCTCCGGTTCCCATTACACCCCCGACGAACTCGTCCAGCCGCTGATTCAACACTCTCTCGATTATATCATAGAGGAAAAGCTCAAGGAGCCTGATCCTGAGATAGCACTGCTATCGATTACAGTCTGTGACGTTGCCTGCGGCAGCGGACATATCCTGCTCAACGCTGCCCGCAGAATTGCCAATGATCTGGCGAAAGTCCGCACCGGTGAAGATCAGCCCTCCCCCTCTGCTTTCCGGCAGGCGGTGCGTGATGTTATCCGCAATTGTATCTACGGGGTAGATAAAAACCCCTTAGCCGTGGAACTGGCAAAAGTAGCCCTCTGGCTGGAAGCTCATAACCCCGGTCAACCCCTCAATTTCCTCGACCATCATCTTAAATGCGGTGATGCCATCGTTGGGTTGGCACACAAGGAAGAACTGCAGAACGGTATCCCCGAGGAAGCGTTTAAAACCCTGCCCGGAGATCATAAAGATGTCGCTAAAGAGCTGCGTAGCCAAAACTCTGCTGAACGAAAAGCTGCCGCATCGATAAGAGATATTTACCAACTCCTCGATCAGGGAGCAACAGACATAACCCGTAGATACTATGAATTAGACCAAATGCCGGAAACCACCCCGGAAGAGATCGAAGCTAAACGGGAAAAATATGAAGAGATAATCTCCGGAAAGAATTATCTGACCTTCAAGACTCTCGCCGATATAATGACCGCTCAATTCTTTATCCCCAAGAGAGAAGAATATTATCGAAAATTCATTACCGATGCTCAATACCGTAATTATCTGCGTGGTGAACAGCTTACCGGGGAAGCTGTCGGTTATGCTCTGGCGATGAGTGTAAAGAACCGCTTTTTCCACTGGTTTCTGGAGTTTCCGGAGGTTTTCTCAGCAGGAGGATTCGATTCTGTATTAGGTAATCCACCCTTCCTTGGAGGGCAGAAACTTACCGGGACTTTCGGTAACAACTATTGTGAGTTTATCAGATACAATTATGCTCCCATAGGAAGTGTTGATCTGATCACCTATTTTTTCCGGCGTATCTTTACCCTGATCAGGCAAAAAGCCTTTCAGTCGCTCATCTCAACCAATACGATAGCTCAGGGTAATGCCCGGGAAGGGGGATTAGCTGTCATTAAAGAACAGGGTGGAACTATCAACTTTGCCATCCGTTCCAGACGCTGGCCCGGTCTTGCCGCAGTTGAAGTATCCCTGATAACAGTTCATAAAGGTGATTGGCATCGTGAAATCATTCTCGATGAACGGAGAGTGAAGCAGATTACATCTTATCTCGACGATACGGAAGACCTCGGAGAGCCTCATAAATTACGCCAGAATGCTAATAAGAGTTTTCAGGGCTCAATTGTGCTCGGCAAAGGTTTTGTCCTTACACCCCAAAAGGCTCAGCAACTCATCTCTCTAAACCCTAAGAATAAAGAGGTTCTATTTCCTTATCTGAACGGGGAAGATCTCAATTCACGTGTTGACCAGTCACCTTCCCGTTGGGTGATCAACTTTTTCGATTGGGATGAAGATTACTGCCGTAAAAATTATCCGGAGTGCTTCGAAATAGTTGAAAGAGAGGTGAAACCGGAAAGAAAGAAACTTGATCCAAAGCGGAATTCAGTGAGTAAAAAGAGAAATGAATTTTGGTGGCAATATGGAGCCGATGCAAAAAAACTCTACCAGACTATTAAACCCCTGGAAAAATATATAGTAATGCCATTAACTACTAAATACATATCCTTTAGCTTCCATTCAATAGATCAGGTTGTTTCTCATGCTGCTGGTGTTGTTGCTTCAGATACTTTCACAGGTATTACCTTGTTGTCCAGCTCATTTCACGAACATTGGTCGTGGAAGTATTCTTCGACCATGAAAGGAGATAAAAGATATACACCCTCAGATTGTTTCGAAACCTTCCCCTTTCCTCAAAACATCTCGTCAGATATGGAATCCGGGTTAGAGCATATAGGTGAAGAGTATCACGAATACCGCAGAGAATTAATGTTGCAACTACAATTAGGGCTGACCAAGACCTATAACCAGTTCCACAATGCAAGATTGAGCAGTGAAATTATAGATCATCAGGACCTAACTGCTAAAGAGTTAGATAAGAAGTTCGGTAAAGAGACCATTTATCTCTGGAAGCACTTGCAGAAGACTCCCGGCACCTGTTCCATGGAAGAAGCTGTCGAGGGTATAATAAAACTGCGGGCTCTCCATAAAACGATGGATGAACTGGTATTACAGGCTTACGGCTGGCATATTGATTCCGAAGCGGGTCAAGCTGTCAATCTGAACCACGATTTCTATGAAGTTGATTATCTCCCCGAAAATGACCGTGTCCGATACACTATCTCTCCCGCAGCAAGGAAAGAAGTTCTGAAAAGGCTCCTGCTCCTCAATCATAAAATCTATGAAGAAGAGGTGAAGCAGGGATTACACACTAAAGGGAAGAGCAAAAAAACTACCGGCAAAACCAGGAAGCAATCCGCCGCGATTAAAGAAGCGGCTCACAACTACGGCTTAACAGAACCAGCAGCATCACCCAGAAAACCTAAACAGGACCCCGACCAGATAAGTTTCTTTGATGAGGAACACGCAACAGCCTCCCAAACTTCTTCAGAACCTGGTGAACTGCTCAAAGAGTTCCACCCCGGTCAGCATGTCTTCCACCACACCTTAGGGCAGGGAACTATCCTCACCGTCGAAGGCTCCGGCTTTTCCACCAAACTCACCGTCAAATTCGCCAACGAAACCAAACTCCTCATCGCCGGCTACGCCAAACTGAGGGGAAATCAATAAAAGGGAGAAAATAATGAAAAAGAAAGACTTTATGTACAAAATAACCTCTCAACAAGTTGAATGGAAGAAGAAGAACATTAGTGATAAGAGAACTCAGACTTGGACTAATGGGAAAGTGTATGAGCACTTACTGCCTAAGGATATCTGGGATCAAGGAGTATGGAATGGAATACGACAAAACTTAATATTGTATCTAATGGAGCATGATGTCCAGGCTCATACCTCAAAATATAGCTTGCGTAGTTCTTGGGTTTTATGCTCAAATCTATATTTTCCTCTTAAGTTTTCTGATTATATGCGACAGCTAATGGTAAAGTTTCTAAAAGAGAAGGTATCATCGAGTATCCAAAGCATAGAGGATATTGAGCTAGAGTTTGCTTTTCCGGTAGGTGATAATCTAAACCCATTAGACTTATTGGGAGAAAAAGAGGGTAGGAGAGGTGCCGGTCAAACTTCTCCTGACATAGCTTTTATCGTATCAACAAAAAACGGTAAAGGGTTGATATTGATTGAGAATAAATATTCTGAAGGAAGCTTCTATCGTTGTTCTGCGAGGACTAGAGACGGAAAAAATGATAAGCCCGGCAATCCCGATCCAAACAGATGTATGGATAAAGATGACTTTACATGTTACAAAGATATTTGCCACCAAAGAGAGTGGGGTAGGCAATACTGGGACATTCTAAGGCTATCCAAGCTAGGGAGAAGTACTCTTAACAACTGTCCTGCCGCTACTAATGGTTATCAACTTTTCCGCCAACAATCATTAGCGGAAGGGATTGCTGTAAGTGGAAAATTTGACTTAGTTATAAATGCAGTGGCATATGATAATAATAACACTTCTCTTATTAGTTGCTTAAGAAATACAGGTGTAGAAAACTGGACTAAGGACTGGATTAAGATGTTTGATGGTCAATCGCATTTTTCAACATGGACACATCAGGAATGGGTTGACTTTGTACGCAGTAATCAAAGTAGAAACAAATGTAAGGATTGGCTTGAGTATGTTGAAAACAGATATGGCTATTAATTATTAACCCTACTTAAATCACGAAACACTATGCGTATAACCAAGAATGCTTTTTCGTTTACAGGTATATCGAACATAAACAGTGTGTTATGAATAGGTAGTCTAACAAATATGAAAGGTATTGAGAAAAATGAAAAAATTATGTAAGAGTCCTTCTGATATGGATCTGAACCTGTTGAAAGACTTATCTTCGAAAGGAGATTTACACGCCCGGTTTCACTTAGCTCTTCACTATTACTACTCAGACGATGAGACACAGGATTTTGAAGAGGCAGCCCGCTTGTTCAAAGAGCTTGCAGAGGGGGGCAACTCAGATGCCCAGTATCTGCTCGGCGAGATGTATGAGTATGGATTTGGGGTGGAACAGGATATTTCTGAAGCGGTGAAGCTCTACATACTCTCTGCTGAAGCTGGCAATCCATCCGGTCAGAGTGCCTTGGGGAATAGTTATGACAGCACTGTCGGCTCTCCCGAAGGCACAGCATACGGCGGGATCATAAAGAACAATAGAGAGGCATATTTCTGGTATCTTCTTGCCCTGCAAAGCAACCCGGATGAACCATTATTATCATTCCTCAACGAAGCAATCAAAAGATTAAGCCTGATTCTGACTAAGGATGAAACATCAGAGATAAAAGAAAGAGTTTCAGCACGTAGGTGCTTGGAGAAATAGTATATGACGTTTTCACCTGGACAGATAGTAGTTCTCAAAACCAATCAGTCTATACGGGGTGCGGTAGTTTCTGTTATAACCGGTAAACCCGAGAATCGGGTTAAAGTGTTTATTGATGGTGAGACGAGATTATACTATGAATCACAACTAATAGAGGATAAAAGCCGGATTGGGGAAAAAATACGTCTTTCCTGTGATGAATATCATGCCTTCTTGTCAGCTTTACAGATACTAAATCCCGGTTTAGCTACCCTGTATTCACTTAATGCAGCCCGCATAGAATTTATCCCTTATCAGTTTCGACCCGTTCTCCGATTTATCAGATCGGAAAGACCAAGGTTGCTGATTGCAGACGGAGTGGGTGTCGGGAAAACAATTGAAGCAGGTTTGATACTGAGAGAGTTACAAGCGAGACGTGATGTGAAAACAGTATTGGTCATATGTCCACGTCCCTTAGTAACGGAGAGAAAATGGCAGTTAGAGATGAAGAGATTTGAGGAAAGGTTTCTTCATCTCGACGGCAGCATGTTGAGATACTGTATCAGAGAGTTGGACATGGAAGGTTATTGGCCCGAACAGTACCGGAAAGTAATTGTTCCTTATTCGTTATTTGATGAAGCTTTATTGTATGGAGACCAAGAGAGCAATAAAGGGAAAAGAAATATAGGTCTGCTGAATCTTGATCCACCGCCTCGTTTCGATCTCGTCATAGTGGATGAAGCCCACCATATACGCAACCAGAACACTCTTCGGCATGAAGCAGTGAGGTTTTTTTGTGACCATGCAGAGGCAGTACTCTTCCTAACAGCGACGCCTATTCAACTCGGCAATCAGGATCTCTTTGTCTTGTTAAAAACCCTCCGTCCTGATCTAATTTTGGACGAGGAGAGCTTCGTACACATCACAGAACCAAACCCATATATAAATTCAGCAGTTGATCATGCAAGAAGACAAGAAGATGGATGGAAGATAAAGGTGTTAGAGGAACTCGATAGAGCTGCACATACATCGTGGGGAGAATCTATTCTATCTCATAACCCCAAATTAAGAAAGATAAGAGAAAGGATTACACAAAAAACAATCGAACCTGAAGAGCGAGTGAGACTTATTACCGATCTTGAAGAGCTGCATACCCTCTCCGGGATTATTAACAGAACGCGCAGGCGAGATATCGGTGCTTTCACTATCAGGAAGCCTGAGACAGTGTCGGTGGACTTTTTGCCAGATCAAAGAGGGTTACATGATCATTTGCTTGAAGTTCAAGCAGAGATATTTAGCAGACTGCACGGGGATATTAATGTTAAATTCATGATGACCACTATCAGACGACAAGCTGCAAGTTGTCTCTTCGGTCTGGTTCCTTTTCTGGAAGAAATATTGAACAGACATGTTGATGAGCTTACCTGGGAAGTATCTGAGGATGAAGCCTCTACGCTTGTTAATGAGACTGTTAAAACGCTCGAAATGCAAATAGAATCAATACTCGTTAGAGCTCGTAATCTTGGAAGTCATGATCCGAAGCTGGATGCTTTACGAAAGATTTTACATGACAAGCAGCTATTAACCAATAACAAGATAATGGTTTTTAGTAGTTTCAGGCATACACTTCATTATCTCTATCATCATCTCAAAAAGGATGGTTATCGGCTTGGCTTGGTTCATGGAGGGGTCCCGGATGAAGAGCGTATAATGCTGAGAAACCGTTTTGAAATGGATCGTGATATGACTGATTGTCTCGATATACTCTTGTTTTCTGAAGTAGGAAGCGAAGGGCTTGATTATCAGTTTTGTGATTGTATTGTTAACTACGATCTGCCCTGGAATCCCATGAGGATAGAACAGAGAATCGGTAGAATCGACCGAAAAGGCCAGAGAAGCCGAACTGTGGCTATCTACAATCTAATTACTCCTGACACTGTAGATGCAGATATTTACGAACGGTGCTTAACCCGTATCGGTGTTTTTAACCATGCAATTGGTGGGAGCGAGGAAATTCTGGGAGAGATTACCCGGGAGATAAAAAACATTGCTGAGAGTTTTAACCTAAGTAAGGATGATCGTCGGAAAAGGCTTCAGCAATTAGCAGACAACAAGATTAGATTGATACAGGAACAGGAAGACTTGGAACAAAAACAGTCTGAACTCTTTGGTATCCAAATACCACAAGAGCAGATGAGGAAGGAAATCGAAGATGCAACAAGTTTCTGGCTCTCTCCTTTTTCTGTAAACAGGCTTGTTAATGTATATCTGCAAAAAAACTACGGGAAAGAGCAGGAATTTATTCTGGGCGAGAAATCACTGAAAACACTCCGTCTATCACAAGAAATACGAAACAAACTGCTGCATGACTACCATAAAATTCCCCGACAAAGCCTTAAGATTAATCGAGAGTGGGAAGGCTGGTTAAAGGGTGATGATCCTCATCTGCAAGTTACTTTCGATTCGGAAACAGCTTCGAGATATCAGGTTGCTACATTTATTATGCCCATACATCCACTTGTTAAACAGGCAGCCAACTCTTTTATAATTGAGGGAAAGGTCTTTACATCATTGAGAGTGAGTACGGATTTGATTCCCGAAGGACAATATGGATTTGTTATCTACCAGTGGAAATTTCTCGGAATTAGAGAAGATATGGCCCTTCAGCCTGTCACCAACAATGAAGATTTGAGTAAACATCTTACAACCCTTATTGAAAGAGCAGAGGATGATGACCATAGTGATGTTTTGGAAACAAACTCTGAAGTTTGGGATGAACTTGATGCAAAACATTACGAGTTGTGGTTCAAAGCCAGAGAAAAACATCAGGAAAAAACGAGGGAACTCATTGAGTATCGGAGAGAAAGCCTGACGATAAGCCACAAAGCGAGAATTTCACTGCTAAAAGAACAACTTGCTCAAGCTACTAATGATAATATCCAAAGAATGCGACAGTCGCAGATTAATAATGCTGAAGCTGACTTTGACCGGCACATAAAAGAGTTAGATATGGCGATAGAGAAAGCCGACATAACTGCCGAGCCGGTTGCCTATGGTGTAATTAGTATTGTCGGGGGACAATTCAATGGCGAGTAATTATGATCAGATAAGAAAAGTTAATATTAAAGGCTATGGAGAATATACTCATCATCTTGAGCTTCTGGGTGATATGTATACAGACAGGACACATTTCTTTTTTGAGATATTGCAGAATGCAGAGGACGCAGAAGCAACAAAAATACTGTTTGAACTCAATCAAGATAAACTTCTAGTTAAGCACAATGGTAGGCTGTTCGTTGAGAGTGATGTTCGAGCTATTTGCGGTATTGGTGAGGGTAAGAAGGCAGAAGATTTAACACAGATTGGGAAATTCGGTATCGGATTTAAGTCGGTTTACGTTTATACGTCGAATCCTGAAATTCATTCTGGTGATGAAAATTTTCGAATAGAACATTATGTTCGCCCATATAAAGTTAAACCACGAAAGATTTCTCAACCATGGACTACTTTGATTATGCTGAATTTTGATGTTCCCGAAACGACTGATTCGGCATTTAATGAGATAGCTCAATGCCTCAGAGAACTGGATTGCAGTGCCCTGCTTTTTTTAAAAAACATAAAAGAGTTCGAGTATTTAATTGAGGGGGGGTACAAAGGAAGTTATAAGTATTATGTTGAGCATAAGGGTATTGCTCGAATAGTCACAATTATTCAACAAATCAAAGAATTTGAAGAACATGGTGATTTCAGGGAGAGATGGCTTATTTTTGAGAGACCGGTTCGTTATAAAGACAAAGAACATCCTTTCAAAGTTGAAATCGCTTTAAAGCTTACTTGTGGTGAAGCCGATGAAGATGAGAGAGTCGTACCTGTAATTCCATCAAAATTTGTGGTCTTTTTCCCTACAGAAATAATCACCCCATTTCGTTTCCTTATCCAGGGCCCTTTCAGAACTACCAAAACTCGGGAGAATGTGCCGAAGTATGATGATACAGGGTGGAATCTTAAACTAATTGATGAAACTGCCATCTTGGTGAGAGAAATGTTGCTTCAACTGAAGAACATGAACCTATTAAATGTTGCTTTTTTTGATAATTTGCCCATCAGATTAGATGATTCCTTCAAGAATAGTATGTTTCTGCCGATAGTTAGTGCAATCAAGGAAGCATTAGTTTCTGAAGAATTGATACCTGCAGATGACGGATCATATGTATGTGCTAAAAATGCCATATTAGCGGAATCAGAATGGATTCGTAAATTACTCAATAGCAAACTGCTAACAGCTCTATACAAATCTGAAACGCCGCTAAAATGGATTTCAGGTATTATTACCAAAAGATCAAAGACCGATCTATGGGAGTATTTACGGAATGAATTAGGAGTTGAAGAGCTAACTTCAGAGATTTTTGCACGAAAGCTTAATCTGTCCTTTTTGGAAGAGCGAAGTGATGAATGGTTCATAGAGTTTTATAAGAATCTTATTAACTCTTCTGCCTTATGGCGGAAAAGCTCTAATCCATGGAGCACGAGCCAAGGTATACTACTTGCTAAACCTTTCATAAGACTTGATAATGGCAAACATGTGACTCCTTTCGGTAAGGATAATCAACCTAACGCCTTCCTTCCTTCAGAGGAAGAGAATGATGCAAAAATCCCAATCGTAAGAAAAGTTATTGCAAATAATGAATCCGCTAAAACCTTTCTTACAGAGCTGGGTTTAACAGAATATGATATTGTGGAAGAGGTTGTCGAGAGAATCCTGCCACGTTATCATAATACCCCAAAAAAGATATCAATTCATGCACACAAACGTCATATAAATAAAATTAAAAGAGCAATGTCAACAAAAAACCAGCAAAAGCAATATAAACTGGTAGAACTGCTTCGAAACAGTCCTTTTGTAAGAGCCATAAACGCAACGACGAAAGATACAGAGTATAAAAAACCTTATGATACATATTTTCCTACAAAGGAACTATTGCTATTCTTTGACGGTCACAATGAAGCTTTTTTTGCAGATGATTGCTATGATGATACATTCCTTAAGCTGCTTAAGAGATTAGGTGTCAATGATGATGTACGTATTATGAAAAGAAGGTCAGACTACAGAGGATTTGTTGTTTTAAAGGATTTTCACAGCGATCATGAACGAGGACTAAACGATTTTGATCCTGATTTTTTCGTGTTAGGATTAGAACAAGCTTTAGCTAAGCCATCTTATGAGAAAAGTGTTTTTATATGGAACAATATTGTAATACCTAACAAAAGCTGTATTAAAGGAACTATTGAGATATCTACTCGACAAACATATGAGGACTCAGAAAAAAAAGAAATGATTTCAAATTTTGGAGAGATGTTAATGCGTTCTTCATGGTTACCAAATGAAGAGGGAAGCTTTCACAGACCAAGCGAGATAAGTCTAGAAGGACTACCTGATCTATTCCAACATGATCCTACTCTGGCAGAACTTCTCGGAATGAGAAAAAGCAGTATCATCAAGTTAGCTGAGAAAAGTGGTGTGAGCACTGAAGTAATGAACATAGCGATTGAAATGGAGCGTGATCCGGAGTTTAAAAGAAAAGTTTTAGCATTGAAGGCAGAGAAGCACAGTAAGGATGAGTTTCCTGAGAAATCCGTCATCTCTCAAGACCGACGGAGCGGAAAGCTTTCAGAAGAAATAGATGATTCTCCAGACAAGGAATATAGGAATTGTGAAAGAAGCATAAGAACATCTAAAGCATTAACAGACACCCATAGCTTTCTTAAGTCACTTTATACTAATGAAAATGGTCTAATGATCTGCCAGATTTGTAAGAAAGTGATGCCTTTTAAGAAACGAGATGGAGAATACTATTTTGAAGCTGTTGAGGTACTCAACCGGAATCACATTCTTAAAGAACATGTTGCACAATACATTGCTCTCTGTCCTCTCTGTGCAGCGATGTATAAGGAGTTCGTAAAAAATGATGAACCATCTCTGCTCAGGTTGAAAAAGAAGCTTATGAATTGTGAGAATCTTGAAGTTGATTTAAAGCTTGGAGATCTGGATACTTATCTCAGGTTCGTTGAGAGTCACTTGTTCGATCTTAAAACGCTTTTGGAGAAGTATAATGATTAAAAGAACTATACTGATTAACCGATTCACTTTTTTCACAAGAAAACTGTTCTTAATTTGCCACGATTGGCACAAATGTGGCACACGAGATATTCCGGCAAAGATTATATGCTTGGTTAATTGATTGACATAAAGAGATTTATGGACATAAACTTTAAGAATATGCGGGTGGCTGTTAACCACTAGGTCGGGGGTTCGAATCCCTCTTCCGGAGCCATTATAAATAGAGCCTCTGCAACAAGCAGAGGCTTTTTTGTATCTGTTCATGTTATTCTTCCCTGATCTTTCAAGAAACCTCAGAGATTTGATCTCTTCTCGCCGGAAAGGATTGCTAAGTTTCTCTTGTATAGCTTTGATAATATCCCTAATTACCTCCTCTATGGATTGGTAGGATAAGATTTGCTAGCCGGATTGATCTTAGGTGTCGTTCTCTTCTGCTCTATTACATCCTTATGTGTAAATCTGATCCGTTATCCGGTAAAGTGCATTATGTGTGACAAATGCCTGAAATCAGTGCTTAACAACTCTCCTAAGCCGATCAATGTCCGAGCCCAAATGGCTGCTGCATTCTCGCTTCCCAAGTGCAAGATTTCTAATGGTATTAGCTGCTCTATTCAAAAAAAAGGATCGATTGTATATAGCATTAAGGGTTACGAAAAAAGCTGAAGAACTTTTGAAAAAGAGGGAAGATATGATGATGTGATTGCTCTGTGGAAAAGAGCTATAAAATCAAGATGGACAGGCGATTGGAAAAAGAAGATTGAGAGCCTAAGAAAGAAAGCGTTAAAACAAACTGCTAAATAAAACCAAATGAGGTTTTTAGTCATCAAAGGCAAAAAGTTGTTGACTAATTAGAAACATAAATCGTAAAGTGCACTATGAAGTATGGAACTGCATTTTTCTCGGAAACAGTAACCTAGATAGCTTATTAATAATGGCCATCTGTCCTTAGATGTTTTGATAATTACAAGAGAACATGCGGTATGAAAGGCTTTTTTGAAATGTATTTTCGATATCTCTGCCTCCCTTTTTACGGGAAGTTGATGAAAAAAGCTACTGAAACGACAATAAGTATGATGACCGGTTCTTCATAAGAAGTATTAGGATTGAAGCAATAGATCAATTGATTAAGGGAGTAAGATATGGTTAAGATTTTTAATTTATTTGACAGACCTCATTTAATTGTTTCATACATCATTTTTTTCATCTATGCACCGTTAGCGTATGCCAACACCGCCCCCGTAGTAACCAATGTCCAGGCAGCCCAGCGGGATGATGGATCTATGCTCGTAGACATATTTTATGACCTCTATGATGCGGATGGTAATGAAATGACTGTTTCAATGCAGGCTTCCGATGACGGTGGTGCAACCTGGAATTTCACCTGTCAGATGACATTGCCCGGCAGTGATATCGGCAGCGGTATTCTTTCCGGAACCGGAAAACACATTGTTTGGGATGTTGCAGCAGAGTATCCAGGTATCTATAATGAAGAGTTTCAATTCAAGATCATTGCTGATGACGAACAAACAGGCTCAATCGATGCTGAATGGTGCCTCATTACGGCAAGCAATTATACTTATGGACAAGATAACACAATTCTGAATATTCCCTACGACTACGAGATCATGAAATATGTGGTAACTAATGCCCAGTATCTGGCCTATCTCCAGGAGGCTTATGCAGTAGGAGATGTCTGGGTGTCAGGCAGTGAAGTGCAGGGATATTACCCTGGAGACCAGCATTGGGGGGCAGGTAATAGGCAGTTGTATTCTCTTGGTACACCGTCAGGGAGTTATAAATTTGCAAGAATATCTTTCAGCAATGGCGAGTTTATCTTGAATGCCCCTTCAGGCTTCACTGTTGATGACTATCTGAATCATCCTGTAGTTAGAATAACTTGGTTTGGAGCGTGGCATTTTGCTGATTATTATGGATGGCGATTACCTACGGAGCATGAATGGGAAAAGGCAGCCCGCGGCATGACCGGTTATGATTATCCCTGGGGTGATACAATTGACGGCAGCCAGGCAAATTACTGGGAGAGTGGCGATCCTTGGGATAATGGTACAACCCCGGTAGATTTTTACAATGGTCAGATCTACCAAGGCTTTCAGACAACCGACAGTCCATCACCCTTTGGTGTCTATGACATGTCAGGCAATGCCAGGAACTGGACGGATAGTTTTTGGAGCAGCACAATTAGTAACCGTGTGGTGCGGGGCAGTAGCGGGAACCTCTTCACCAGCGACCTCCAGACTTGGTCCCGTAACTATTCTAGTCCGACCTACGACGGCATGGTTATCGGGTTTCGCTGCGTCAGGACTCTAGATTAAGGACACCCTATGAAATCCTGCTTCGCAGGTTCGCTCCGCTCAATTTCACAGGGCAGTCTTGTTCTTTGTTACTTGGCACTTGTTATTTTCAGGGAAGCCCGAACGTTTTTTTGGGAGAAGCAACATATAAGGTAGGAACATGGAAAAAGGTAAGCCAGAATTACCCATCATTGATAATATCTATAATACTATCAAGTGGCTTTCTCTGAAGCAGTATGGGTTTTTAAGCGGGATGATTGTTGAGTTAGGTTCTATGCTTGGAAGTTGGATCAAATATTATGAAAAAGCATAAAAATCTCTGGGATAGATTCGTAGGTTTCGAGAATTTATACATAGCAGCCAAGAAAGCGGAGCAACGTAAGAGATACAAATCGGCAGCATTTGAATTCAATTCCGAAAAAGAGATCAATCTGCTATCTATACGGAGTTAGCGGGGACAAGAGAGTCCAGACCTATTCGTGCCGAAAAAGGCAAAAAGCAGTAGATATCCGGCAGTTAGTAGGAAACGAAAGCCGTTGGATGAATTAAGACGATTTGTAATATATAAAGGAGCATGTAATGAAAAAGGCAGTTTTCTTTATCTTATTGATGGTAAGCTCTTCCCTGCTGTTAGCCGAACGGGCTATCGGGTATAATGTGTCTAATCTGTTAACGATAAATTCATTAGATATGCCTTACAACTTATCAGCCCAAGCCGGTCATGTAGTTGTTCATCTTAATTGGAGCGAACCGGCTGGGAGAGAAATCTTGAGAGCCCCAAAGAGATCAATGGCTGAAAATGGCGAGAAACTAAGAAGCAGCAAAAAGGATAATATACTAAGGGATTCTTCTGCAGAAAGATTTAGTGACGTTTCGTTGCGAACTCTGGCAGGATATAATGTGTATCGAAACGGAACTTTGATCCACACGACAAGTGCGGGAGAGAGTTATTACAGTGATACAGGAGTGGTAAGCGGTGTTACTTATCAATACTATGTAACGGCATTATACAGTATCGGAGAATCTTTTGCATCGGATACAGTAGAAGCAACTCCATTAGCTCCTATATATCCCCCGCACAGTCTCAGCGCTACGGCAGATGATAACATGGTTTCGCTGGAATGGGAGGCTCCCGAACCTCCCTCAGTTCTCAGAGTCGCCGGCTCAACACAAAGATCAGTTCAATACAGTCAGAGTGATAATCGTCAAGAACTGTTGGGTTATAATGTCTATCGGGATGGAGACCAGATAAATATTCAACTTGTTGATCATACCTGTTATGAAGATACTACAGTTGTCAATGGTGTAACCTACAACTATTATGTAACAGCTCTCTACGATACAGGCGAATCAGAATCTTCTAACATAGCTTTTGTTTTTGTTCCAATAATTCCTGATCCACCGATAAATGTTGAAGTTTCTATAGTGGATGAGTTTATAACCATCAGTTGGGGCGAGGGCGAAAACGCAAACTATTACATAGTTTATTCCTCGGCAGAACCCGATGGAATATTTGAAGAAGATTTGACAGGGACATTTGACAGTACATCCTGGACGGCACCGGTAACAGACGAAAGAAGATTCTACTATGTAACAGCAGTTGCAAGTTTAGAAGCCGATGGATTTGAATGGTGTCTTATCCCTGCCGGTGACTATACTTATGGGCAGAATAATGATATTCTAAACATAGATTACGACTATGAGATCATGAAATATGAGGTCACCAATGCCCAGTATTTAGCGTATCTTCAGGAAGCTTATGCAGCAGGAGATATTTGGGTATCGGGCAGTGAAGTTCAGGGATATTATCCTGGAGATCAGCATTGGGGGCCAGGGAATCTTCCTTTTTATCAGCTCGGGATACCATCATCTTACAATTTTGCCCAGATATCTTACAGCAATGGTGAGTTTACCTTGAATACTCCATCAGGCTTTACAGTAGATGATTACCTAAATCACCCGGTTGTAAGGGTCAGCTGGTTTGGAGCATGGCATTTTGCAGATTATTATGGCTGGCGATTACCTACAGAGCATGAATGGGAGAAAGCAGCCCGTGGTATGACAGGCTTTATCTATCCCTGGGGTGACGATATAGATGGCAGCCGGGCAAATTACCTGAATAGCGGTGATCCCTGGGATAATGGAACATCTCCGGTTGGTTTTTATAATGGCCAGACCTATCAGGACTTTCAGACATCCGACATGCAGTCACCTTTTGGTGTTTATGATATGGTAGGTAATGTCTTTAACTGGACGGATAGCTTTTGGAGCAGCACAAGTTCCAACCGTGTGGTGCGGGGCGGTAGCTGGCCCCTTCCCCAGCTACCTGCGATCGTGGTACCGCTACCTCGGCTTTCCGACCGGCATCAGCGACTATAGCGGGTTCAGGAGCGTCAGGACTCTCAATTAAGGACACTTGCTCCTTGTTACTTGGCACTTGTTTTATTACTGCCGCAGGCAGGCGAAATTTTTCGAAAGAAGGAATGACAGAGGCAGACGCGAGTGAGGTGCCGAGGAAACTAACGAATGAGATGTAGTAAATAGTAGATTAACTAAACGCCCTATAAGGAAAAACATGCCCATAGGAAGACCACGAACAACCACGAACAACCTGATCCTTCTAAAGCTGTTCGTTTAACGTTCAGGCTGGATGAAGTAAACGCTTTCCCGCCAGATACAGACTGCCTTATGAGAAAGCTATCTCTTTGCTTCTTGTAAACACTTGTTCTTTCATTTTTACTCCTCAAAGAAACCAAAGACTGGGTGAATATAGTTAACAGCTAAGTGGTATTTTTTCAAGTAGATTTGAAGTAATTATTCAAGAGTAAAGACCAATGGATGGATTATGAATAAATTGATTGACCAAATCCAGAGGGCAACTTAACGGTCTCCTTTTTTTAGGGCAGGACTAATGATGAAATTAATGCTTGACAATAAAACATATCTTTTATAATCAAAATTAATTCCAAGGTGCCTGACTATTCTTTTAAAGAGAATGAGTTTTGTTAAAATGGATCACAAGCATTCTAAGTGAAAAATGGGGGTTATAATGAAAGGCATTGTTTTATTCATTACTACTGCCGTCATATCGGCAAATTTTCTCTTTGCAGAGATCAGGCAGCCGGTCGATCTGCCGGAAGAAATTATCCTGAAAGAGGTTAATTCCGAGGTTAGAGAACCCGTTCAACGTAGTATTCCCGAATACAACTTCAATGTAGAGCCTAAAGTTTTAATGGCTTCCTGGTATGATTATTTTCCCGGTTCTTTTGTTTCAATACCTATCCGGGTTCAGTCATCTCCTGCGGGTGATCATGAGGGGGGAGGTATTTATCTTGCATTTCAGGCTACTCCCGCTGCCGGCGGTACCAGAAGTGTCTATTCCGTATATATCAAGGAGGGCGAAATATACCCGTTTGGTTCCTTCGGGGTTCCGGACTCTGAAGGTTTTCCGGGGATTGACATTGATCCCGATACGGGAAATCCCATTTTATCCTGGCACAGCTTTAGTTCTGCTGATCCCGATTATTTTCAATGTCCGTTAACGATTGATCAATACAGTCTTTTGGGAGACCCTGGCTTATGGACAACACCGTACAATGTGATAGACAATCCCTACACAATAGATGGTGTTCCCGGTCAGCAATTCATCTGGCCTCAAGTATTCATAGGACCTTCTCCCAATCCCGGTCAGAAAAGGATCTATGTAATCGGACAAAATGTTACCCCAAACTTATCCGACCTAAATTGCGGAAACTACCTGATTGCTTTTGCAGATTTCACTGATCATTCTGATCTTATTCTCTACGATCCTGATATGTGGACCTATATCACTATACCGCAGATGAATGCCTGGCGGGATATGGATATCAGACCTTTTGGTGCTCCTGTTGTTTCGCGGCATACCGGAAGAATTGCTTTCGCCGGTCATACTAAGCAGCTTGATACGGATGAACCTTACCCTGACACCTCGGTTTTATTCGTATTAGAGAATGACAACTACGGGGAAGGAGACTGGACACTCTACACAGGAGACCCCACCATACCGGTAGATAATCCCGATGTGGACTTGTTTCCCTATCAGGATATGCGGTATAAACCTTATGTTAACCGTTCAAATGTTGCCCTGGACGATCAGGGCAACTATCATTTTGCAGCCCTTTATACATTATCTACCGAGGAAAACACCTGGTATCCGAGTTTTACTACGAGCAAGCATGTAAAATTTGATCGCAGCAGTGAAGAGTTCATAATTACCGACCTATATCCCCGTAATGAAGACGGCACCCCCTATTTACCATGGAAGTATACCCCTTGGTGGGACTTAGTTTATAATTATAGTTTTCCCTGCTATTGGTATGATCACGGCGATATTTTTAAAGAAAACTATCACCGGATAATACAGGACGGTCCGAGAATGGTTGCTCTCTTTCAGGAGAGTACAAAAGCGTATCAGTTTCATATTTATGAAGATGACGATTATGCTGACTGGGCTGCAGTGCCGGAAACCCATATAATGATCTCTGCTGATTACGGAGAGACCTGGGAAGATCCCATAATCCTGAATTCTCTCGAAACTCCCGAATTAGCCGGTATGATACCGGCATACTGGTATCTGTCAGACCATATAGAGCATCTTTATGATGAATGGTACCGGATCCATCTCTTCTTCTATAGTCAGAATGATTACGGTTCTTTTATAGTTGGAAACGGTCCCGATACAGGTGGTGATCTTGTTTACACGTCTCTTGACATTAACTTTCCGGCAACAGATACAGATGATGAAGTCCTTGCGGTCGATTATGCCAATACCCTGAAGAAGAATTACCCCAACCCGTTCAATCCGGAAACTACTATCGAATTCAGCCTTGCTCGATCCGAAAAAGTGCAGCTTGCCGTCTATAATATCAAAGGTCAAAGAGTGAAAACGCTTTATGATGGATATAGGTCTGCCGGTGATCATCAGGTGGTCTGGAATGGGAGAGATGAAAGAGGGAGAGAATTGCCATCAGGCGTTTATCTCTACCGGCTTGTTACGGACAAAGAGGAAATCACCCGGAAGATGATGATCTTGAAATAATATTCAAAGTAGAAGCTCAATTTTCAGGTAACATAAAAAAATATAGAGGCAGAATTGCTCGGAGATGCTGAATTTATTCTTTCCGGGCTTATTTTGCTCTGCAGGTCTCTGTTGATATAGGCTTTGCTATCTTTCAGGATGAGGTTTGAACTGAAGGCAATTCCGAACTCGTGGACTTTAAGAGCAGTAAGATAAATCATGAAAAGAATCTGGATGTGCTTAAAACTCTCTTAAAAGAAGGTTTTCAGGGATGATACTCCAGAATTTAAAATAAGCAAGAAAACTATCTCTCCTCCGCATCCAATCTCTTGATGAAGAAGGCAATCAACATCTTTGTGCCCCTGTTACCCAGGGTCAGAACGATGGTAAGGGGGGCAAGCAGCTGCACAAGTAGAATCGGCACAAACTGTGAGATGAAACAGAGGAAGAATACAATAACCCAGAAATAGCTGAGGTATTTGTTTACCAGAACAAACTCCCGGGTTTGCCAAACTTCTACGGGGTAATCGACTCGCGAGAAGTAGCAGGTGAAACTGCTATTCCACAAGATCGGCGGCAGAAAAGCCATCAGCATCAGACCAAAATAAAGGATCAATTGAGGTCGCTCCAGTAAAAGACGTAACACTGGAGCAAGGTGTTCAAGAGTATCAAACTGACTCGCTTTTACAGAAAATATGACCACGAAATTCGCAGCTAAAACCAAGACCATCGTGGGAATGAAATAGTTATCATCCCTGAATACCTTTTGGACGATGAGCAACAAGATTACAGAGACCAGAAAAGCTGAAACCAGCAAACGCATTTGATCAGGTGCGTCCGGAAAGGACGACGAAATGAAAAATGTATATACCGTAAAAATTATGAAAGGTGCGGTAACGAATACCCATCTTTTTATGCTCATTGTCACTGCCTCACTCTGTTGTATTCTTGATAATCTACAAAGAGCTTAACCGCAATGAAACGGTTCTTAATCAATAACACCCCAGCAGTCAACACGTTAATATATTCATTTTTGCTCATCGAAACTCATTACTCCTGATGACAGTACTTATCGTAAATCCATGTTACAATATGTCTGTATTCCGCACTTTTCAGTCAAGACCTAAACGTTGGTTAAAACTTTACTCATCTTATTACGCCATCGTTAAGACCTGCTGAGCTGGAACCATTTTTAGGTAATTTAGGGTTTTTTACTTGATTTTTGCGCTACCAACTGCCCTTCTATAATTGGGTTTTGTACAATGCTACTATCACAGCAATAAGCCTGATCACGAAAAAAATGGAACTATCTTATATAAAACCACCTTAAACAAAAGATTTGACAGAGAGCTCATATCTTTTCAACTTTGTTATGATGTAGATCTACATTAGTATATCGGTCGCAGTTTCTGAGTTCTCAGCCAGGATTATGAAACAAAGAACAGTTTCATTTTATTGATTCCTTGATATAAGTTGCTAACAGGATTTTAGACGTTAATAAATAGATCAGAGATTTTAGCGGGAGATTAAAATGTTTACCATTAATAAGAAGTTGTTTATTCTTTTGCTATTACTGTTCGTAGTAACCCTGTCTGCCGAACCGGTCGATCTTGAGAAAGCGTTCTCGGTTGGTTATAACTGGTTAACTCAGCAACAGGAATTGCAGGGAAGGAGAGAAGAGATAACTCTCAAGGACTCTTATGTTCATAAGCTTGACGAGCTGACAATCTTTTATGTTTTCAATTTCGAGCCAGAGGGTTTTGTAATAATTGCCGGAGATGATGCCTCAGTTCCTGTTCTTGGCTACAACACAACCGGTGCCGGTACTTTAGCTGAGATACCGAATAATGCATCATCTTTTTTCGAGATCTACGAACAATCCATTATTGAGATTTATGATGAAAAATTATCAAATGAATCGACAGCAGGTGAGTGGGAAGCGATATTGAGTAATGAGATACCTACACCTCCCGGTTTGAGAACCGTAGAGCCGCTGCTGTCAATCAAATGGAATCAAAACTATCCCTGGAATCAAAACTGTCCGCAGAATAGTAATGGTCCCGGAGGGCATGTTTATGCCGGTTGTGTTGCAGTGGCAATGGCACAGGTAATGAAGTACTGGTCACATCCGGAGCAGGGGACAGGTTCACATACATATCATCATCCATCATACGGCTGGCTTTCTGCCGATTTTGGTGATGCGATATATAATTGGGATAACATGCCTGATCTCACAGCAACATCATCGACCTCAGAGTTACTTTTCCACTTAGGGGTAGCAGTAGAAATGAATTACGGAGCTTCAGTTTCAACTGCACCTTCAGCCAGAGCGAGACATGCACTCGTCCAGTTTTTTGATTATCATCAGGATGCTCATCTGACTTACAGGGTCAATTATACTGCCTCAGAATGGATAAACCTGCTTAAAGACCAGCTCGATAACCAGCAGCCAATGTACTATCAGGGATACAACCAGAGTCATCAAAGCGGTCATGCTTTCAATTGTGACGGCTATGATGCCAACAATTTGTTCCATTTCAACTGGGGCTGGGGAGGAGGTTATGACGGTTATTATCAGATCAATTCTCTCAATCCGGGAAACTCAAATTACAGCTATTTACAAGCTGCCATAATAAATCTCAAACCGTCGGAGTTTATTTTTCACCCACCCGATCTTCTAACTGCTGAGCTTGCCGGCACGAACTCCGTAATGTTGAACTGGGAAGATTTTCCTGAGGATATGGTGATAAATTGGGATAATAGCTTAACCAACAATGGCATAGGAAACGGTAGTTCCGTTGTTTTCAAAGTAGCAGCTCGTTTTCTTCCCTCCCATCTTGCTGATTTCGGTGTTATTGGCGGGTATTTAACGAAGATTCGTTTCGTTCCCCGGGAAGTTAACTGCAGCTATTCGCTAAATGTGTGGCTGGGCGGAACTGCCAATGATCCCGGCAGTCTGGTGGTCGAGCAACCGGTAACTTTGCTTCTGTACTATGAATGGAATACCATTGAATTAGATAATCCTGTTTACATCTCCGGCGATCAGGAGTTATGGATCGGATATCATATTAATACCCAGACAGGTTATCCCGCAGGGTGTGACAGCGGTCCTGCCGTTGATGGGCTGGGGAATATGATAAAATGGAATAACCAATGGACGACTTTGCTCTCTTTTGGTTCAAGCATGAATTTTAACTGGAATCTGCAGGGAGTTGTCGAATCTGCTCCGAGATTTACGGGAGCAACAGGCAGCAGACCGGAAGTAACAAATTCTCTCTCTTTCGGGCACAAAAATTCAGGTCTAACCGATTTTATCCGGGACGCTCAATCCATAACGGATGAGCGGAACTTCAGCGGTTACAATGTTTACCGAGATAATGATGTGATCAATACTGAACCTGTTATAGATTCATACTACCTTGACGAGAATCTCAGTATCGGAACCTACAGCTATCACGTTACGGCAGTCTATGAGGGAGGTGAATCTGATCCCTCAAATCCCGCAGAGATAACGCTAACTGGAGATTTTCAGCCGGATCCTCCCTTTGTCGAAATCTCGATTTCTGACGGCTTGCTGACTTTAAGCTGGGAGACTGTAACCGGTGCAGATCACTACAAGATTTATGCAGCTGATGATCCTTACAGCGAAGAACCGGAATGGCAGGAATTAGATACAACTAACGGCAGTTCTTATTCGGAGTCATTAACTACTGATAGGAGATTTTACCGGGTTGTTGCTGTTCCTGAAGAACCAATTCTCTACAGAAGGGTTGTTCCGGTTAATGTGTATCAGAGAGAGTGACAGGTTACTCGGAAGAATCGTTTTTTAATTTAAAGCAGATAATTGAGTTCGGACGTTTTCGAACAAAGGGCAACGGCAGAGAAGGGATAGCTTAGTTGGTCTAATACTCCGGAAAGCAGTTGTTTCGGAGGATGAAAATCTATCTATAGCTAATCGTTCTTCAAAATCTTCAGTTCTTTACCGATCTTAGTGAAGGATTCGATAGCTCTGTCCAGATGATAGAGAGAATGAGCAGCCGAAAGCTGGACACGAATTCGGGCTTGTCCCTTAGGCACCACCGGATAGGTAAACCCGATAACATAAACCCCTTCTTCCAGCAGTTTATTTGCCATCTGGACTGCCAGAGGATCATCATAGATCATCACCGGAACGATTGCCGTGCATCCTTTGACGATATCAAAACCTGCCTCAATCATCCCCTTGCGAAAGTAGTTGGCATTTGTCAGAAGATGTGCCCGGAAGTTGGTGGTCTCTGTTAACATCTCCAGGATCTTGATTATTGAAGCCACAATCGGCGGGGCAATAGTATTGGAAAAGACATAGGGGCGTGATCTCTGCCGCAGATAATCAATTACTTCCCTGCTTCCGGAAATACAACCGCCGGAAGCACCACCCAAAGCTTTTCCAAAGGTTGTACTGATTAAATCTACTCTTCCCTGAACTCCGCAATGTTCGATACTTCCCCTCCCTGTAGCTCCGATATAACCGGTAGCATGGGAATCATCAACCATAACCAGAGCGTCGTACTTTTCGGCTAAATCACAGATCTCCGGCAATTTGGCGATATCTCCATCCATAGAGAAGACTCCATCGGTCACGATCAACCGGAATCTGGAGCCGGCAGATTGCTGCAGGACAGTTTCCAGTTCCTTCATGTCGGAATGCTTATATCTGAGTCTTTGAGCTTTGCAGAGCCGTACTCCGTCAATAATAGAGGCGTGATTGAGGGCATCGGAGATGATGACGCTCTCTTCAGTGAGGAGGGGTTCGAATATCCCGCCATTGGCATCGAAACACGATGAGAAGAGGATGGTGTCCTCCATGCCGAGAAAGGCGGACATCCTCTGTTCAAGCTCTTTGTGTATCTTCTGGGTACCACAGATAAAACGGACTGAGGCTAAGCCAAAGCCCCACTTATCAAGAGCTCTTTTGGCTGTTTTGATAACCTCCGGGTGATTTGCCAGTCCGAGATAATTGTTGGCACAGAGGTTTATAACTTTTTGTCCGGTTACCAGTTGAATCTCTGCACTTTGTGGAGAAGCTAAAACTCTTTCATGCTTGAATGTCCCGGCAGCTAATATGGTATCGAGTTGTTTTCTGATTTCACTATTGAAGCGTTTTGACATTGTCTTCTTCCTCTGCTTTGTTTTATCTCAGGTAATCGGGAGTTAACGATATTCTGTCAATGAAAAACGGAAAATTGAGGAGGGGAGTAAAAGGGAGACTGTTCAGATTTCACTATCATGATTATTCTGGCTTAAGAGTAAAGTAATGGAGTAAGTGGTTCAACTCAGGCTAATCTCCCTTTCCTTGTTATTATAACCACCCACCCGCTTTACTGTTTTCCGGTCTGGCAAGCTGGAGGTTGGCTTCGCCGAGCTCAGAAGCAGCCACGAAGAAGAAATTTCTTCGGTTGCCACTGCATTGAACTATATCCATCTTCTTTTTAGGGTATGTCAACTCGGGAAAAATGATATTTTATGATCATTCAGTCCACTTTTTTTGTCATGCAACGTGACTAAAATCAGTTATAGCTTGATTTCGACCGGAACAGTCTCGTAAAAGGAGCCTTTTTTGTATACCCCTTCGCTCATAGCAGGTCAGAGATCATGCTTGTTATCAGAAGTGAAAGATTGTTTGTCTGTCTTTAGGGGTAAAAATCCGTTATTAATCTTAGCTAATTTCAAGGTAACCAGAGATACTCTCTGGTTACCCTCTGTTAAATCAGGGGAAAAGCGGCAGAAAACAAACCATTTTTAAAGTTGAATGACTATCAACTATAGATAACAGAGATTGACAAATATCAAGCGCTTCGATCAAATAACCGGTAAGAATAAAATGTGAGGTATTATGATTGGAGCAATTGCCGGTGATATTATCGGATCGCTATATGAGTTCTCCCCGGTTAAAACAAAAGATTTTCCGTTCTTTCAAAAGGGGAGCAGGTTTACCGACGATTCGGTTCTTACGGTTGCCGTTGCCCGGGCAGTGCTGACCGGCGAAGACTATCAGGGGAGTATCCACAGATTGGGGCGTAAGTATCCTGATGCCGGTTACGGCGGTTCTTTTCTTAAGTGGTTAAGCTCTGAAGCCCCGGCACCTTACAATAGCTGGGGAAATGGCTCTGCAATGAGGGTTAGTCCGGTAGGTTTTGCCTTTGATACGGTTGAGACAGTACTCGAAGAAGCTGCAAAATCAGCCGTAATATCTCATAATCATCCGGAGGGGATCAAAGGTGCTCAGGCTGTCGCTCTCAGTGTATATCTGGCAAGAACGACTAAAAACAAAAACCTGATAAGAAGAGAGATCGGGTCAAGGTTCGGATATTATCTGGAACGGTCGGTAAGTGATATCCGTCCTAATTATAGTTTCGATGTCTCTTGCCGGGGTTCAGTTCCGGAAGCGATCATCTCCTTCTTAGATTCCGATTCTTATGAAGATGCGGTGCGGAATGCCGTTTCCCTGGGGGGCGACAGCGATACATTGGCCTGTATAGCAGGGGGAATAGCCGAAGCTTTTTATGGAGCAGTGGATAAGGAAATCTGCAACAAAGTCCGGGAGATACTGACTACTGAGTTGTGGGAGATAACGACTGAGTTTTGCAGCAGATTCGGAGTTTGGAGATAATTGCTTTTGATCTACTAAATCAACAGAGGATAGTTCTCTCCTTAGCGAAAAACAGTAATGGGTAACTTACAACTTAAGGTTATTACTCCATCATTTAGATGGCTAACATTGTTGATTCGTTGCCAGGTCAAGAGGCAGATCAAAGACCGGGTATCCGGAAAGCAACTGAAGGACAAAAGCATTTGATGGGTTTGTTTCATTGTTTCTTCACCGTGTAAAATCCTGCATTTGTTAGGAAGTTTCTGAAGCCTTGGTGTTCTACATCACGATGATCTTTTCGGACAAACCTGAGTCTTAATCTTGACAGGAATTCAATACTTCCCTAAATCTCCAGCAGCAAGCACGGCTGTCTTCTTTCCCGTAATAGTCAGCTGAAACGGAGAAGGTATCCGTCAGGGAGGTTAAATGAATATTGTAATGATAGTTCCAACCGGTATTGGTTGTGAAATCGGAGGACATTGCGGGGATGCAGCTCCGGCAGCAAGGCTTCTCGGTGAGTGCTGTGATAATCTGATCCTTCATCCGAACGTTGTGAATGCCTCAGATATTAATGAGATGCCGCCTAACAGTCTTTACGTGGAGGGGAGTCAGCTCGATCTCTTTCTGGAAGGGAAGGTGTATCTGCAGAAAGTTATGTCTAACAGGGTGCTGGTGGTAGTCAACAAGGCAGATTATCAATCAATCAATGCAGTTTCGGCAGCCCGGACATCTCTTGGGATAAATGCCGAACTGCTTGAACTGGAGAAACCTTTGCGGATGACAGCCCAGATGAAGGATGGAATAGCGACCGGGGAAGTAGAGAACTGGAGAGAACTGGTTGCTCAGGTTAAGGATTATGAGTTTGATGCTCTGGCGATAGCGACCCCGATCACCATTGATAAGGAGGCTCTCGAACACTATTTCGAGTTTGGCGGTGTAAATCCTGTTGGGGGTGTAGAGGCGGTAGCTTCGAAACTTATCGCAGAAGCGCTCGGAAAACCGGTAGCCCACGGTCCTGTAGATTATGCATTGGAGGGGCACAAAGAAGTAGTAGATCCCAGAATGGCAGTAGAGATAATTACCGAGAATTTTATTCATTGTGTGCTGAAAGGTCTGCACAGAGCCCCCCGGATCAGTAAAGAAGGGGGAATCGGGGTCAGGGAAGTTGATTTTATGGTCTCACCTTACGGTTGTTTCGGGAGACCTCATAAGGCGTGTCTGGAAGCCGGGATTCCGGTGATAGTGGTCAGAGAGAACCGGAGTTGTCTCAAGATACCTGAAAATAACGAATTCATCTATGTCGAAAACTATTTTGAGGCTGCCGGACTGATATTGTGCAGAAAAGCGGGAGTTGATCCTTCTGTTGTGCGAAGACCGATAGCCCCGACGAAGGTTTTAAATAAACGGGAATAGTTAAAACAGAAATTTCGCTACTGTAATCCCTTTGAACTGACAAAAAAAGGATCACCTTCAAAGACCTTATCAGTAAACGAGATTTGATTACTCAGCAAATCTTTTTGAAATAATATTTATCTTGACGAGTTTTAATATGAGAGGGAGAAGAAGACAAAGAGAAAGTCAGAGGACTCAACGTGAAAGATAAGATAGATCTATACAGGGCGGAATTGAAAGCCGGAGGTGCTTCGGTTCATACGATCAGAGCATATATCAGTGATCTGACTCAATTCTTTCTCTATATAGAAAAATTCTTTCCCGAAGGAAAGGTCGAAGCGGGGCAGGTCAGCAAGTTAATGCTGCGGGACTATCTGCGGGATTTGAGTCAGAACAAGCGGTGCAACAAAACATTATCCAGAAAGATGACGGCAATTAATAACTTCTGTATTTTTCTGGTCAGAAGGAAGCTTATTGCCCGTAATCCTTTGTCCGGAATGTCTATGCCCAAGATCGAGTCCTATGTTCCGACCTATTTTACCGAAAAAGAGATAGAGACACTGTTAGAGATTCCTGATCAGCAGAGTAAGTTCGGAATAAGAAACCGGGCAATGCTGGAACTGATGTATTCGAGCGGGTTACGAATCTCGGAAGCAGCCGGCTGCCGGATCAAAGATCTGGATATGAAGAAAGGGATGATCAAGGTTCTTGGGAAGGGGAACAAGGAGAGGATTATTCCGATCGGTAAGCCGGCACTGGAGAGTTTGCATCGCTATGAGAAGATCCGTTACAAATTTCTCTCGAAATTCAGTGATGATTCACTTTTTCTCTCCAAGAGCGGCAGACCCCTTACCGCTGACGAAATAAGAGAGATACTCGACAGGTATATCCGTTTGGTAGCCAGAACAAAGGGCTATTCGCCTCATACCATCAGACATTCCTTTGCTACCCATCTCCTCTCCCGGGGTGCCGATCTCCGGGCTATTCAGGAGATGCTGGGGCATAGTAATCTGGCTACCACTGAGAAATATACCCATATCTCACATACAGACCTGATGAAAGTATATAAACAGGCACATCCCCGCAGCAAGGAAGAAGGTTGAAAAGCAGCCGATATTTCAAACAGCAAAGAGGAACTCAATGAGAATTTTACGTCCGGTGTTATTATCCACCTTTATCTTATATCTGATTACCATAATCTTTGGAGAGAATTTAGCAGCTCTAACTGAAGAGTATCAAACAGCTCCTCTTTACTATGCAGAGCTTACCAATGCCGAAACGGCAGATGAGGAAATTCAGGAGAGTAAACAACGCGGGCATCTTAATACCGAATGGTGTCTCGTCCCGGCAGGAGAATTTTTCTTCAGTGAAAATGATACCCTCTTAACGATAGATTATGATTACGAGATTATGAAATATGAAGTTACTAATGCCCAATATCTTCAATATCTAAGGGAGGCTTATGCTGCGGGAGATATATGGGTTGCCGATAATGGAGTCCGGTGGCATTATGAAGGTGACCATCATTATCGAGAAGGGGTTAAGAGGCTCTATGCCCTCGGTACGGAGTTCTATCAGAACACCTCGAGAATATCTTACCGCAAAGGGCAATTCTTTTTAAACTACCCGGAAGAGTTTTCCGAAGAGGATTATCTGAACCACCCGGTAGTCTATGTATCCTGGTTTGGAGCTCTTGCCTTCGCCCGGCATTACGGGTTAAGGCTTCCTACAGATCATGAATGGGAAAAAGCAGCCCGGGGAATGACAGGTAACATGTATCCCTGGGGAGATTCCATAGACGGCAGCAGAGCGAATTACTTTAACAGCAGAGACCCCTGGGATAACGGCACTACTCCAGTCGGTTATTTTAACGGTAAAAATCCGGGAACAACCGACAGCCCCTCTCCCTACGGAGTATATGACATGGCGGGCAATGTTCTGAACTGGACAGGGAGCTGGTATGGCGGGTCTTATCCCAACCGCCGGGTTCTTAGAGGGGGCAGTTGGGATGACACTCCGGTTATTCTCCCTTCCTGGAGCCGTTACAGTTCATCAATGACCTGTAGTGACAGTGATATAGGTTTTCGCTGTGCCAGAACGAGATAGCGAGAACCGGAAAGCTTTGCCGGGTTAACTGACTTCCGAAGCAAGAAACGGAGTAATCCGGCAGCATTTTGGCAGTTTAATAAGTTTAAGTATCCGTTGAAAATCTGTCTTTAACTAATAGAGTTATCATTCGCTAGAGATGGATATCAATTAGCTTTTTTAATGAGGTTTGTTTTGATGAGATTTAGACAAGTTTTTTTTCTTATTCCGGTCCTAATAACGTTAACAGGGGTCATTATTTTCTCGGGCTGCAGCTCTGTTCCCGATACCTCAAGAGGCATAACAGCAGAAGAGATAGGAAAAGAGTACTCTCCGAAAGAGCTGATAGAAGATTTATACTATCTTATCCGGACTCTGGAAGAGATACATCCTGATCTATACGCTGTAACCTCCGGAGAGACCATCAGGGCAGAGGTTGCTAAGCTGAGAAGTGAATTGACCGAGCCGATGGACAGGGTCGAGTTTTACCGCCGGACTTCTCCCATAATAACAATGCTGGGTGACGGACATACGGGAGCAAGGCTGCCGGCAGAAGAGTGGGCTCATTATCTGGATGAGGGGGGAAAGATATTCCCGCTTAGTCTTCGGATCGATGGGGGCAGGGTATTCCTCAGAGAAAGCATTTCATTAGAAGAAAATGAAATCCCGGGAGCTGCTGAGATCGTAGCGATAAACGGAATCGAGATGGAAACTATCCTCACTGAACTGCTTCGTTATAGCTGCGGAGAAAGGATCCAGTTCAGAGAAAAGAGGATCGAATCAAATTTTCCGGCATATCTTTGGACTATATATGGCTTCAGCGGGACTTTCAATGTCATAATACGACTTCCGGACAGCAGGGAAACCCTCAGTTTCAGTATCGAAGGGGTTACCAAAGATAAGATAACTTCTTCTTCGGCAATGACCGGAGCTCCCTACAGTTTTAAGGTTCTTCCCGGTACAAATACCGGTTACATCGATTTCCGGTCTTTCAGGGATTTAGATAAGTTCAAGCATTTTCTGGAAGAGACATTCAGCCGGATAAAAGAGGAAGGGATATCAGATCTGATAATTGACGTCAGGAACAATGGAGGGGGAAATTCTTCCCTGGGAGACGCTTTTCTTGACTATCTAAGCGGCGAACCTTTTACCCAGTACAAAGAGGTCGGGATCAAAATCAGCCGGCAGATAAAGAAATACTACCCTGCCTGGCGGGATATTCAAATAAAGCCGGTCGGGACACTTCATAATGTCAAAGTCCGGGAAAAAGTGCCGGGGAAAAACCCATTGAGATTTGAGGGTAATATCTATCTTCTGACAAGTTCCTACACCTTTTCCAGTGCTACCGATTTTTCAGCAGCAGTGAAATATTATGGGATTGGAACGATAATCGGAGAAGAGACCGGAGGACTGTTGAAGACTTTCGGTGATGTCTATTCTTTCAGGCTTCCTAATAGCCGTCTTGTTTTTGGGGTTTCTCACAAAACTTTCATCTCTCCGGGCAAAGAAGAAGATTTGCTGAAGGGTGTCGTTCCTCACCATCTTGTGAGCCAGACAGGGGAAGATACTGCTGCCGGCAAGGAAACGGTGCTCGATTATACGTTAAGGCTTATTCAGGGAGAGTGAGGGATACTTTTCATTAACGGACAGAAGAATGATCTGTTCTCTGAATTTTTGATTTCAATTCTGATTGACATATAAAGGCTAATCGATTCCCTTGTTATATTATACCTGTGAGAAAGGAGTTTGAATGACATTAGCAGAGAAAGAGGAATTCTTTCTTAGGGATATAGCAGAAGATCAGATCAGCTTCAGCTCTTTGTTTGGTGATAATCAGCCTGTGCATATAGAGATAGGTTCGGGGCGGGGAGAGTTTCTGGCAGAGGTTTCCCTTAATGAGCCGGGGAGTAATTTCCTGGGTCTGGAGATCAAAAGGAAACGGATAAAATCTATTCTGAGGAAACTGGAACCAGCCACTCACTCTAATGTGAGGTTATTGAGAATGTATGTCGATGAGGTTCAGCTAAAAAGACTTGGGGAAAAGTCGATAGAGAGATTCTATATCTTTCATCCCGATCCCTGGCCTAAGAGAAGACATCATAAACACCGGCTCATTCAAAAGGATTTCATTACCGGTCTTGCCGGTGTTTTAGCAGATGGGGGTGATGTTTTGATCACCACCGATCATGAAGATTACAGGAATTGGATTGTTAAGCATTTTTCTGAAAGTCCGGAATTTGAAGCTGGTTATCCGGAAGGATTCAGCAGGGAACCCTTCAGCGGTCATATCGAGACTCATTTTGAGATGAAGCTGAAACAGAAGGGTTTTCCCCCATTTTACATGAGATTTAGCAAGAGGTAAAATTAATGATTAAAAGAGATGAATTAAAGAAGATATACGAGCAGAGTCAGAGAGATGCTGAAAAGAATCTGATCTCCTTTGCCTGCAGAAAAGATGAAGCCTACCGGTTAAAAGAAGAGGGAAAAGAAAGGCTTCGTTCGGCTTTTGCTCTGGACAGGGACCGGATTCTGTATAGCGGTTCTTATCGCCGCTATCAGGGGAAAACGCAGGTCTTTTCCTTTTCCAATATGTTCGACGAAGAGATGACTAACCGGAGTCTCCATACAACCTATGTTTCGCAGATTTCCAGAACTATCGGGAAAGTTCTCAGGCTGAATCAGGAACTCATCGAAGCGATTGCTTTGGGGCACGATCTGGGACATCCCCCTTTCGGACATGACGGAGAAAAAGCGTTGAATGACTGCTGCAAAAAGTACGGCATAGGTGAATTTCACCATAATATCGAGAGTCTGCACGTAGTTGATCACATTGCCAGAAGAGGCGAGGGGCTTAATCTCACTTTTCAGGTCAGAGACGGGATACTGTCTCACGATGGTGAGGTGCATAATACGAGGATCTATCCGAATCGTGAAAAGCAGGAGGAAGACCTGCAGAATTATATGAAAACCACGATAGGTGGGGTTAAGGTAGAGAACTGGATGCCTGCAACTCTGGAAGGGTGTGTGGTAAGAATAACCGATACAGTAGCTTATATCGGTCAGGATATCGAAGATGCCATAAGGTTCAACATTCTCAGAAGAGAAGAGCTGCCGGAGGATTGTGCCGCCTATCTGGGCAGGAGAAACAGTGATATTGTCGATACTTTGATTAAAAGTGTAATTCAGAACAGTTACGAGAAGGATTATATCTCCTTTGACGAAGAGACCTCCTATTATCTGGAGAAATTGAAAAAGTTCAACTACGCTCATATCTATCACAATGAGAACGTGAAGGCTTACAATGATATCATCGAGAGATCAATGAAGCTCCTTTTTGATAAGTATGTTACCGATATAGAAAATGAAAAGAAAGAATCGAAGATCTTCAAGCATTTCCTCAATCATAAAAGCGAGAACTATCTGATCCGCTTCTCGATTCCGGAGAAAGTTAGGGATTTCATTGCCACTATGACAGACCGTTATTTCAACGAAGAGGCAAAAGACTATTTGATTCCCTGGAAGTAGGAGGGGAATTAATAGCGGAGAGCCGGGAGAAGTATCAGTTGTTTGCTCAACTATCATCTCCCGTAGAACTGGGAGCTGAAAGCTGTTTAAAAAGTAGATTAAAGATAAAAAACGGAGATAAAGATGGATATTCAAGAATTAGCACGCGAAATCGACATTCTGATTGACAAATTACAGGAAATTAGGAGGTATCTTTGATACGGGGCAGATAAATTCTGAGATCTCTGCTCTGGAGCTAAAAACCAACGAACCCGGATTTTGGTCTGATCAAAGAAAAGCCAAAGCAATTACCAAAGAAATTACGATCTTACGCAATAAGATCGAAAAAGACACCTACCTTAAGGACACGGTCGAAGATCTGGAAACTTACAAGATGCTTCTGGAAGAAGAACAAAACGAAGAACTGTTCCGGGAGGCACAAAATAAACTAAAGACATACCGGAAAGAAGCCCAGCAAACAGAGATAGAATTCATTTTAAACGAAGATACCGATATTAATGACGCTATATTGACAATCCATCCCGGAGCCGGTGGCACGGAATCCCAGGATTGGGCTGAGATGCTCCTGCGGATGTACCGGCGATGGGCTGACAATAAGGGTTTTCAGGTAGCCATTGACGATATATTACCTGGCGAAGAAGCAGGGATTAAGAGTGTTACTCTGGAAGTGAGCGGAGCTTATGCTTACGGCTTTCTGAAATGTGAGTCCGGAGTTCACAGATTGGTAAGGATTTCTCCCTTCAATGCTCAGGGTAAAAGACAGACCTCTTTTGCCTCGATGTTTGTCTATCCGATTGTTGAGGACGATATTGACCTGGAGATCAATCCTTCCGATTTGAAGATAGATACCTACAGGTCAAGCGGTGCCGGAGGACAGCATGTCAATACGACAGACTCAGCCGTAAGGATTACTCATCAACCGACCGGAATAATTGTTCAGTGCCAGAAAGAAAGGTCTCAGATAAAGAACCGGGATACGGCAATGAAACTGCTGCGGTCACGTCTCTATAATTATTACGAAGATATCAAAGATAAGGAAAAACAGGCTGTGGAGAATCAGAAGACAGAGATAGGCTGGGGTAACCAGATCAGATCCTATGTCTTTCATCCTTATCAGATGGTCAAAGATCACCGCACAGATCACGAAACAGGTAATCTCAATGCCGTTATGGAGGGTGATCTTGACGGTTTTATCTATGCCTATCTAAAAAGCAGGGCTTTGGAAAAAGCAAAAAGTTAAGTCAGGATGTTTTTATTGAACTTTATTGAGGTATTATTATGGCAGATTACAAGAGTTTGATCGAGCAGCTCGATAAGAAAAAAATGCCTGCTCATATCGGGATAATAATGGATGGAAACGGACGCTGGGCTAAAAGAAACAATACTACACGGCTCAATGGACACCGCAAAGGTGCTAATGCGGTGAGAGAGGTCGTGGAAGCCAGTGTCGAGATCGGATTGCCCTATCTCACTATTTATGCCTTTTCCACCGAGAACTGGCGCCGTCCCCAGACTGAAGTGCACGGACTGTTAAGGCTGATAATGGATACTCTCCTGAAAGAGATAGATGAATTGAGTCAAAACAATATCGTCGTCAGATTTATCGGAAGCAAGAAGGGGCTTGATTCCAAATACTATGAAAAGATAGCCAGTACCTGCCGAAAAAGCTGGGACAATACCGGACTGCACCTTAATGTTGCCATGAACTACGGGGGGAGACAGGAGCTGATCGAAGCAATGGAAAAGATACTGACTGATCTCCGAAATGGGACACTCTTGCCTGAAGAGATCAAGGAAGAGACGATAAGTAAATATCTTTACACCGATAATATTCCCGATCCCGATCTTATGATCAGGACGAGCGGCGAACTCCGCCTGTCAAATTTTATGATCTGGCAGTCCGCTTATGCGGAATTATGGTTTACCGAGACCTTATGGCCCGACTTCACCCGGACAGAATTCATTCAGGCAATACTCAATTATCAGAAGAGAAAGCGGAGATTCGGAGCGGCTGAAGAATGATCCTTTTGAAAAGAGTTTTAGTAGCGGTTATCTTTATTCCACTTATTCTGGTCATCAGTTTTAACGGTGGTTATCCTTTATTGCTGCTGCTTTCCGTTTTTTCGACGTTTGGTCTTTTTGAACTGCGGCAGTTGTTCAGCAAAAAGTATGCTCTGATCCCTTTGGTGATTATTCCCCTGGGACTGGTTTTTCTCTGGCTGGCTTCACTGTTAACCTTGCCGGCAATTATGTTTTCCTTTTTGCTGGTTCTGCTGACAGTTTCAGGCTATGATATCTTCTTCAACCGGATTGAAGGATCGGTAAACAGGCTGGCACTTTCCTGTTTTGCTATTATTTATCAACCTTTTCTCTATTCTATCATCTACCGGATGAGAGGTCTTCATAACGGTGAATATCTCTTGATCTCCATGATCATTCTTATCTGGATAACCGATACTTTTGCCTACTTCATGGGGATGTTGATAGGCAGACACCGCGGACTGGTAAAGGTCAGTCCGAAGAAGTCCTTGGAAGGTTTTATCTCCGGAGGGATCTTTGCCTTTATCGGGGCTTATATCCTATTCCTGATCTTCAGGAACTATGTAACAGCTGAAATTATGATGCTTGCTGCCCTTTCTGCGGCGATTTTCGGACAGTTCGGTGATCTGCTGGAATCACTTATCAAGCGGGATGTTGATATTAAAGACAGTTCCAATATTATCCCGGGGCATGGAGGACTCTTAGACAGATTTGACAGTTTCATAATTGCGGTACCCGCTTTCTTCCTGCTCTATATAATATTTATCAAGTAACACAGCAGCCCGGGGAAGCTTTAAGAGTAAGCGGAGATATGAGCTATAGACAAGAAGGATTCTCAGACAGCATAAACCGGGAACAAAGAGACAGACCTCCTTTTTTTATGAAAATATTCTGTTTCACGCTGCTATTACTAAGCGTAACATCACTGTTCGGGGCGCGACGGAATCAGTATCCTCTCGATTCATCTTACCACCGTCCCGAAGATATTCTCCCTTCCCTTGAGGAGATTACCGCTATGAATCCCGGGCTTGTTTCCTGGGAGATTATCGGAGAGAGCAGTAATGAGAAATTACCTATCTATGCTCTTCGGATCTCTAATCCCGAAACCGGTATTGCCGATAGTAAACCGTCTGTTCTTTTTCACGGACAACATCATTCCGAAGAGCCGATTGGGGTTGAGCTTGTTTTCTATCTTAGCCGTTCCTTGCTTTCCGATTATAGTACTGATTACCTTATCACCTATCTGGTAGATAATTATAACCTCTGGTTTATTCCGACTATCAATCCTGAAGGTTTTGAGATAGTCAACCGGGGTATTAACCGCCTGAAAAGGAAAAATATTACGGATTACAGTTTCTTTTCTTCTTTGTTTTGGGAAAGAGAGAGCGGAAGAGATTACAGTCTGTGGTTTCAGGATCAGAAAGGGGTGGATCTAAACCGCAATTATCCCTTCAATTGGGAAAATGATCAAGATAACTTTCCGGCAAGTCCCTATTTCAAAGGCTTTGAACCTGCTTCCCAGAATGAGATCAGGGCAATGATAGATTTCTCTGCCGATAATCATTTTCAACTGGCTCTGTTTTATCATAGTTCTGTTTCCGGTTCCTATTCGGAGAGAATATTCTTTCCCTGGCGCTGGGGACACGAACTGTCACCGGACTACTTTGAGATGCTGTATCTTGCCGAATATCTGGCTCGTTATCTACCCCGGACATACGAAGAAGGGCAATATATTGTCCATCATTACAATACCTCAAAACGGGGTTTTGCCCGTGATTATATCTATTCTCAGCACAGAACCATGGCAATGCTGATCGAAGTAGGGGGGAATTCTCCCTATGGTGAAGGGATAGTCAATCCTTCCAATGAAGTACTGCAAATCATTAAGCGTAACCATACGAAAGCTGTGCTCAAATTATTGGAAGAATATGATAAAAACCTGCTTATCGGGAGAGTAGTAGATAAGGAAGGTCTTGCCTTACCCGGGAAAAGGGTAGAGTTCAAGGGGAGATCAAGTACTACTGTTAAGCCTATAATTACCAATGATGAGGGATATTTCTTTTGCTATCTGCCGCCGGATACTCAGTCCTATACTCTGACGATCGGCGGGAATCATGAATTCACGGTCATCAGAGAGTCGGAAGCAAGGGAGGAATATACTTTTCGGCTTAGCGAAAGCAGGTCAAAACCTTTGCTAACAGAACCGCTGAACAATAACGAAGCGATAATTATGACCAATCCTGTTTTCCAGTTCTTTCCTCCTCTGAAAATCCAGGAGAGTGGGAAAAACGAGTCAGAGAATCTGATCCTTACTCTCACCAGCGGATTAGAAATCCGGCAGCGAGAGATCATGCAGAGTGAAGATGGGTTGTTTTATTTACCATGGATCACGACCGAGAATACCGGTGTGAATGAACTAAACATTCAGATTAAAGATATTCATCCTTTGTCGGATAAAACCCGGTTTTCAAACAAGATTATCTCTCTCGACCAACAGAAAGAGATACTCAGCTATGTTCGGGATCACAATCAATTTGATCTTTGGTATCTGCAGCCGGGAACAGAGATTGGTATTGATTACTCCCTTTACCCGGCAGGTGAAAACGATTATCTGCTTGAAAGAATTGAGATAAAAGGTGAAGCCGGATATCCATCCGAAGCGGTTGAGGTTAGTCTCTATGACGGGGCAGATTTACTCTATCAAACCAGAGAAAGTATCAGAGAGAATGATTCTCTTGTTATCAGGATACCGGCAATCCCTTTTCCCGACAATCTCTTTCTGGTGGTGGCAAACAAGGGGTATAATCCGGTTTCGATCTACCGGGAGAGAGGAGGGTTAGATTCAATCTATTCCAACAGGATGTATGTCAAATACTCAGGCTGGCAGGTTTTTGAGAGCAGAGACCTGGCAATCGAACTTCATCTGAGGAAAAGAGATTGACATGAGAGTGATAATACTTTCGGGGTAAAGAGAGCTGGTAATGAGTTATGAGATAAGACTCTTTTTTAATCCAGTAAGCGAAAGAGACGGGGAGTAAAATGAAAAAAGTATTGATAATATTTTCACTGCTGGCATCTTCCCTAACGGTAAATGCGATATTGACCGAAGCTGAAAACCGGTATCTCTCTTTGAGTTTGCTGAGACCGGAGATCCGTAACGAAACTTATCTCTTTAATCTTCAGGAAGAACCGGACGAAGATAGCTTGATCGGCAGATATGATTTTCGGGAAAGCAGCTTCGACTTTGCTCTGTTAAACTATTCATCCTTCAGTACAGCGTTAAGGAGTTTTCTGAGTGACAGGGAACGGAGGGGCAGCTTTTTAGAATATACGGTAGTAGATGAGAAGATATCGGGAAGGCTGCAGGTCAGCCTCCTGGCCGGAGCAGACTATCATACCGATCTTGATGAACAGTACATCCATCTTTACCGTGGTGTGCAATTGCGGGGAAATATCTTTAACCGGCTGGTTTTCTGGGGATATTGGTGGTCCGGTCGTTTTCAGGGAGACCTTGATTTTGCCGAAACCTCTTCACCTCTTATCAAGGGATTTTATAAAAGCCATCATACCCAGTCCGAATATACGAATCTGAATAAGATATCGGGAAATATCAGTTATCTTTTTGATTTCGGAAAGGTGTCTCTCGGAAGAGGAACTCATTTGGCAGGCGACAATATCGGCGGCAGTACGATCCTGAATGATGCTGCTAATGATTACGGTTATTTCGGTACTGAAGTGTATTTCGGAAAATTGACCCTCTCTTTTCTTCATGCTACCCTTATTCCCGATACTCTGGCAACAGTAGAAGCTTATGATTTTCAGGATAAGTTTCTTGTATTACATCAGATCAGTTATGAGCCCACACCCCGATTAAAACTCTATTTCGGTGAACAGATAATCTATGGTAACCGGAGCATTGATCCGAGTTATCTTTTACCCCACATCTTTTACAGAATAACAGAACATAATCTTCAGGATCGTGATAATGTTCTCATCTATGCCGGTATGCGCTGGACTCTCTTTGATTTCGCCGCCATGTACGGCAGTCTTATCCTTGATGAGTTAAGAAAGAGTGAGATTTTCGGAGATTGGTGGGGTAATAAATATGCTCTGCAAGGGGGAGTCTCCTTCTCTTATGCCCCGGGACTTCTGAAGCGGGATAATGATAAGATCCGTACTACTTTCGAGCTTACTGCCGTCAGGCCCTGGATGTACACTCACAAGGGAATGATAACAACATTTTCCCATGATGGGATAGGGTTAGGTTTTCCGGAAGGGAGTAATCTGCTTCAAGCTGCCGGAGAACTCATCTTTCCTATACTGCCGAACTTAAGATTCAATCAGACAGTATCTTTTACCAAACAGGGGAGTGTAGGAAACCATTTTTCCATCAATTATAATGACCGCCCTTCCGATACGGCTAAATGGCTGCAAGGCAGAAAAACCGATATCTGGAGAGGGAGAAGTGTCCTGACCTGGTCTTTACTGGCTCATCATCAACTGCGCTTAGGAATGGAACTGTACCGGGAGAATGATAATGATTGGCAGAAAGATCTGGTGTTTGGGTATCAGGTCTTGTATTAGGTGATCAGTGAGTTTTGTTATTATTCTTTTTTCTCTCGGTCTGCTTATTGGCGGGATTGGCATATTTCTCATCAGAAGAGGTAGAGAAACAGACTTGAAAAGCATCTCGGTCACTATCGTTGCCCGTGACGAAGAAAAGATATTACCCCAAACTCTTGCAGCTCTAAGCAGAATTAACTATCCTCCGGAATTGTATGAGATCATTTTAGTTGATGACGGTTCGCAAGACAACACCAATCAGCTTTTCAGAAGCTTTGCAGATTCAAGGAAGAATGTGGAGATCTTGACCATCTCCCGCGAGGAGAAGATTCTGCCCGGCAAGAAACAGGGACTACAGAAGGCTCTGGAAAAAGCCCGGCACGAGATCTTTCTTATGACCGATGCCGATTGTTTTGTTTCTGAAAACTGGCTTAAGGATTGTTCCGGATATTGGGATGATAAAACGAAAATGCTTGTAGGCTATGCTCCGGAAGACTATTCTCAGCTGCTGAGACAGGCTCCCTTTAGTCGTAAGCTCTTTTTTCTTTTTCGCCGTTTTAGTCAGATAGTAACAGCCGGAAGTTTTGCCGCTACGATAGGATTGGGGCTACCATTCAGCTGTTACGGGAGAAACATGGCAGTTTCCAGAGAACTCCTGCTCAAAGCAGGCGGTTATCATAAAATAGGGAAAGAGCCTTCCGGTGACGATAAGCAGGTCTTGAATCTCATGCTCAAACAACCAGGAGTTATCAGATATTCACCTCTCAGAAATGTGGTGACCAGACCGGAACTGGAAAGATACCGGGATCAGCAGAAAAGACGATTCGGAAAGGTCAGGATGTCCACTACCTTTCATTTCATCATGACCTTACTAATTATCGGTTTCTATCTTTATCTCCCTTTCAGAGTCTTTCTCTGGGCAGACTATGGAAGTTTTGCGATCTTTTATCTTTCGGCAGCAGCAGTTTGGCTGCTTAATCTCGCTAAACACAAAGAGAGGTTCTCTCTGTTCGATCTGCTCTTCATTATCGTTTATCCCTATTATCTGATTTACTACACTGTAATAGGCTCTAAAGGTGATTGGCGATGGAAAGAATAGATGAAAGAGGGGCAAGACAAGAGGATCAGAAGGTTCTGAAAGGATCAGGCAGATCACTTTTTCCTTACCTGAAGAATAACTGTTTCTTCGGTGAAAAGTCAGTTACGTCACAGAGAGGGAGCATATTGGAAAACCGGTTACTCAAAAGGATGCTTTTTCTGGTTAAGATCCTGATCACTCTCCTGATCTTATGGATAATCTTCCGCCGGATAGAATTTCAAGAGGTATCTGCTGCTGCTCTGCAAATAAAACTAAGAATTATAATACTGCTGGTGATGATCACTGTTCTGAAATTTATTACCCAGTATAAAAACTGGGAGCAGTGTCTGAAAATTACTTCCGGTTATAAACCGGCAAAATACGAAATCCTAAAATCGCATTTCATTGGTCAGGCTCTTCGCTTTATTATACCGGGAGGACATGCCACCTTTGCCAAAGTATATTTCGTTACCAACAGAAAAAAGGCAACTCTCTTTTCTGTCGGCATAGAACGTTTTATGCAGACCTGGACTAATCTCTGGTTTGCTTCCTGGGCAGGATTTTTCTATTTTAAGCAGTATTCCTTGTTTCTCAGGTTAGGGGGAGTGATCCTGATAACCCTGATCCCCTTATTGGTTTACTGGTCTTCACGAATCCTGAAAAGACCCTCCTGGAAAGAATATTTTAAGCAATACCTGAAAATAGTGCCGGCAATCACCCTCCGCCAGATGTTTTTCGTCTTTTTAACTGTCCTGCAGTATTTCATTATTATCAATCAGTTTTTTCCTGCTGCTTTTGGTAATATTCTCATCACGGTTCCCTTGATTCTCGTGGCAAACCTTATTCCCGTTACTTATGCCGGTCTCGGCTTGAGAGAGACATTTGCTATCCATCTCTTACGGAATTATCAGATTCAGCCCGAATTTGCCGTAACAGCCTCTTTGCTCATCTTTATTCTCAATTCGGTTGTTCCGGCTTTGATAGGCGCCGTCTTGTTAGCCCTCTCCGGAAGAAAGAAAACAGTTAAAGGGTAACTTGCCGGAGAAATTCTGATGAGTTCAATGAAATCAAGGAGTTACGAAATTCTCTTGACAGTTATTATTGTCTGAGATCGTCTATACAAAGAAAAAAATTCTCCGGGAGTATAATAATGAGAATATCCTTACTCTTGATAATAATTTTAGCTTCAATAGCTTCAGCCTTTTCCATAACCATTGAAACGGCTTCTTTATCGGGGTTCATGTATGGTACGGAAGAGAATGCCGCCTATGATGATTTCTATCACAGAGTCGTTGAAGGTTTAGCCTCAGCCGGTTACAACCAATATGCACCCTGGGATAGACAAACCAACGGTTTTGGCAATTTCGTTAATGCCAATTCTACCCAGAGAGCGAATTGGGGTGATATTGTTGATCTGTTCCTGGCGGAAATGTTTACTGAAGCTCAGGCTCTGATCGATCAGCATGGCTTTCCTTACGATGTTGTCGAATTCAATGATACCGATACGGGAAGAACTTATTATATGCTGCGCGAGCAGCTTAATATGGATTATTTCGATGATAACGATGAACCTGACCAGCCTCAGATCCACCAGCAGGGAAGCTTCGACTACGGATGGGGTCTCTATGTCTTCAATCCTGACTCCACCATTCCGGTAATTGTGAATGTTGTACATCCGAAGGACGATTTTATTTCCGTGCCGGTGGCAACTCAAGCCTTCCAGCTGTGGGATGCCAGATACATGATGATAAACGGTGCAGGGAGAGAGGTATTATGGACTAATGTTCCCCCTTACTGGAATTCCAAATCGCTGAGTGATCCGTCAAGAAACGCTAACCACGTTTTCAACGTAGCTTACAACAGGATATGTGACGAGATCAGAAGTACCTTTGGAAGACGTGAACACTCGATGCAATTACACAGTTACGACTATACCCACATGGGTTATAAACCATTGCAGATTACCGGTGGAGGAGCAGCTTATGACTATCCGGGATTGCCGATCAGAGATATTAGCGGTAACAATCTGGACATCATCAATGCTTCTCCCTATGTGATTTTCGAGGCTAACACGGTTGGGATTCATGATGAGATATTGGTAACGGATTACTATTCTGTTCTTTACGATACTCACGGTTTGTATTATGATAATGACGGTCAGTTACTGCCGATAAGTAACAATATTAATCTCCCCGGAGCACAGGGGAACAGGCAGGTTGTCTATACTCAGAGCGGCTGGAACAAATATGATGTCTTCACTCCGTTTTTTCACATTGAACTGGAAGAGCTACCGAGTGTTTATCCCCAGAACATGAACTATTATCACTGGTTTTACGGGTTCAACGCGATTACTCAAACCTGGAATGCTGATGATTTCTGGATCAGAGCTTTAGCTTTCTATACCCCCTGGCTGGAGCATTATGCAGAGGTTTCAGACAACTGGATAAACTTCGATGATGGCGTACCACCGACTAATCCTACAGAACTATCCATGGTCAGTACTTCCTCTAACAATATTGTTCTGGAGTGGAACCGCTCCCACGCTTATGATTTCAAAACTTACGAGATTCTTTATGCTACTGAACCAATCGATCTTGACGATCCCAATTATTCTATATTTGACCGCAGCAACGTTTCTACTCTTGCCGGACAGGCATTTACTACTGCTACCGTAACCGGCTTGGCACCGGAGACTCAGTATTTTTTCAGAGTAAGAGCTAAAGATTATAATGACAACTATTCTGAAGTGAGCAATGAGATTTCCCGCTATACAGGAAGCGCTACGATAGCAAATCTTTCGGCTCATGGAAGGGATGGTTATGTAGATATTCAGTGGCTGGCACAGTTTCAGAATAATAATCAAGGGTTCAATGTACATCGTGCGCTTTCAGGGAGTGAGATTTATGAACTGATCGCTTCCTGGGAAACGGATGATTCTCTCGCTGGTTTGCCGGGTACGAATATCTATTATGAATACACCGACAGCTTGACAGTTAACGGCTTAACTTATGATTATAAAATAGCATCAGTTGATAACAGTGATTCCGAGTATATGCACGTTTTTATGGCTTCTGCATCTCCGCAGCCGGTTTTTTCCCTGACTTTTCAGGACAATTCCGGAGAGATTTTCGATACGGTCGAATTCGGAGCTAATCCCTTCGCCTCAGACGGTTATGACAGCAATTATGATATCCTCAAAGGGAGCAACGACAACGACCAGTATGTCTATGCCATGTCTTACAAGAGCAGCTGGTCAGCGGCTTATAGAAACCTGCAAAGAGATATTTACGGCTTTTTTGATCCTGACGAAGTTTACAAATCTTATGTGTTAAGAGTCACTACAAATCAGTTGAATCAGCCGATAACGATCTCAATCAGCGATAACTACACGAGAAACAGTGAAAAACTTTACCTCAGAGACACCAGTACCGGTAATATGGTCGATCTGACGGAAGAACCTCTCACATACCAGGCTTCCAATACTTCTTACCGGTATTTTACCCTCTATTGGGGTAATCTTTTACCGAGCATAAGTATAGCTGGGATGAGCAACAGGTTCTTACAGGCAGGAGATGTTATAACATTCAACTGGTCAACGAGTTTTGATCTGCTTGTTGATACGGTTGAGCTGTATTTGGTAAATGAAACCGATACCCTTCTGATCGCCGATAACTTACCACCTCAAACATCTTTCTATGAATGGAACGTTCCCGATGGAGTACATTTCCTGGATGCGGCATTTGCGGTCAGGACAATTATCGTTGATGGATATCCTTTGGATAATTATTCAGATTATCGATTAGCAGTTATTCCCTTAACGGTCTCTTTTGCAAATTTTGCCGGTTGGTATCTGAAAGCAAATCCTCTTGAAGATCCCGAATTCAACGGCACGATCCTTTTCGGACCGGAAGCCCAGCTTTATGTCTATGATTACAATGCGGAGGATTACGAGGAAGTAAGTCTCTTTCAGTTCGGAACGGGTCATTGGGTATATATGCCTGAGAATTATGAGATTTGTACTACCGGTGATATTCGCCGTCAGCAGTATGACATTGTCTTACAGGAAGGGTGGAACTTGATCCCTAATGTCTTTTTAACTGATTTCAAGAGCCGGGATTTCCGTTTCAATTTCGATGGAGTTAATTATACCTTTGTTGAAGCTTTACAATTCAATATGATCGACCGGGCGCTATATGCCGTCAGCGATAATAAATACTCTTTGACTGATGTTCTGAGAAACCGGGAATCTATCTGGCTCTATTCCTATGTGCCCGGTTTAGTCTTGCAGCTTATTCCCTTTAACAAGCACTACGGTTATGCTGATTTTCCTTATTACTGGCAGTCAACAGTGATTGCTGCTCAGGACGGTTTCCAAGGTGATGAGGTTGTAGTTGGCAGTGCCCAGTTCACGAATGATTACTACAATTCATTGTTTGATCTTCCCAAACCTCCTCACAGACCGGAGACAGATTTCTATTTCTATCTGGAAGCCGATGAAGCAATACACCCTTTCCCTCAATTACATTCCTTTTTTAAGGAAGACCTGGATACTTCTACCGAAGATGCCAGATTCTGGGACTTTGTATTGCATATTGACAGTGATTTGCAACCCCTCTATTTCCGAAGATCTTCTGACCCGCTTCCCGATACTTATGAGTTGTTCTTAGCCTTAGACGGTGATTTTATCCTTCTCTCGGATGAGGATGATTATGTCTATTATCCCTCATCGCAGGTTGTTACAGGACAGATCAAGATTTCCAATACCGGCGAATCTTCAGCAGATGAACTTCCTGTGATTCCTTATCAACTGACCAATTACCCCAACCCCTTCTTTGCCGCTTCTTCCGGGAAAAGAAGCAGCGGAACCAATATTGCCTTCTCTATCGAGCAGTTCGAGAGAGTGAAATTGGAGATATTCAATATTAAAGGACAGCGGGTTTTAACCCTTCTCAATGAAGAACGGGAAGCAGGAAAGCACATTCTCTTCTGGGACGGAAAAGACTATAACAATAAAACAGTTGCCACGGGAATATACCTATATCGACTGCAAGTCGGGAACAGAACGGTTCAGGCAAAAAAGATGATGCTTATTAAATGAAGCAGGCTGATAGCTAAAGAGGGCTCAAAAATAAAGGATTAACTGATCGTCTGATAATAGAGAAGCTATCTTCTCTGGACAGCAGTTTATCTCACCACACCTCGGACAATGTTTCTTTGAATAAAACGTTGAGCGGAGCAGTTTCAGGTGTTACTCTCTTTGTTAAGGAAGAGAGGCGTGCCTTATTGCAGGCGATTTTCTCTTCCAGAAATTCCTGCAGGAGATCATTCTTGGGGACAATATCCTGTTCCGTGCCTGCTCCTTTCCTTTTCAGCAGAGAAATTATCTCATTACTGATCAGAGCATCAGTGATCTGACTCTCCAGCAGAACCGGGAACTCCACAGGCACTGTTGTTCTATGCTCATAAATCCAGTCTGCTGCGAGGATAGTCCGGAGCACATAAAAAAGTTTCTTGAGGTTTATTCGCTCATCTGCCAGATATCCCTCGAAGTTATGTACAGCTACGTTTAGATAATGATGAAAACAAGATTTCGGATCGAAATAGAGCTTTTTCAGATCCCTCATTTTATCAATTGCCGACGAATGCTGATTGTAAACTATCGGGCTTCTCATCCATTCCAGAAGGTGAGGGTTCGATTTCCGGAAAAGCTTCAAGGCTTTTTTCAGCTCCCAGCCCGAGAGATCAATTTCATTATCAAGTATCTTTACGTAATAATCCCTTTCCTGATCTATCCTCAGATACCAGTCAAGTTTATGGATATAGAGGAAACGCACATCCCAGTCACTGTCCCGGGAAGCAAAACCCCAGGCTCTGCTGCCGCTCTCTACGGCGTAAAGAACTTTGATTTCCAGCTCTTGCTCGAGCCGTCTGAGTTCCTTGATTATCTCATCTTTCATTACTTCTCCAGTTTACTTTTCCAGCAGGGGAAAAGCAAAGATATACTTTTCTTGTTAATGATCAAATAGTCAAGTTCCTTATCATTTGATACCCTTTCGCTCTTTTTTTACTCTTTTCTTGACACATAGCCCGATTGCTTAGAGTTAATATCATCATTACAAAGAGGTTTTAATGAAGAAGAAGGTTTTAATAATCACTACCGGAGGCACAATTTCCATGCGGCATGTTCCGGATGTAGGAATTGTGCCCAACAATAATCTGCTTGGTATGCTGGAGAATTTTCCCCAACTCTCCTCGGCAGCAGAAATAGAAATATTCGAATATTCCAATATGCCGAGTCCTCACATTACTCCCCAAAGAATGTTTGAGTTGGCAAAGATTGTTGATCATAAAGTAAGAGATTACGACGGGATAGTCATTACCCACGGAACTGATACTCTGGAAGAAACAGCCTATATGCTCGATCTGGTACTCACTACCAGAAAGCCGGTGATCCTGACAGCTGCTATGCGGAGCGGCTCGGAGCTGGGTCTTGACGGACCCCGTAATATTGTGGGTTCGGTGAGAGTTGCAGTTCATCATGAATCAATCGACAAGGGTGTTTTAGTCGTCATGAATGATGAGATACATACAGCTCACGATGTAGTCAAAGCAGATACTGGAAAACTGGAAGCCTTTTCTTCTCCAAATTACGGAATATTGGGGATTGTTGATACCGACAGAGTCGTCTATCACCGCAAACTACTCTTCCGGGAAAATGTCTGGACTAACGAAATTGAACTGAATATTGATCTGATCAAAGCGGTTGCCGGAATGGACGGACGCTTCATTGAAACCTCAATCGAGAAAGGGGCGAAAGGAATCGTCATTGAAGCCTTTGGCAGAGGAAATCTACCCCTGGAAATGCTGGATTCTCTGCGGAAAGCCATAGCCAGAGATATCGTTGTCGTGGTCACTTCCCGGGTCTTTAAAGGAAGAGTTTTACCGGAATACGGCTATGAAGGGGGTGGCTTTCATCTTCAGAAACTGGGACTGATCCTCGGGGAAGACCTGAAAGGACCCAAAGCCCGCATAAAACTAATGGCACTCTTCGGAAAATATAAAGACCCGGAACTGGTGAAGAAATACTTTTCTTTCGTTTATGAGTGATGACGGAGAGATAAACTCACCGGTTAAGGGTTGTAATGACTCAAACAAGAGTTCTAAGCTATTCTAAGGAACAGAAACGGGGATAATACCTGGCATGACTGATAGTCACAACCGAAGAACCTCTGTGTACGGAGAAAGCATAAAGGGCACAATACACAACCACTTAACATGGAGGTTATATGAGTTTCTTAGCTGATTTTTTTCTGGGTATAATGACTATTGTTGCCATCGTTTTTTGGGGGTTTGTCTTCCCAGTTTGGCTGATTATTTATATCTGCAAAAAAAATCGATAAGCATACTGCTGCTAACAAGAGACAGACGAATAAGTAATTCAGAATTATACACCTCAGATCAAAAGAGCTATATGATTTATCGACACTGTTACGTTCTCCACTTTTACAAGGAAAGATGAGACCATGTAACCCTTCATCACCTATTCCTAGAAACTCTTCTTCAGTCAAACCCAAATCCTTTATTCGGCGAGAATAATCATTTAAAGTAGAACTCGGTATGTTTAACAGCTTCTCTATCTCTCTAAATGATAACTTCTCGTAAAAATGAAGCCTGTAAATCTTCTTTAATCGGACATCTTTACTCTCCTGTATCGGCGTCACTTTTTCACTAACTCCTCCCATGTCGAAAGAAACGTTAGTGATCATTGTTGCTAGTCAATAAGTGTCCGAATAATATCGGAATCAGTGTCCGAATCCGTCGGAATATCCAATCAAGGAGTAAAAAGCTAAGGGCTAAGGGCAAAGAGCGAAGAGCAGAGAGCAAAGGGCAGAGGGCTAAGAGCTTTCTGGAGTCATTTAGCATATATCGATGAAGATAGATATTGACAACTATCGATGTATAGATATATTGTTTAGAGTGATTAGGCATAGGAGATATCATGAATAAATATTATGAACTATCGCTTTTTTTCAAAGCGCTGGCAGAGCCGGCAAGGTTGCAGATACTGGATATTCTCTCCTGCGGGACGGTATGTGCTTGTGAGATCCTGAAGGGTATGGAGATCAGCCAGTCAACTCTTTCTCATCACATGAAGGTTCTGACTGAGTGCGGATTAGTCTCCGGCAGGAAAGAGGGAACCTGGATGCATTATTCAATTAACCGCGACAAGATTTCGATGCTGCAGCAAGAGATTAATGAACTAACAGGTCCTAAGGAAAAGTGCATCTGTGAAAGTCTTCTTGGGAAGGTTGGGAAAAAATGAAAGACAGAGCTAAGGCTACTGATAACAAGGGGGGAGGCATCAGTTTTTTTGAGAAGTATTTGACTGTTTGGGTTGCTTCCTGTATGGTTTCCGGCATTCTGATCGGGCAGTACCTTTCTTTTATACCGAGATTTCTCAGCAGGTTCGAATATGCCAATGTCTCTATTCCGATAGCGATACTCATCTGGCTGATGATCTACCCGATGATGATGAAGGTTGACTTTTCCAGTATCAAAAATGTCGGAAAGAGTCCACAGGGACTTTATTTAACCTGGATCGTCAACTGGCTGATCAAGCCTTTTTCCATGTATGGGATAGCCTATCTCTTCTTCTTTTTTATCTTCCGGAGTCTGATACCTACTGATTTAGCCCGTGATTATCTTGCCGGGGCTATCATTCTGGGAGCTGCTCCCTGCACGGCAATGGTTTTTGTCTGGAGTCATCTGACAAAAGGAAATCCAGCTTATACTGTTGTTCAGGTAGCGACAAACAATATCATTCTCTTATTCGCTTTCACCCCGATCGTTGCCTTTCTTCTCGGGGTCAGCGGGATCAGCATACCGTGGGATACTCTCCTTCTTTCGGTAGTTCTCTTTGTGGTGATCCCTCTTGCCGGAGGAATAATTACCAGAATCAGGGTGATAAAAAGTAAGGGCATAGATTACTTTAAAGATAGTTTCCTTCCCAGGTTCAATAACATCACAATTGGCGGATTGTTGTTAACTCTGGTGATCATCTTCTCTTTTCAGGGGAGAGTTATTCTGCAAAATCCCCTGCATATTGTTCTGATAGCCATACCTTTGACGATTCAGACCTTTTTTATCTTCTTTGTAACTTACTTCGCCGCCCGGAAGCTCAGGATGAGGCACTGCATAGCTGCTCCTGCCGGAATGATTGGAGCTTCGAATTTCTTCGAATTAGCAGTAGCGGTAGCGATAGCCCTGTTTGGGGCAGCTTCACCGGTAGCACTTGCCACGATTGTAGGTGTTTTAGTCGAAGTACCGGTCATGCTGACCTTAGTCAGAATTGCCAATAAAACCAGCCACCGTTTTCCGCAAGAGAGTGAAGAAGGTGAGTCAATCCTATGTCATAAATAGCGAGGACGAGTTATGAATTGGAAAGAAGAAGGAAAAATTCTGCTGCTGATGGCGGCAGTATTCTTTGGTGCTTACTTTATGCCGGTCGGAACGGCAAGATTTGATGCTGCTTTCAGGGAGGGCTTGTTTCTTTTGCAGGATTATGCGCGTGAGCATATACTCCTCTGCCTGATCCCCGCCTTTTTCATTGCCGGAGCCATCTCGGTCTTTATCAGTCAGGGTGCAGTTATGAAGTATTTAGGGAGCAAAGCGAATAAGATCGTTGCTTATTCGGTTGCTTCGGTTTCGGGTAGTATTCTGGCGGTCTGTTCCTGTACGGTTCTCCCCCTCTTCAGCAGTATCCATAAGAGAGGTGCGGGTTTAGGTCCGGCGGTAACTTTTCTCTATTCCGGACCGGCGATCAACATCATGGCTATCATCCTTACTGCCCGGGTTTTGGGTATTCAGCTCGGAATAGCCAGAGCAGTCGGAGCGATAGTATTCAGTGTCATTATCGGCTTGATAATGCAGTTTATCTTCAGAAAAGACAAAGTTGAAGAGGGAGGTTTTGTCCTGCCGGAAAACGAGAAACCGTTATGGCAGAATGCCTCCTTAATGGGTTTACTGGTACTAATTCTCATTTTTGCTAACTGGGGTAAACCGGTTGAAGCTCAGGGATTCTGGTTTGCTGTATATCAGATAAAATGGCACATTACAGCCATCTTAGCCCTGCTGCTCGGTTTTGTCCTGATCAGATTCTTCGCGATGAAGAAGTGGAAAATTGGAATCACTGCCGTGGTTACCCTGCTTTTTGCTCTTTTGTTTCCCGCTTATCCGGTAATAGCTTTTGCAGCCGCTTTTATCAGTCTTTCCTATTTTATCAGCCGTAAGGAAGATGAACTGGGAGAATGGTTTACTGCAACCTGGGATTTTGCCAAACAGATCCTGCCTCTGCTCCTTTTCGGAGTCCTGATCGCCGGTATATTATTAGGGAGACCGGAAGCAGAGGGCTTGATCCCGTCTCATTGGGTTTACAGAGCTGTCGGAGGTAATTCGCTCTGGGCAAATTTCTTTGCGGCGATTGCCGGAGCTTTTATGTACTTTGCAACCTTGACGGAAGTTCCGATCTTGCAGGGTTTGATCGGTAACGGCATGGGGAAGGGTCCTGCTCTTGCCCTGCTGCTGGCTGGTCCGGCACTATCTTTACCGAATATGCTGGTGATCAGGAGCGTCATCGGAACGAAGAAGACTCTGGTCTTTGTCTTGCTGGTAGTTATAATGTCTGCAATAGCCGGAATGATCTATGGGAATCTATTCGGATAGTTTTTTGATTTATTCGTTTGAGTTACAAGGGGAGGTAATATGATTCGGAAAAAGCTTTTGAAAGATCCTTCCGAAGGGAAAAATACGGGCTATGTCTTTTACTGTGCCGGAGGGAGTAATGCGGGGATATTGACCTATGATCTGGCTCGGGAATTAGACAGGCTGAAGATTTTCCGGATAAACTGTGCTTCCGGAATAGGGGCTGATATCAAAGGTTTCAAAGAGAGTGTGGAAGAGAATCCGGCGGTAAGCCTGATCATTGACGGCTGCCCGGTCTCTTGTGTGAAGACGATGTTTGATAATAAGGGTATTAAGAACTATAAGCAGGTCATTCTGACCGATTTTTTAGAAGGTAAGGAACCGCTTGCTGAAACCGGCAGCGAAGAAATGGCGAGATTGGTAAAGGAAATAACCTACAGGTTTTTCAGAGAGTAATGTTTTTTTGCTGATCAGGGAGGAATAAAAGATGATAATCAAAATCTTAGGGAGTGGCTGCTCCAAGTGCAGGAAATTAGCTCAGAATGCCGCCAAGGCAGCTGAGGAAGCCGGCATAGACTATCAGTTAGTCAAGGTTACTGATATGAACAAGATTACCGGATATGGTGTTCCGATGACTCCGGCTCTGGTGATTGATGAAGTGGTTAAATCGGTGGGGGAGGTTTTGTCTGTTGATAAGATCAAGATGATGATGCAAGTTTAGATCGCTCTGTTGTTATACTCGCCCACCCACCCTAATACTGTTTTGTCCCTTACCTGCATTTTCGCTTCGCTTAATGCAGGTAAGGGACATTGTTAAAAGTAGAACAAGTTGGTAACTTGTTTGCCGCAATTTACCAAATTGCGGTACGTACTCCCTGCCGACCCTCTTACCGCTTTTCATCCACAGGTTTTTTACGATATTTATGTCTTCACCTTTCACTAATCGCTTCGCTCAATGCAGGTAAGGGACATGGTTAAAAAAAATGCCAAGGGCAGGGACGCCCTTGGTACAGATCTTCTGTATCCTGACTTTGTCTGCTTGTAACAGGTATGCTCTTGGTACATCGTTTACAGACCATCCTGGTCTGCTTTTTTGCTTCCTGCTTTACTTCTGTAGGTTTTCTTTTTCTTCAGAACAAGTTGGTAACTTGTTTGCCGCAATTTACCAAATTGCGGTACGTACTCCCTGCCGACCCTCTTTCTGTACTTCGTAGGGGCGGTTCACGAACCGCCCTCCTCCTGCTTCTGTCTGCTGACAGCAAGGACGCACCTGGTACAGAATTTCCTGAGAAGTATCTCAATCAAATCAGAGAAGAATACCTCAGTTAGTGTGAGCCGACTTAGGTATTCCTCTCTGCTTTACCTAAGATATGTTCAGAAAATAGCAGAAAAAAAAGATAGCAATAACAGTCTTTGCAATCTCAGGACGAAAGAGGATACCGGAGTTTAGCTGATCTCATTTTAACTGGACAAAAAAAGCAATTCGCGTCAATCTTTCCGGGCAGATCATTAGCAGGGAATAGAGATACTCTTACAGAGAAGCAGGGAGTCAGAGAATGAAGATATTGGTTATCAAAGCTCATCCGAGAGATAACAGTTATTGTCATGCCTTAGCCGATGAATACATCAGGGGAGCAGCAGATGCCGGGAACAGGGTAGAGGAAATAACGGTCAATTTATTGAAACTGGAAGAATATCTAAAGGAGGGTCATTCAGAAAAACCTGAATTATCTCAGGAACTATCGGCAGTTCAGGAAAGCATTTTAGCGGCAGACTGTTTGGTCTTTGCTTATCCTACCTGGTGGACAACACCCCCCGCTCTGTTAAAGCTCTTTATCGAGGTAATTTTTCTCTCCGGGTTTGCTTATAAATACCATAAGAAGCAAGGACTTATCATCAGTTGGGACAAACTGTTGAAAGGGAAAACCGCCCGTTTGATTGTAACGATGGACGCTCCGCCTCTTTATAACAGACTGTATATCGGTGATCCGGGTCTTAAAATGATGAAAGGGACATTGCATTTTTGCGGTATTAAACCGGTTCGCAGTTCCTACTTCGGCTCAGTCAAAATGTCGTCTGAAACAAAGAGAAAAAGCTGGCTCAACAAAGCGTATAAACTGGGAAAGCGAGAAAGGCAATAGTGCAGTAACAAAACAGATTACGCTTAACACGGTAAGCAAAAAAGCCAATGATTTGGTAATTCTGAACCTGCATAATGAATCTAAGTACAAGGCCAGTTTGTATGCAGGCTGCATACCTAACATAATCAAGTGTATTTTGTCTTGACCCGATAACGAGGAGAATTGTTATAAGATAAAACAGATGGAGATGGTTATGGATCACGTAGTTTATCTTGATTATCAGGCGAAAGAATTAGATAATCTGCTTAGCGGGAAAAAAACAATGATCATCAGAGGTGCAGCCGGTAGAAAGATGCCTTATGGAAGAGTCTTTCAAGGTGATAATCTCTATTTCATCAATAACAACGGGGAAGGCTTGATAAGAGCGAAGGCAATTATAAAGCGGGTTTCTAATTCCAATAAATTGTCCGAACAGGAGTCTGTATCGCTGATAGAAATGAATCAGGACAAATTACAGCTTAGCGCTAAGCAGTATAAACGCTGGGCAGGAAAAAGGTTTCTTGTTCTGGTGGAAGTTGAGAAGGTAGAGGAATTGGAGCCATTCACGATAGATAAAAGTAATTATGGTAACATGGATGATTGGCTGGTTGCAGGTGATATTCAGAGTGTGAAAAACTGAATCTCTCAGAAAGCTCAATTGTTGTTGAGATTCTCTCCATTCTAAAGACACTGGTTTTTATTGAGATTTACGAGAAGGAGTCTGTGATAGATTGTGGAAGGCATTATACATCTTAGAAATTGGAGATGGAACCGGTCAGATCACTTTAGCAGCAAGACTTTCCGGGTTAAGGAAAAATCCGGGGAAGAGACTCTTATCAGGTATAGTCCTGATTTCTGAGTTTCAGCATTCCAGACAAACCTGTTCAATCCTGTTTCCAAATCTCCATTATAAACAGTGGCAATCTTCTGTCCTTTGATGTTGAAGACATCGATTCTCACTTCACTGCGTACGTCTGTCCCGATCTCTATCGTAGTTTCGGGATTGAAAGGATTAGGATAGTTTCGCAGTGTGAAGAGGGCAGGTAGCAGCAAGTCATCAGCAGCAGTTGTGTCGCTATAGACTGTAATGGAAAAGCATGCTTCCGGGGCAGTGCGGGGGAGAGTTTCCACCCTTCCCGATTCGTCGGCAGCCTGGATATAATAGCTGATAATAGTTTCCGGTTCCGGCATCGGAATGACGGCAGAGAGAGAATCTCCTCCGGCTGGGGTCATAACGATACTGTGCCAGTCAAGGTCCTCAGTTTTCCAGAATACTTTTACTTCCTCATCAATAAGGGGTTCGTTACTATGAGCTCTGATTTCAGCTGAAATCAGGATTTGCGAAGTATTGGGGATTTCAGGGTCAAGCGGTCTGTGGGCAATGCGGAGCATATATCTGTCGAAAATACCCATAGTCCGGCAGTGGAGGGCATCGTAACTGTACCAGCCGCTCCAGTTAAAGCCGATCACTTCGTAGCCGGGCATTGCCTGTTCATACACCTGCAGTGCTTCGGCATCAGTGACAACTCCGAAGAGAGGTACTAAAACCTTGTTATTGAGGATAAGGGAATTGGTGTAAGCAGCCGTATGATTACCGGAATAACTTGCCGTATCGATGCGGATGATCTTATAAGGTCTGCCGAAGCAGGAGGTCATAGCTGCAAATTCCGAAGCGACACTCTCCACTCTGTTGTAATCAGGATGCCATTGCGGAAGCCTTTTTATCAAGACAGTCTCTTCATTGAGAAGTTTGGCTACACAATCGATGTGTTGTATTCCATAAGACTCGAAATTACTGACGATCTGGTAATTGGAAACGCCGGTATAAGTCTCGACAGTTGAAAAGAATTGAGGGGGAGCAGCAATAGGTTGATTTTCAGTCAGCATTTGCCGGCTGGAGAAGGCAGAACCGTATCCGTCGGTCATTACATTTCCGCCGGTGAAATAGAGAGGCATCTGATACAGGGGGGCAGCAAAGAAATCTGCTAAAACGGAGTTAACGGCAGTGTCATCCTGCCACCTGTTTCTGAGAGGTGGTACCCAGGGATAACCTTCAAAGATAAAATCCACAATTCCCCATTCTCCACTGCCGCCGAAAACACTTACCGGTCCCCAGTCCCTTGTCCAGTGGGAATCTGTCGGGGCTTCAATAAAGACCACATGATCCATGTTCACATCCCAGCTGCTGAAAGTATAAGCTGCCGAATTCTGGCTGCCGGTATCTGCCACCAGAACATACAAGGTATCATCTGCAGCGAGTTCCTGAACGAGTTCGGAGGGAATACCGAGGGGCCAGCGGACGAGAGTGCCGGAGGCAGGTTCCCATTCAGCGACCATCCGCACCGGGGGCTGGGGTTGAGGGAATAGATTAACCGCTAAGCTTAACAGCAGGATTAACAGGCAATATTTCATATACTCTCCCTGGATATTTGATCGGAGGAGAAGGTTATCTCTCCGGAAGTTATCCTGTTTAGATGAAAACAAAAGCCGGCAATGAGTGTCAATTTTTTTCGGACGGGGGAGTGGTTTATGTGATGTACAATGCTGTAATGCCGGAAAGAAAAAGAAAAGAAAATAAAGAAAAGAAAATAAAGAAAAGAAAATAAAGAAAAGCCTGCGGGAGGCTTAGCATGACCATTGGCAGCCAAGCTTCGAAGGAAAGACAGCAAAGCTTGCGGGAGGCGCAGCATGTAGAAAGATGCATATCATATTCATATTATACCTTCTTTCTTTTCGGCGGAGAAAAGAAAGAAGCAAAGAAAATCCGCCGGCGTAAAAGCTAACGGTGCAAAACCTTCTCGAATAAGCTTCTCCACTAAACTCCTCACTTCGTTCGTCGAACAGTAGCTCCGAAGCATATTCTCGTACGGTTTTTTCATCACCGTTACTTTTAATGCCGGAAAGAAAAAGAAAATAAAAGCCTGAGGAAGTGAAGCTATGAAGAAAAGGAAAAGCCTGCGGAAGGATAGCAAGATGGAAAAGTCTTATCTATTCCCACCCGCCACCCAAGCAAGCAAAGACATTCAGATGCACCAACGGAAGAAAAGCAAGCTGTAAAGATCAAAAAAAAACAAATGAACGATAGCTGGAAGAAAAGAGAAAAGCCTGCGGAAGGGAAGCAAGAAGAGGGCGGTTCATCAACCATCCCTACGAAGTACAGAAAAGAGAGTCAGCAGGGAGATGTACCGCAATTTGGTAAATTGCGGAAACAAGTTACCAACTTGTTCTACGAAAAGATAAGCCTAAGGAAGGGCAGCGATGATGTAACAAGGGCGTCCCTGCCCTTGTAAGGTTTTCCGTCTGGAAATTCAGCAGCATCCCTTCTGAACAATGCTGAGACTGTTCATAACGAAATCAATCTATAATTGATTTTTGTCTTGTTATCCTTATAAAAAAGTGGGCGAGTTCTTTCTGCCGGCTCCCTTATCTCAGATTGACATCTGATTTTTACCATCCAACACCATATATTTAAAACCCTATACAAAAGCTTTCAACACCTTTATATGACTACCTAAAAGACGCTACCCAATAAATATCTTAACTAAATAGTAGTAAATAGGTGAATACAGCTTTACATAAGTATGTAATATATCATATTGGTTCTTTAGATTAACGGTCTAAGGCGGTTCAATATGAGCAAGAAAAAGGTTAAAACAATGCTTTAGCGGAGGCGGGATCAAATAATAATTGACCGGAAAATGGTAATGAATAATCTGAAAGAGTTTCAACAGGATAATTCTTTATAAAACATAGCAGATCAGAGGAGAACATTAAGATGAAAGTAACGGTATTTAACGGCAGTCCCCGGGGAAGGGAGAGCAACAGTCACAAGATAGTTGCCCAGATACTGACCGGTGCAGAAGAAGCAGGAGCAGAAACAGAAGAGATATTTCTGGTTGAAAAAGACATTAAACAGTGCCGTGGTTGTTTCGATTGCTGGGGGAAGACTCCCGGGATTTGCACGATCAAGGATGATATGCCGGAATTAATGAATCTGTTTCTGGGGTCCGATTTTGCCGGTCTGGCAACTCCGGTTTACGGAATGCTGATGACCGGTCTTCTAAAGAATTTCACCGACAGGCTTCTGCCTCTTGCGACTCCTCATATTCACAAGAATGAAGATGGTTCTTTCTATCACGAGGGGCGGTTAAAACGCTTTCCCCGTCAATTCTATGTAGCTAACTCCGGTTTTCCGGGGGAACATAATTTCGATTTTCTCAAAGCTTATGCCGGAATGCAGAATATGGTGCTGGAGGTTTACCGCAATTCGGGAGAGGTTCTCGGTGCTGCGGCAGAGCATGGTGAAGAATTGATGAGCAGGGTGAAGAAGTTTAATGAAGCCTTGAAAAAAGCAGGGCGGGAAATGGTTACTGCGGGTCAGGTCAGTGAGGATACGGTTAAAGATATCCATCTTGAGCTGATAAGTGATGATGAGTATATGAAAAGAGCCAATGAGTACTGGGATGAAGAGATCGGGAAAGGAGAAAAGGATTAGGTCTCATAAGCCGGTCCGGTGATCTTCTCTCTGTTCAGATTATTAAGAGGCTTTTTTTAGTTATCTGATCCGAAGAAAAAAACAAAGATTTACGGAGGTAGCATGAAAACCATAATAATCTATTCGACAAAATACGGTAGTGTCGGGAAAGCGGCGATAAAATTAAAAGCTCATCTGAAAGGGGAAGCGGTTATTGCCGATGTTAAAAGCAAACCCGATTATTCCGGATTTGAGACAGTGATCCTGGGGGGCTCAATTTATGCAGGAAGTGTGCAAAAGGAGATGAAGCAATTCCTGAAGCACAATCTATCGGAGCTTGGCAAGAAACGAATAGGGCTCTTTGTCTGTGCCGGTACTGATAAAAAAGAGAGTATCGACTCATATCTCCGGAAGAATTTCACGCCGGAACTTTACGAAAGAGCAGTTGTCAAAGCGAATCTCGGATATGAATATGATCTGCAAAAATTCAGCTTTCTGGACAGATTGATCGTTAGGATAGTAGGGGTAAAGAAGAGTGCCTCGGTCTTCTTTGAAGACAAAATAAAGGAGTTTGCGGATAAACTCAATAACTCTTAAACCTTAGAAAGTGAGTGTATAGCAGCCAGGAAATGGGCTGGGACAAGTGTGTTAAGCGTTTATGGAAAAAAGATAGGTACTGATAATTCAAGATAAAAAAACACCAGTCAAATTGTGCAAGCGGTATTGACTGATCATCTCTCTTGCAGGTCGGCAGCAGCAGCCGCTTCATACTCTGCGGTCAAAGTTGCGATCAATTCTTTGACCGAGAGGATCTTTTCTGTCCGATACGCATTTGCTCCCGCAAAACAGAACCCATCATTGAAGTTGCCTCTTTTCGCTTTGGTCAAGGCATCGGCAATGCAATACGGTACTACCCGGTAATCACACGTTTTTAAACATTTCCAGGGGCAGTTGACAGGTTTCTTTACCCCCCTCGCGACGTCACTTAAGAACTTGTTAAAAATTGCTCTCCCGGGCATTCCGACAGGACTTTCTATGATAACGAGATCTTCCTTCCGGCATTCAATATATGCTTCTTTGAACTTAATCGAGGCGTCAGACTCATGAGTGGCGGCAAACCGGGTTCCCATCTGTACTCCCTGTACCCCTAACTTCATGAATTTGTAGATATCAGCACCGGTATAGATACCGCCCGCAGCAATAACAGGAACATTCTTAGAGTATTTATCCTCAAAGGTCTTTATCAACGGAATAATTTCTGAGATCAAATTTTCTAAAGAGTATTGAGGATCATCAATCTGATGTTTCTTAAAGCCAAGATGTCCTCCGGCTAAAGGTCCTTCCACAACAATAGCATCCGGAATGAAACCAAAGTGCTTATCCCAGTACTCAAAAATTATCTTAGCTGCCCGGGGTGAAGAAACGATCGGACAATACTTGGTATGAACTTCTGCCATCCGTTCTACCGCTATTGTAGTTGGTCTCTTCAAGGCGAGACCGGCACCGAGAAAGACGATATCTGTCCCTTCATCGACGGCGACCAGGATCAGATCATCGAAATCGGAAGAAGCTAACATGAGATTAACACCGACAACACCGTCAGTCAACTTCTTGGCATTTCTTATCTCTTTGGCTAAAACTCTCTGATTCGCCGCTTTGAAATGTATGTTAAAATCAGGTTCAAGCATACCTATTCCGGCAGCAGCAATTACTCCGACTGCCCCTTCGTTAGCTACAGCAGAAGCTAAACCGGACAAAGAGACTCCAACCCCCATTCCACCTTGAATGATAGGAATATTTACCTCAAGATCAGCAATTTTCAGTTTTGGCAAACTCTGATTCATATTACACATCATCCTAAATCTTTATTGTCAATATAATAAAAACTCTTAGTTATCAAAGAGATTTTGTGAACTAAGATCTATGCCCGGAAGACAAACTGTACCGGAAAGCCTTTTTGAAACAGACAAGATACTACCGTTTATCATCATTTTGAGCAACCAGCAAAACCTTTACCGGTTTTAAGCCTTCGGCAGAATTCTGCTCGATAGCTGTAAGAATCGTACCCCCTCCGGAAAAGAAATAATACTGAGAATCATCCAGAGCTGCCAGATATTTTCCGGGGCAGAGAATTCTGAATTCCTGCAGCGTATCACCGCCGGCTAACATTTTAAAAGCTTCGTTATTGTCAGCTACAGCATTAAGGAGAGCAACAGTCCCTTCGGTAAAGTGGGGAGTCAACCCCATAACAGCATTGATAAACACCGATTTTGCCTTACTGATGATCACTTTGACTTTTTCTTCTGCAAAAGATTCCGGTGCAGCATCGAGAATATATTTCAACTTATCTCCGGAAGAAAGCTTACGGATGTCAACCTTACGATATTTTCCTTCGAATTTCCCCTCTAAAGAGTCAGATTCGATCACTACCGAGGGTTCAATTATCTTGTCTTTATACTGTCGGCTGAATTTCAGGAATTCTTTTGCCGCTTCAATATCATCCTGAGATAATCCTTCAATCTCGAGATCATACTTGGCTGCCAGATAAGCGTTATAGATAATACCCCCGAGCATCAGATAGTCTGCCTTCTCTAAGAGAGCACGAAGCGGTCCGATCTTCGTATCGAATTTCGAACCGGCAACTACAGCCAGAAAGGGTCTTTCCGGAGAGAAGATGTTATCCAGATTCCGGATCTCTTTTTGCATAAGAATGCCGGCATAGGAGGGGAGGTGTTCAGTAATTCCTACGGTAGAGACGTGTGGCTGCCAGGAACCGAAAGCATCATTAACATAGACATCGGCAATTTTCGCTAACTGTTGAGCGAACTCGGCAGCAAGATCGCCTTTGTCTTCCTCACCTTTGAACCATCTGGTATTGGGGAGGTAGATACCGTTGATTTTTCCCTCACGTAAAGAGGAGATAAGTTCCTTGATAGAAGAATCATTCCATTCCAGGCCATCTTTCTCGGTTCGGTTGAATTCCGGGATCTTAAACTCGAGATGAAGTTTCTTCTTCAGATATTCCACGATCGGTTGAACCGCTGTTTTATCTGAGGCTTTTATATCTCCGGTTTTCTTGTCCTTAGGTCTGCCGACATGACTCATCAGGATAAGCTTCCCCCCTTTGGCGAGGATATTGAATAGGGTAGCAAAGGTAATATCTATCCGGAAAGGATCTTTGATAATGCCGTCTTTAACTACATTATGATCGACACGGATCAGTACAATTTTACCGTTAAGATCTGCATCCTGAATTTTTGAGATATTGTTCAAAACTCTACTCATAAAACCTCCCGTCTAAAAAAGAGTGTGATAGCGATTTCTCTATTATCATTATAACTGCAACAGGGGTAAAATGTCAAGAGAAAGAAGAAGCGGAGATCTTTGATATTCAAGGTTTTTCTTTTAGAGCATATTTTAGGAGATAGAGTCCGATAAACTGAATAATACTTCTAACTATCTTACCGACAGTGAATTAGAGTAATACCCAGAGAGTTATACACAAAACCGGCAAAGAGCGTGATTCCGCTAAGTCAATGATAGGCAAGAATATGGTTTATAATTTGGCAAGTTTTATTATCTTTATGCACAACTTATCCACAAGGAAGTAAGGAGTTCTAACATTTGATATAGCTTATATTTATCATCACTTCAGGTCGAATCCGGGAGTTAAAAGGGTGGATTAAAATAAGGGCAGCTGTGGATAAAAGCAATAAAAAGGGGAGTGCAGAGGTTTGATAATCATCGTGTATAACCTGGATCCTTCTTCAACTCTTATTTATTGGGATTCAATTTCCAGAAAGCTCTTTAAGAAAAGAGTCCAGTCTGTTTGAGCAAAGTCGAGTTCGGAATAGAGATCAATGCTGCCGGTATAGTTATAATCATGAACAGGAAACCAGATTGTAGCTGTTCCGGTATTGGGAGGGAGGTTGAGGGAAAGTTCTGCTATGAAGATACTATTGAGAGAATCAAGAATCCTGTTAACATCCTTTTTCAGTTCCTGATCATCAGTCTGTTCAGATAGGTTTGTAAAGAAATCCCGAATATCAACATCGGATTGAGGATAATTGAAAGCGTAAGAGTTCTCCCGGGCGGTCCGGACAAAATCCTGAGAAGCGATATGCTGCCATTTTTGAGAGAATTCCTTAATGAGCGTGAGCAAGGAGGAATACTGATTGGTATGGACAGCGGAGCACATTATCCGGAATTCGGAATCATAAGGATTTTGACTGCCGCCAGGCAGATAAGAAGCGATATATTCTTCGACAATGAATTGAGACAGGACATAGGGTGAACTTGAGGTATTCCATAATTCCAGAACATCTTTATAGGGAAATCCTTCGTAGGGCACACTGTTTCCGGAAGCAATAATGTAATCATTGAACTGATAAACCTCTGTAATGACCTCGATGGTCTGCATGAAACAGGCATCCATGATCAGAATATCCAGCTTGTGAGGGAAAAGCTGAAAGGCTCTTTTGAAGTCCCCATCGGCTACACCGATCTGGCTCATACTATGACTGTCACTGCAGATCCAGCGTGAGGTGTCTTCGTTCTCTCTTGTCCAGCCATTACCGTGTGACCAGATTACCAGAGCGAAACGATTTGCAGGGTATTTCCTTACCCCCCAGTTGACAAAATCTGCCAGGGAACGATAATCTCCACTGTCAATCTCGCCAAGATATTCGATTACCGGAGAAGTTATCTCAGGATTGTTGTTATGGTGAATCTTATATCTTCTTGCCTGAGGGTCAGAACTTTGCTGATTGGGGTCTAACTGCACTATTACATTGACTGAAGAGGAGATATTAGCCTCCTCCATTTTGATAATATCCTCCCTTGCCTGTTGACTGAGATCATTGTCTGCAGCCATATAGATGAGGATCGTCCAATTAGCACGGTCATCAGCGGAACAGGAAAGGAGAGATAATAGCAGCAGAATGAAAAGAGACATTGCTGCTATGTAACGGGGTAGATTTCGGAAATTAGTTGATGAGGACATTGTTTTTATATACCAGTAAATCCTTTGGATTAAGGGTGAGGTGAAGATGATCATCAGGTTGAAAGAGTATTCTCGTATCCCTGAGAAGAACTTTCAGTTTCTGACCGGCGAGTTCAACGATGTATTCGGTTTTGGAACCGTAGTTTTTACTATTCTTAATCGTTACAGGAAAGGTGTTTGCAGATAAAGCTTCCTCTGTCAGGAGAGCTTTTTCCGGTTTGATCAGAATATCAAGGAGATCTCCCGGCTGCAATTTTTCCTGCAGAGTCAGATATAACTTTTCATCAGCAAATCTTACCATATAGCCTTCTGCCTGATCGACGATCACCTCGGCTCTTAGCCTGTTCTCTATTCCCAGAAATTCAGCTACTTTTGGTGTTACCGGCTGTTCATAGACATTTTGCGGTTTATCTATCTGCCAGATTCTCCCATCGAAGATGACGCCAATCATATCTGCAAAATAGAACGCTTCATCCCGGTCGTGTGTTACATAAAGAGCTGTGAAACCAAGTCTTTGTTGAATAGCCGACAGTTGTTCCCGCAGACGGGAACGGAGTTCTTCATCAACAGCACTCAGGGGTTCATCGAACAGAATAATATCAGGTTCCGGAGCGAGGGTGCGAGCCAGGGCTACTCTTTGTTTTTCTCCGCCCGAGAGGGATGACACATCTCGCTTTTCAAAGCCGGACAGACCAAGTAAAGCTAAAAGAGTGTTTACTTTTTCACTTATTACAGTCCTGGATAATTTCCGGTTCTTCAAGCCGAAGGAGATGTTCTCATAAACATTGAGGTGGGGAAATAGTGCTAAGTCCTGAAAGACAATTCCGATCCTTCTTTTATGTACCGGAAGATGAGTAATATCCCTTCCTTTGATCAATATTCTGCCTGAAGTTAGCGGAGTAAGTCCGGATAATGCTTCGATCAGAGTGGTTTTCCCTGCACCGCTTGGACCCAGAAGAGCAAGGACTTCTCCTTCGTTGAGACAAAAACTGACTTCCCGGAGGGTGAAATCGTCAACTACTACCCGAAGATTTTCTATCTCTAAAAACGGCATAAACTATCTCCCGGATAGTGAAGGAACGCTTCTTTGTTCAAAGTCTTCTGAGCCTTTACACAACTGCATGCCGGTCAGAGGGGTGAAAGATAAGAAACATCAGGTAATCTAATAATCCTTAGCTTTTTCAGTTCCCTGCAGAACATGAACAGCACCCTGACTGAGAGCCTCCATCTCATTCTCACCGGGCATTACAAAGAGAGGGGCAATAAATCCTACCCGTTTTTTTATCTCATTATTCAAGTCGTCCCCAAAGGCTAATCCGCCTGTTAAAAAGATCGCATCAACCTTACCTTCCAGGATTGCAGCACATGCTCCGATCTCTTTGGCGATCTGATAACACATAGCATCCCTGTAGAATTTGAACTTCTTGTCACCCTGTTCGATCTTTTTGTCTATTTCTACTCCGTTATCAGTCTGTAAATAAGCCATCCAGCCGGCGTTTTTGGCAAGGTAAGAGGTCAACTCCCTTTTGGTATATTTACCGGAATAGGCTAAGTCAATCAGGTCGCCAATGGGTAAAGCTCCGGCTCGTTGCGGAGAGAAGGGTCCCATTCCGAGGAGAGCATTGTTTACATCGACTACTCTTCCCTGTCTTATGGCTGCGATGGATATCCCACCCCCCATGTGGGCAGCTATCATATTGGTTTTGGGGAACTCCAGGTTTAGTTTCTTGGCTATTTTCCGGGCAGTATAGCGGATATTCAGTGCGTGGAAAAGCGACTTGCGTTCGATCTCAGGTATGCCGGAAACACGAGCAATATCATCAAACTCATCAACAGTGACCGGGTCAACTATAAAAGCCGGAATACCGAGATTCTTAGAGATGGAAGAAGCAATGAAAGCACCCAGATTGGAGGCGTGAATTCTGCCCCAGATATTGGGATTTTTCAAATCTGTCAGCATCTTTTCGTTGACTTTATAGACACCGCCCTTGACCGGTCTTATCAAGCCACCGCGTCCTACTACTGCCTTTAAGGTTTCAGGAGCTACATTGTTCTCTTCCAAAGCCTCTATGACCAGATTTTTACGGAAATCATACTGATCGAGGAGTCCACCTAATTTTTCCAGATCTTCTGAACGGTGTCTGAGGGTTTTGGTAAAAACTTCTTTGTCATCATCAAAAACTGCTATCTTGGTAGAAGTTGAGCCGGGATTGATTGCTAATACCCTGAATTCCATTAAAAAACCTCCAGTGTTAGTTTTGCCTGCAAAAATATCTAAAAGGCTTTTTCCAGTCAATGTTTTAATCAAAAGGATAAATCAAGAATAGCAGTTGAGAAAAGTAGAGTGTTTAGGAAAAACTGCTCTGAGGAGATGACCTGTTCCTCTCGGAAGCTGCTATGCTGAGATAACAGGAAAAAAGAAGACTACTGATTTATTAAGAGAGCTAACTCCCTGATCACTTTTGCTGCTGTTATAGAGGAAATACCTGAAGTATCGTAGTCGGGAGTTAATTCCACGACATCGGCACCGACAATATTTCTGCCGCTCAATGATAACAGGCTGTTCAGCAATTCCGAGAATGTTACTCCTCCGGGTTCCGGAGTTCCGGTTCCCGGAAAATATGCCGGATCAAGGACATCAAGGTCTATGGTTAGGTAAAGAGGGGTTTGGGAAGAGATGTTTTTAAGTTTCCCAGTAATATCTGCTAAGGTGAAGGGGAAGAAGTTCGTATGTTTTCTGCCCCATTCGAATTCAAACCGCTCACCGGAACGGATACCGAATTGATAAATATCTGCAGGAGCAAGATGTTCTGTTAAGAGTCTGATGACTGTCGAATGAGAATATTTTTCCCCCAGGTATTCCTCCCGTAAATCAGTATGAGCATCAAAGTGAATTAACTTCAATCCGGGGAACTTTTTTAGATAAGCTAAGACCAGGGGATAAGTGATCAGGTGCTCACCACCGCAAGTGAGAAGCTTCTTATTGGCAGAGAGTATCTCATCAGCCTTATCTTCTATCATTCTCAGCACTTTTCCGGTGTTACCGAAAGGGAGGAGTAAGTCACCGTAGTCAGAAACAGAAATATCATTTAAGTCTTTATCCTGATAGGGTGAATAGGTCTCTAAACCGTCAGATGCCTCTCTTACAGCCTGTGGAGCAAATCTGCTGCCGGGACGGAAACTTGATGTACCATCAAAGGGGATACCGAGAAAGACGGTTCCGGCATCTTTGAACGAAGAGTCAAAACCTATGAATTCCGGCATATTCTTTTTCTAATCTAATCCGCAAGAAGCTGTTTTACGAAATTCGGCAGGCAAAAAGCAGCCCGATGGACGCGGTCATTGTAATAACGTAATTTCAGGGCGTCTTTTTCGAAGCGCTGTTGGTCAAAATCCGTTTCAGGATCATATTTCTTGCTTCCCAGCGAAAATGACCAGAGTCCGGAGGGATAGGTAGGGATATTAGCCAGATAGAGCCTGGAGAGAGGAAACAGTTCTCTCATATCCCGCTGGACATTCGGAATAACCTGAGCAAAATGTTTGATGAATGGGGTTTCTGATTGGGTAGTAAGAATCCCGTCATCGTTGAGTATCTTCTGGCATGACCGGTAGAAATCAATACTGAACAATCCTTCTGCCGGTCCGATCGGGTCAGTAGAATCGATCAGGATGACATCAAATTTCTCATCTGTCTCTTTTACGTATCGGATACCATCGGTAACTTCAACTACTGCTTTGGGAGAAGAAAAACCGGCAGCGACCTCAGGGAAGAATTGCTGAGAAGCCTCAATTACCACTTTGTCTATCTCGACCAATACCGCTCTTTTGACTGCAGGATGCCTGACTGCTTCCCGAAGAGTTCCCCCGTCACCACCTCCGATGATCAATACAGTTTGCGGATCAGGATGAGTGTAAAGCGAAGGATGGGCCAGCATTTCATGGTAAACAAACTCGTCCCGTTCAGTAAGCATCACCAGACCGTCAAGGAGCATAACTTTTCCATATTCCGGAGTATCGAGGATCTGCAATTCCTGAAAAGGGCTGGTCACGCTCAGCAATGTCCGGTTAACTCTCATTGTTAATCCGGAGTTTTCAGTATGTTTTTCAGTGTACCATAAGTCCATATAATCCTCCTGATCAACTAATACCAGAGAACAATTCCGGCAAAGACCGTTGCTGTTTTATCAACCTGCGTCGAGACAACGACTGATTTGATCTCCCGCAGCTCTCTTTTTCTATAGCGGAAACCCTCTCTTACCATATTACGGGCAAATTCTTCAACCTGCTCGGCATCGCGGGAAGCAGAATATTCCATTATCAATCCGGGCTGAGAATCGTCCTCCGGGATTCCTATAGCTACTGCCGCAGAAATAATTTCTCCCGGGTTTTCCGAGGTTAAAGCAGCATAGGCTACAGGGATAAAAGCTCCCCCGGGCAAATTAACGGGAGAAATCTCCTGACAGGCGGGGGGAACTATACTGCTTAATCTAATGAGATTGGTATCACCAATCCCGGCATTGATCAAAGCCTGGTCGAAAGAATTGAGCTTAGTCAGACCTTCAGCAGCACCCTTGGCGAAGAAGTATTTATTCGGTGTTTTTACCATCATAGCGTCTATTCCCCTAAAGAACAGATCTTATTCTCAAGCTCATCCGGGGCAATCTCAGGCTGTGGTTTATGCAGCAGTTTCTTGTCTCCTGTCTCAAACAAACCTCTCTTGATTTCCATGTTACTGGATTGCAGAGATTGAAACTGTTCTTCCAGAAACTTATAAATTACCCAGGGATCAATAGTTTCACCGCAGGTAAAGATATCAACAGCGGCATAATTGTATTCGGGCCAGGTGTGAATAGCAACATGAGATTCAGCAATAACAACCACTCCGCTTACTCCGAAGGGGCTGAACTCATGAAAAGTATGGCGAACAATGGTTGCCTTTGCCAAATGGCAGGCAGCTAACATTGCTGATTCTATTTTTTTTACATCCTTGAGGATGTCGGAATTGCATTTGTAGAACTCAACGAGAATTTGGCGTCCTAAAGCTTGCATTTTATACCTCCATTATTTTAACTCGATGATAGACGTATAGACTGGAATAGAATAAATAACCGTCTGCCATCTGTAAAAAAGAAATGATCGGGAAGCTCTTAGCAACTCAATCTGGAGGCAAAAGCATTGACTTCTACCAAAAACACCTCTCTGTTTTTAAAAATATGAGAACGAATGAAGTGCAGATAGAGACTGCTAACTATAGCATTTTTCAATAAACTCAGTTTCATTATTACTACCTCCTCATTCGATTTGTGCTAATCAAAAAATGCACGAAAAAATGTCAAACACTTTTTTAGCACCTTCCTTTATCTAACTTCATATACTAATATAGGTCAGCTCAAAAGACAAAAATAATCCTTTTCAGAAGAACCATCAGAGAGAATAAATCCGTAGCAACGGAGAGATCATTATTTTCTTTATTGACAACTATTCAGGCTTTACGAGATTATTGCTTCAGGAGGTGATAGTTATGATGAAGATAAATGTTACTATACTAACCTTTGTATTGCTGTTTAGCTTATCCTGTTTATTTGCTCAGTTTGCCGGGGGGAACGGCACTGCCGACAATCCCTGGCAGATCTCGAATCCCGATCATCTTTATGCAGTGAGAGACTTTTTAGGAGATACTAATCAGGATAAACATTTTATTCTGATCAATGATATTAATCTGGATGTGCCGCCACATAATGCCGATGAGGGATGGCTCCCTATCGGAAATGCTGCTAATCCCTTCAGCGGTCATTTTAATGGTAATGGTTTCGCTGTTGAAGATCTCTTTATTGAGAGACCGGGAAACTGGTATGTGAGTCTTTTTGGGGTTATCGGAACACCGGGGGTTGTGGACGATCTTCATCTTACCGGAGTTGCTATTACCGGATATTCCTTGGCTGCCGGAATAGCCGGCTTGAACCGGGGCACTATCATCAACTGCAGTGTTAGCGGAACAATAACCGGTTCAACAGGAGTTGGGGCAATAACCGGTGAGAATAATACAGGGCTGATTGAGGGTTGTTCTTCCCAGGGAGTGATTAATACTCTTGGTAATAATGGTGGTGGTTTAGTTGGGAGGAACAGGCTCGATTCGACTATTACCGACAGTTATTCTACTGCCGACGTTGTCGGTACCGGAAACAACAGTTACGGTGGATTAGTAGGCTGGAATGACAGCATAATAATCAGCAGCAGTGCCCATGGTAACGTCAATGGAATAGTATATTGCGGAGGCTTGGTAGGAAGAAACTACCGTGGCTCAATAACCAACAGTTTTGCTACCGGAAATGTCGTCAGCCTGTCTTACAGCATAGGGGGATTAGCCGGAGGAAACGGGGGCTTAGAATCTGCCCTGATTACCGGCTGCTATGCTACCGGCAATGTAATAGGAGATGCCAGTGTCGGAGGTCTGGTAGGGGAGAACAGGAATCATGGAGTGATTTCCAATTCGTATGCCCTGGGAGAAGCCTGGGCGAGTAACTTTGCTACCCATCAGTTCGGGGTAGGTGGGCTTCTCGGTGAACTTCATATAGGGGGAACTGTTGAATACTGTTACTCGGCAGGTGATGTTTCGGGAAATGCTCCTATTGGTGGATTGATCGGGTACAACAGAGGAGGAGAGATCAATGTCAGTTACTGGAATACCGAAACATCTAATCAAGCGACAAGTGCCGGTGGGATGGGCTTAACAACTCTCCAAATGACTCAGGAAGATTCCTTTTATAACTGGGATTTTGACGATATCTGGCAGATCATCGAAGCCGAAACCTATCCCTATCTTCAGGAAAATACCCAGGATCCGCCACCCACACCTTATGGTGAGCCGGAGATCTCGTTTTCTCCCTCTTCCTATAATGTAGTTCTGCCCTTTGGAGATATTGGGATTGAGTCCCTGTTTATCGAAAACACCGGAGATGGACCTTTGACTTTCAGTCTGATTTTCGATGATTTTCTCGATCAGGGGAGGAACACTGCTCTTTACAGCAGGGAAGATTGGGTTACTTTTGATCCTGACAGCGGAGTAATTCAACCCGGTGAAGATATGGAAATTGATGTGATTTTTGATACAACAGAGCTATTTCCCGGAGAAATCTATTATGCTGCAATAATTATCTACAGCAATGCTGCCGACCCAATAGAATTACCGGTAACCCTGGAAGTATTAATGCCGGACTTTCCTCCTCCGGTAAATTTGAATATTGATAATATGACTGGTCTGCTAACCTGGGGGGCACCGATCGATTACTGCTATCTGCCTGCCGGTAAATCTCTGCCGCGCAGTATAGAATTAACAGGATACGATGTATATTTAGATGGAGTTTTGGTCTTTACGACTGAAGAGACAGAATATCAGTTCCAGGAGCTGGTAGTCAATGAGCAATACACTGCCGGTGTCCGGGCTGTTTATGATTATGGAGCTTCAGAGATAGTAACAATCGAGTTTATTTTTGAAGGTGTTTCTGCAGATATTGTCGAGCCTGCTCCCGCAGATCAGCTCTATGGCAATTATCCCAATCCCTTCAATCCTAAGACCAACATTACCTTTTCTCTTAAAAACGAGGTTTATGTAACAATAGAGATCTTTGATATTCGGGGTGCAAAAATTCATACCCTTATTGCTGATTTCCTCCCGGCAGGTTTTCATAATCACTCCTGGGATGGTGAAACTGCTTTCGGAGAAAGTGTCCCCAGTGGTGTATATTTCTACCGGATGAAAACGGATGAGTACGAGGCGATCAGGAAGATGATCTTACTCAAATAGCATTGTTAACGCCCGGTATCTTAGCTCAAATACTAATAGAATCTGATTAGCATGGGGGGGATATCCAGTAAAGCGGTTTAGCGATAACAGAGAACTCATCATCAGAGGCGAAACCGTTCTATTACAACTCTTTATATTACTATTTAAGGAAGCATTGCACTCATGTTTGCAGTCTCTTTTCATAACTATCAATCAGTGTTCTCTTCTTTTCACTGAAAGTCTTCTGAGAAAAAGTCTTTCCTCTTCAATCTGATTATCAAACGCAATCAATAAAAGATACAGGAAAAAGTTTTTTTCGAGAAAAGTCTTGACAGCAAAAAAGATAACGTGCTTTTTTTGTCGCGTACATTTTCATGCAGTATTAAGGGTTTTCGAGCCAATCGAAAAGTACAATGAAATGGAAGTGTTATGAAAGTTTATGTTTTATCTCAAAAAAAATGGATTGATCTTCTGAATGAAATTATCGCCCACTGTCAGGTTTATGCTCCGCTTAAAAAAGAGAATTCAGTAGATTTCATTAAGGTTACTGCCGAGAATAGCGACACGATCTACTATGATGGCAATACTCCGGTTACGCCGTTGAAAGCCTTTTTTACCCCTGTTAAGGAAAATGTTGTCAATCTGAAGGAACCTCAGCAGCGAGTCGTTATTGGAGTCCCTAACTGTGATTTAGCAGCGCTTGATTTGATGGATAATATCTATATTAATGAAGATTATATCGATCCCTGCTATAAGCAAAACCGGGAACGGACGATTATTTTCGGGAAAGACTGTTTCCAGTACAAAGATACCTGTCACTGTACGGTTTATGGAATCAAACCATTTATAGAGAAGAACTGCGATATTGCTATGTCGGTTTTTGAAGAGAATTTTTACTTGATTCCTATGAATGAGAGGGGTGAGGAGTTTCTAAAGAAACAGAAAATAGACTTCGGTGATCCAAAAGATTCCTTGCCGGAGAAATTAAGAGAGCAAAGAGATAAAGTGGTTGATAAACTGCAGGAACAAAACAGGGAGTTACCGGATGAGAAAGAGACCAGAAAGGGCATAGAAAAGAGTGAAGAAAAACTCTGGAAAGACTATGCTGCAACCTGTGTCTCTTGTGGAGCCTGTTCGTTTATTTGTCCTACCTGTCACTGTTTTCTTCTGATTGACAGAGATAACTTTGAGAAGGTAAAGAACTGGGATGTCTGCCAGTTTCCCGGCTTTGCCAGAGTAGCAGCAGGAGAAGATCCCCTGAAACCATTACACGAAAGATTTAAATATCGCTATCTCTGCAAGTATATCTACAAACCTGATATGTTCAAGGCAATTGCCTGTACCGGCTGTGGAAGATGTATAGATACTTGTATTGGTAAGATTGACAAGAATGAAGTAATAAAAGAAGCCTGTAAGCAAGGATAGGTATTATGCAGGAAAAGAATATCTACAAACCCCTGAAAGCAAAGATAGTCGAAGTTATTGATGAATCTCCGATGATTAAAACCTTTGTTCTTGTTCCGGAAGAAGAGTTTTCTTTCAAAACGGGGCAGTTTATCGAATTGACTGTCGATGGACTCGGAGAAGCACCCTTTACCCCTTCATCATCACCATTGGTCAGCGATCAGTTAGAAGTTACCATAATGAAAGCCGGTTATATTACCGAGATCATGCATAAGATGAAACCGGGTGAGTATATGGGGATCAGAGGTCCCTACGGAAGAGGGTATCCCGTTGAGGATTATTATGATAAAGAGGTATTGATCCTCGGCGGGGGATGCGGTTTTGCCCCTATCCGCTCATTACTCTATAACCTGAAAGCGGTTTCTGATAAATTGAGGAAAGTGACTTTCTGTTATGGGTCAAAAACCCCTGTTGATTGTATCTATAAACCCTATATTTCCGAGTTGAGGGCTACTCCCAAATTTGAAGTTTACCGGAGTGTCGATAAGGGAGATGAGAGCTGGACGGAGAAGGTCGGGGTAGTAACAGTACTGCTCGATGATGTCGAATTAGATATACCTAACTCGGTTGCGGTTGTCTGTGGCCCTCCGATAATGATGAAGTTCGGAACATTTAAGCTCCTGGAGATGGGTTATCCTGAGGATAAGATTTATCTCTCCATGGAAAAGAATATGTCCTGTGGGCTCGGAAAATGCGGACATTGTGCCATGGGTGACTATTTTGTCTGCAAAGACGGACCGGTATTCACCTATAATGAGATAAAGAATCATCCCCACATCTGGATGTAAGGTATTTCCTTAGATAATATGAGTCAAATGAGATGTAAGACGAAGAACTGCTGTGTTCTTCCAGTCTCGCAAGTTGTTAATCAGGCAATAAGAAGGGAGATATGAGTAAAAAGATACTTATTAATCTGGCAAAATTCAGAGAAAATGCAGTTAATGGTGAGTATAATTACGGTGAATGTACTTATGATTATCATCCCGATAATATCGGAATCAAAGATCTGGTTGAACAGGCGATGATGAAGCTTACCTGCCGTCGCTGCGAGGAAGCACCCTGTATTAATGTCTGTCCTGCCGAAGCTCTGGAGAAAGACGATGAGGGAATACTTATCAGAGCGACTAATCTCTGTATTGGCTGCCAGTCATGTGTTGCAGTCTGTCCTTTCGGGACATTAGCAAACAGAATAATAACCGACAAGAAATCTATCTGTGATCTTTGCGATTTCAATGATGAATCCAAACCCCTGAAATGTATGGAAACAACTCCCCCGGGTGCTGTAACGTTTAGCGATCTGGAGCCCAACGACGAAGAGGGGATCTACCAGATCAGTGAGAAGGTTTTGGTCAAAGAGATCAAATGGGATGATCTTAAATATTGAGTTTATTAACAAGCAGTTTGATAATCAAGTGATATGAGGATTTGATAGCATGGGAACAGAGATATTTTACTTTCTGATTTTTCCGGGACTGTTGTTTTCCGGAGTCATTGGAGGCTTACTCAGTTGGTTTGACAGAAAGATTACCGCCAGAGTTCAGTTCAGGCAAGGTCCGCCGCTTTTTCAGCCCCTATATGATTTTGTAAAGCTTATGGCGAAAGAGACCTTAATACCCTTGCGGGGTTCGGTAACGACTTTTATCTTAGCTCCGGTTTTTGCTCTTTTTGGTGCAACAATTTCGGCTGTATTCATTCTTCTCCCTGTTTTAGGGGTAGAGACGGGATTTTCCGGTGATATAATAGTAATTGTATATCTTCTGAATATTCCCTCTATTACCTACATAATCGGAGCTTTTGCTTCCGGTAATCCTCTTGCTGCTGTGGGAGCTTCCCGGGAAATGAAACTGATCCTCAGTTATGAAATACCCTTTCTCCTGGTACTGATCTCTATTATTATCAAATCAGGTATGTCTATCAGTCTGACTGAGATCATTGCCTATCAATCTGCCAACGGTGCTTTCATCGGGAGTCTCTCCGGAATAATCGGGTTTATTACGATATTGATGTGTATTCAGGCAAAGCTTGGTTTTGTTCCCTTCGATATGGCGGAAGGGGAAGGAGAGATCTGCGACGGAATGATTATTGAGTTTTCCGGTTCTATCTTAGCCTTTTTCAAACTGACTAAATATATCATGCTTTTTATTCTGCCCGCCTTGGTTGCCGGTTTATTTTTCGCCGGACTTCCCTTGAACGGGATAAACATCCTCTGGTCTTTATTGAAGGTATTACTTGTTGTTCTCTTGATAACGTTAATCCGGAATACTAATCCCCGGGTACGGATAGAACAGGCGATGAAATTTTTCTGGATTTGGATGAATCTCTTTGCCGTAGTTAGTATCGTCTTAGCAATCATAGGATTATAGATGAAGAAAAATCCTGAGCCACTATTAATTCTTGTGTGAGGAGTAGAAATTGGGTTTCAAAGAATCTTGTTTTAAAAAGTCATTATGGGTATTTCATTTGAGTGTCGGTTCATGTAACAACTGTGATATTGAGATTTTAGACTTACTGACTCCGCGCTTTGATGTAGAAAGATTCGGGATGAAGCTTGTCGGTAGTATCAGACATGCCGATGTTTTATTGGTAACCGGTATTGTTACCAAGAAAACCAAACCCCGTCTTTTGGAGGTATATGCACAAGCACCCAAACCGATAATTGTTATTGCGATTGGAGCTTGTCCCTGTACCGGGGGGATCTTTGCCTCAGGTTACAATTTTGCCGGTCCCCTGGACAAGGTTATCCCTGTCGATGCCTATGTTCCCGGATGTCCACCCAAACCGGAAGCAATGATAGCCGGAGTGGTAAAGCTCTTAAAGGCTAAGGGCAAACAATAATGGATAAGTTACAGGTTATGAAAAAGAAGACTAAAGCAAGACATATAACAGAAAAGAGATATCTGACTTAGAAGAGCCGGACGAGAGGTATTATCTATGAACATAGAGCAGTATATACAAGAACTGAGAGAAAGATTTCCCGGAATTAAGGATACAGAAGTCGTTAATCAGAAAAGATTAATGATCCATATTCCCGCCACATTGCTACAAGAGATTACGAATTACTGGTTTAATGACTTGCAATATCGCTATATTATTGTGTCGGCAATAGACTCCAAAGAGGGATACGAGATCATTTATCATTATTCTGATGATAATACAGGATGGATAATGAATCTGAATGTTCTCTTACCCCATGACCAGCCTGAGATCGAATCCATGACTTCTGTCGTTTATGGTATAGAGTGGATAGAAAGAGAAATTATGGATATTTTGGGTATCAAATTCCTTAACCACCCCAAACCGGAGCGATTCCTTTTCTCTGAGGACTGGCCAGAGGGTGAATATCCCTATAGAAGAAAATTCAGACAGGAGGATAGATAGATGGGCAAGAAAACTATTGTACCGATTGGTCCCTATCATCCCTTATTGGAAGAACCCGAGTTTTTCAAACTCTATTGCGATGGAGAAATTGTCGTCGATATGGAATGGGAAACAGGGTATAATCATCGGGGTATTGAAAAGATATGTGAATCTAAAACCTTTGAACAGGTCTTTTATGTCGTTGAAAGAATCTGCGGGATTTGTTCGACTTCTCATCCTTTTGCTTATGCTAATGCTATAGAGAGTATTCCGGGGGTTGAAATACCGCTTCGTGCCAAATTGATCCGCTCTGTGGTCGGAGAACTGGAAAGGATTCACAGTCACCTGCTCTGGGTCGGTCTTGCCGGTCACTTTTTGGGCTATAATACGGTCTTTATGTGGGCCTGGAAATACCGGGAGCCGGTACTCGATATGTTTGAAATAATAACCGGTAACCGTAACAGTTATGCAATGTTTACGATTGGGGGAGTAAGGAGAGACATCGACCAGGAGAAGGCTGATCAGCTTTTGAAGGTATTGGATGACGTTCAGAAGAAAAACGATCTTTTAGTCGGGGCGGTAATGGATGACCCGGTTATCCATGCCCGTTTAAAAGGGGTAGGGACTTTAACGGCAAAGGATATTCATGATTTCGGAGCGGTAGGACCAACCGCAAGGGCATCAGGAGTGGACATAGATGTACGCAGAGATGACCCCTATGCTGCTTATGACTTAGTCAAATGGAAGGTCATTACTGCCAAAGAGGGTGATGTTTTTGCCAAAGCCGAAGTTCGGTTATTGGAGACTTATGAATCTATTTCCATCATTCGGCAATGCTTAGAGTTGCTGAAAAAAGAGAAAGAGGGTGAGATCAAAACAAAAGTAAAGGAGATACCACCGGGACTTGGAATTGGACATGCGGAAGCACCGAGAGGTGAAGTTTTTCATTTTGTTAAATCCGATGGCAGTAACAGTCCGGTCCGCCATAAGATAAGGGCTCCGAGTTATACTTGCATACCGACCTTCCGAAAATCATGCGTTGGAGGGACTATTTCCGATGCCGCTATCTGTACGGCAGCAGTAGATCCCTGTTATTGCTGCACGGAACGCATGACTCAAGTTTATGATCATCGAACGGGAAAACGAGTAATGAATGCAGCAGAATTGATTAAACTATCCCAGCTTAAAACAGAAGAAGTAAGGGAAAAGATGGGTTTATAAACCAATAAAGGATAGATTATGATTGACTTCCGATTATTAATAATGATGCCAATGTTGATTGGCGTTCTGTTATTCTTCTTACCCGAGACAGTGAGAGTTTTTAAAGGGTTAATAACTCTGATCATTACAGCAGTCACTCTGTATCTTTCATACCTGCTCTTCAGAGCAGCAACACCTGATATGGCAGGACTCTACCAGATACACTGTCAATGGTTGCCGGCAATAGACAGATTTTTAGTCTTACAGGTGGACGGATTGAGCAGATTGATCGTCTTGTTTATCGGAGTGTTCGGTTTTCTCTATGCGCTTTATTCATTAGCCTATCTGACCAAAAGCAAATACGTTAACGGCTACTACTCCTATTACCTGCTGACTTTGGGGGCTTCTTTCGGAGCAGCTTTAGCCGACAATCTCTTGTTATTTGTTACACTATGGGGATTATTGGGCTTAACGCTCTACAAACTGATAAAAGGGCATGACGAAGAGAGTACCTCATCTGCCAAAAAAACTATGATAATTATCGGAGCATCCGATTCGATTCTCATTATGGGGATCGGTCTGCTTTTCTTACTGGCCGGAAGCTTTAACATGTCGGAGATCAGCCTCACCACCAACAAAGCACTGATAAATATTGCCTTCCTCAGTCTTCTGATAGCTGCTTTCACCAAAGCAGGAGTTTTTCCCCTGCATACCTGGATACCTGATTATGCTCAAAATGCTCCCGCCTCGACTTCTGCCTTTCTTCCGGCATCTCTTGATAAGTTGCTCGGGATATACTTTTTTGCCAGGATATGCCTGAGTCTTTTTACTTTAACCTCCTGGGCAACTATGCTGCTGCTGATAATCGGATCCCTCACCATCATAACGGCGGTATTGATGGCACTTATGCAGCATAATTACAAAAAACTCTTGGGTTACCATGCTGTTTCTCAGGTTGGATATATGGTAACCGGTATAGCTTTGGGCAGTCCCCTCGGTATTGCTGCCGGTTTGTTTCACATGGTCAATAATGCTATTTATAAAGGGGGGTTGTTTCTAACTGCAGGAAGTGTAGAAAAACGAACCGGTAAAGAAGAACTTGGTGAGTTGGGCGGCTTGAGCAAATTAATGCCGCTCACCTTTATCGCTGCCTTGATCTTTGCCCTTTCAATTTCCGGGATTCCTCCCTTAAACGGGTTCTATTCCAAATGGATGATCTATACCGGAATAATCGAGTTTGGTTCCGGTACAGGGATTGCCAACAAACTCTGGATGGTTTGGCTGATAATGGCTCTCGTCGGTTCTTCCCTCACTCTGGCAAGTTTTGTTAAATTGATCTCAGGAATCTATTTAGGCAGAAGAAATGAACTATTTGATCAAATAAAAGAAGTTAACATCCTGATGTGGCTGCCGCAAATTATTTTAGCTCTGCTCTGTGTCGTTTTCGGTGTTTTTGCTGCCAGATGGATCGTTCCTTCACTTCTCGGTTTTACCCAGGTAGGAGATGCCGATACCTGGATAGGGATGTGGCCTGCACAGTCTGTATCTATTCTGATACTGATCTCAATAATTGTCGGCTTTGTTCTCTATTGGGTCGGTACCCTTAAAACCTGCCGCAAATCGGATAGCTTTGTCGGGGGCGAAAAACTGCAGGAAGAATTAAATTACTCTCCGCTGGAATTCTATAAAACAATCGCTACCCTAAGGTTCTTTGCTTTTTTTTATGATAAAGCGAAGAAGAAGTGGTTTGATCTCTATCATCTTGGAAAGGGTTTTGTTTTGGGTATGAGTACTGTTTTCAGCTGGTGTCACACCGGAATTCTTTCTACCTATTTAATGTGGATTGTATTCGGTGTAGCAATGTTATTGATAATCATCATTTTGTAAGGAATGAAAGTATTATGGAAATTTATCTGATAATTATGCTCGTTTTAATGATTTTGGGCTCGATTTATTCGCTACATGCCAAGGATTTGTTATCAGCAGTCGTCTCATACGGCATTGTCGGTTTCGGATTAGTGATAGCTTTTCTATTGTTATATGCCCCCGACTTGGCAATAGTGCAGGTAGTAGTCGAGATCATCACTCTTATTATTATGATTGCTGTGATCACCAATGCCACACATGAAGAGCAGGCAAAGGAGTTCAGCTTCAGCTCGATCTTCTATATAGCGGTATTTCTGTTCTTCGGGTTTGTCTTGTTGGGAGTGCTTGCTCAAATATCAGGATTACTGAATTCTTTTGGTCATCACGTAACCCGAATGGCAAGTGCCTATATTATTAATGCCCAGGAAGCCGGAAGTGCCAATATAGTTACGGGCATACTTTTCCATTTCAGGGCTTATGATACTTTAGGTGAGGCAACAGTTCTGTTTACGGCAGTTATCGGCATACTGACCGTATTAAGGCATCACGGCAAGAAAAAGGAAGATAAAAATGAAGGGTAAGAAAACAAGTTTGCACGAGAGAGAGAGAGGAATGACTTTAGTTGTTAAGAAAATCTGCCAATTTATAGCACCGACGATCTTTCTTTTCGGGATATATATCACCATTCACGGACATCTTTCCCCGGGCGGTGGTTTTACCGGTGGTGTAATCATGGCGAGTGCCTTCATTCTGCAGATTCTTTCTGACGGGAGCATTCTGGATAAACTGCGTCAGGAAAAGTGGCGTTTAGAGCTGACGGAGAGTTTAGCAATTTTCACTTTTCTGGTATTAGCGGTATTGGGATTGCTTATTGCGGCAACCGCTGTTTTTTTCGGCAACTTTTTGCCGGCAGGAACTTTAGGGGAATTGATCAGTGGCGGGATTATTCCCATCGGCAATGTAATAATCGGAATAGAGGTTTGTGCTGCAATCTCTTCAATATTTGTAGCCCTGTTAATCTTTAAAGATGAGGAGTCAGAATGATTCTCTTTATACTATGCTTGATCCTGTTTTTGATCGGTCTCTACGGTGTGATGGTCCAGAGAAACCTTGTTAAGATAATTATCGGTCTGGCCATCATGGAATATAGCGTGATCCTGTTTTTGGTCTTGATAGGCTATATTTCGGGAGGAACCGTACCAATAATATCAGAATCTTTTGAAAATGTACTTTATGTTGATCCCTTACCCCAGGCGATGGTTTTGACAGCCATTGTAATTGGCCTGGCGACAAAAGGCCTGATGCTTTCTGTAGCGATCAGACTGTACAAGAAATACGGTACATTTGATATCAGACAAATGAATACCTTAAAAGGATAAGAATATGAATGCATTGATTCCTATGTATATTATCGTTCCTCTCGGGGCAGCATTTATTACTGTTATTCTCGGAAGGTGGCTCGCGAGTATCGGAAAATATCTGCTTAACTTCTCTCTGTTATATCTCACCGGACTTACATTCTATCTGATCATCTATGCTCCTCAGACTTTGGTTTACAGGGTAGGTGGCTTCGCCGATGCAGGTGGTATTCCCATTGCAATATTTCTTGTACTTGACGGCTTTACAAAGATCTTACTGCTGATCATTTCACTGATCGGTCTGATGGTAGCCTTCTATTCAATTAGCTATACTAAACAATATACCGGAGAAGATAAGTTCTATGCGCTCTTTTGTCTGATGCTGGCAGGAATGTTCGGTGTAGTGATAGCAGGAGATATCTTTAATCTCTATGTATTTCTGGAGATAGCATCGATAGCATCCTATGCTCTCGTTGCTTTCGGAATTGAAAAACAACAGCTGGAAGCGACTTTCAAGTATCAGGTGTTAGGTGGTGTCTCGTCTTTGTTTATCCTGACCGGCATAGGTTTCATCTACTGGACAACAGGCACCCTGAATTTAGCTGATATCGCAACACAGTTACCAGAGGCAGGATTCTTCAATATCTTCGTCTCAGTTCTCTTGATCGGTGGTTTTGGATTGAAAGCGGCACTCTTTCCCTTTCACTCCTGGCTCCCGGATGCTCACTCTTCTGCCCCGTCACCTATCTCAGCCATGCTTTCAGGAGTCCTGATCAAAGCAGTCGGTGTCTATGTAATTATCCGTCTCTTCTTTAATATCTTCCAGTTGAATTATGAAATTGCCATGGCGATTACTGTGTTAGGAACACTTTCGATGATCATCGGAGTACTCCTGGCAGTTGGGCAATGGGATTTCAAGAGGCTGCTCGCTTATCACAGTATCAGCCAGATGGGTTATGTTATCATCGGTGTCGGTATCGGCTTGCTTGTTTTGACGAGGGGGGGCAGTGAAAAGGTAGCAATTCTCGCTATTACCGGCGGGATTTTTCACATGCTGAACCATTCGGTATTCAAAGCGCTGCTTTTCCTTAATGCCGGTGCAGTTGAATACAGAACGGGGACGAGAGACTTAAAAAGACTGGGTGGTCTGGCAGAGAAGATGCCGGTAACAGCAGGGAGCTCTTTTATTGCATCCATGGCTATATCGGGTATTCCTCCCTTCAATGGCTTTTTCAGTAAAGTCATTATCATTATTGCTGCCATTCAAGCCGGTTATTACTGGTTGGCCCTATTTGCTGTGATTGTAAGTGTTATTACCCTGGCTTCATTCACTAAGGTGCAAAAGTATGCCTTTCACGGTGAGTTGCATTCGAAGTACAAAGATGTCAAAGAAGTTCCTTTCAGCATGGCATTTTCCATGACCTTGCTGGCTTTGATCTGCCTGGTAACAAGTCTTCTGATAATTCCTGGTGTCAGAGGAGCAATATTGCAGCCTGCAGTTGATGCTCTGCTGGAGACAGCAAGGTATTCGATAACTGTAATAGGAATTTGATTATGAAAACAAGTATCTTCTCGGAAAACAATCCTGATAAAAGGTCACTAATGAACAAGAATAATATCATGTATGCCCACCGAGATAACTTATTTAGGGCAAGGTTTTCAGTGCCCGGATCTATTACGCAACGGAGTTTAGTATGAAACATATTACCCTGTTCCTGAGTATGTTCTTACTCTGGTTACTGCTCACCTTCAATTTGCATATCAATAACGTAATCATCGGTTTAGCAGCTGCCCTGATCGTCACCCTGCTCTTCGGTCACCGCTTTCTGGAAGATTGGCAGAAATTTTACAACCCTTTACGTTACCTCTGGGGATTAGTTTATCTGATAATCTTTGTCTGGGAATGTATCAAAGCAAATTTTGATGTAGCCTACAGGGTGCTGAGTCCCAAAATGCCTATTAAACCGGGGATTGTTAAGGTTAAATGCAGCTTGAAATCCGATATTGCCAAAGCTTTTTTAGCTAATTCCATAACAATGACTCCGGGTACTATAACGGTAGATGTCATCAATGATCATTTATATGTCCATTGGATATTTGTCAGCAGTAAAGACCCTGCTGTTTATACGAAAAAAATTGTAGGACGTTTTGAAAAATTATTAAAGAAGGTGTTTGAATAATGATTGGTATTCTTCTATATATATTGATCGGATTGAGTTTTCTCTGCTTTATTAGAGTGCTGTCCGGACCGACAATGGCTGACAGAATGGTAGCAATTGATATTTTTGGTACTCTCGTTGTCGGAATTTGTGCACTATTAGTCCTGAAAACCGGCAGATTGTTCCTGATCGATGTGGCAATTGCCTGGATTATACTAAGTTTTATCGGAACAATTGCCTTGGCGAAATACTTAACAAGGAAGAAGTTAGATGAATAGTATCAGTATTATCCTATTAATTATTGGTGTTGTTTTTGACCTGTTCGGTTGTATTGGTTTGATAAGGCTTCCCGATATCTATAATCGCCTGCAGTCTGCGACAAAGTGTGTTACTCTCGGTACTTGCAGTATCCTGCTGGCGTTATTGCTGCATTATGGTTTTTCGGAAGTAGGAATAAAGGCACTAATCGCCATACCATTGTTATTCTTTGCCTCTACTGTCGGGGCTCATGCTCTGATCAGAGGTTCCTATAAGTTTGGCATTAAAATGACGGATAAAACAGTCGTAGATGATTACAAGGAAGTGGAAAAATGAGATATCCAAAACTACGGGAAGTAAAAGAAGCAATAATATCGCTTTTTTCAAGACCATACACCACTAAATTTCCGGCTGGTGAGTTCAAACCTTTTCCTGGCTACAGGGGAAAACCGGTAGTAGATGAAGACAATTGCGTCGGCTGCGAGACCTGTGCGAATGTCTGTCCCCCTAATGCTATCACCAACGAAGACAATAAAGACAAGGGGCTAAGGATTATTACCCGTGATTATGGGCAATGCATCTTTTGTGGTCAGTGTGAAGAACACTGTATAACCGGCAAAGGTGTCAAACTTTCCGATGAGTTATTCGATCTGGCCTGTACGGATAGAAACGAAGTAATAGAAAAGCAGGAGCGGGAATTACTGATCTGTGAAAGCTGTGGGGCGATAATTACGACGAAAGACCACATGCGTTTTATCCATGAAAAACTTGGTCCTTTAGCTTATTCTTCTATTCTGAATCTGAATATACTAAACGAAAGACTGCAATTAGCAGAGACTGACGAAACAAGTGTCAAGATAAGGGATGAGCTGAAAAGAAAGGATTCATTCAATATTCTATGTCCCAACTGTAACCGCAGGGTACAGGTACAAAATCTTAAATAACCAGATAGTTCAGGTTTTCCACCAAAAAGACTTCTTTTCTAAGTAGTTCCTAAAATCTATGAATGACATTCTCTCTCTGTTAGCGATTAATAATAATACTAATGATTTGCTGTTATTTGTCGGCATAGGTAACAGGCTGAAAAGTGATGATGCTGTTGGTATCCATATCTGTGAAAATCTGCAACCCTCTGAACGGAAACAGGTTCTGATAGTGGAAAGCGGCATTGAGAAATATGTCGGCAAGATAAACAGCATAGCTCCATCTCTTTTGATCCTGGTCGATTCTACAGATTTCAACAAAGAACCGGGATTTTGCAGAATATTTCCGGTCAAGGAGATTCCCGATAACACATTTCACACTCATACGATCTCCCTGGGCAGAATTTCAGAGTTTTTTGAAATGAAAACCTATATCCTCGGTATCCAACCGGAATATGTCGGTTTTGGGGAGGAGATTTCCCCGAAAGTTGCCCGAAAAGCTGAGGAGTTAATTTCCCTTCTCAATAAGAAGATCTAAGTTTGGTGATAAACATCTTTCGAAATCAGTTGCAGTCTTATGATCCGAATAAGAATTAACGGTATTGTTCAGGGTGTCGGTTTTCGGCCTTTCGTCTATAATCTTGCCCATAAGCTGGAAATTAAAGGGTATGTCCTCAATTCTAACGAAGGTGTTGAGATAGCTGCGGAAGGAAATGAGGAAAATCTGAAAGGATTTATTAGTAAGCTGCAGGAAGACACACCACCTGCTGCCCTGATAGATAGATTTGAAGTTCATTCTTTTCCCGATAATGGTTTTACTGCTTTTGAAATTCGGCGAAGCCTGAACGAAGAGGGAAAAACATTCATATCTCCCGATCTTGCTGTATGTCCTGACTGTATAAGGGAAATGAATGACCCGGACGATAAAAGATATGAATACCCTTTCATAAACTGCACTAACTGTGGTCCCAGATACTCGATAATTGAAAATACACCTTATGATCGTCCTGCTACCTCTATGGCTGATTTTGAGCTGTGTGATTTCTGCCGAAGTGAGTATGAGGATCCGGCAGACCGCCGGTTTCATGCTCAGCCCGTAGCCTGTCCGCTCTGTGGTCCGGAGCTGAGTTTCCTTGACGGTAGTCTAAAAAAGATCGAGGGAAATCCTATAGATAACTCCCTTAAGATGCTTCTTGCGGGGAAAATTGTGGGGATAAAAGGGATTGGGGGTTTTCATATTGCCTGTGATGCGACGAACGAAGAAAGTGTAGCGGAGTTAAGAAAGCGCAAGAAGAGACCTGCCAAGCCTTTTGCAATAATGACAACCCCGGAAAATGTCAGAAAGATAGTTGACTGTTCCGACAACCTCTTCCAGCTTCTGCTTTCTCCTTCAGCACCGGTGGTTCTGTTGCCGAAACTCAACAATATCCCTATTGCCCGGTCGGTAGCACCCTTAAACCCCAATATCGGGCTCTTTCTTCCGTATGCTCCTCATCATTACCAGATTTTCAAAACTAAGAGCGAGCTTTTTCTGGTAATGACTTCCGGAAATATCAGTGATGAACCATTAGCAACCGATGAGAAGGAATTGCTGATGCTGCAGGATAAAGATGCTAATAACAGAGGCGGAATATGTGATTTTTACCTCACTCACAACAGAAGGATACTGAACAGAAACGACGATTCGGTTATTCTTCCCGCCTCAGGAAGTAACATCATGATTCGTCGTTCCAGAGGATATGTTCCTTCTCCACTATCTTTACCGGAGAAGGTTGTACCAACTTTAGGTACCGGGTCAGAGCTGAAGCTTGTCTTTGCCCTGGCAGACAAAGATCTTCTCTATCTGTCACCGTACATAGGTAACAACAACAGCAAAGCTACCGAGGACTTTTATCTCGAGACTTTGAGAAAATACAAGAAATGGTTCAGAATTGAACCGGAACTGGTAGCCTGCGATCTTCATCCCGATTACCTGACGACCCATTTTGCGGATTCTCTTGATCTGCCATTGGTCAGAATTCAGCATCATCATGCTCATATAGCAGCAGTTATGGCAGAGAATATGCTCGATGAAGAGGTCATTGGAATCTCTTATGACGGCACAGGGCTGGGGGAGGATGGTGCTGTCTGGGGTGGTGAAATATTCACGGCAAATTACTCAGGCTATACAAGAAGATATCACCTCAGTTACATGCCGTTAGCGGGAGGAGATGCAGCGATAAGATACCCGGTAAGGATTGCTTATGCCTATTTACTCCAAACAGGAGCAGATACCACCTTTCTCACGGCAATACCGGAGACAGAAAAGCGGATCATTAGAAAGCAGCTGCTCAGCAATTGGAATTTGATTCCGACTTCCAGTATGGGGCGTCTTTTTGACTCTGTAGCAGCTATGCTCGGTCTCTTTCCTGAAATATCATTTGAAGCTCAGTCAGCAATGGCTCTGGAATTTCTCTGTGAGAGAGAAGATCCCACCCTCCATGAGCCCTATTCTTATCAAATCGATAATTCTGAAATTGATATCATTCCTCTGCTCAAGGGGGTATTGACCGATCTAACAAGAGGAATGAGTAATAAGACAATTGCCCTCAGATTCCATAAGACAGTTATTGCCTTTACTCTTGAGGCAGTGAAATGTGTAGCGGCTAAAACCGGATTAAACAAGGTTATCCTTTCCGGTGGTGTTATGCAGAATGTAATCCTTCTGGATGGCTTGAGAAGTGAGCTGGAAAGAAATAACTTTACAGTTTTCTTCTCTTCAAAGCTACCTTCCAATGATGGAGCAATATCTGCCGGTCAGGTAATGATTGCTAACCGGATTATTGATAAGGTAAAGTAAAGTAGTAGCGGCAGTATCAACGAAACAGCAACCTGAAGAGAGGAGTGTTATGTGTTTGGCAATACCTGGGAAATTGTTGAAAATCAATGAGAAGGAAATGGGAATCGTCGATCTGGGTGGAGTAAAGAAGGAGATATCTCTGGCTTTCTTGCCTGCTGCTAAAGAGGGAGATTGGATAATCATTCATACCGGTTTCGGATTGGAAATTATCTCGGAAAAAGATGCCCTGGAAACCATAGAATTGTTGCAACAAGCTTACAGTAAGTAAAAATCAATAATAATCATGAGGATGAAAGAATTTCAAGATACCAGCCTGATCAGACAGGTTACCTCTTCTATTCACCAAGCAGCTGAAAAACTAAATGGGAAACCGGTTAAATTCATGGAAGTATGCGGTTCTCATACTATGGCTATCGGTCATTGGGGTATCCGTAAACTGATTCCTGAAACTATAAAGCTTATCTCCGGCCCCGGATGTCCTGTCTGTGTTACTCCCTCGTCCGTGATTGATGAACTGATTAGATTAAAGGGTGTTACGATCGCTACTTTTGGTGATCTGCTTCGAGTTCCAGGCAGCTTGGGTAATTTGGAAGAGGCTCGTGCCCGGGGTGCCAGAGTAGAGACTATCTACTCACCTTTAGAGGCATTAAAACTGGCAGAGAAAGAAGAAACTATTCTGGTTGGGATAGGATTCGAAACGACTATTCCCGGCATTGCCCACACCATTCTGGAAGCGCAGAGACGCAAGCTGAAATACTTCTCGGTTTTTTGTCTGGCTAAGCTCATCCCTCCTGCGTTGGAAGCCTTGCTTAGAGACGATCAGGCAGCTATTAACGGCTTTATTCTCCCGGGACATGTTAGTGTTATTATCGGTTTAAAGGCTTATACTTTTCTTTCTGAGAGATTTCGGATCGGTGGAGTAGTAACGGGATTTGAGCCTCTCGATATTCTTCTTGGTATTCTGAGATTGTTAGAGCAGCTTCCAAACCCTGAGATTATAAATGAATACAGCAGAGTAGTCAAACCGCAGGGTAATGAAGAAGCACAGAAAATGATAAAGAAAGTCTTTGGTGTTTCCCCTGCTCTTTGGCGGGGATTAGGCTGGCTGCCTGATTCAGGCTTAGTTATCCGGGGTGAATATGAGGAATACGATGCCCAAAAGAGATATAACCTCCGGGTCAGAGAAACCGAACCTCATCCGGAATGCCTCTGTGGTGAGATGTTGCGGGGTAGGATCAAAGCAACAGATTGTCCTTTGTTCGCCAAAACCTGTACACCTGTCCATCCGGTAGGACCATGCATGGTCTCTTCGGAGGGGAGTTGTGCAGCTCATTATAAGTATGAAAGATGATATAATAACTATGGGACACGGCAGCGGTGCCGGCTTAACACAGCAACTGATCAGAGAAGTGTTTGATTCGGAATTTCAGCTTCCATCGTATGAAGACTCTATCCAAATTGAACACCGGACAGTAGTAACGACAGATGCTTATGTTGTTAAACCTCTCTTTTTCCCGGGGGGTGATATCGGAAGGCTTTCGGTGACCGGCACAGTCAATGATCTATGTATGTCAGGCGGAAGACCGGCTTACATAATGGCTTCTTTTATTCTGGAAGAGGGCTTTAAAATTGCTCTTCTGCAAAAGATCGTTAATTCCATGCAGAAAGCTGCCGAGGAGGCTGGAATAAGAATTATTGCCGGAGACACGAAAGTCGTGGAAAGGGGAAAATGTGACGGTATTTATATAACTACTTCCGGTATTGGATTCCTGCCTGCTGGTGTTGAACTTTCAGCAAAAATGATCAGAGTTGGAGATAGAATCCTGGTCAACGGTACTATTGGTGATCATTCAGTCGCGATAATGAATGCCCGACAGAATCTGGAGTTAGAGCCTGCTCCGGTTAGTGACTCGGCTCCCTTACATGAAATAATTCAGATCCTGTTAGGAACCGGAGGGCTTCGATATGCCAGGGATGCAACAAGAGGAGGAGTTGCCACTATTTTGAACGAAGTTATTTCCGAGAAAGGGCTGGGGATCATTATCGACGAAAAGTCTTTACCTGTCAAAGAGGCTACGACGGCTTTGTGCGGATTGTTAGGATTAGACCCTCTCTATTTGGCAAATGAAGGGAAGCTGATAGCTTTTTTATCACCCGGAAATGATGATCTGCTCGAAGATCTGAACAAGCACAAATATGGCAAAGGTTCAGCTTTTATCGGAGAGGTAACGGAAGAGGTTCAAGGAGTCTATCTGAGGACTGCTATCGGAACCTTACGTCCGTTGCTGCTGCTGGCATCTGATCCTTTACCGAGAATTTGTTGATGTTTGCTTTCGTCTATCTGAATAGCGTTGATAGCAGAGTTGAATTAAATGCATGAAGGATCAATAACCAAATCTCTTCTCGCTCTGGCTGAGAAAAGCCGGAAGGAGGAGGATTTGAAAGAAGTAACCCGGGTCAAGATAGTGGTAGGAGTTCTCCATCATATTATTCAGGAAGTAATGCTGATGCATTTTGATCTTATGAAAATTGATCACAGGGGCTTTGAAGAAGCTGTTTTGGAGATTGAAGAACGACAAATCAAACTTCGTTGCTCTGAGTGCTGCGCAACAATAGAGCTTCAACAGGCAGTTTTTATTTGCCCGGAGTGTCATTCAACAGAAACGGAAGTTATTGAGGGCAATGAACTATACATTGAATCTATTACCGGTATCAGATGATCCGATGGAATCAGGGTTTAAGAAGTGGAACAAGGAGTATATAATGGATGAGAAAGAAATCAAGGTAATGCAAAAGATCTTGAACATGAATGACAGGATAGCTGCTGAACTCAGGGAAGAACTGAAAGAAAAAGGTATCCTGTATATCAACCTGATGAGTTCTCCCGGTTCCGGTAAAACAACAATTCTTGAACAAACAGCAAGGAATATTGAGGAGAAGATGTTTGCCATAGAAGGTGATATACAAACTACTTTAGATGCTGAAAGGCTTTCCAGGGCTGGTATAGAGGTCTTTCAAATAAATACCGGTCCTTTTGGCGGAGATTGTCATTTGGAAGCAGGATGGATTAAGTCTGCTTTGGAAGAGTGTAATCCAGAAGATGCTAAATTCCTCTTTGTTGAGAACATTGGTAATTTGGTTTGTCCCGCTGAATTTGATGTCGGGGCGCATATAAATACAGTTGTTATTAGTGTGACAGAAGGCGAAGATAAACCCCTGAAATATCCCCTTGCTTTTCGTAACTCTCAGCTCTGTCTGATTTCTAAGCTTGATCTGCTCCCTTATCTTGATGTTGATATTGAGCTCCTGAAAGATAATATCAGACAGATCAATCCCCGGATTGAGATATTAGAACTCTCTGCTAAAACAGGAGAAGGCCTGTCAGGTTGGCTCGCTTATTTGCGGGAAAGAGGGGGAATAGAATGAATGATATCAGTCTGGGGTAGAAAAGAAACGGGAAGGACAAGAAAAGAATTTGACATATTTCTCAGGATTTATCAATCTTGCTTTGATTGGTTTGTTATCAAAGTGAGAACAGTATTATCTAAACTCTCGGTACAAGTAAGGTTTGTAGAAAGAAGCATTATTTAAGTTTTATATTGAATGGTTTTCGGGTAAATCCGTTAAAATATATTGTGCGAAGGGTCATCATTAGATCGGTTACGGTCATGATGTCATCGTGTTTCACCCAAAACAAAAATAGGAGTTATTATGAACAGAAAATTAGAAGAGCTGTTTAAAACCAGAGACAATGTCATCTATTCGGTAAAACCGGATACGACTCTCAAGGATGCTGTTGATTTGATGAACATACACCATATCGGTGCAGTGATGGTTCTGAATGACGGTGGAGGAATCGAAGGACTCTTAAGTGAAAGGGATGTGATGAAGAAATTAGCAAGTACGGATGATGTGGTAGGTCATCTAAATGTTAAGACAATTATGACTCCCAAAGAAAAACTGATCATGATCGAAGGTGACGAGAAGATCATCAAGATTATGGAGATCATGACTGAGAAAAAGATAAGACATTTACCTATCGTTAACAGTGAAGGGGTATTACACGGTCTGCTTTCGATGAGAGACATCTTCAGGCTTCTTCTCAAAGATGCCAGACAGGAAGTTAACGATATGAAAAATTATGTTACCGGAAAGTATCCGGCTTAGATTCTGAACACTACTTTTTTAAGCACTTACCTTTCCTTGCTTTTTTACCGATAATACCACCCTGTAAGGAGGGCTAAGTGCTTCTTTTTTTCTCTATTTTTTCCTTAACAAGAGCAAAGGGAACAAGTATAGTAAGTTTTTAATCAGATAACAAGCAAGAACAACAAAGAAGAGGGGGAGAGAAATGACAACCGTTAATCCGGAAAACAGAGATTTGGTCGAGCTGTACAGAGAACTGATGAAGAAAGAGGGTCAGGACGATTTGATTATCGAGACTTTTCTTTATTATTTTCGTCAGGTAAGGGAGGGAATAACCGGAAAATTAACAGCTCAGGAGATCAAGCCGCCGGAAAAGACTAATCTTATAGAGTTAAGTGACCTGGAACAAAAAAGATCGGAAAATCTCCACAAGATGGTTGTAATTAAGCTGAATGGCGGGCTGGGTACAAGTATGGGTTTGAAAAAATCCAAATCACTCCTACCGGTAAAGGGAGAGCATAATTTTCTGGATATTATAGCTCAACAGATTTTACATCTCAGAAAGAGCAGTGGAGCAAAGATACCTTTGCTATTAATGAACAGTTTCAATACAAATGAAGATACTCTTCGTTATTTGGAAAAGTATCCCGAATTGGGTTTGTTTGAAGTTCCGCTCAGTTTTACTCAGAATAAATATCCCCGAATCAACAGAGAAACTTTGCTCCCTTACAACCATCCCAATGATTTAACCCAAAACTGGAATCCTCCCGGTCATGGAGACATTTATACAGCGATGGCTATCTCAGGAGTGCTGGACAGACTCCTCAATTCCGGCATAGAATATGCCTTTATTTCTAATTCTGATAATTTGGGAGCTGTTGTGGATGAGCGGATCCTTGATTATGTGTTTGAAAACAATATTCCCTTTTTAATGGAAGTCTGCCATCGCTCGGAGATTGATAAGAAGGGTGGGCATCTTGCTCAGAGCAAGGATGGAGAGTTAGTATTGAGAGAAATTGCTCAATGTCCTGAAAAGGAGCTCGATGAGTTTCAAAATATCAAACTTTACAGCTTCTTTAACACTAACAACCTCTGGGTAAATCTCAAAGAGTTAAAGAAAGCTATGGAAAAGAACGACAACCTGTTCCTGCTGCCGATCATTGTTAATCCCAAAGTGGTTGCCGGAACTCCGGTTATTCAGATTGAAACTGCAATGGGTGCTGCGATCAGTAGATTTTCCGGTTCCAAGGCGTTGATAGTACCGAGAGAACGGTTTGTTCCGGTCAAGAAAACCAATGATCTGCTCACAATCTGGTCAGATGCCTATACCTTGAGAGACGATTTCAAACTGGAGCTTAATGAGGAGTGTGATCAAATACCGACCGTGATACTCGACGAAGAGTATTACGGAACCATTGAGCAAATGCAAAAACGGATGGAGACTGCTATTCCTTCTTTGAAAAAGTGCCGGAGACTTGAAATAACCGGTGATATACATTTTGGAGAAAATGTTACGATCCGGGGAAAGGTTAAACTGGAGGCAAAACAGCCGGTCTTCATTTATGATGAGATCATTAAAGAGGATCTTACCTTTTGATAAGCAAGTCTGTTTATTCTCTCTGATTTCTTTAAAAACAGTATTGTGCATATTTATTGATCTTATCAAGGGGAGTTGTTATATCTTGCTTTAGAAGAGAGCGAGGAAGGAAAGATCAATATATTTCAGTAATCGAACCACTGTAGAAGGGCTGTATCGCTCCATCTGCTAACTGCAGAATGAGAGCCCCTTTTTTGTTTATACCCTTGACTGACCCTTTGTAGAGTTCAAATTCTGTTTGTAAAACAACTCTTTTGTCTTTAAGAAATGAGTATTGCTCATCAAAGAGCGGCTTAAGGTTTTCCAGCTCGTTATCGAGATAATCAGGTAATCCGGTTGCGAAACAATCGAAGATCTCGCCCAGAAGAGTATCATTATCTACCGCTGAGTTTAATGCTGAAGAGAGTGATACGGCTTGAGGGGCTAAATTATCAGGGAAAGTGTTGTTATTAGTATTTAGGCCGATACCGGAAATAATATAGTTCAGATCGGGATAAGCTGAGGTAAGAATGCCTCCCATTTTTTTACTCGCCAACATAATGTCGTTGGGCCATTTGATAGAAAGCTTTGTCCGGATATCCGGGTAGAGGTTTCCGAGAGCTTTTGCAATTGAGAGGGCTAAGTAGATGGTCAGGGAACTTCTTACCGGAAGATTGTAAAAGCCGGCAGTAAACCATAAACCGCCCTGAGGAGAGAACCATTTGTTGTGATTTCTCCCTTTTCCCATGATTTGCTTCTCAGCAAGCAAAAGGAAGTTTCCCCTGACTTGCTTATTGATGATCAGCTGTCTTGCTTTATCAAAAGTGCTGTCAATTGTCTTATATCTGATAGTTTGGTCAAAAAAGGAGATATCTTTCATAGGATCAGCATCGCATCCCCGTAACTGAAAAAACGGTATTGTTTCTCGACTGCTTGCTGGTATGCCGACATAATCTTTTCGTAACCGGCAAAGGCAGAGACCATCATGAGAAGTGTAGATTCCGGCAGATGGAAGTTGGTCAGCAGTCCGTCAATAACTTTGAATTCAAATCCAGGATAGATAAAAATATCGGTCTCCTGTGAACCCTCCCTAATGAAAGACGGCTCAGTATTATCAGAGGCTTGATTCACATTTTCAGCAAAGCTTTCCAGAGTACGTACGGTTGTAGTTCCCACTGCTATGATCCTTCTCTTCTCCTGTTTTGCCTGATTTATTGTCCGGGCTGTCTCCTTGGGAATTCTGCAGAACTCGCAGTGCATCTTATGTTTGAGAATATTATCAACCTTTACCGGTCTGAAGGTGTCGAGTCCTATATGCAAAACAACTTCTGCTGTAATGACTCCTTTCTTTTTTAGCTCTTGTAGAAGTTCACTGGTGAAATGAAGTCCGGCTGTCGGAGCAGCTGCTGAGCCACGTTCAGAAGCATAAACCGTCTGGTAAGAGGATAGATCGGAAACGGTTGCTTCTCTCTTGATATAAGGGGGGAGAGGCATGTTACCTACTTTTTCCAGCAGTTTCCAGAAGTTGCCCTGGTAAAGAAACTCAACGATTCTGACTCCCTCTTCCAGATGTTCGGAAACAGTTCCCTGAAGCTCATCAGAAAAGATAATCCGCGTATCTTTCTTTATTTTGCTGCCCGGTTTGACAAGACATTCCCAGCTATTATTATTCAGCTCTCTCAATAACAGAACTTCCACTGAACCGCCACTCTCCTTTTTCCCGAACAAGCGGGCGGGAATAACTTTCGAAGTGTTAAGAACAAGGACATCTCCGGGGAGCAGAAGGTCCTCTATTGCCGGAAAACGATGGTGAGTAACCTGACCGCTTTGTCTTTCGAGATGAAGCAAGCGGCAGTTTTCTCTATTCTGCGGTGGGAACTGAGCAATTAACTCCTTGGGGAGTCGGTAGTTATATGTGTTTTTATTATGAAAATCCGGCACTTGACCTCAGTAACGTAAACAAGAATTCATGTGATATCAATAAGGAATATTCTCTGCTTCCGACAGAATAGCGGTAAAGCTGCCGAAAGTGACTTTGCTTTGCATCCTGACCGGAATTTTATGTTCATCATTAGTAATCCAGATATGAATATCACCTGTTTGTTTGAAGATGGCATCTCCGGCAAGAAGAGGCTCGATAACCAGGCATTCCTTCTTTCCGAAGATCGTGTCAATGGTTTCCGTATGGTGAACAATCACTCTGGCGGTATAATTATCTCCGTCTGCCGTTACATTGATATCGATGCTGTCTCCCGGGACTAAATCCTGCTTTCGCAACCAGTAAAAAGCTGAAAGGATGTCGTGAGTATCGGGAGGAATTTCCATCCTCTCTTCGTTAAATTCCCTGTCGGAGAAACTGTAGCGCATGTAGAGAGAGAAGTCCTGATCAGGATAATAGAAATGTATCCGGTGCTGACGATACCTCCCCTCTCTCAGTCTTTTCGTGAACCGGTGAGAGTAAAGGTTTTCCTTATCAAGAATCGATTCTATCTCGTCTCTCACTTTGAATATCCGGTCGAAAAAACTGTTTGTTCTGGCAGTTGAAGTGATTTGGTAAGCAGGGGTATCTTCCCGGAAGATGATTTCATTTACCTCTAAGGTTGCCTGCCCGGCACCAATAATTCCGTATTTTATATCAAAAGTCAGCTTCTCACCGTTTTGAAAGGAGAAGAGTGGGATAGCAGCCGTCAGCAGCAATAAGATTAGAAACAGAGGGAGAAGATTTGGATAATCTATTGAATTCATCAAATCTTACCTCCTGTGACGAAGAACTCTTCTCCGGTTATATATCTGTTCTCTTCAGAGATTAAGAAGAGGCAGAGAGAGACAACGTCCGAAATCTCGGCTAAACTTCCGAGTGGAGTTCTTTGAAGAATATCCTGATAATACTGAGCTCTGAAGCGGCGATAATCTTCAGAAAAATGAGAGTCATCGATTTTCACCGGTCCCGGTGAAACTGTATTGATGAGAATGCGATTTCCGGCAAGTTCAGCAGAAAGGGAACGGGCAATATTTGCCGTAGCTGCTTTAGCAGCTGCATAGGCAGTACCAAAGGGGAGACCTATCCGGCTAACATCAGAACCGAGAAGAACAATCCTTCTAAAATCATTATTATCCGAAGACTTCTGAGCATTGATCAAGAGAGGGGAAACTACCTTTAAAATATGGTAGGTACCGAAAAGATTAGTCTCGATGACCTTCCTCCAAAGATCGGGTGAGGTTTGCGGAAGAGAAGAGGTATCGATACTTCTCATTGCTGCCGTATGGATAAGGGATTGAACATTGATATTGTTTTGGGTAATGGTTTTTGAAAGAGTTTTTTCTAAACCGGATAAGTCCGTTAAATCGGCTTTTACCAAGGTTATTGAGGAAGAGAAACCTTCCTTGAGTTTTTCTAAGCGGTCTGTAGATCTGTGATAGAGAAGAAGCAGTTCGGATCCTTCTTCTGCCAGGCGGGCAGCTAAAGCAGAACCGATGTTACCGTTGGCCCCGGTAATTATTATGGTATTCCGAATGGTGCTCATTCCTCTATGATATCCAGTATTTGATGGGCTGTCAGAAACTTGCTTCCTGTCAGCTCTTTTTCCTTTTCAGGGCTGACGATTATCAAATCAGTATCATCTTTACCGGCGACAGCTATATTATTGGCTATTATGAAATCGCAGTTCTTGGCAAGCAGCTTTTTCCGGGCATTGGCAACAAGGTTTTCTGTTTCGGCAGCAAAACCTACTAATTTCTGATTATTGGTTTTTCTCTTGCCGAGCTCCAGCAATATATCATCCGTAGGGATCAGGTTCAAAGATAAACCCTTTTGTGGGCAGGCTTCTTTCTTAATTTTGGCATTCTCTTTTTTCTCCGGCTGAAAATCAGTTACCGCGGCTGTCATAATTATCGTATCCATCTCTGAGGCATAACGCAAAGTTAAATCAGACATTTCTTTCGAACTGCCGGAACTTTCCGTCTTGATATAATAGGGTAGAGGTTCTGTTACATGTCCGGTTATCAAGATAACTTCTGCCCCCCGGTGATAAGCAGCTCTGGCAAGTGCTAATCCCATTTTTCCTGATGATTCATTCGACAGGTAGCGCATTGGATCGAGATATTCCCGGCAGGCACCGGTAGTAATGAGGATCCTTTTTTTAACCGGATTTTCTGCAAGTGGTTTTGATGATTCCGGTTTTTTCCGGAGATAAAGGGCACTCCTGATAAAATAGATGATCTCCCTTACATCCGGGAAACGCCCTTTACCTTCATATCCGCAGGCAAGTCTGCCGCTATCCGGGGGGATTACCAGATAACCGAATTTCTCCAGCCGGGAGGTATTCTCCTGAACGATGGGGTTTTCCCACATAAAGCTGTTCATTGCCGGAACAAGAAGCTTGGGGGCAGTTGTTGCCATTACCGTGGTGGAAAGGAGGTCGTCGGCAATGCCAGCGGCAATTTTTCCTATGATATTTGCGGTAGCAGGAGCTATAACCAGCAGGTCAGACCATTCAGCCAGGGAGATGTGTTCGATTGGAGCTTCGCTGTTAAAGAGCTTTGTTACTACCGATTGACCGGTTAGGGAGCGAAAGGTAATAGGAGTGATAAACTCCTGAGCATTATCAGTCAGGATAACCTTGACATTAGCACCCTCTTTTATCAGCCTGCTGGCAAGTTCAACGGTCTTATAGGCTGCTATTCCACCGGTTACTCCGAGCAGGATGTTTTTATTTTTGAGCATCTTGACCTCTATAAGTATAATGTACTTTGTTGCTCAGATGAATAACTAAGCCTCTTTTTGTCAAAGGAAAAGTATGAAGGCGATATTCCTGAAAATGCATGACAGGTCTTCCTCCATCTTCGATGATATCTGAAAACCTTGATTATATTGAACTGTAATATTATCGCCCAAAATTTTTACTCAACTAAACTGTTTTCGCTCTTTTAGGTATAAGAGAAGAATCCGCTTCCTCTAAGTTATATCTGGAAGTGCTTCTAACAATCCGATTACTGCTCGTCAGACACAAGTTCGCACCAATCAATCAATATCCTTGTTTTGAATAACACCTATTATTCGTTAACTTATAGTAGTAGAGTTGTAACTGTCAGCTTCTGTCCCGGTTCTTAAAGATGAAGGTTTTTCCAAGGAGGTAGAAAATGGAAAAGAAAAAAGAGAACTTACTCACTCCTAAAGAGCAGGAATTTGTCGCGATTGCGGCTTCAGTCGCCGGTAATTGTCTGAGAAGTCTGCGATTACATTTTCAGCAGGCAATCGATAAGGGTTGCAGTCTCGAAGAGATCGAAGAAGTAGTTGATATTTCCCGCAGTATAAAAGAGAGACCGATCAATGATATTTATCAGATTGCGATAGATCTCTTAACAGATAGCCGGGAAAATGTGAGAAATATGTCAGACAGTTAATAGGGAATCAATAATAGGAGATAAAATCTTTTATTGACTTCATCTCTGTCTCTGTAACGTTATCTCTGTATAGGGGACATGAAAAGAAAAAGAATGATTATGAATAGAAAGACAAGGAACGGAAAAGAATGAAAAAAAGAGTATTGTTAATGATCTTAGACGGCTGGGGTATCAATCCCGAGAAGAAGGGAAATGCTATTGCTGCCGCTGCAACACCCAATCTTGATAAGTTTTTGCAGGATAATCCAAAGGGAAGATTGAAGACCTCAGGACAAGATGTCGGCTTACCTGAAGGGGTGATGGGGAATTCGGAAGTAGGACACATGAATATCGGTGCCGGTAGAGTTGTTTACCAGTTAAACACTATGATAGATAAATTAATTGAGGAAGGGGAGTTTTATGATAACAAAGCATTGAACAAAGCTATAGAGCATGCAGAAAAGAATAGCAGTAAACTTCACCTCTTTATTCTGCTCTCAGACGGTAATGTTCATAGTAATCTCAACCACCTGAAAGCTATGCTGGAGCTCTGCCGGCGTAAAGACTTCAAAGAAGTGTTTCTCCACGCTTTTATGGACGGTAGGGATACCCTGCCCCATTCAGGGGTAGATTTCATGAAAGATTACCTCAGGGAAAGCAGGGAGTTAGGTTTTGGCGAGGTTGCTACTATTTCCGGCAGATATTATGCCATGGACAGAGATAAGCGATGGGACAGGATCGAAAAGGCCTATAAAGCTCTTGTTAAGGGAGAAGGAGAGAGATATACCGATTCTCTTCAGGCTATCCGGGAGAGCTATGATAATGACATCACAGATGAATTTATCATACCTAAAGTAATAACCAAGAATGATAAACCGGTAGCCCGGATAGAAGATAAAGATTCTGTCGTCTTTCTCAATTTCAGAGCCGACAGAACCCGCCAGCTTACCAGAGCTTTGATTATTCCTGATTTTTCAGAGTTTGAAACGGAAAATTTCAAGAATCTACACTATGTTTCGATGAGTGAATATGATGTAAATTTTGATGACTATCTGGAAGTTGCCTTTAGAAATCCGGATTTAAAAAACATTCTCAGTGAAGTGCTGGTTAATCAGGGGAAGAAGCAGCTGAGGCTGGCAGAGACAGAAAAATATGCCCATGTAACATTTTTCTTCAACTGCGGCAGAGAGGAACCTTTTGAGGGTGAAGACCGAATAATGGTCCCTTCGCCCAAAGTCGCTTCCTATGATTTGCAGCCTGAGATGAGTGCCCCTGAAGTTAAAGATAAGCTCTTGCAGGCTCTCTCTGAAGAAAAGTACGATGTAATAGTGGTCAATTTCGCGAATTGTGACATGGTCGGTCATACCGGTGTTTTCGAAGCTGCCGTGAAGGCGGTAGAGACCGTTGACGGTTGTGTCGGAGAGATTGTGCCGGAAGCGGTCAAAAGAGGATATAACATCATTATTACCGCAGATCACGGTAATGCCGAGAAGATGCTCGACGAGGATGATAATATCTTCACCGCCCACACAACTAACGTGGTACCGGTTGCCATTTACCGTCAGCAAGGTAATGATTTCACCATTGAAGACAACGTCCTTGGAGGGATAGCTCCAACAATTCTCAAGATGCTCGAGATCACACAACCACCGGAAATGACCGGAAAGAGTTTGTTTTAAGAGAAAGAATGTCACATTTGGAGAATAGTTAGAATGCCGATCATTGAAAGACCGGATTTTCCTAAACGAAGACCTGCTCCCCCCTGGTTGAAGCTTGTTCTTCTGGCTACTGTGCTCATAGGGTTTTATCTCCGCTCCTGCTGGTATGATTCCAAAGAGAACTATTATGAGATAAGCGATATAGAGCTTACCGATCAGACTCTCTCCAGTGTTGATGTTCTCTTTGTCGTGAGTAATAACACAAGAATGGGAAAAGAGGAATCGGTCTTGATCAGGTTATATACAAGCCGGGGAGATGAGATAGCGAGCAGGATTACGACAATAAACCTTGCTTCCCGTTCGCGGAAAAGGTATCGCAAACTTCTCGAGAACTGGAACAGACCGCTATACGAGGACGAAGAGCTGAGTCATGCCACAGTAGAAATATTCAAACCTGCGATATTCTGATAGTAGGATTTAAGTCCCTTTCGTCTCCCATAGAGAAGAAACAGGGATTCCATCACCTTTGAGATTTGCTGCTTCTACCGAAAAACCCCATTATGTTTTTATTTGACATAATGACTGAAAGAAAAAAATTTGTGAACCGAAGGAGTGTACCAAGATGTTTAAGTTAGCAGAAGAACACCAAAACAAGGCGATCGAGATTATCGAACGTCATAAGTTGAAGAAGACCTGTAATGTTTGTTATGACAGGGGCTATGTCGGGCATACTTTAGAAAACTTAGTCATACCCTGCCATAAATGTGTTGATAACGAAGCCATAATGAAGGAATGGAAAGAGTATGTGGCTCAAGTACCTGAATTACGAGAATTTTATCACGAGATGTTCGAAGAAGAGCATGACGACGAGGAAGCAGAAAAGGATTCTGAGACCAAGGATAAAAAGAAGATAGTCGAAGAACTCGGTCTCAAAGACAAGAGCAGAGAAAAGATCTTACCGGGCAAGACTAAGGAAGCACGAGTTAAGAATATTGAACACCGTTCGAAGAACAGGTAAGAGAACTACCCATTTTTATTTATTAGATAATTTGACTATTGAGAGGTTTTTAGGAGAACAATATAATGTATAAACTTATTGATATGAAGGAAAAGAGCAGCGATTTCGAGAAGCGGATCAGAGAATACTGGCAGGAAAAAGGGGTTGTTCTGGATAGTATGACTTTCAGGGAAAATGCCCCGAAATTTGTTTTTTATGAAGGTCCCCCTACAGCTAATGGAAGACCGGGTATCCATCACGTTATCTCCCGGGCTATAAAAGATACGGTCTGCCGTTACAAAACGATGAAGGGTTATGAGGTCAAACGTAAAGCCGGATGGGATACACACGGTTTGCCGGTAGAGATAGAAGTGGAGAAACAACTCGGCTTGAATGATAAAAATGCCATTGAAAAGTACGGTGTCGAAAAATTCTGCCGGAAATGTAAAGAATCTGTCTTTAATTATGAAAAAGAATGGCGGCAGATGACCGAGATGATGGGTTACTGGATAGATCTTGATAATCCCTATATTACTCTCAAAAACGAATATATTGAGTCTGTTTGGTGGATTCTCAGCCAGTTCTGGAACAAAGGAATCATCTATCAGGGACATAAGATCGTGCCGTATTGTCCAAGCTGTGAAACCCCTCTCTCCAGTCATGAAGTAGCCCAGGGTTACAGGGATACGGAAGATCCTTCTGTTTTTGTCAAATTCCGAGCGAAAGATGAAAAGGACACCTATTATTTAGCCTGGACAACAACTCCCTGGACCTTGATCTCTAATGTAGCTCTGGTTGTTAATCCCTCAGAGCTCTACGTCAAGATCAAACACCAGGATGAATTCCTTTATCTGGCTAAAGATTGTCTCTCAGTCATCGAAGGTGATTACGAGATACTTAACGAGATGAAAGGAGAGGAACTGGCAGACCTGGAATATGAACAACTCTTTCCCTTCATTGAACCTGAAGAGAAGGCATTCTACATTGCTACCGCAGATTATGTCACAACGGAAGACGGCACAGGGGTAGTCCATACCGCTCCGGCTTTTGGTCAGGATGACTACAATACCGGACTCAGATATGAGCTTCCTTTCCTGCAGCCTGTCGATGAACTGGGTAAATTCACTTCCGAGATCACCGATTGGGCTGGAATGTTTGTTAAGGATGCCGATAAGGGGATCATTCGCAATCTGAAAGAGAGAAACCTGCTCTATAAGAGAGCCCAGATTATTCACAGTTACCCCTTCTGCTGGCGTTGTGATTCTCCTCTCATCTATTTTGCCCGCTCTTCCTGGTATATCCGCACGAGTGACTTCAAGGAGCTGTTACTGGAAGAGAACCGTAAGATCAAGTGGTATCCCCCCTTTGTCGGGGAGAAGCGGTTTGGTGAATGGCTTGAGAATAACGTTGACTGGGCAGTGAGCCGTAATCGTTTCTGGGGTACCCCCTTAAATATCTGGATCTGTGCAGATTGTGAATACAAACAATCGATCGGTTCCATTGCAGAACTGATGAAAAGCGGAAAGAAAAAAACAGGTGAACCGGTTCCCGGAGATATCGAATTACATCGGCCCTATATCGATGAAATTGTTTTAACCTGTCCACACTGTCAGGGTCTGATGACCCGGACGCCAGAAGTTATTGACTGCTGGTTCGACAGTGGGGCTATGCCCTTTGCTCAGTGGCATTATCCCTTTGAGAGGGAAGAGGAATTCGAAAAAGAACTTTTCCCCGCCGATTTTATCTCGGAAGGGATTGATCAGACCAGAGGCTGGTTCTACACTATGCTGGCGATCTCTACCATGCTGAAAGGCCGTTCTTCTTTTAAGAGTGTTCTGGTTAATGATCTGATCCTCGACAAGAACGGACAGAAGATGAGCAAGAGCAGAGGGAATAGCGTTGATCCGGTGGAGTTAATGCTGAAATACGGAGCAGACGCGATCAGATGGTATCTCTTAGCTGTCAGTCCCCCCTGGGTACCGACAAAATTTGATCCCAAAGGGGTGGAAGAGGTAGTTAATAAGATGATCGGCACCCTGAAAAACGTCTATTCTTTCTACGCGACTTATGCCAATATTGATGAGTATGAGACCAGTGAAGAGCAGATCGATCCGGCTCAGTTTACAACTGAACTGGACAGGTGGATCGTATCACGTTTTAATTCGCTGGTTACGGAGATAAATTACTACAATGAACGTTATGAACTAACCCGCTCAGTACGGTTGATCCAGGACTTCATTCTCGATGAGTTAAGTAACTGGTATGTCCGCCGGGCAAGAAGACGTTACTGGGCAATGACTCTAACCAAAGATAAAGAGGATGCCTATAAGACGCTTTACTACGTGATGGTCAATGTGAGCAAATTAATAGCTCCCTTTGCCCCTTTTCTGGCAGAAGAGATCTATACCAATCTGACCAAAAAGGAGAGCGTACATCTCACTGATTATCCTGTAGCAAATCCCGATTATATCGATAAGAAACTGGAAGAAGAGATGGGTACGATCATCGAACTCGTCTCTCTGGGCAGAACCGCCAGAAACGATTGCCAGATCAAGGTCCGTCAGACCTTACAAGCTCTTTATATCCCGCACGAGTTTAAGGAGACGGCGGAGAAAATGGCAGGTCTGATCAAAGAAGAGATCAATGTCAAGGAGATCCTCACAATAGATGATAAGGATCAATTGGTTGATTACATCGTCAAACCTAATTTCAAGACCTTAGGGCCGAAACACGGTAAGTTCATGAAACAGATATCCGCAATTCTGGAAGATGCCGATGCTAATAGGATAGTTGCAAATCTGAATAAAGGAGAACCTTATTACATCTCAACCGAGGGGAATACCTTTAAGATCGATAAAGATGACTTGATCATAACCTACGAAAACAGAGATGGGTTTATCATGGAAACGGAAAAAGATAAGTTCGTAGTCCTTGATATCAGGCTTACTCCGGAGTTGATCAAAGAAGGCTTTGCCCGCGAACTGGTTAATAAAATTCAATATACCAGAAAAGAGCTCGATTTTGAGATCATGGATAATATCGAGGTTCATTATTCCAGCGACAAGGAATTAGCGGAGGTTTTTGAAGAGTTTGCCGATTATATCAAGAATGAAACCCTCACTCTAACGATAAAGCGGTTACCGGAACCTTTACCGGAGATGAAAAAGATTGATATCAACGGAAAGGAAGCATATATAGGTATATCTAAAACCGGGAAATAGATTGACCGGGATGGTTTTATCCTATTCTCACTCAGCAAACTGAAAAAAAAATCGAATACCTATTGAGTGACGGTTCAAACGGTTAACTACTGATGAATTATAAAATAAACGGGCAGGGAATTATTTCCCTGCCCGGATCAAAGTCTATCGCTATCCGAAGCTTGATCATTGCTACTCTTCTCAGAGAACCCCTGAAACTGATCAATTTCCCTCAATGCAATGATTGCCTCACTCTGCAGGAAGCGTTGCAGGAACTCGGTTTTATGACTTCCCGAGAAAGCAATACACTCCTGCTTACTCCTCCGGAAAAGATAAATCGGCAAGCTTCCCTCTATATTAAGGATTCTGCAGCAGCACTCAGGTTTCTTGCCTTTAGACTTGCCGCTGAGGAAAGCTTTGTGGGAGATATCTCTTTCAGTACTCAGCTTGCGAAGCGACCTCTTGAACCAATGATCGAGATCATCAACTCCATGGGAGGGAATATCATTCTGGAGGGAAACCGGTTGCTTGTAAAAGGTTCCGGGTCATTGGAGTTTAATCAGGCGACCCAAAAACTTAGCAATAAATACGCAGGCTTAAGCAGTCAATTCCTCAGCGGGATACTTCTTTCAGCACCTCTATACAAAAAAGGGTTAAGAGTTGAATTACCTGATAATCTGGTCTCTACCTCTTATCTGGAATTGACTTGGACAGTTATGAAGTCTTTCGGGATGAAGGTCAGAAAGGAGAGGAACATACTGCATCTTTCTCCCCGGGAATCACATTTTCCGGGATACACATCCGTTAAAGAATTCAGGATTGAGGAAGATTTCTCTTCTGCCTGTTATTTCTGGGCAATCGGAGCTTTGAGCAGAGAATACGTCGGGATAGAGACAGAGTTCTTGACTTCCAGGCAACCCGATTTCAGCTTTTTGAAACTGTTGCAGAAAATGGGAGCAGAAGTCAGAATTGACTCCGGAGACCGGAAAGCGAGAAAACAAAGTATCACTGTTAAAGCAGCTCAGCTTAACGGTATTGAGGTTGATATGAAGGATATGCCGGATCAGGTGCCGACCTTGACCGTACTCGCCCTCTTCGCCGCTAATCCTACGAAGATAAGGAACATCAGTCATCTCCGCTGCAAAGAATCTGACAGGATTTCTGCCTTGGTAACAGAATTAAGAAAGATCGGAGCAGAAATCAAATATGAGAATGAGACTTTATACATTGAACCGCTGAGGGTGACAGTAGCAGCAGAAGAACTCAATACTCATGAGGATCACCGGCTGGTAATGGCTCTCTCTATCCTAACACTTGTATTTAAGAAATTGCAGCTTGATTCCACGAAACCGGTTACCAAATCATTCCCCGGTTTTTTTGAGAAACTCAAGCTGGTGCTTTCCTGAACAATGTAACACTCTAGCCGGCTTTGAGCAGAGCCTGATAGAAACAAGGAGAACAATTGACTGTAACAACTACGACCTTAGGGGAAAGATTTGTTGATCTTCTCAGGCATTTTGACCAGATTATCAATACTACCTTAAGAGAGATTGTTTCGGATTTCTCTCTAACCACCCTGCTGGTTTTGTTCGGAATTTCCTTTATCTACGGTATTCTGCATTCGATAGGTCCCGGACACGGCAAAGCTCTAATTGCTTCCTACTTCCTCAAAGAAGAACATAAGCTGAGTAAATCTCTCCTCTTAAGTGCCCTCGTTTCCCTTATACATACCGGGGCAGCGATTATTCTGGCTTTTCTCTTATTCTATGTGCTAACCGGGATAAAGGGAATGTTCCGGATACAGTTACAGAGTTACTTCATTTTCTCCAGCGGTATAATGATAACTCTCATTGGACTTCTTTTCCTGGGACTGAAGATCTTCTCCCGAAAGAAAGGAGAGGGAGAAAAGAAATGGGAAAAGCGAAATTTTGTTTTGGTGGCAATCTCTGCCGGTATTATTCCCTGTCCTGTCTCGTCGATGATAATGATGCTGACCATTGCTCACGGAGCAGTACATGTAGGTTTGATCTCCGTTTTCAGTATATCGCTGGGAATGTTTACCGTCCTTTCTTCTGTTGGACTGATCAGCATTCTTTCCAGAACAGGAATTTTAAAAGCCTCGGAAAAAGTTTTCAACAAGACAGAACTGGTCTCAAAGATTATCGAATATCTCTCAATATTGTTTGTCATTATCCTCGGTCTAAGTATGGTCTCATCTTTTTTTATCATCTCGTCAGGGAGTCCGTTTTGAAATTTTACAAGTTTTCTCTACTGATCTTACTAATGTTTTTTGCTCTGAACCTGAACAGTCATCCTCACCTGTTTATCGAACCATCCCTGGAGATAGAATTAAACGATAACTATATCAGCGGTTTCAGGGTTGGCTGGAAATGGGATTACTGGTGGAGTTCGGATGTTATTGCTGCCTGTGATCTCAATAAAGACTTCTTTCTCGATGAAGAAGAGATCCAGCTCGTTTATCAAGACTATTTTAACCGGATTCAGAGGGTTGGATATTTTGCCGAGATCTATTTCGACGGAGAATTCCAGAGAATCGGCAAGGTCGAACAATTCTCTGCCAAGATCGAAGGAGACGAAACCGTCAGCTATAGCTTTCTGTTTCCTCTCAATCTCGAATTAGAAGAAAAGGTGGAGATAAAGATAGTTTTCTATGACAGAACAATTTTTACTGCCTTTGATCGAGATCTGGTATTGATTGAACATAAAGATCTGCTCTATGAGAATGTCAGGATCACGACTTACAGCTTATACGGCGTGCAAGTTCAGTTTAAGGTCTCCCTGAAGTAAAACAACAGCTAATCTTCCAGGAAGCAAGATTACTAAAACGGTTCCTATATAGAATTCTGCCCGGGGCAAGAGAAAAGCACCAGACAGAAAGACTATTAGCCACAAGTTATAGCTGATACACCTGTTATAACTGTTTCGGAAGAAAAGCTGTTTTATCTGGTCTGATGCTTGCTTTCTCCTTCGACCTTTTCGATAATTCTTTCTACGGCATCCTGCAGCTTATGGGCAGCAGGCTGTTTGTTGTAGTAATATATGTATGGTTTCCCTTCGTCTGAAGATTGTACGATGAGCGGATCAATTTCCAGTTCTGCCAGTAGATCAAGATCGTTTTCCAACAGCATTTTATCGAGTTGCTCTCCTTTGAAGATATCGGTCGTTTCCTGGCAATGAGGACAACGGAATAGCTTCATGTTCTCTATTACACCAAGTATCGGAAGCTCCAGCTTATGAGCAAAATCAACCGACTTCCTGACATCAAGGATAGCAATATCCTGTGGCGTTGTCACGATAACCGCTCCATCAAGATACCCAAGGATCTGCTTGATGCTGAGAGGCTCATCCCCGGTTCCGGGGGGACAATCAACGATTAAATAGTCGAGTTCTTCCCATTGAAAATCGCTGAAGAATTGTTTCAGCAATGCCATTTTCAAAGGACCACGCCAGATAAGAGCATTATTTTCTGAACCCAGCAGAGAAGCAACAGTTAGAACATAGAGGTTGGAAAATACCTTTATTGGCATAGGCATCCCGGTTTGAGGATGAGCCTGAATTGATCTTCCTTCGATATGCGTTAATTTGGCTACCGAAGGTCCGTGAATATCAGCATCTAAAAGACCGACAGTTTTCCCTTGCAAAGCCAAACCATAAGCCAGATTTACAGCGACAAAACTCTTGCCGACACCACCTTTACCACTCATAACCATAATCCGGTGTTTAATCCGGGACAGATTAGCCTTGATTTGAGCTTCTTTTTGATCGGTTTCGTTCATAGTTATTTCTCTTTGTCGGTTCCTTTAAGTTGATCATTGATCATACCGAGTTCATTTTCCAAAGCACGTTTTCGTGCTTCTAAGCTTGATTTATCGAAATTCTCATTGTATCTGCTATCATTTGTAAACAGAGGTCTGACGATCTCGTAGATATTTCTAAAGCAATTCATACGGGGAAAGAAGCGGCCTCGCCGTCCTCCACCATATCCATAAACAGAGTCAGTTCTTCCGCAGGGACCGAGACCCCTGCCGGGACGACCATCACCAAACGGTCCTGTTCCATCATAATTAGGCATTGTTACCTCCTTGTAATTGGTTATTCTTATAAGCATCATAAGCCTGACTGATTGTCATTGAACCTGCTCCGAAATAGATCGTTACATCCATTCGCGAGAGGATATTCAGAGCGTTACCGCCCGGTCCGTTACCGGTAATCAAGACCTGCGCTCCGAACTCTGATAGTTTTTGAGCTGTCTGAGGTCCTGCTCCGTGGGCAACGGAATTGATGTTTCGGTTGTCAAAAGCGGTCAGTTCTTCCTTTTCTTCATCCCAGATCAGCAGAAAATCTGTTCTGCCAAATCGTGGGTCGATCATGTCATCCCAACCTTTTCCTTTACTTGTAAAAGCGATTTTCATTAGTTCTCCTTTGTTTGTGATAATTCTTGCCAGATGGCTTGAAAACAGGAACTCCATTTTGAGGAATTATATTCTACCAAACTCACACCTTCCGTAATAGCCCTCTGAAAGTCGTTGTCATAAGGGAGAGAAGCCAGATGTAGAATCTTGTTTCTCTGTAAAAAAACCTCGATCTCAGCCCTGATTTCGGCATTCAGATCTGCTTTGTTTATTATACATCCTGCCGGCAGATGAAATCTTTGACTCAGTTCCCAGACTCTTTTCAGGTCGTGCAGAGCAGAGCGGGTCGGCTCCGTTATTAACAGCACAAAATCAGCTCCGGAAAGAGAAGAAATCACCGGACATCCTATTCCCGGAGAGCCATCAACAATGATGTATTTATATCCATTCTGCTCTGCCGTGGTTTGAGCATCTTTCTTAACTCTGGCTACAAGTTTACCCGAATTGTCGGCACCGATCCCCAGGCTGGCATGGATCATAAGTGAGCCGGTGCGGATGTGAGAATGATACAGTTTCCCCACTTTTTGCTCTGACATTCCAATAGATCCCCGGGGACAGATATAGGAGCAGTACCCGCAGCCTTCGCATTTAACCGGGTCGATATAGTACTGATCCTTCTTTTTTTGAACTGCGCCGAATCGGCAAACCTCCAGGCATCTACCGCAGTTTGAACATTTTTGGAAGTCGATCTCTGCTATATAACCGCTGTAGAAATCTTCTTCTTTTACTCTTTCCGGTTTCAGAATCAGATGTAAATCGGCAGCATCAACATCACAATCGGCAATTACAGCTGTTTTCCCGGCAACCAGGGCGAGAGAGCCTGCCACCGAGGTCTTTCCTGTTCCACCTTTACCGGAAAGGATTACTATCTCTCTCATAACTGCTCCCTGATCTTATCAAGATTTGTTAGTATTGTATCCAAACTTTGACGAAACTCGGGAACCTCAGGATAGATTAGTTCACCCCTTGAATACAATTCTGCAATATAACGCTTATCAGGAAATGTAGTCCAGACAGAAATATTCCTCTTGCTGCAATACTTAAAGACTTCATCATTACCTATTCCGAGTCTGTTAACAATGACGGCAAAAGGTTTACCCAACTGCTCCATTGTCTCTACAGTCAAATTCAGATCGTAAAGACCAAACGGCGTCGGTTCTGTAACTAATAAGACAAAATCTGCGGCGTTGGTAACGGTTATAACAGGACAGGAAGTTCCGGGAGGTGAATCCCATAATTCCAGTTCATGATCAGACAGGTTGCCTGACATGTATTCCAGAGTCTGGGAAATGAGAGGAACTGCCTGCTCGATTCCGATAAACAACTTACTCTCGATGAAATCGAGATCCCTGCTTTTAAGGTGCCGCAGAATACCAAGCGGTTTCCCCTCCATAGGTAAAGCAGAAGCAGGACAAAGTTCACTGCAGGCATAGCAGGAATGACAGAGTTGAGGCATAACGATTATCTTTTCTCCCAGTTGGAGAAGAGCATTGAACCGGCATAGTTTTGTACATCTGCCGCACATCAGGCAGTTCTCTTGCTGCCAGACCGGAACCATACTGAAGATAGTCTTTTCTGTCAGAAGATGACCTGCGATAAAAATACCGCTATTCGGTTCCTCGACATCAAGATCAGCTAAGAGAACTTTCGCTCTCTGGGCGGCATAAGAAGCAAGATTTACTGCTAAGGTAGTTTTGCCGGTTCCACCTTTACCGCTGGCAATAGCAATTTTCATTAATGATCACACCTGTTCGGTCCGCTTTGCAGTTTACCCTGCAGATACTGATCGATCAAATCCGCTACCGGTAACATTTCGACACCTATTATCGTATCAATACCAAATTCTCTCATCAAAGCCTGAGCCTTTATCCCCATCCCTCCCGCGATGACGACATTGCAACCGATGTCCTTTAGAAAACGGGGGTGTGAACCGTATTCATGAGGTGGCGGAATTGCAAACTCTTCAGCAATAACCCGGTTATCCTTCACACTGAAGACCATATAACCCTCAGTTTGTCCAAAATGGGTACTCAGCTTCCCCTGACTTATCGGTATAGCAACTTTTCTTTCCATAACTACTCCTGGTCTTTTTTTTAACGGCAGCGACGACAACGCCGGCAGCCTCGGACAAAACAGTCACTTAAATCTAATAATTGTTCAGACCCGCATTCTGGACAGACCGGTTTCCCGGCAGCTTCCCCGGTAAGAATAAATTTATGCCGGCAATTTTCGCAGAGATAATGTGTCCCCGAAAGAGAGATGTCTCCACCTTCGATGAAAAAACTTCTCCCCTCAACCAGGGCTTGAGCTATCTTCTTGCGAGCCTGTTCATAGATGCGAGTGACGGTGGGACGGGAAACGTTCATCTTCTCCGCCACTCGCTCATGAGTCAGGTCTTCATAATCTATCAAACGCAATGCTTCATATTCTTCCAGAAAGAGCGTTACTGCCTGTCTGTAATTTGGTTTCATCCAGAGCGGTCTGAACCCTTTGACGACAGGTAATTCATTTAACACTCGTAAAGTTTTCCCTCTTGGCATGTAATCTCCTGCAAAGATAATTTGCTCTTTTAAATGAACTTATGTTCAAATAATATTTGGGGTATCAATTCTGTCAAGCCTTATTATGATCAATGTTACTGCCCTCTGGAAGAATTGATGATAAACCCTATATTAAACGGATTCTGAAGGGCTGCAAGAATTAATACTGATAACCTGACATCTGTCAGGGTCACCAGAGAGGAATACCACAGTCGGTTCGAGTTGCCGGTGGTATTCCTCTCTGATTCAATACTGATTAGAAAAGGGGATAGCCCTGAGAAGACCTGTAAACTCCAAAAGCGTTGGTTAGAAGAAGAGAGATCGCGGGTACAGAGTTACATTGGCTGATACCAACGAGCGTAGTATCCCAATTTCAACTACTGACGGGTTTTGCTCGAGAATCTTCTAAGGGGAGGATTTTTACTGAGTAATCGAGCTTACACCTATCAAAATATATATAAAAGAACCGGTCTTGGGAGAAAGCCTATCTATTGCTCAGGAAAAACGCTTCTGATTCAATCAATCTTTTTTTCCGGAGTGACCTTGATATTTATCAGTTCGTAGATCTTGACGGAGATATCTTTTCCTTTGACTTTTACTTCATCGAGGTAGCGGTAATCGATGTAAGGTTCGACTTTTTCCAGGGTAAACTCGCTGATGATGATCTTGTTTTGGGTCTGGTATTCTTTATTGATAGCTTCTAAGCGGGCACCGAGGTTTATTGTATCACCGATCGCCGTATAGTCGAAGATCTGTTCCGAACCGAGATTACCGACGACAGCTTTGCCGGTATTGATTCCTATCCCTATCTCGAAAGGTTCTCTTCCTTGTTTCTCCCAGTCTTTTTGCATCTCATTCAGTTTGATCCTCATTTGGATAGCTGTTTTACAGGCAGCCAGAGCGGAGTTTTCCAGTTTAACGGGCGTACCGAAAAGAGCCATTACCTCGTCTCCGACGAATTTATCAAGAATACCCCGGTTTTCGATAATTATCTCAACCATTGCCGTCAGGTATTCCTGCAAAATAGCCACAGTCTCTTGAGGTGTATGCTTTTCGGAATAGGTAGTGAAAGACCTGATATCGGAGAAGAGGACGGTGATTTCCTGCAAAGCTCCACCGTATTTGACCATTTTGGGATTCTGGAGGAGTTTCTTGACCAGTTCCGGTGCCATATAGCTCATAAAGGTCTTCTTTATCTGTTTCTTTTCCTTACTTGCTTTGATGTATTGCATGACCAGGCTGATCAGATAAGTAAGGATGATCAGGAAGGGAGGGGGTAATAAAGCCAGGATGAGGTTGTTGCCCGAAAACAGGAGAAAGGCTGCGAAAAGATAAGCGAAGGTAAAGAGCAGGGCAAGAAAGAGCGAAAAGACCGGCTTCAGGTTGGTAAAAATGAAATAGCAGATAAAGGCTAATAGCAGGAGGAGAAAGAAACTTCCCAGGTGAGAAAACCGGACAAGATAGTTTTCCTGCATGACCATTTCAAGGAAATTCGCGTGTATTTCCACTCCTGGTAGTAAGCGGTGGGAGGTAAAGGGAGCCTGAAAGGTATCGAGCATCTCATCAACAGTAGCTCCGACTAAGACGATCTTATCTTTGAAGATCTCCCGTTCCAGAAGGTAATAGAATTCGTTGATCTGGAAATCTTCGGTCTCGATACCGGGCAGCAGGAAATCACTGTCATCGATGACACTGGAGAAGGAGTAATGAGGGAAGGTGCCGGCAGGACCGTAGAATTGAATGAGGGTCTGATTATTATAGATTGTAGGGATATTATTCCCCTTTATCTTCAGATATCCATCTTCCAAACTGATCTGATCTTTCCAGTCAGACCGAAATTCCGGGAGATTTGCCAAGCCCACAATACCAATCGGGTAGAGTCTTTCCTTACCGTATTCTTCAAAGAGGGTATAGCGTCTGATAAAGCCGTCAAGATCGGTACTTATGTTGACAAGCCCCCAGTTGAAACCTTTGTCCCGGATCAAGGGGATAGGTCTGATCAATTGCATGACATTGAACCGGTCTGTTCTGTCCCGGAGCAGTTTTCCGGCAAAGACTACGTTGCGGAATTCCGCTGCTGCTTCTACCAGTGCTTCATCGTCCTCTTGAGTAGAGGATTCGATAAAACTGATGTCGAAAATGATCTGTTTAGCTCCGGCATGTTGCAGGTTTCTGATCATCCGGGCATATAGTTCACGGGGAAATGGCCACTGCATATCAAGGGAGCTGAAAGTATCGTCATCTACAGCAACGATCACGATATTACCGGTAGTGGGCAAAGGTCCCCGGAAGCGGAAGAGGGTATCGTAAGCCTTCTTTTCCAGAAATTGCCAGAACTGCGTTTGAAAGACAATCTGAGTAACGACAAAGATGACAAGCGGAATGATAATATAAGGCAGGTACTTTTTTATCATATTCCTTCCCTGAGTTAAAGGTTATCTGCTAATGTTTATCAATTTCTATGTTTAATCCTGTTTACTCCTTCATTTCGAGCTAATGAAGATTACCGGTTAAAACCTTTGAGCAATATTCAGTCTCCAGGTGAAAACTGAATAATCGAGATCATCTATCTCTTTGTTTTGATAGGACATAATTTCGAAGCTTGTATTGACGGTCGTTCTTAAGAAGGGTTGATAGATAGTACCCAGTTCATAGTTACTGATCTGCTGGTCATCCTGATCTCCTCCCAGGGTATTGAATCTCAGGTTGAGATAGGGTCGGACAGTCTCTTGTAAGAAAGCATATTCGTTACGGAAACTGAAAGAGAAATAGCTATTACTAATATCGCCGATATCTTTCTGGCTGGTACTGCTGATACCGATCCGGGAGGTCAGGGGAATCTCCCGCATAGCATTGTAGAGATTGATCTGGAAGCCTGTCCTTTTCTGATCGAAAGCTTTCATTTCCGTGTTGTCCTTATCATCAGCTAAAGTCATACCAATATCGAGAGTTGTCGTGGCAAAGGGTATCTGGACAAAATTATACCCTGCTCCGATATTGAAGGCACCCATCTGCTGATCGATCTCATTCTCTTTCAGATCATCGGAATAGCTGTTTTGGTTATAACCTAAGCGAAGGTAGGGGAGATCACGCGGTCTGACCATTGTCTGGAGATACCAGTTAGTATTGGTAGTAGTGGTGTTTTTCTGTTCGGAAAGATTGTCTCTGATCAAATTCAGTCCGGCATCGAGCAGTAACTGGTTATTCAGGAGACTGACATTGTCGGAGACGGTCAGGATTCGGGCATCATTCTGCAGATAACCGGAGGAAAGAGAGCGGAAACTTGCCCCGACTTCCGAATATGAAAGATTGAGAAAGTTTCCCGCTATGAACCAGTTAACGTATAAACGGTAGGCGACACTCGCCATATTGGGAATTATCGGTTCGACATTTTTATTGATAATAATAATGCTTTCGAACGATTCCGGATCAAACGGAACCGATTCCTCCAGATATTCTTCCAGTTCTTCCTTACTTATTACACCATCGAGAGTATTGCTGTTATAGAGACTGGTAGCGATCTCTGCTCCTAAGACGAATCTCTGATTATCGAGAGCAAGGCGGACATTGCTGCCGAGAACTACATTATCTTTGGGAGTTACAAGTAAGCTGCCGGGGCTTTCATCTTCATCCGCAGCGGGAAAACGATAGTATTGTTCGGCAAGGGATGCTGTCCGGTCTTTGTTCTTGGCAAAACCTAACCCAAAACTTAAAAAGTCATGAGTTCCAATCTCCAGTCTTCCGGCAAAGGTATGTCTCTGAAATGTTCCGGCGGTGAAGGTTGAGTCAGTGAGTGTTTTTCCCTCTAAAGCTCTGCTTGTTTCACCATAGGCAGACTGCAGGGTCAATACTCCGTAATGTGCTTTCAGGGAGGCACCTCTGACGTTGTTATTACTGAGAAGAAAGCTGCCGTAATCAGGGGTGGAGTCAAAGATATCCATTTCGAAATGTGGAACGGTAAACCCGAGAGTAAAACGGTTTACAGCCTGTTTCGAACTGCTTTCGTAGGAGGAGAGGTAAAGCCGGGTACGAAAAGCAAACCAGTCCTTTCTCCCGTGAAGGTTCAACCTCAGACTGGCGTCATTACGGGTTCTGGCTCTCATTGTCTCTTCTTCGTCATTGCTCTCCAGCTCATTCCGCAGGTTAGAGTTAAAGATAGCCTGTCCCCCTATATCTATGGGAAGTTCGTCGAGGAAGGTGGCTTTTGCCGCCACCGAATAACGCCAGACCGGGGATTGGAGAGGCTGACCATCTTTGGTCTGAGCCCTGACCTGAAAATTGTGAATCCCAGCCCGGGGAGAACTTAGTGTATAGACGAGAAGAGGGGGAGTATAGATAGCTGACCCTGTAATATCTTTTCCGTTCAGGAAGAGTGATACCGAAGCAGGATCTATGATCTTTTCCAGATTATACAATGAAACTGCAAAAACCAGATCCTGGTCAGATTCGATCTCGGTTACCGGGTTCAGGAGAATGAACAGATCTGCAGCAGTGTCAGTTAACGGGATAGATACCCGGAAGGGATTGAGCTGTGGTTGATTTACGGGCAGAGTAGTCTGGGTCTCGCTGCTCCGGATGATGAAGAAATATTCATAACCGGCTGCCGGGGGAGCCAAGCGGGGGAGGAGAAAAGTGACTTCCTGAGAAGTAATATCCTCTCGCTTCCGTTCGATTTCACGATAAGTATATTGACCAATCTCTCTGTACGAGAGAATCACCTCTTCCAGATTATCTCTCGGTCCGAGCAGGGTGAGAATGATACCTGTCTCGCCGGTTCTGTTCAGAACAGAAGGCGGATAATGCTGGGTGAGCAGTTCGGCATTGAGCAAAAATGGGGCTGAGAGCAATATAATGATAAGTATGTATTTCATAAATCTTCTCCTTTTGAAATCTCTATCCGGTTTTCTAAATCAGTATTACTCAAGCTCTATTTCGATGGTTCTTTTCTCATTTTCCTGATCGAGGAGTTCAATCCTGAGGATATTATTACCGGAATCAGGCATATCTGCGATTGCCTCTAACCACTCTTCGTCAATATCTTCAGTGGGGAAAACCTCTACCTGACCGTCGGAACCGGAACTGCAGGAGTTACCGGCAGCGACCAGAGCTCTGTTTCCGGAGATGATATTCTCAACAGCAAAGGAACCTGACAAGGCGATGATCAGGGTAGAGCCATCATCCTGCACATCAATGAAACCTTCAGTTCCTCTGACGGAAGCTACCGTGGTTGGGGTCTCCACCTCGAAATTCCCTTTTCTGCCGTCAACACTGGTAAAGATGTTCCCTTTCCTTAGAAAAGATGATTTATTCATCTTTTCTTCTTCCCGTTCGGTATTGATCGTCAGGATGCTATTGGCAAAGAGCCTTAAAGTAGCTCCGTCATCAATAAATTTGATAAAAGCAAAAGAATCGTCAAGGCTGCTCAGGACATCCTGATTGATAAGAGGGTTCCCCTCATTCAGTCTGCTCTCTAATTCGGAACGGAGCAGAGTAATATCTCCCTTCATTCTGAGAGTTAAGGCGACCGGAGATTCTTCCGCAAAAGAAATGCTGGCAAAAAGAATTAGTATGGCGATGATAAATATGCTCTGTTTCATTTTTCCTCCTTTCAATCTACCCGGCGGGTTTCAATGACCTGGCGGTTTTTTAGCTGGTTGATGAGGGCTTCTGCCCCGGGACCGCTCAAAACCGATCCGTCATAATTAAGGATTCCGCTCGGATCGAATCCCTGATTGAGGAGTTCGGTAATCCACTGAATGTTCAGACTGAGCAGATAAAGCCTGATAGCTTCTATTGCTGCTTTATTATCGTATTCAGCATCCGTTGAATACTGAAAAACATAGAAAGGACTCTTGATGACCGGAGGGGTACTGACTGTCGGGTCATGCAGAAAAGAAGTGACCTGCCAGGCATAATATCTCCCCTCTTTCAGCGGAAGATATTCGGAAAAGAAATTACTCCCCTCGATTATCTCTTCTGCCACAACCTGTCCCTCTGTCTCGATAAAATCGGAAGAGAGAAGATAAGGATCGTCAAACTCCTTTACCGTTAAAAGAAAGGGATTATCAGTGCCGCGGGCGAGATTACTCGACCAGATAAAATTCAAAGGCATACTGCTGACTTGCGGAATTCTTCCTCCTAAGGCTACCCCGGGACTGATCAAAAAGATACCGCCGGGATTTCTTACGGTGAAGCGGAATTCCGCTTCGTTGGAGACAGGGTCGCTGGTATTCCGGTTAAAAAACTGAGCAGTAAAGATGTATCTGCCGTCGGGAAAGAGACCGGTATTCAGGATAACATCTCTCAAGTGCGGGACGTTATCCAGAATCTGACTGACAGAAATAGGGTCGATAGCTTCGAAGAGATCCGAACCCCCTTCGGCAAAGACGTCTCTGTTTGTGAAGAAATTAGGATGAGTCCCTGCCGAGAGATCCCCTTTAAATCTTGCCCTGGTACCGGGATCGATAAGATAGACAGAATCCATTTTGAGTGAATAATGGAGATCTGGCTGGGAAACAGGATTATTAACGACAGCACTTACCCTGAAGAATGTCGGCTGATTTTGGGGTGCCTGCGTATCGAAACTGGCTACACGGAGGACATTGTAAAACTGCTCATTGGGATTAAAGCTGATTGTAACATCATATTCCTGAGCCAAAAGTGAGAAGCTCATGGTTAGCAACAGGATAAAACATATTAGTATTTTCATAACTGACTCCTTAAGAATTGTTATTAATGATCCACAGGTTTGCCTGTTCAGTAATGTTCCTCATTGCTGAGCGGATCCGCAGGAAACGGGGAGTATGATGCTCTCCGGCACAAACATAACAAAGACAAAAATTCATCTATTTCCTCCCGTTGTAGCGGGTGTTATCCACGCTTTTTATTATCACGTTTATTCTGATAAGGAATTTGAGGCAGTAAAATGTCAATAAAAATCATTAGCCGGGTTCAGGATTCAACCGGAGAGAATGTTTTTTTCTATACCCGCCCGCCACCCCAAAATGATTTTGTTCCTGACCTGCATTATCGCTTCGCTCAATGCCGGTCAGGAACTGTAATCAAAAGAAACGCCCATGACGATAAAAAAAATATCGACACACAAGGACATGATTATAATTCATTACATTCTTTCTTTTGGACCGCCAAAAGAAAGAATCAAAGAAAAGCTCTCCGGCAGTAGCGAAAGCACAGATTTTTAACATCGTATAATGGAATATAGAATATCTGAAAAAGTCAGGTTATCAGCACCAAGACGGGACGTGTCCACGTCTTTACGAGAATAGTTTCGTTCGTCAACCGAGGAAGCAGTTCCTCAGTCTCTCAATCCCTATCTATTTTATTGTAACAAGGGCGTCCCTGCCCTTGCCTTGCTAAAAACAGAGCTGGAAGCTCTGAATACGAAAAAGCCTTCGGATGAGAAAGCAGGTAGTTAAAGTAAAAGAAACACGGCTAACCACCCAAAAACTGATCAGCGCAGATCAACTGAGAACTTCAGGGTAGAGGCGGGGCATGCCCCGCCTGAGCGGAAGAAATAATAAAGTTAGCTAACATCGAGAATGCGGGAGAGGGTTATAATTACTTTCAGTTCCATTTTATTCCGAATACGTTTTCAGCAAAGTATAGCTTAGTCTTTGTGGAGTTCTCCCCTTCCCGGTTATCAGCACCAAGACGGGGTGTGCCCACGTCTCTACGATAGTAGTTTCGTTCGTCGGACAGTAGCTCCGCCTGCCCTTTGGAATTGAACTTGTTCATCTGCGAAGCAGGAATTCAACCGGGGAAGCAGACGCTAAGTCTCTCAATCCCTGTCTATTTTATTGTAACAAGGGCGTCCCTGCCCTTGCCTTGCTAAAAACAGAGCTGGAAGCTCTGAATACGAAAAAGCCTTC
>CAYXFD010000004.1:0-155624 GCA_964464175.1 uncultured Candidatus Cloacimonadota bacterium | reverse complement strand
GAAACGGAAAAGCAAATTTCTACAACTTATTGAAAAGATTGAACTTATCTTCTTAAATTTTAACTGCAATGCAGTTGAAAATTCAAGGCAAGAAATACCGGCTTAGAAGCAGGATTTCTGATTCAAAAAAAGGAGATTTCAATCGATAATCAAAACTCTACTGCATTATTTGGGATAAAACACTTTCAAAGAATTACATAGATTACTCACCAAGCAAATCTTTGAATGATTACCGTTAAAGGATTAATTCTTATTAAAACTATCCTGAAAACCCTGTACATCAGCAATTGTGTTGCTTTTGCACAGGGTTTTTTCAGCTTAAAGCATTGAGTTTCTTAGTATATGTTTAGGTCTGATATTACCACTATGAGACAGTTTATTTTACAAACAGCATCTTCTTGTTAATCACCTCTCTATCCATTGTTAATCGATAAAGATAGACTCCGGAGGCAACTGTTCGGCTATAATTGTCCTGAGCATCCCAGATAACTGAATAAGTACCAGCTTTGTGATACTCATCGACCAGAGTGGTGACTCGTTGTCCTTTAATGTTGAATATCTCAAGCTTAACATGGCTATCTTTCGTTATTGCAAAACTTATTCTTGTATCGGGATTAAAAGGATTAGGATAGTTCTGCAAAAACATCACGAGATTATGGGTATCTTCAGTTTCTAAATCGTTTCCTATGATCACTAACTGTAGTGGTATGTGAAGCATCTCAGGATGTATTACTTGATCTGAATCATTGTTTAAATCCTGAATGATTTGCGCAACATCAATAACAAGTTCTTCAACAGAAGGATCAATAGCTTCTCCACTTTCAAGATTGATGAGAGAATAACTGTAACCCTCGGGAACATTCACCTCTTCTTCAAAAGAAATAACTACAAAATCATCGGTAATTTCTTCGTCCAAAAATTGTGAAATATCAAGAAGAATATTCCAATTCCATGAATTGTTATCCAGTGCTTTAGTGTCACGGACATATAAACCAGCCTGATTATCCCAATCACGATTATCTATACTGAAATCAAATCTGTTAGTACTGAGAAAAGGAAGTGAAGGAAGCTTAGGGACATCATAAGAGTCGAGACCATCAGATGCTACCTCATTGGCACTGACAACAAGCATCTCCATACACTCATCATTCAAAGCTTTGATAAATATTAACCATTCCTCGTAAGAATCTTCTATTCCTTCCTCACCCTTCGATTCAGGCTGATTATTAGTGGTTATCAATTTCTTTTGCGAAAATGATGAAACTCTTGTAACTCCCGGATACTCAAATTTTATCTGGGAATTAGGATCAGTCGCTTTGACAAAAAATCCTTCCCAGGGTTCGATCTGATCTTGATTGTTATCTAAAATGTATTGATATTGATAAGCATTATGTTCTTGATTTAGTCGATATACAACAGCAAATGTTGCCCCATCGTTGTTATTAACCCATTCCATACCATCTCCCCAAGATATCGAAACATCATAAGGATTACCCAAGAGATACCAACCATTGTAAGGATCATTTATTCCGGGCAGATTAATAAGATACTCTCCGAAATCAAAAAATCCATTAACATACATCTCTGTCTCGAGACCATAATTTCGTACCCAATAACCCATCATTGGGAAAATACCCGACGGGACATTATAACTCCCGGAATAATCCAAACCGTAGTCTCCTGTTATATTAATTGTCTGAGAAGGGAGTAGATTCATCTGAACGATAGAAGAATAGTAAGGATTATCAAAGAAGGGATCAAGATAATCTCCAAAAATATATTGCGGAGTAGGTGGAACTCCGGTTACATTAGTCAAAGCTGGTACTCCGATGAGGTTCCATCCATAATGTAAAGTATGATTCAGTGCTTCGGGGTATTGATTGCTGTATTCTTGATAATACCAAACAAGAAAATCAAAATCACAACCGAGGGCACCAATATCTTCATCCTTGATTGGGCTGCGAAATTTCAGATAAAAATACCCTTGATGAGGACCAACAAATAACGGATCAACATTCCAGTTGTTTTCTCCTGGATAAACGCCATTATTAAAAGCAATTAAGCTATTATCAACTTCCACTGAACCGAAGGGAACAATTGGATTTGCTAAACCATCTGCTTCATCCACCCAGATGATATTGTGAGAGAATGTATCTACAGTAGAATTATCTACAACCAAACCTCTATTGATTCCCCAAATTGTATTATTCTGTATCATGGCATTGTTGACATTACACAGGTGTATTGCCTCTGCATCCAAAATGTTATACCTGTTATAACTACTCTCTGAAGAATAGATTATGCTCCTCTCAATCGTGACACCGGCAAGATTCTCCAGATAAAAACCAATTGGATTATTATTGCGAGAAGTACTGTTAATAAGGCGAATTGAAACATTCGTGAATGTTGGAGCTGTACGGATCATTCTGCTTCTCTGCGCATCGGTATATTTAATTCCGGTTTCATAATCATTAATGACAGCAACGTCAAGTGTAAGTATCACAGAACCGGAAACAGTAATTCCTTTAGAATCAATATATGACAGAGGATTCATTAAACGGAGATCGGCAAATGATGGAGTCGAAGATGTCCTTGTTCCGGTATTACTTATTACTATCCCTCGATTATAGTTGTTAATACTAACACCCTGATAGTTACCATTACTGTTACCGGTTATTGACACACCAGCTTCGTTTAGATATTCGAATTCCTTGTCTATTGTCAAACCGTTTACCGTCAGATCCGTGTCTTCAACAGTAATAGACTGTCGGGCATTTTCAATACTACAGTTTTGTAAAAGGCTCATATCGTTGCTTGTGTTAAAATAGATGCCGAGCCAGCCTAACAATGGATTATTGGTTCGGAAGTGAGCATCTGTGGCTATCAGAGTTCCCAAAACACTCATTTTTGACTGAGCATTGAAGACTACTTCTACTCCGCTTTCGATAACCAAAGTGAAATCTTCAGGTATAACAATATCCGATAAAATATGATAGGGAGAATTTGCCAATGTCCAAGGGGAAGCGGATATACTGCCGCCTGCTATTACTGTTCCTTCTTCGAGTGCATAAATATAATGAGGATCATCCGGGAAACCAGAATGACGGGAAGCTCCATGATTATCAGTTGCTTTGATGTAATACTCGGCACCAACATTCGAAATGATATTCGCAGGGATAAAGGCTGTATAATTGTTGTTGTTTGGTAACATGTCAATAGAAGTATATGTCAATCTTCCATATTGCCTGTAAAAGAGCTTCGTTTCAGCAAGATAATCAGTATCATCAGAAAAAACTGCACTGATCACAACAGGAGAATAATAGTTTGAAGATAGAACAGGAGTATGATCTATTTGGGGTGGTTCATTAGGCTGGATACTAATAGCGAAGGGATTAGTCATCGGCTCAAGAGAAGGAAGAGTTACTGTCCTTACTTCATCAAAGACAGATATATAATAACTAACAAAAGGATACTGAACAGATGCTGCGGGTATAGTTCCCTGCCAACGAGTGAATTGCCGATAGCTATCAACTACTTCCATCGGAATACCTGTATAAGCTCCCGTACCAGCATGACGATAATACAAAGTAATATCTAATGAATTACGAAAAACCGGGTCTTCAATATCAACTTGTATGAACAAAGGTTGATCTGCTGGTTGACCTTCACCATCCATATCAGTAGTATTCTCAGTTCTGTTAATCACTACATAAGAACCGGGTGTATAAGAACCAAATACAACTGATTCTTCATTTCCCCATTCTGTCCGGATTTCTACTTCTCTTTCAACATTATCAAAGCTCGTATTCGTTGGTTGGTAATATATGATGTAATTTGAAGTAATAATATCTGATATTGACAATAAGACTTCTTCGTAATCATCATATATATTATATACTCCCCCGTAAGTGGCATCTGCTATCGGGGTGAAATCACCAAATAGAGAGTTTATTGTTAAAGCAAATAACATAACGTTATCAGTAGTACATGCAATTAATGCATCGTTTAAAGCATAACCAGGTCCAGAGCCCTGGGCAGCTGTTTCATCAGTTACTATAATAATTATCTTTTGAGAACCGGGTCGCCAGACAAAACCAGCCACACTCTGAACAATCGAAAAATAACCTGGTTCAAACCCACCGGAAGTCTCATTTCTTGTCCAAACACCGTCACGAAAATACAAACCATCTGTTGTAAGTACTCCATTGTCTTCAATTATTGGAAGACCTCCTTGAGCATTTTGCCCGTAGCGAGTTAATCCCAAGGCATAATCTGCTCCTGATTGGTTTAGATCATTAAGGAAACTATGGACATTGGCAGAGACTGCATTTATATAGGGTCCCATACTGCCACTATTATCCATAATAAACACAATATCAACTAATCTTGAACCTCCCCCCTCTGCCGGAGGAACCACATTAAAAAAGTTAGTCTGTTCAATTCCGTCTTCGAATAACCTGAAATTTGATTCATTAAGAATGGGTATATCTCGCCTTGTCAAATCCACTGCCACGGTACTATAAACAAATTCAGGGAATCGTTGAGCATTGATATTGATTAATGTTGTTTCTGCTAAATCGAAATCGGATGCATTTATATATTTCGGAAGCCGGAGATAATAGTCTCTATGATAGTAACGACCGGGTATTTCGCTATCAGCAAACCTTTGTTTAGTCCCATGAATAGTAATGGAGAAACTTCCTTGTGTTTGGTAAGTATAATTAGGATTCTGAATCATCGAATGATCATCTCCACAGCCAAACTCCCACATATAATGATCCAACTCAATCAATGTTGTATCTCGGTAAACTCCATAATTATTGAACTGAACCGGAAAAGGTATGCGATCATGAACACTTGATGAATAAATATCATAATTAGAATCAATGGCTATATACATTGTATCCGATGCTTGTTGTTTTGTCCATTCTAAGGGATTATACCATTTGATTCCTGAAGTGTCTTCTAAATGATTTTTGCTTTTACAAAACAATGGTCCTCTTGGACTGGATGCCAATGCCCTTGCTCTTGGATCATCACGGGGCATTATCAGCGAAGTATCTTGCCCCCATATTCCAGAAAATAGATGCCAGAAGTTGCTTAAGCTGTCAGTGTCAACATAAGCAACGCGTGGTAAGATTTCAAGCTGGGCTCCTCCTGAATTACCGTACCACTCGATTTCTGTTGTATTGGGTTCAACATAATCGTATAATATACAATAGTCGGTAATATCAGTCGTTGTAACTGTAGTCGGGACTACCCACATACCGTCACCATTATGAAAATCAAAAGGTGAGCCTCCTTCATTATCAGAAATGCCGGGATGGAAGAAAGAAGCATGCGCTCCATTAGCGACATACACAACCGGGTGATCTCCTATCTTTTCAATTGCTTTCCATGGTCTTCTTCTGCCGCAGTGAGAAGCTGTATGATTAGAAGTGGCAGCTTCTATTGGAAGCAGAGTATTCCTGTCAAACACAATAGACATTCCTTCCCACTCTCCCAAGTGATGGCTAGTGCGTGTTCCGAATATTGGCCCCACAACTGGATCATAAATGACATCACCTAAGCCTGCGTTCCTATCATGCAAATAAAAGAAGTAATATGTAACCACAAATTTCCCTTCATAATCAAAAAAAGATGCATATAATTGAGTGTTGTATTGATCCTTAATTTGATTATACCAATCTCTTATCGTGTTCTGATATAGCGTAGGATAGAAAACTGGGCAAGGAAGGTTATCGATATTGAGATTGATGAAATAGGATGTGTTGACCCAATTAAGCAGATAATAATGCCAATTTGAAATGCTATATTTTGCTATATTCTCTTTAGAAGCACTGTCTATAACCAGTTCGGGATTTAGGAGCATATCTCCATGAATGTTAAAACGTCTTCTATAAATACTGCTGTTATTGAGTAGTAAATTGACTTCTTTGGGGACAAACTGTTCGGGCTCATCACAATTTGAACCATCATCCATTCTAAGAATAGGCATGTATCTTGTAGCTAATTGCTCTTGCTGCTGAATTGTTAGAAATTCTTCCGAAAAAGGTTTATCAACAATGATTTTTAGTACTGCTTTATATCCGCTATAAAAAATACCAGACCTTTTAAAGTGTATTATAATCTCTTCTAAAAATGGTTCTGCAGTTAACGTCTGTAAAACAATTGGCTGTCCCGCAGTTGTTGTTACCTTATATAAATTATCTTCGTCTGTTGGAAGTAAATTCACAGGAGCAAATCCGGAAGAATAAATATTATTCCATTTCGCAGGAATCCCTGTATCAATCTGCAATCTCCAATTATGGTTAGGATTATCCGTTTCAATAAAGATGTTCAACTCCGTACTCTTCCCAGGGTCAATACTAAAACCATTGTGAGTGACATATTTCAACTCATAAGAATAAACAGCCGATGTAATAACAAACAAAAACAGGAATACTCCTATTTTTTTCATAATACCTCCCATATAGTAAGTTTTGTATGTTTTCTATACACTTCCTAACAACCAGATAAATTATTTACTCACAGTTCAAACAGCTTTTGTCTTTCATCGATCACAAAAGAGTTCACAATGTTCATAAACTACAGAGAAATCAAGACATCAGCAAGTTTTACATTGAACTGATTTTTTTGCAGCCCTTACGATAAAATGAGTGCTGATTTCAACGCTAATATGATAATGGTGAAATCCTAAAAGGTTTCGAGCTGCCTAAACCAATTTTTTAAGCATAATGTCGTAAAAAAACCTCTGTCCTTTTGTTACTTTCATTCTACAAAAGTAGCTGCCGAGAGAGAAAAAAGATCGGCTCAGGGATTATTACCAAATATCTGAACAAATTTCCAAAACCAATATTAGAAATCTATACGAAGCTTGATAGGATTTGTCATAATAAACGCGATACTAAATAGCTCATTCTAAAGGTTATATTGCGGCTTCGGCCAGTATATATATCTGACCTGTACAACATTCACTACTCAAACAGAGTAAGATCACAACATGCTCTTTGAAAAGATCAGCTATTTAGTCTATCTTGGGTTTTTATTTACTAAATTACCTTTTCTTTACTTAGTTTCTGGTCTTTGGCTCAATACAGCCCTAAACTCAACAAAATCCCTTATTCTCATAACTTCTGAAAGGATTCTACATATAACGAAACCGTTCGAAGATTTTATTCAAGTTCGCTAAATCGCTTTAACAATATCATATTCAAATCGTTTCGATTCTCTCTTCATAACATGACCTATTAGAAGCATTCTGGAGTCACATGCTCACAAAAACTTCAAAACAATTACAAGTCTGTATATTTTGTCTATTCCGTCAAGTATTACTTCATTTTATTTTGTAGATTATTAAAGACTACGTCGTAAAGAATTGGAAATCAAAGCAGATAGAGAAGTATATAAAGGGTTCCTAAGTCAAAACAAAGTATCAAAGGTTAATTTCCGTTGGTATATTCGTATAACAAACTCCAAGGTTCTCTTAATCAGTTTAAATTTCTCGAGATTTAGGGGTAAGATTTGTCATTTTTTCAATCGAGAGGTTTTTCCCTCTGACAAGCTCTCTGCTCTGATTGACGACCAATTCCCCTATCAGACCGATAGAGAAGAATTGTAAGCCGATCATAATGAACAGAATAGCCATAAAGAGCAGAGGCCGGTTATATAATGGCATTCCGGCAAAAAACTTTAAATATGAGAGATATAAACCGATAAGTATTCCTGAAATGGTAAAGAGAGAACCGAGCCCGCCAAAGAGATAAAGGGGACTGCGGGTGTAATGAGTGATGAGTTTTACCGTCAGCAGATCAAAAAACCCTCGCAAGATCCTTTCTCCCCCGTATTTGGATTTACCGTGGACTCTTGGACGGTGGGCAACCTCTAACTCCGTAACTCTGAATCCTTTAGAAGCTGCCAGGACCGGAAGATAGCGGTGCATTTCACCATAGATATCAAGTTCCTTTACCACTTCGGAACGATAGACCTTAAAACCGCAATTGAAGTCATGAAGCTTGAGTTTAAAAAAGAGTGAGGTAACGAAATTAAAAAAACGGGAGGCTATCCTCTTTCCCAGCGGATCTTGTCTTTTCTTCTTCCAGCCGGAAACAAGATCATACCCCTCATCGAGTTTTCTGAGCAAAGGTTTTATCTCTTGGGGATTATCCTGGAGGTCACTGTCCATTGTAATGATTACGTCTCCGGTTGCTTTAGAGAAGCCTGTCTGTAAAGCAGCAGCTTTCCCGAAATTACGGCGGAATTTGATGACTTTCACCCTCTTATCTTCAGCAGCCAAAGCCTGGAGGATGGAATAGCTTTTATCATAACTGCCGTCATCAATGAAAAGTATTTCATATTCCTGATCATCCATCTCAGCCGAAATCTCCCGGTAAAGCTGTTCAATGCTTTCGGCTTCGTTATACACCGGAATGACAAAAGAAATCTTCATGGCAAGCTCCCTTTTATTCTGATTTGTAAAACTAACGCAGGGTTATGGGTATAAAAATTGATGCTAATGACATTATTATCCCGCTAAAAATTGGGATCTTGACGTTATCATCGATCGGTATGTTGAGCAGTTCGGAAATCGTTGCCGAAATCGCGCCGACAAGAGCCATCCCCGGATGCAAGCCAAAGATCAAGGCATAGGCAAAACAGGAGGTAAAACAGGCAATTGATCCCTCCAGGCTCTTGGATGTGCCTTTGATCTTTCGCGAACCGTAACGAATTCCGATTATTGCCGCAAGGGTATCTCCCAGAGAGAGAAAGGAAAGAGCCGCAAAGGCAATTTCGCGGGGAAAAAGAGCTATTGAAAAAACAGCTGAAGTCAGCAGGTATGAAGCTCCGGTCAAATTAGCCACTTCATGTTTTCTCATCATTATTCCGAATAAGCGGTAGAAAACTCTTTTAACCGTCCTGTTTTCCAGTCTGATGATCTCAACAACAACGGAAGCAAATGCCAGGGGAAAGAGAATAGCGATAGCCAGGATCTTGTTATACCCAAGGATATAACGATAGGATAAAGGAAGGATGAGCGAACCGATATGAATGGATTTACGGTATAATTCTTTGATCTCTCTTCTGGTTAGTATGATTCCTTTGCTCATGCTGTTAATACCTTTTCGGTTTCCAGTCAGTATCTCTCATTCCATCTTTTTACTAGAGAAAGATTACCTAAAAAACAGGAACAATCCTTCCCGGTTTTATTAGAAGTTACTCTCGGTATATTAAAAAGGTAATTTGCTGACTACGAAAGCTTTTGCCATATCAGCAATCAATTTTGGATCACCCTTGATCACCTGTTTAAACAGATCGGTAAGAGATATCATATTGGGGGAAGTGTTTTCGAACATTTTCGATATCTTATTCAATCTTTCATCGGAAGCATACAGCACCTTTTCTTTGATCGAATACATGAATCTGTGCCTGGCTCCGAGTGCTTTTTCCCATCTTTGCGGATATTGTTTCAGGGCTTTAACCGAAAAATCTCCCCTCCTGATAGCCTCTGCTGCCGTCTCTCCGGCAATTTTCCCGGCTATCATGGCCTGCTTGATCCCCCCCCCGGTAATCGGATTGACCTGATGCGCCGCGTCACCCACAAGCATGAGATTATCGGCTGTTATCTCCGGTAGAGTTGTGGTTATCGGAATACCGGCATAGACAGTATAGCTTTTAGAGGCATTGGGAAATGTTCTCTCGACAAATTCGTCCAGATATTCCTGCGCCCCTTTCTCTTTGGCAAAACTTCCGGCAACCCCGACACCGACGTTGGCACTGTTTTCAGATTTGGGGAAAATCCAGGCATAGCCTCCGGGGGCAATTTTAGTTCCGAAATAGAATGAGATGATATGTTTCTCTACCTTGATATTATTCAAAGTATATTGCACGCTGGAAGAAATATCCTCTAATTTCAGATTTGTTTTTAAGCCAAACCATCTCCCTACTCTTGATTCTATCCCATCGGCACCGATGACAATGCGGCATTTAACCCGGTACTCTTTGCCAAGGTATTTGTAAAAAAGAGTAACTGACCGGTCTTCGTTTTTCACTATCCCGGTGACGTTGGCTTTGGTCTTCATAACCACACCTTTACTGCAGGCGATATCACAGAGAGCATTATCAAAAATTCTTCTTTCCAGAATGTACCCCATCACCTCGCTCTTCATATCCATACTCCTCCCGTCAGGAGTATATAAGCGGGCTGTTGAAATCTCAGCAGCAATCCAGCGTTTGTCTATATCAATGAACTTATCCAAACCCCCGCTGGAAATACCTTCAGCACACCTTACCGGAATTCCCGCTTCCCTGTCTCTTTCCAGCATTAATACCGATGCTCCGTTCTCTGCTGCAAAGCGTGCCGTTACACTACCAGCAGGTCCTGCTCCAACTACTACTACATCATACTCTGCATTATTCATCTTTAGTTTTCCATCCTCTAACACATTTCTCAGCCAGCAGATACCACGTCATAGTGTTCACTCAGCTCTCTTCCTGCTCAAAAACCGCTCGAGCCGGACAGACGATCCGGCAGTTACCGCATTTTGTACAAATATCTTCAGCGATTGCAGCAGAGAATTCTTCGATACTTATAGCATCCACCGGACACACAGCAACACAACTTCCGCAAAGATCACATAAATCATTTCTGATAAACATTTATTCCTCATTCAATACATATTATAAAAGTTATTGTCTATTGAAAATCTCCGATTTTGGTAACTACCCCTGAAATCACTTTCCATCCCCACCTGCTTCTTCAAAATCGAGAATCAAGTATTTACCATCGGGTTTAAAGGAAAAAACGATGTCATATTTTTTATCCGGTTCGTATTTTTTAAAGGATAGCTGACAATTGGAATCGAGCAGTTTTTCAATTTGATAATCTCTTATCAGAAAGACTGGTTCGTTAGCTCCTTCTCCATAGGGTGCAAAGCGGTTGACTATGTCCGGCAGTTCCTGAAGCTCATCTTCCTCAATTACAGCATCGATGGTGATAACACGACGACTGCTGATCTCTTCCCGATTTCTCTCAACATACTCCCTGAATAACTCTTTGAATCTTGCAATTTTTGTGCTGTCTGTTTTGAAACCGGCTGCCTTAACATGTCCTCCAAACTGCTCAAGAGCTTCACTACAGTAATTAAAGGCTTCTATCAGGTTAAACCCATCAGTACATCTCGCTTCACAAGAATAGGTTTCTCCTATTTTTTTCAGCATTATGACAGGTATTCTGTATAGATATGTCAGGTAATTAGCTGCCCAACCGAGGAAAACATAGGGAATTAGGTCATTGTCGTCACTGAAAATATAACATAGTTCTTCTCCGGAAGGTAATTTGCTGTCTATGATCTTCTTTATTTTGGATAAGGTGTTTTCATATTCATTCTTTTTGGGGATCAAAGAGGCAATCAGATCTTTCTTCTTGTATCCCGGAGCTAAGAGCAGATAAAGAGCTGTGTTCTCTCCGGCATCCGCTCTGCCGTTATTGAAAAGTTTGATTATGTTACCGATAAAGGACATCTTGGAAAAATAATCGTCCTTTATGGAGTAATAACCGGGGCATAAAACCAGTGTTTCATCGGCAGTTGTGTGCAATCTGTCTAAAGCGATCTGGCATAAAACCCGGTTAACGCCGGTCATTGGTGCTTTGTCGGCTATCGTACCGATCGCTGTCCAGATGATATAGTTTTCCGCTATATCAGCCTGGAGCTTCTCTGCCAAAGCCTTGACCAGAAAGAAAGAGATACCGGCTCCCGCCAGCATATCATAGGGATACGGACAATCAGCCTGTTTAGGATTAACAATAGCATAAGCGTTGGGCAGTTTCTCCGGCACAAGATGATGATCAGTTATGATAGTCTCGCATCCGAGGGCATTTAACTTTTCTACTCCCTCAATGGATGTAATTCCCCCATCTACTGTAATTACCAGATCATAACCATCCCTTTTCACTCTCTCTACAAACGAATCCTGAATACCGTGGTGTTCCCGCAGCCGGTTGGGAATGTAGTAGTAATGAGAGCGAGAACCAATGCTGGAAAGAAAATCAAAAAGTACGTAGGTGCTGGTTATCCCATCAAGGTCATCATGGCCGAAGATGATGATCTTCTCTCCGTTTCTGACAGCCTTGATAATGCGGTTAACTGCTCTCTCCATATCTTTCATTATCTTTTCACTGGGAATGGGGAAACCAGAATATTCGTAAAGCTCTACCTCTCCATAGTCATAGTTATCCAAATGATTTTTTAGATTACTGATATGGTCAGGTAAAGAGGGGGTCGTTCTTTTCGTTATTGACCATTTGAGCATTATCTGAACCCCTCGAATTCAGCTTCTGGAATATCACGGTGCTCAATCTTCCTCGGTCTGCTCCGGAAAAAATCAAATCCTGATAATCCTATGCCAAAGAGAATATTCTTATCTTGATAGCCGTTTTTCCCGCTGTCCCCGCGGATGAGATATTTGAAAGCAAAATCTAACTGCGCATTTGGTGAAGGCAAGGGCAAAGTAAAGCCAAAAGTCACACCCATCTCCGACAGATCATTACCATTAACCTGAAAGGGAAGGATTCGGTAATAGCCACCGGTTCTTAAGGGAATATTCTTATACCATTTTTCATCCCCCCAATAAGGTTCAAAAGCTAAACCGAAAGCAACTTTGTAAGTATCCGAAGGATCCTCATAAGAGTCGGTTTTGCTCCATAAATCATATTCGAGATCAGTGGTCAGACGGAAATTGTCTGTAAGTCTGAAAGCAGATCCGAAGCCTATTTTATCCGGAAGATCAAAGCTGCTCTCTCCTAAATCATAGACAGAGTGACGGGTGACTAATTCCTTATCACCTTTCATGGTCACCGATTTTCTGTACATTATCCCCAGGGATAGATTTCCCATCCTGCGGTTTAGACCAATCGTTACTCCCGGATTGCGGAAGGTTTTGTTGAATTCATATTTAGAATCGATTGAATATGCCGCTTCAGTTCCGTTATCTTCCTGAGACCAGGCTCTAAACCGGTGTCCCAGATAATAATCGAAAGAAATCCCGGCATCAGCTATACGATGTTTATAAGCGTAGAGCAAAGAAGCTTTATAAAGATAAGAACGAACTTTATTGATCTCATTATATTGAAAAAGATAACCGTCGATATCAATTTCGTTATCGTAACTGTAAAAATCGGAATTACCGGAAAGGACAGGGGTAAAATCAAAACCTATCCGGTGTCGTTTCAAGGGAATGATGACATTGAAATAGGGGAAATGGAGCCCGTCTTTGCGGAATTCATTATCCTGATCATCGTAATAATAGTAGAGACCATATACAAGTCCGCTTGAAAAATAGACCTGATTCAGCGTCGTGGAGAGAGAAGGATTGAGAAAGCCTGTATTTTTGCGGAAAACATCTCCAATTCCGGTCTCACCCATTCCTGTCCCGTAAAGATCGCTGCTGCTTTCATGAACCGGGAAGCCATGAAAGGAAAATATTGAGTTTGCACCTAAACCGCTTAACGATAAGAATGCTATTGTTAATCCGATTGCTATAGTTTTAATGAGCATGTTGTTCATCCGTTTTTTTTCTTCCAAAAAAAAAGGTCAGTGGTAGTTGTCAATGTTTTGCTCAACCTGAACCCGATTTACTCATAATCTGATAAAAGATCTAAGGGCAAAACCGATTTCTACTGCTCTGAGCTAACCATAGTGTTTTTTTCATTGACTATTTAGCGTAGTTTCCAGAATTGCCGGTATTATGAGAGTGTACCAATATATAGAGGGAGGTATAGATGTCCTGGCAGATTTTCAGTTTAAAACAGAAAAATGCGAAAGAAGAAGTACCTGTTGTTAAAACCCTGAAAGATTATCAAGGTGGTAAACAGGTTGCCGGCAATAGACTATTTAACTGCATTGATTATTTCTTACGCAGGATTATCGGCAAAATCGGCTTGTCCTGAGTATTCTTGTTTATTAGTTTTCTTGTAAAGTAAGATGAAGGGCAATTATCTTTGTAAATTGTGGGGAATAACTGCATTTGGGGAGAGCCACGGTCCGGCAATCGGTGTTGTAATCGAAGACATTAAGCCTGGAATTGATTTCCCCCATAAGGAAATTCAGAAAGAACTCGACCGTCGTAAGCCGGGAAAGGGGCGAATTTCTTCCTCCCGGAAAGAGACTGACCAATTAGTCGTACTTTCCGGGGTTTTCGAAGGTAAGACAACAGGAATGCCCATCTGCATGCTTGTTTACAATCGTGATTCAAGATCTGAAGATTATGAAGCAGTAAAAGATATCTTCCGCCCGGGACATGCCGATCTTGCTCTTTATAAAAAATTCAAGATCTATGACTACCGGGGCGGAGGTAGAGTTTCCGGAAGAGAAACTATTGCCCGGGTAGCCGCAGGTGCACTGGTAGATCAGATGATAAAGCCTGCAAAAATATTAGTCTATCCTTTCTCTATCGGTAAGATAGCAGCCGTGTCCTTCGACCGGGACTTTATCCGGAATAATGAGTTATCCTGGCCCTGCCCGGCAACATATAAGCAACTGCTCAGTTCTCTTGAGGAGATAAGGGAGAAGGGTGATTCCGTCGGAAGTATAGTCCAGGTTCTGATTGAAAATGTTCCCGGAGGATTGGGAGATCCGGTATTTGAGAAGTTGGATGCCAATCTCAGTAAAGCTATCCTCTCCATCGGTGGAGTTAAAGGGATTGAATTCGGAGCAGGGTTTGATTTGGGTAAGATGTTGGGAAGTGAAGCAAATGACCCGCTTCTCTCCTTAACACCATCGACCGAACCCGGCAAAGCCGGAGGTATTTATGGTGGTATGACAACAGGGGATCCTGTTTCTTTCAGATTCGTGGTTAAGCCAACTCCCTCGATTTCCCTGCCCCAGCAGACAATAACCAGGCATGGTAAACAAGAAACTCTAAATCTGAATGGAAGATTTGATCTCTGTCTTATCCCCAGGATCATTCCTGTTGCTGAAGCGATGATAAAGTTAGTTTTAGCAGATGCGATAAGTTATCGTAATCTCTTGAAGAATGCTCTTCCTGAGCTCGGGGAACTGCGAGAAGCTCTCGATAAGATTGATGAAGATATTCTCCTCTCTCTATACCGCCGCAATAAAATTGTGGAACAGGTCGCAGCTCTGAAAAAGCAGAAGGGAATTGCTGTGAAACAACCGGATAGAGAAGCTGAGATTTTCCGGCAATTAGAAGATAAGGGCAATAAGCTTGAGCTTGACAGCAAAATGCTCAAGAGAATCTGGCAGATAATTTTAGAATTCAGCCGCGATAAACAATGAATATTCTCTCCATTCCGGCTCTGGATAATTTTCCCTTTACTGCTCTCCAAAACTACAGTTATGATTTACAGGAAGTCCGGCTCGATTATTCTTCAGAACCATTAGGTTTTTTGGATCGCCTGGAATACTTCTTCCCTATCGACCCCATAACAATTATTACTATCAGGGACATTTCCGAGGGGGGGATTCATCCTTTCCCTTCGGAAAAAAAATACTCTCTCTACAGCAAACTGACAGCAAAATACAACTGCCTGGTGGATTGCGAAATGGAGAACTATTTTCGACATAAGCCGGTGTTACCAAATAGTAATCTGATCCTCTCGCTCCACATAAATAGGGAAACCTCTGAGCTCATCAAATCCGTGGAATCTGCAATTGAATCTGCCAACCGTCTTTCGCTGCGTTACCTGAAAATCGTAGTGCCGATTGAAAGCTACTATGATCTGGAATGCCTACGTGAATTAAGCAGAAGATCACGGAATCCCTTGTTACTATGCGGAACGGGATACTTGGGGAAACTATCCAGGATCTTCTGGAAATTGCTTGGTTCAAAGGGAACATTTACGGGTTTGCCGGGATTTGAAACTTCTCCCGAACAACTCCATCCTGAAGAATATGAACTTTTTGGTTCCCGGCAGCTTGACGAGAATACCCTTATAGGGGGCATCATTGGGGGAGAGCAGGTCTATGATTCCTTGGGACTGAAATATTATAATCAAAGACTACGACATCTTGACGATAAAATAGTTTACCTTCCCCTCCCTGTTAGAAACTCTCAGGATTTTCTGCAATGGTTGCAGAAGATGAATAAAATGATCCGTTTTTACGGCTTTTCCGTTACGATGCCCTGCAAAACCGATTTACCAAAACTATTCAACGTTCCGGATAAGCCGATAAATCTAATTTCTGTAAAAACCGACCGTAAAGAACAGCTTCCCCTCAACAGCCCTGAATTGTTTCAGAACACTGATCGTGAAGCCTTCCAAAAAGCTCTCAGTTCTCTAGAAATTGATAAGCATTCTTCTATTCTTGTTTGGGGTTCAGGAGCTTCGGCACAATGCTTTATTGAGGAGTTTTCTTATCTGAAAAGAATTCAAATTTCAGGAAGAAACGTAGGAGCTTTGAAAATAATCGCTGAAAAATATAGAGTAGAGTTCCTAACGCTTTCTGATATAAAAGGAAAATTTTTCGATCTGATCATCAATTGTACACCCTTAGGTATGAAAAATGAAGATCTCTTCAAGGTAACAGGTTTATCATTACCGGGCAAATTGATAGATTTGCCTTACTGTGAAGGCTCGACAAAAGCTATAGAGAAGTGTGCTGCTCAAGGAATCCCCTTTATCGATGGAAAGAGTTTCTGGCATTTTCAGTCAAAAAAACAGGAAGAGATGTTTCAGGCTAATATTTCAAAACTACTCTGATTATCCCTTAACACCCATCCGCTCCTAAAGACATAAAATCGCATTTTGACCAACAGCCATTGCTGGTGAATAAATTACTGGAAAAAACAGGCAGTGAGAAATTATTACGCCAGCGGAACAAATCAGGTTTTCTATCAGCCGGCTATCAATCAGGTCACTTGAAATGAAAACTAAGCTTTATTGATTCTTGTAGCACCTTTAAACCTGCAAATCATATTTCAACTCTTCAACATATGGCATCTCTTCAGGTCTTCGAAAATGTAGTATAAATTGAGAATCGGCATACAAAAAAGCCCGAACCAAAAGGTTCGGGCTAAATTGTTTATATCTTTCACAACTTTAACTCAATATTGCCGGGCAATAAAGAGATTTTGTGGAAACATACTACATATTCTCAACAACCAAAGAATGTACAAAAGTTCCTTCTACCTGCAATTTCCATCCAAGCAGCCGGTTATTGATTTCTGAAATTGTTGCCTCAGCGAGATGACCTTCCAGAACTGTTAGCTTTAATGACTGAATCGTTCCGTTATCTAATAAGAGATCAACCTTTAGATTGGCTTTTTCGTCTCCCATAGCTTCGATCACTAGAGCAAGCAGATGCTCTTTCGTTGCCGCTGGAAGTTCCTCTATTGCTAAATAATCAGTTGGTTGTACCGGTCTGACAAGATATGGGGTGTTTCTGGGAATGAGCATATTGTCGAAAATAAACGGATCGTCGTCTTCCTCATCCAGGTATTCAATACCCAATATTGTCATCTCAACCCGGCGGTTCAATGCTCTCCCTTCCGGAGTATCATTATCTGCTATTGGTCTGTCAAAACCGTATCCTTCGATCTCTATCCGGTATCGATCAATATCCTGACCAATTAAATAATCGGCTACAGATTGAGCACGATCCCGGGAAAGACGCATGTTAACTTCTCTGCTCCCGACAATATCGGTATGACCGGCAAGCTCTATCCTCAGACTCGGATTATTCTTCATCATCGTTGCTATCGGGTCAATTACTCTGTAAGACTCTGGAAGCAGATCAGCTTTGGCAAATTCAAACAGAATATTATCGATAGTGAATATTTCATCAGCAGCCAATCTCAGCATTGTGAAGTCCCTCGTTAATGAAGATTCATCTTCAGGAACTACCATTGTACCCGATATCGGCAAATAGTTATTCTTCTCGACACGATAGTTGATCTGAGACATCAAGGGAAGAGAAATACTGTAGTGACCATCGTGGTTAGAGATAACATGATAATCTATAACCTCATCCAACAAAGTGTAAGACCAGGTCAACATTGCCCTCAATCCCTGCTCTTCTGTGTCTGTAACTATACCTGAGATCTTCATCTCATTTTCGAGACTGACCAAACGAATTGTAACATTAAAGGCAGCTGTGTGAGAAGGTACGACTAATATCTCTTCCCGAACTGCATAACCAGGAGCTTCGACATGATATTTCAGCCGCTCAATATAAGGAACACTGAGATTGAAAGTACCGTCTTCAGCACTTATTATCTCAATATTATTGATCGTATCCTCGTGGATATAAGTCCACTTGATCTCAGTTGAGACGGGATTATTGACTTCATCAACAACAATACCGTTTACTTCGATATCATATTCTTCAACAATATCCTTGAGCATCATATCGGCAATCATCTGCTCCATTTCTCTAAGTTTGAGCAAATCAATGTAATAGATGTCTTCTTGGCCAATTCCGTCAAAACGACTGGAAGACATGTAGGCGTATCTATCATCCGGTGAAATGAAAAAATAACGATCATCTCTATTGGAGTTTATGATAGGTCCTAGATTCTCCGGTTTAGTCCAGTTAGTCCAGGTATCATCTTTTCTCTCTGCTTTGAAAATATCAAAACCACCATAACCGGGATGACCATTAGAGGAAAAATAAAGAGTCTGTCCATCAGGACTTAAAAAGGGTGTTTGTTCATCATAGCCGGTATTGATAACTTCACCGATACTTACAGGTGTTTGCCACATGCCTCCGATCTTTTCAGAGACAAAAATGTCATAATTCCGGTTATTACCAAGCCGATTACTGGTAAAGAACATAGCCTGTTCGTTATATACAAAAGGTTGAATATCGTGAAACCTGCTGGAGACTGACGCTATCATCTCCGGTTTTTCCCAGTATCCGTATCTGAGATTCGATTTGTAGATATTGGATGTTCTTTCTCTTCTATCATACTGACCGGAAATATAGAGAGTTGTGCCGTCTTTGGAAATCGATCCAACAGTTTCATTACGGTCAGTACAAAGCTCTTTTATCTCAATCGGATCTGTCCATCTCTGGTTTATAAATTCTGAAATAAATATATTCTCTCTGTCAAAAATACTCCGCCTGTTAGATCCGAAGATAATGGTTCTGCCTTCATCGGCTAAAACCGGTGCATACTCTGAACCTATACTGTTGATGTTGCCGGCAAGTCTTCCCAAAGAAACAGCTACCGGGGATATCTCCTGATACAATCCCGCTTCATAGATCTTCTGCAGTAACTCTTCACTGACTATATCTTCTTTGCCCATATAACTCACAGCATATTCGGTGAGCCAATTATAGGCATTCATATAGTCACCAAGTTCCAGCAGAATCTTACCCATCAACAAGGCATATTCCGGAGTTCCATGATAAACAGATTCGATTCTGTTCATGGTATTCAATGCCTGCTCATAGTTGCCTACTTCATAAGATTGAGCTGCATCAATAAGACTACGGTGCTGATTAGTATCGGCAAAAATTGAAGAAGAAAGCAGGAGAACCATTAATAATATAAATACTCGTTTCATATCAATCTCCCTTAGATTACGTTATCAATCCAGAATCAAAAAAGACTAAGAAAAATAAATACCTCTGCATAAAGCTAAGGTAAAGCTTATGACAGCTTCACCTAAGCTTCTGCATTTCAAGGCATCCTGTCAGTCATCAACGGAAAACTATCATTTTAAAAAATGACACCTGCTCCGTGAAGTACGAACTGGCTTGGATAACTAAGTTATCATTATCTCAACAACCTATCAGAATCTAAGCAACAGAGAATAGGTGTGATGATCGTTGGTGAATTCTTCCTTGGCTACCTGATAAGCATAATTGAGCTCTAACATTTGAAATCTAAGTCCAAAACCTGCTGTAAATGCCCCGTCATTAACACCACCGCGAATACCGGCTTGTGTTTTTGACATAATATCTGACCAGGTAGAACTCTCTCTGACTCTTATCCCCGATAAGCTGGAACCCATATCGGCTTCATCACCGACACCAATCCAGTATTCGGCTCCTAATCTAAGTTGCGGTTCATCAAAATCCTCTACCCCAATAAGATCAGCGGCTATCGTCAAACCGGGAATCGGAAAAGCAGCTATCGAGGGGATAAATACTCGAGATACTTCTGTCCCTTCTCCATCATAATCTGAGATTACGTCCCGGGCGGCAAAACCGAAATTAAAATAACGGTTAATATGATACAGAAAACCGAGATCAACTCCATAACCGGTAGTTGATTCATCTTCAATGTTCGACATATAGAGTCTAGGAGTAATCCCAAAGTTAAAACGGCTAAAACTCGCAGCAAAACTAACTCCTAAGTTATGATCACCAACGCTGAATTTGTCGCTTGCAGTCCCATCGGCATTATAACCCTGAAAATCACTGGTATGGGCATTCTGCCATGACAAGGCTACATAACCGTAAGGGAGTTTAAACCCTAAGGCAGCAGCGTGCTGATTCTTATCCCACTCCATATTCTGCCGGGTTGCGGAAGAGAACTCAATTCTTTTCACATCAGCCAGAACAGCAGGATTGATATAGGTTGCTGTAACATTATCCAGGAAAGCTGCTCCGGTTCCACCCATTCCGACTGAACGAGCATCGATGCCGATCCTTGTATAGACAGCAGCCGAATTGTCGGCAAAGAGAGAACCTAAAGCAGTAATTAGCATCAGGGCAATGAGTATCAATCTAACATTTTTCATTTATTCCTCCATTATTTAAGAGAAGCAGGGGGCACGGCAAGCCGTGCCCCAGCTACTCATTTATTTTATGATAGCTACTTTTACTACTTTCTCAACAATCTTTTTGCCATCGTTAGCGACTATGCGGGCGAAATATGCACCGCGTGCCAATTTCTGACCGTTATTGTTTCTTCCGTCCCAAACAACTTCCATGTAATCTGATCTGCCGGTGTGAGCATTTCTGTCCAGAACCCTTACTTCGTTTCCGGCAAAGTCATAGATTCTGATTGTGACGTTAGCGGCAGTATTCATCTCAACTCTGAAGGTTGCACCTGTTTCTGAATCAACTGGATTCGGATAAACAAAGGCTTCTCCGAGAGCTAGGACTTCAGGTTCAGCAGGAGCAGGGATCACTCTGAAAGTGATACTTTCAGTTACCTGATTACCTGCGATATCCATGACAGTTAAGCGCACTGTGTAATTACCTACACTGAGATCGCTGACTACAGCAGATATCTCCTCACTGCCAGCTCCAACTTCTGCAATTGTCTGAACCACATTATGCGGATTGGTCATTCTCAGTTTGGCACTGGCAATGCCTGAACCAGACGTACTGAATTCAGCATAGATGTTGATAGTTGTCTCTGCGTCAATCAGGGTAATCTCAGTTCCGGATTCCGGAGTAAATACCGTTATTTCCGGAGGAGTATTATCTACGTTGAACAGTCGTGTTGCTTGTCCTACCAGTCCGAAGCTGTCGGTTGCCGTTACTTCCAGTCTGACTGCTGTTGAAAGCTCTGGAATGAGACTACCGTGCAGATTCACGATATAAACTCCATTCTGGTTCGGGCTGATTGTTGTGGGTTCAATTATCATATCTCCTGAAGGTATAGCATAGACCTTAGCAGAGGCTGTGATGTTGTTATCAGCTGAATCAACCTGGAAGGTTAATTCATTAGTCTCTGTGTTACTCAGCCATCCTTCTATCGGATTAATTGTGACTGCCGGGGTCTGAGTCGTTACAACTTGGAAGCTAATGGAAGCTACACTTGTATTATGAGCCCGATCTTTGGCTACAATATTAATATTGTAGGTTCCGTATTCATCGAGATCCATCGAATTGATCGTTTCAGAAATTGCTATGACCGGCAATACACCATCACTGTGAACAAATTCATTATAGGCATATTCACCTGACGGCTTAACAACTCTCAGTCTGACTTCGATCAATCCTGAGCCTGCTCTGTCGTCATCATCGCCACGCATTCTATCTGCTGTTATGCCGGTTGTAGTTCCTTGAAGTACTTCTCGTCCGATATCTCTGGAAGCTACACGGGCAGTTGACATTGTATTTCGGCTCGGTCCGGAAACCAGAGCTCTGGTTGGAGCTTGATCACTAACAGTTGCGGTGATATTAACACCATGACCGTAAGCAAAGCCTGCTCCGTCTTCCGGGGTATGGAAAGTTATCATTGGTTGATAGTTATCAATACCGTAAACCTGATTACCGGTTGAAGTTCCACCCCAAACGTCGGTAGCGGTTACCTCTAAGCGTACACCTGTCTGATTAGCAGGAACGATACCACCTTGTAAATGAACGCTAAAGGTTTCATCAGTTCCTGGTGTGGGGGTCATCGGACCCTGGATCAGTTCATTAGCAGGTACACTGTAGAAGTTAGCAACAATACCACCGCTGGCAAGCTGGTTCTGAGATTCAACCTCAAAACTAAACTCATTGTGCTCGGTAGAATTGAGCCACCATTCTTCGCCGTTAACCGGATTGAAGGTAATGGTTGGAGCACCGCCAACAACGGTAAAGCTGTATGACAGTGAAGCAACATTACCGGCATTATCGGTAACTGTAGCAATTACGTTGTATTCACCCGGATCAAGAAGTTCATCGAAGTTAGCAATGTAGGTTCCTGAGTTCTTATCCACGTTAGCACCCGGCATTTCTTCGATATTATGTCCGTTAAGGTAAACTGCAACTACGTTGGTATTTATGCCGCTTCCGCCAGTATAATAAACCATGTACTCGTTCCAGAACCATCCCGGGAATTCGTCATCCCACCACCATTCACCGGTTTCTAAGACGACAAATCCGGCAAGGTCTTCATAAGCTACTCCAATAGCTACTTCAGTTCCATAAGAAACAACAGCTGATTCATATGTTGGTGGATGTACCTCAGGATCGACAATATCACCTATTGGAGATAATGCCCAGGCAAATGGTGCAACATAGTCGGTACCGTAAGTCTGCTCTGAGTAGTTCTTGATTTCATAGTTATCTGTTGCTTCAACTTCCAGTCTAACAGCAATTGCCTGTGGTGAGATATTATAGCCGAAGTTGAGTTCGTAACTATAGACTCCATCAACCGGAGGTCCTATTGGAGCTAAGGTCATGAATTGAATCATATTTTCAATATTGTCACCCGGCTCTGTTGGATCACTCTGAGTGACTTCAATCAAGGTAATCTCAACACCATCAGTCGGCATAATTCTGCCGTCAGGAACGATAATGTCGAACGTCAGTGGTGTATTGGCAGTAGGATTGAGCCACCAGCCATCTTCGAAGCCCGTGAAGTGAATAATCGGACCTTCGATGTTAACTGTATAGAAGGCAGGATCAGCGACTGTGTTATAGTCAACATTATCTGTTGCTTCCCAGGTTGCTGAGAGTATCTGGGTTTCTCTCAAATCATAGCTGTCGATGAATCTGTATCCGAGCTGGATAAGATCATCATAACTAACTTCGTAAGAATATACATCACCATTAACCATCAGGTTACTTAACGGAACCACGATTGATGAATAGCTGCTGGTGCGTCCTCTGACAAAAGTAAGAGTCAGTTGAACGTCGGCTATTCCGGAACCATCGTCAATTATTATAGCTTCGATAATTCTGTTTTCGTGGTTAAGTTGACCACCTGAAGCCAGCGGTTGGATAGTCGGTCCGGCAGCATCTGCCCAGAAGTTTCTCGAAGCTTCTGAAACAAAGCCATCCTTACTTACTACCAGTCTTACAGTATATTCATGGATGTGTACCAGATCTGCAGCATCATAAGTTACATAACCTTGATCGTAGGTAAGATCATTATCTGGAATAAGGACCTCATGATCAAGCGGTGGTACAGATATGTACATTTCATAAGTGAAAGTACCCGGTTCCGGTGCCATGTAGCCGTTGTCATCAATTCCTTCGTAAACGAAGAATTTGATTTCCGGATCTGCATCAGTCCAATAGTTGTTAAGGTTATCAATGTGCTGCGGATCGAAGGAAACGAAGGCAGCTTCGATGACTACACCGGTGTATTGTCCAACGGCATAGATGTGACCACTTTCTGCTTCAAAGGTAGCAGTCATGGCATCTTCATCAACGACCGCCGCTACTAACTGCCACATGTCGCCATCATAATGCATACCAACAACCGTACCCTCATCCATCAGATCATTAAGAGCCATTGTGAGAGTAAGATCCTGAACCGGACTTGCTGTAACCGCTTTCTGGTCGCTGAGGAACTCAATACCTTCAGGCGGAGCCATCTCATTTCCAACATTCTGGAAGTAGAGATAGTCTGTACCGTCTGGTATAGTAGTCATTATTACATTGTCGTTATCTGACACTGTTCCGTAATCATAGACGATCAATTCTGCTTTACCAAGGTGAACAACTACATCTTCAAGTTCATTATCACCATCATAGATATAGAATAATGATGAAGCCCAGAAGTGATACATTCCGGAAGCATCAACATTATAGGATGCTTCATAACCACCATAGACACTAAGTACGTTAGGCATCTCTTCCCATTCACCGTCGTGAATTGAAGTCACATAAAGGTTATTAGCATCATTATAGACATTTATCAGGTTGTCGTAATAGAGTTCAACATCAGTTGGAATAAGTGGCTCAAGAATACCACCCTGGTTATAAACAACTTCCAGTTCCGGTTTGATCGCTGATTCTATTCCGTTGTAGGTTACAACCGCTCTGATGGCACTTACACCCCATGTTCCCATACCTTCGGCATTGAACTGGGCTTTCCACAATATTTCATTGTTAGAAAGGTTTTGTTCCTGAACTGCTTGAGTAAACTGAGTCCATTCCGCACCGTTGAAGTATTCAAATACGACTGCATCGATTGTATCGTCAGCAGCCCAGGCTTTGGAAACTGCATAGAGGAAATCACTATCAGCGACATCATTATCGAATGTCATTGCAGTAACAAAGGCATAGGGTTCCAGGTTTTCCGGTACAACGATATTCACATTGATCAGATCTTCCGGAGTAACGGCTGATTCATTGCCTACGTTATCATAGGCTACGACCATCAGTTTATAGTTATTTCCTAACGGGTACCCGTTAGTGTTCCAGGATTGGGTAAACATCTCATCACCATCTTCCTGAACACCTATCAGGCTCCAGTCATCATGCCAGTTATCGATCCCCGGAAGAACAGGAGCGTCATTAGTTGTATAATAGAATTCGACTCTTTCAATTCCGGAAGCTACAGCTACATATTGACCATAGAGAACATCCCAGGCATGAGCTTCTAATTCCATTACCGAACCTAAAGGAATAACGATTGGATCGTTATTTACCAGATTTTCATCTTCTCCGTCGAAAGTGACAGAAGTAATGACTGCTTCCGGAGGTGTAGTATCATACATGATGTCGTTCATTACGATGTGATCTTCATTCGGTACGGGGAAGGCTTTATCTTCAGCAGTAAATCTGAAGTTAAGCACTCCGTTGAGCAGATCAACTGCAGGAACATGCCAGATATCGATATCGGTAAATATCGCTTTATAGGTAGTTGTGCTTATTCTCTGAAGAGTCTGGCTTCCGACATTCAATGCCCGCCAATCATGATCAGGCATATCAACGCCCGGTATCTTATACTCAAGAACTATTTGGGCATCAGGACCAACGATTAGTTCATCGTCTGATAATACTGTGAAATGAACAACAAACTCTTCACCGTTGAAATCAATAACAGTGTCATGATGTGTCCACTCAACATCCATTACCCGGTCAAGAGTGATATGAGCATAATCGACTACCGGGAAGTAGAGACGTGTGTCACGTTCACGAGGTCTGACTCCGATATAGTATTCATCGGCGGGATAGACATCTTCATCATCAAGGTTAATAACGAGATTAGCAAAGCCACCGTTAACATCAACTATATCGAGACTCATAGCCTCTTCCCAGTTCTCATTTTCAGTATGTAAGAGATATTCTACTCTTTCCAGTTCGTCGTCTACATTCACCTGAGTAACAATATTGAAGTCTCCATGCAGACGAACAGGAATGATATTGTTAACATTCGGATGCCATCTGTTAGAGGCAGGATCTTCAACCCGAAGGATCGTTGCAGTAGCACCGTAGGTTACCTGATACTCGTCAGTCATGCTCTCATCTTCCAAGCCGACGTTATCAACGACAACAGCCTTGAAAACGTAGTATTCGCCAAAGACGAAACCATTTTGCAGTCTCGCTTGATCTCCCTCTTCATAGGAAGGTTTGATCTGGAATTCGTAAGCATAAGGTCCTATGTCTTCACGAGGAATCAGTTCATCTTCACAAATCGAGTAATACATATGATCATCACGAACATCATCTACGTGGGCAAAAGAGAACTGAACACCGGCTATACCGGACTCATTATCATAAGCCTGGGCATCAAGAATAACAGTTTCCCAGAGGCCAAGATAACGAGGATCAATTTCATTACCTTCAGTATCTTTGACAACCAGCTCAGTAACAGGATCAACATTATCAATATTGATCATTACTTCGAATGGTTCACTGGCATTGTCATTAACATCGTAGGCAACTACTTCGATCATACCGGACAATACAGCAGGATCATTCGGAAGCTCAATTGCATATAAATCAGTCCATAATTCTCCATTGATAGGAATATGGTTTGTATGGGTTGCTATTAACACACCCTCGAACCAGAATTCCACATAATCAATATCATGAACATCTACATTAGTTTCCAGCATAGCTTTTACTTGTACCTGATTGTCAACCGGATCTCCGTCAACATCAACCAAAGCTCCGCTGACCCAATCGTATGCCGGGTCAATCGGATCCTGATCTGTCCAGTAAACGAGAACATCTTCAATCATCGGTGGTGTAGTATCAACTATTTGGGCGTAAGTGTAAGCATCTTCATTAACGAGAATATCGTTAAGCAGGGTTAAGGTACCCCAGTTATCTTTAGCATAACCTACAATTTTGATATAAGCATCTACTGTATAGTAATCATAGATGTACCAGGGGTAGATGTAAGGTGCATCAGTAATATGCCAGTCAACTACCATAGGATCATTGTCATAATTCTCATCAACAAAGTATTTCCATTCTGATACCGGAACTTCATTTCCGTTAGCATCGAATTCTACATAACGGAATTTGTAACGGAGGCTGTTCACAAATTGGGCATCTCCTTCGAAATTCTCAGTTCTCAATTCGTAGCGATAAGGCATGCCACGCTCTACTTGATCAACATCCACATTAAGTCCGGTCATATTGTCATAAATGACAACATGAGGAATTATTGTTCCTTCATAGACAGCTACATGGATGTCTGAGATCTTCTCTTCGATGAGATCATTAACATCGCTATAGTTACTGACTGTTCTGATGATATAGTTACCACCCGGTAAATCAACGATATCCCAGGCGATTGAATATTGATGGTGATATAATGCCGGATGCTGTATGAAGTAGTTCAATACATTAGGACCAACGTCGAATTGGTTACCCTGTTTGCTTCCGATAAGAGTCCAATCGTCACTGTCATCATCTTCATGCTGATAATAGAATCTGTATTCTACATTTGCCAGATTATCTATACCGTAAGCCACTGTTTGTGGGATGTAGGAATAAAGCATCGGCTCGAACGGATCTTCACCCGGTGTACGGTCAGTACCAATGTAGTGTTCAACAGACCCCTCATCATCGGTCCAGTCAACGAACTGATCTCTGTCACCATCAACAACTGTATTATCTCTGACGACATAGATTTTAGCCGGGTAGTAAGGATCGGTAGCTATCAGAGTGAATATCATACCGAAAGGATTGGCAATTGCATTGCCGAGATAATCGGTAGCCCAGATAGCCATATCAATCTGCTTTTCTGTTGAGCCGCTGGCAAACAACTGAACAAATTCAGGGCTCGGTGTCCAGCTAAAGAGTATGTTTCCAGTATCTTCATCAAACATGTACTCATTGACTTCCTGAGTTAAATCGCCATGACTGAAGACAACAGTAAAGGCATCGGTTTCAGGAACACCAATCAGATCTAAGTAGCTGACATCGAACTGGACTGTTTCGTTATAAACTGCAACATTATTCGGATGTGATGTTGAAACAACATCCAGAATCAACGGCGGTTCAGTATCTATATAGAGTTCCTGTAACTCGTCAAATGTGTTTGGTTGTGGTTCATCATCGTCATCAAGCAGGATGTTACCGGCATAGTCTGTAAGCCAGATCTCGATTTCATAAATGCCGTCAGGTAAATTAGACAATGGAACTATCGGTCCGAAATTCCTTGGAACATCATCTGCCGGTATAACAATACTTACCGGAGCAGCGTTGATATGTCCGAAGGTTTCGCTGAATAACAGGTATCTGTCAAATTCATCATCCGGATCGACTATCATTACCCGGTCACCCGACAATGAATATACTCTGTTCACTGTTATTTCCATTTTCTTGATATCATTGATAGTGTCGTTATCAATTAAGTTGTGATAATCAAGTTCAATGATCAGATCACGGTCATTCAGAATAACTGTCTTGTCATTGGCAATCAACAGGTCTTCAATTACCGGATCTTGATCTTCGTCGTCTCTACGTGCTCCACCGCCATTGTCAGGCACTGTTTGGCCAACATAGGCAACTGTAGCTGTAGGAGCAACCGTATCAATGAACACTCTTACTGTATGAGCCACTTCTGAATTTCCTAATCCGTCATGCACTTTTACTCTGACATAAATGTAATCGTCTTCGAAAGTAGCCGGTGGATTCCAGAAAGGTGTTTCTATTACCGGTTGGTTTGCCGGTGTTGTATATATGTTGTTCCAGCCGTTATCCACGTTCTCCTGATTCCACTCAACTGTGATGGAGGCTATCTCGTCGTGATCGGCTAAATTAATATGGATATTACCCTGATAAGCTGTTCTGCTCTGAGCAAAGGTATAGAAAGCATCTTCGTCTGCGGGATCAGGTACGATCTCATCAACATTACCTATCTGAGTGATCATTGCCGGTGAGCTGAAGAGCAGAGCATCAAAGATAACGTAAGTAACCGGTGCATCAGCAGCGGCAGTTTCATTATCAAAGATATCTTTAGTAATGACACGGAATCTGTAATAACCTTCCCAGAGATCCTGTGGATCAAGCTGTAACGGCATTGTGGCTATTCCATTAGTTACAGGGACGAACTCATCGTCAAACTCTGTCCAGGCTGACCAGGGCTGAGGCATTGATTCTTTATACTGATACTCGAACTTAGCCATCAAAGGTTCAACAGATAACTCTTCACCGGTAACCGGATGAGTAAATACTATAGGTTGTGTATCCTGCAAAGTTGCTGCGACATCAATAATGACCACATATTCATCATTCACATCATCGTAAACCGGTTCGGGAATAACAAATACATTGTTTTCCGAATCGATCGGTACTTCATTGATCGTATCAACCAGCATCTCAGGACCACTACCTTTTACCAGGATCGGATATTCAACCGAAGTTGCATAGTTTCCGGCAATATCTCTGACATAGATTCTGAGATAGAACCAGGTATCAGGTTCAGGCATATGATCTACTATTGGTGCATCCCATTGCCAGTAATAGAGGCCCGCCATGTTATTTGTATCCAGAGTCTCAATAGTTATCCATTGTCTGTTCTCATCGGTGTCTGCAGGCTGCAGTGAATACTGATATGATAACTCGAGTATATCATCAAAGGGAACTAATAAGGTCTCAGGATTGATGCTTGTTACAAAATCCTGTTCAGTTCCCGGAGCAATCATTTGTTCACTTGCTGTTGCCGTGAAACTGAATATTTCCGGAGTTACATTATCGATGAGCAGTTCTCTGGCGTGTAATTCTTCTGTATATCCGTCAGGGACATCAATATCAAGCGGTAAAGCTCTGATCTCATAGAGACCGTAACCAACCTCAGTTCTTGCACCTGTGATTTCAGTAGTATCAAGGGCATACATCCATTCGGTTACTACGAACGGTGGCAGATAAGCTGCCGGAAGGATGTGGAAATGTTCCTGATCGTAATCACTATTATCAACTCCTACACCGAGTTGATAATAAGCAATGTAGGAATCTATGCTGTTTACGACACCATCTCCGTTAAGGTCTAAATGGTATTCTAATTCGTAATTACCAAAGGGGAGATCAAGTGTTGCTGACCAGGCCACAACCTCGTCATCATCCATCTCTGCTGTCATTTCCCATAAATCTCCGTTAGCCGGATTGTAGATGAAGATACCCAGGTCGCCGTTAAGACCGTCAAATTGTGGTATCTGACTCTTCTTCAGGTGGAAGAAGACATCGTTTGAATCAACAGCTTTGTCTATGGTAGCGATCTCGATCCAGTCTTCACCCTGCATTCTTCTTTCGAAACGCATGGTTTGATGAAGTTCATCGATGTTTTGTTGAGCACTGGTAGCAGCAAGGTTAATCCAGCCGCCAACAATGTCGCTATCATTGTGACTTACGATCTCGGTTATTACTTTCGGTTCAGGTTCAACTACTATCCATAAGTAATCCATAGCATCTAACTCATCCGGAGTTAAACCGCCGGTATATGCATGGATATCAGAAGCGGTATCCCCTTCTAAATTCTCCATCTCATCCTTGGCTGCGACTACAAAGTGATATTCACCAGCCGGAAGGTCTTCAGCAAGGATCGTAAACTGATACATACTGATATTCGGTGGTAAGACAAAACCGAAATTCCATGGATCTAAGGGCACATTAGGACTGTACGGAACACCGTGTCCGGCACCATCAATTTGCCAGGGATCATTAACATTACGGAAATAGACGTGTAATGGTGGCTGTAAGTCGGCGTCAAGACCGTCTTTTTCGACAAACAGACGTAAGGCATTTTCACCTTCATAGATGAATAAGCTGTCGTTGTCAGTATGAACTGTCTGGCCGATCAGAGCCAAATTAGTATTCTCAATGTATAATTCAGGATCAACTGTTGGATGAACTGCATGAGTGAAACGGGTCTCCGGAGCATTGTTGTCAACATCAACCAATACAACTTCAGATTCAAAGAGGTTACCCACTTCGTCTTCGGCAAATACCCGGATCTGAACTGCACCCTCAAAGCTGTCGCCGAGGAAGGTATCTGCAGCACCACCCATTATCATCCAATCCTGATAGTTATATAACATGTTATCCGGGACATCCGGGATTACAACATTATCAAACCAGGCATTCTTCCAGTCATCCTCATCTTCAATTTTCCATTGAAGACCAGTTACAAAGACATCATTAATATCATATACGGGTAATTCCCCGGCTACGACAAAAGAACCCGGTTTTTCCCAGGACATCAATTCTAAGCCCGGCTGATAAACCGGAGTAATTGCCAATTCCGGAGCGCGAAGGTCAACTCTGAAGCCTGCGAAGGGCAGGTTAGCGGGATCCGGAGGATCAATACCTTCAAACTCATCAATTGGGACTATATTAGCCTTGAACCAAAACTCGAAATCTTCACCTTCCGCGATGAATCCGTCAAAGATGTTATTGGGTACAGCTAATCGGATTCTACCTTCATGTCTGTCTTCGACGGCATTATAGAATACAGGTATTATGCTGCTTGGAATAACACCATCAACACCAACATGCGGTTGATGAGTTGGATCATTGGGCACCAATTCGACAGTATGATCTGGTACAGGAGGTTCTTCGTCACGACTTCTAAAGGATTCGTAATACAGATATTCAAAGAACTCACCATAGAAACTCAAACTCTCGATTCCCATCAAAGGTTCATCGGCAAAATCAACATAAGTATTATAGATCACCGCTTCCAACATAATGAAGTTCTCGTCGTCAATGATCAGAGGAGTGTCTCCATCAATGTAGAAGTTCGGGCCGAGTGTCAGATAGGGATCTCCACTGAGAGGCAATTCTTCATGCGGAGTATCTCTGAAGCGATAGACATTCGTCTCAACAACTGCTTTCATTACAGCATTTTCCAAATAGATCATCGGACCGGCAACAGCATTCGACCAGTTTTCGCTAATGTCTTTTCCATAAACTGCTGTTGTATAAGTGCCTGGTAATCTGCCGTCAAAATCCCATTCCAGGTTGGTTGTTCCGTGCGGATCAACTACATCCTGAACCAGGGTCTCTATCAGTTCTCCGTTACTATAGATCTCAACCTTTACCTCTTCAGCATCGATGATATTGAAGTCAACCGGTATATTAAGAACATTCTGAGCCGGATAGATGTAATTGATCATCTTCACAATATCATCCATATGCGGAGCCGGTACCGGAGCGACATCATCGACTAACTGAATGTATTCAATGACATCAAAAAGATCACGACCCTGGACTATCGCACTTGCTCTGAGATAGAAGCCTCTGTATGGTAATAACTCATAGCCACCATCATCATCATATACTCTATACGCAAAATCATCAAGGAAGGCGTAGAAAGCTTCGTCGTCCATATTCCAGATTGCGGTATAGGGGAAGGTGAAATCAGGAGTACCAGTTAAGTGATGGTTAAGGTTCGTATTAGTCGGATCAAAACCATCTTCTCCCAGATTATTATCATCATAATAAAGACGGAACTCGATACCCTCAATTCCCATCTCAGAATCGGTATAAGCCATAATATCAAGCGGACCGTCTGATAAGTTGAGAGCAAAGTCTGAAGTCTGTCCACCGATATTTATTGTCATATCAGCAGGATGATAATTAAACAAGAAATCCTGTACGAATTCGATTGGTTCATCAAATTCATCTAACGGTTCATTATCAAACTTATCCTTCAAATGATTGATAACGACTTTATATAAACCATTAGCTAAATGCCTGCCGCTATAGAGATCTCCCTCGAGAGTTTCGACAAACTCCAGATCAACATAACCTGTACCGTCTGCAAAAATCTCCCAGTTCGTTTTCTCAATGCTGTTCAGAGCAAGCAGTGCCAATGGATATTCATCGTCGTACTGATAAGTTTCCGGATAAGCCTCGAAAGCTATCATAACATCTTGTAAGCCGGCATTATTCTCGGGATTATCAGCAAAGAATACTCTGATTCTGCTCCAATCCTGATCAGCAGCAAACACACCATCTGTGTAAGCATCGTCGATCTCGACATATTCTTCATCGGCATCAAGATAGTAGAGCTTATAATCTACTATTTCCGGTGCTTCGACATCCTTGTAGAATTCAATGTCCAGATCTTTGTGAAGCTTATAGATATTTTTATAGTCTATAGCTAATGTATAAGAATCTTCCGTTAAATCCTCGGCAAGAGGTATTTCGAAAGCTGGGATATTCCAGACGACCGTTGCATAATACGTTCCGGTCTCTTCTTCATCTTCTCTCATTCGGACTTCATCTTCATCCGGAACCCAGACAACTTCTATGTCATCGGCAAACCTGTTCTCAATACCGAATTCATCAATATTCAGTACGAACCAGTTTGTCAAATCGGTGTTCAGAAAATCTATATTGATATCTTCATCATCAACCAGCATTCCACCGAGGTTAGGAAATACAGCTACAACCCGCATATCTCTTTCCGGATGGAATACATCATTAATCCATTCTTGTCCGCCCAAACCCGTACCGGAACCTTGAACAAAAGCCTCTGTTGCTGTGAAATCCAAAACTTCCGAATCATCAAAGATAACCTCAAAGTTATGGGTCATCTCGAATATCGGCTGTCCGATAGGTTCACCTTGGGTTTCGGCAACCAATTCGATCAATTCACCGTGCTCACGGTTGAAGTTCTCATGAACAAGAGCATAGAACATAGCAACATGCTGGCCCGGTTCACCAAATTCCGAAGTACGGTAGCCGGCAAAAACAAATTCTAATCCTTCTACCTCAGGATCTGCAGGATAGACATCGACTTCAGTTATATAAGCTGTATATTCAGTATCGATGAAAATCTCAACTCTTTGGTAGGGATCAACAGCTGTATCTAATGGTATCTCGGAAATTCTGGCAAGATAATTGTCAACCTGTTCACCTGTCTGAAGTTCCGTTACCAATTTGGCATCATCAATAAACGGAACGATCGGACCGTTAGCAACAATCCTGACATGTCTCTGACCATTATGGAAACCATTACCTACAACATCGTTAACATTGTAGGTAAAATATTCGATAAATGTTCCCGGATCAAAGATCACGAGATTGTCAATCGTTGCTGTCCAGATTCCGTTAATACCATCAGTTTGTGTCCACTCTAAATCTTCAGCTTGGACAAAATAAGCTGCCGGCATCGGGACAACTACATCTAAATCTTCGTCATATCTTCCTGCTATAAAATTATCAAGATCATTGACAATAAGAGTTGGCACTGCCGGTTGATGCGGATTATCAGGATCTACGTCCAATCCATAGAAATAGTTACCGACATCAACGAATTCTATCTGTAAAATGCCTTCTTGATCACCAGGAACTACGTAACCTTCCTGACCGTAGCCGAGAGATTCACTCCAGATCTCAACAGAAGTGAGACCAGCTCTTTGGTCATCTACTATAGCTAAACCGTCAATAACAGATGATAGTTTATAAGCAGTTGTAGTTTCCGGGCTTCCTATGTATGTAATCTCATAGTTTATTCTGTATTGGAATTTAATCGTATCACCGTGCCCGTAATTCTCACTTACCTGGACAGGTTGATCAAGATACCATACATCAGAGACTGCGTCATAGGCAAGCTCGACCCAAACGGTATCCGTTCCGGTTGTGTTGGTTACCCAGTAGGTGTTAAGCTCGATGCTGGTAATGTTAATCTCATCAACATCTACCCCGCGCCCGACATCAGGAGTTTCCAGTTTCATCTGGAAACCGATATTTGCCTCGGTTTTAACATAAGGTGCTGAATAATCCCATAACCATCTATCATCAGGATGGATAAGCTCATCAATCTTATACGCTCTGGCAAATTCCAGTTCGTATAAATAATCTGAAGTGAAGGTGAAGTTAAGTTCAGGACCTGAACCCTGCCAGTTTGGATCATAATGATTTATCTCACCACCATAGTTGTAATGTCCGACATTGTCAATGACCGTACCTAAGGTGACAGAGAAATCATACTCTTCATTAATGTTTTCCGGATTTGCTGGAGTCAGGGCAAATATTTTTTCCAGGAAGGGATCGCGCAAGTCAGCTGGAATAAATTCGCTCACAGACCATCCGGCAGGAACTGATGGCGCTTCGATATCAGCGACACCAGAACCGTTATTGAGTGGTAAGAAATCATCTTTAGCCCTATATTTCAGATATATTTTATACGGATCACCGGTGACATCATCAGCCGGCCATTCTCCGTCCGGTGTCAGAGCTAAAGTAATAATCTTATTCGGGTCAAACCCATCATCAATAAGCTGGAAATCACCATCTACAGGCTCCCCGCTCATAACAGCGATATAAAGCAGATCTTCATCATAGACCGGTACCTGCTTATCCACGTATATGGTTCGCTCAGTGGGAACAGCATTGTTGGGATTGTATAAAAGATCAACGATGAATCTCAGGGTAACATCCTCACCATCATCATAATGGTGCCAGATAAACGGAACATTTGGATACTGTTCCCATCTGGCAGCATATTGATATAATGGATAGTCAACTTCTTCTGTTCCCTGCTGAAGTGTTATTGTTTCAATGATATCCTGGGTTGATCCTTCACCAATAGGCAAAGCAAATCGCCAATTCAATACGATATCATCGACAATCTCTTCAAAATCAGCTAATGCTGGTGGTCGTTGTCCATTATTCGTATAAGGATTTACTATTGACTTGAAATTATAGACAACATCAAGTCGATGTCGAGGAGAAAACCAAGTGTCTTCATCATCTCTGGTATCATCATCCGGAGAATAGCCGGTTACTACTGCTCTGTCAGGAACCTCTACAACTACTATCTCGTGCAGGTAATCCTCTCCGGGATAACCTGAAACTGTCTCCGTACTGAATTCAAAACCGATTACGGCATAAATATCTTCTTCCTCTTCAAATTCTAATCCTAAAAATTGAAGCCGGTAAGTAAAGACCTGAAAACGATTATCCTCATCATCAAAGTACTCATCGGTTTCAATATGATTGTAGTTGAAGTCAGTACCTATGTAATCTACCGTAGATATCGTCGGAACAGTTACATCGTTTGGTGATTCAACCGTTACAACAACTCTGCGATTCTCTGCATAAGGATGATCCTGAAGCCAGATACTGTTAAAAACAGTAAGTCCATCTGTGTGTGGCTTAAGGAAAACAACATCTGTAATAACCGGTTGCTGATCAACTGTGAAAGTCGTCTCATCAATAATCTCTTCGATCAAATCACTGTCATCATCTACTGCCGTAAATCCCTTTACCTGTCCGCTGACCTCTACAGTAATTGTCTTACCGTCAAGAGTTCCCGGAGTAGCTGCAGATCTTGTTGTGTCAAAAATATCGTCATAAGCAAACTCTGCTGTATAGGTTGCAACCAGAGGATCAATGACAATCTCTTTCTCTACTTCGAAATCGGCATCTTCATTACTCAGCGTAACAATCAAACCTTCGTCTTCATCAAATCTCTGTATATTGGAAACGTCAAAGGTTACCTGAACCCCATTCCCTTCTGCGGGAACCCAGAAAAATCCGTTATCATCAACCCGGATAGGATCAGCAAAATTGTCTATATCTGTGATCGTTATCTCGGGAAGCGGGGTAATATTGAAATATGAATAGTGCTCTGCTCCATTATCGAAGGCATCAAACAATTCTACCCAGACAATTACTCTGGCATGGGGTAAATTGTGAGGAATTGCCAGGTTCCATCTGTATTCATCAACACCTTCTACAAAAGGACCGCTTATCCCGACCGTTGCGATCGGAACAAAGGTTATCCCATCATCATCCATGTAGCCAATCTGCAAGTCTGCATCATTCCAGGCAACACCCGCTCCGGGTAAGTATGTAATGCTGTAAACCAGATTGGCAGCACCGGTTTCCAAGTCGTTCGGCACTTCCGGATCATCATACCCAATAAGTTCAATTTCCGCTTGAAATTTGTTGTTGTAAGCAATCGGATCGCTATCGACGATACCCGGATTGGGATTTCCATCCACAAACACCGATACCTCAACAACTCCCGTTCCTTCCTCATCTCCAACCTGTACAAGGTATTGGGCTGTCCATTCCCCGGCGTCTTCAACAAAAGGTACAGCAGCCCCGCCACCAAAGTCGGAAAAGTCAGCTGTTGCTTCATCAACATCACTTAACTCGAATTTAACAATGATTGTAGAACCCAAAATTGCCTTGCCGTCATCATCTGCATCCTCAACTTCAATATCTAAAGTTAAGCCATTGACATCAGCAGCAATATTATTCACTACAAATACGGCATCATCAACCGTCCATTGTCCGCCACCACCGACATACGCTGCATGTACTTCTACATGAGCATTTTCATCATTCAAGGTTCCTTCAACGACGATGTACTCTGCTACCCAGCGGGAAATATCATCATCCCAGTCCATATCGACTTCGTCTGCTACTCCGAACAAACTATAGTCGACCGAAGCAGAAGCCACTTCCGTAGGATCTCCAATCGACGGGTCTGTTAACTCTACCCGGACTGTCGAACCAATGATTACTCGTGCATCAGTAGCGGGATCTGTTATTGATACCGCAATATGCGTTTCATCAAAAGCTCTTGATTGAGCATACAATTCGGATGCTGAAAATCCGAACAACATTGCAAATAGAACTAAAAACGCAACTAATCGCAGCGTTCCAGATGGCTTTACTCTCATGTTAACCTCCTCATTTGAGCAAAAATTTAATCTACCTATTATTTTTTTCATGATTGTCACTTCCTATTATTTATTATCATAGCCGTTATGAAAGCCCTATTAAAGCCCCAAAAAACAGTAGCCACAAAAAAATCCATATCACATTCAAACCTCACTCTTATTACCATTCCCATAGTTTCTCCTTAAACTTAAAAATCATGCCACCTCACAATGAATTTATACTGCAACAACTTCTCTTGTCATTCGGAATTTTGTCAAGGCTTTTTACATTTTTTTTTCCCTTATGCTCGGTATTTACCCGCAACTTATTCTCCAGCAGTCATCGAAAACCAACCAGCTAAACATAGACTTAACCCATTTTTCCTCTATTTAATCGGCTTTAGTGCAAATTCCGGCCGTTGAGTAACCTTTAATAATATGACAAACCTTAATACCAACAATTATAACAACTTTTGTTAGAAATTTCTTAACAAATCAAGTCTCGGACTTATCGGTGCTCTCTCTCTTCCGATTATGCATAGTCCCCCATTGTAGGAAGATATCCCGCCGGATTATCCAATAACAGTTAACAATATCTATCCCTTTAGATAACTAAACTACAGCCTCCACTCTTCCTCCCGCTAAATCATTTCTTTTACAAAACCTCACAATTACCATCACTACATTGTCATTACTGCAAAATTGTACTATATTTTTAAGCATTAAAATGTCAAGCTATACTCCCGTAAATAACTGCTCGTTATTCTCCTCCTAAATCTGCCTCTTCTTTTCAATCAAAGTCGCCGTGTAAGTTCTACCTTTAGCAATTGATATTCATAACAGAGCATCATCCTTTTCCTTCAAGATCTCAAAAACATTTTTACGTCACAAAAATCTGTTTTAGGTTCTCTTGCTGCAAATTTAAATTTCCTTGCCCTCTAATGCTAATATCGGACATTATGTATGTTCAAACTCTAATCAAAAAGCTAAAAATACTCTGTACATCGATCATCTCATTACTTTTGACTCACACTAATACCTGAGGTTTACCCCTGCTCTAAGTCGTAGTCGGCTTATACTGACTACGACTTAGAGCAGGGGTAAACTACTGATATCTCTCTGAATATTCCGGATTACAGACAAATCTGCCGGGAACAAAAGGCAATCATGCTAAGTTAAAAGAATTTCTGAACCGCTTCTCAGGATAGTTAGTTTTTTTTCCATATCTTCTCCAGATTTAAATTGCTGCTGTAGAGACAAGGAATTGCTTTGATTTTGCTTGTGCTCATTGGATAAAGATCTTGCAAACAAATTATTGACACAATCAGTCAACATTTCAGTTAATGATAAGAGAAGTGAAGCTGTCACTCCAACAGGTAGAAAAAAGAGGCAAGATAGCAAAACCACATAATCTTTGGAGCAGGAATGAAATGTAAGTTATTATTATCAGTACTGAGCAGTACCTTTCTGTTTTTTACCGGTTGTAATCTGAGTGATACTACCGGTACTGGTGTCAATACCCCTTACCTTTATCACATTGGTGAGCTCAATTCTCAGGGATTTGCTTATTCTCTTGCCGCAACAGATAACACCGTCTATTTAGCTGATGGTCTCGGAGGATTACGGATTATTGATATCTCCTCACCACATTTCCCTCAGGAAATGTCATATTTCGAAGATAACGGAACTTACTACGATCTCAAATTTGCCGGAGGAGACTATATATATGTTGCCGCCGGAGAAGCCGGTTTTAAGATCATTGACGTAAATAGTCCTTTCGGGCCGGAGATCAGCGGGCACTTTTCTACAGATGACAGCTCATTCGGTCTCGATTATGCTGGTAATTTTGTCTATTTGGCTGATAATACAGGTGGCATAAGAATTCTTGATATAAGTAGTCATTTTAACATTTTTGAAGTTAGCCGCATATTTGTCGGCGGACAAAACGTTAATAATGTTACTCTTCGGTGGCCGTATTTGTATGCCTCCTGTCGCTATGGATTTTCTGTCATTGATATAGAAAATTCTTATAACCCCTTGGAAATAAGTTTTGAAGATCTCCCTAATGTCTATGATATTGATGTCGTTAATCATTTAGCTTATGTTGCTTTTGAAGGTGGATTGAAGATATATGATATCAGTCAGCCAGATGATCCCCGGGAACTAAGCTCTCTACTACTACCGGCAAGTGCTCGAGCTATTGAGGTTAGAGGCGAATTTGCCTATCTTGCTTTGGGAAGAAGCGGATTATCCGTTGTCAGAATAGCTAACTCTCTGCAACCTTATGAAGTTGCCTACCACAGCCCTGTTTCTGCGGAGATGTCGGGGATTCTTCTTTACGGGCGCTACATCTTAATCGCGAATGGGGAATCGGGTTTACTCATAATGGAATTTTCAGGCAGTATCTAATTATTTTAACTTATCCAATATTATTGCAACAAAATGTCACACCGGTCAATCGCTGCCTACTATTAACAATAATTAATCCACATAAAATAACACGCTGCCTGAAGTAATTGGTATAATTATTAATACAATATGACAAATGATTTCTCAAGTTGCGATGAGCATATTGCCAAAAACAGCACTGAATGTCAATATTAAAAATAAATGTTAACTAATGCCTTAATTCTCCAGAGCAAATCCTCCTTGTTGCTTCCTGAACTATTAATGTTAAAACTGACATAATTACTTCGGTTTGGGAAATAATAAGAAATATCGAAATTATGACTGAACTCATAACGGATGTTGGACCAGATGAATCTCGGCCTCATTCCCAACTCCAGAGCATAGACCCTGCGGAAAAGCTCGAACTGTAAGGTATGGTATTCATTTTCAGCAAAGATCTCATAAGCATCCCCGGCTCGGTTTCCACTACTATTTGTATCGTATTTATAGCTAACTCCCAGAAGAAAATCAAAAGAACTGTAGAAGCTCTCTCTTTCCGGTGTATAGCGGTAGTGTCCTGATTTCCAGGGCAGACCGCTCAAGAGGGAGTAAGCAGCGGAAAACCTTCTGTACATTCTGTCTCTGATAGTGTCATCATAGATGAAATCATCATAATCAGCCCTTAGATGATATTCCTGAGTAAAGAGCAGATTTCTGCTTAAAGCTATGTTTAATGCCGGGAGCAGATTATAGATGCGGGTGTTTTTGTTATTTGCCGACATATCTGACTTCAGATAGACCTCTTCTCTGCTCATAAAACTGAAATGATTAATAAGTCTCAAACCGTCTCTGAAATATAGATAGAGGCTTATTTGTTGTTCCTCATATCTTTGGTCATTATCGAGAATATTAGTTTTCAAGGTATAATCAGTACGGGTAAGATTAACGCTATGACTGTAGCTCAGAGAATCCCTTTCCGAGAAGATGTAACTCACGCTGCCTTTGATGCCTCTTTGCTCTTGTTTTCTACTGCTGGTCTCTTCTTTGAAGGAACGGGAAAAAAGCCTGTATTCTCCGTCAATCGACATTCTGAAAGGTTCCCAAAACAAAATAGCGCTTGTAAATAGAAGATTATCAGTTTCCAGATAATTACGGTCTTGAGATTCCCGCAGACGATTATCACGAGCTTGGTAAATATTTCCAATACGGAAAGCAAGATCATCTGATAATCTGTTCTTATGAAGAATCGAGGCTCGATAAAGTGAACGAATATGAGTGTCAACCTGATCATTAAGGAGATAAATTTTACTCAAATCCTGGTGATATGAGAATTCCGTGTTGATTACCGGATCAACAATATCAAATTTAGTAATTCCACCATAACTTCTTAAATAATCATAGTCAAGGCGTAAAATATTGAAATATGAATTAATCATCAGATTTGCTGAATTAAAAGATTGGATATAGTGGATAATGTTGTTACTTTGGTAGCCGTTGCTGCTGACTGTTTTATCGAGATACCTGCTGTTGCTCTCTCCGGATCGAATATAAGTAAAACCTGAATGGACTGCAAGACTGTCTAAAGGATTGATCAGAAGTTCCAGGCCCATCTGTCTTCTGACTTTATCTATCTCATACATCTCAGAATCAGGTTCTGCCTTATCTAAGGCAGCTATATAATCAAGATGGAGCTTATAGCTTACGGGGTGCTCATCTCTGCTGATATACCAACCCAAATCGGTGTTTCTGCTATAGCGGTTAAATCTTTTGTTTCTCGATTGAATCAGATTACCGGTATGAATGAATGACCATTTTGGTGATATACTCTGATGATAACGGTAGTTATTGAGAAAGAGAACATTTCCGTATGAACTCTGGTATTCGCTTTCAATCAGAGCTGTTTCACTGATTAAGCTTACGGATATTCCTAATAAGATGATAAAGATCAAGATAGTCTTTTTCATCCAAAGTCTCTCCTCGATTTGTTAAATTAAACTTTATTCTTTCAATTCCGGCATCTTGGGATATTGATTCATTGATTGAGTTTCTTTTCTCCATCAATTCTGTCAATACCTGTAATTCTTGCTGAGAAAGAATTGAGCGGAGGTTGTTTTTTAAAGTTTTCCGCCGGTGATGGAACGCTGCCTCAACAATCCGCCAGAAAAGGTTGGGGTCGGATAGAATGATTTTCTGCTTTCGGGGAATCATTTTGATTACCGAGGAAATAACCTCCGGTTGTGGTCTGAAAAGATGTGGCGGAACATTGAACAGCCTTTTAACATTGAAATGATATTGAACTCTCAGGCTCAGCAATCCGTAATCCTTGTTCCCGGGAGAAGCAATGATTCTCTCGGCTACCTCTTTCTGTATCATCAAGACAATAGCTTTGAAAAACTCCGATTTTGCAGTTAATCTGTAGATCAAGGGAGAAGTTATATTATAGGGTATGTTGGCTACAATAGTTATTCGGGGCTTTCTTCCGCTTCTTTTTTCAATAGCTTCGAAGAGCTTTTCCCAGTCTGCTTTGAATACATCATGAGGGATAAGCTGTATCTCTCCGGAAAACTTATCCTCCAACAAACTGATCAAATCTCTGTCGATCTCAAAACAGGTCAGCCGGCACCCGGTTTTCAGAAGTTTTTCCGTCAGAATTCCTTTACCTGAACCAATCTCCCACACTTCATCATTTTTCCTTAAATCTGCTGCTGCTACGATTTTAGCGGCTATGTTCTTATCGATCAAAAAATTTTGTCCGAACTTTTTCTTCGCTTTAAAAATGAGACCGGTGTCTCTTTTATTCTTAACTGAAGTCACTTTATTAGGCGGGTATCTGTAATATAAACGTTGCTAAGGAAAAATAGATAATCAGAGAAAGAGCATCGACTATAGTCGTGATGATAGGGGCTGCCATCAATGCCGGATCTACTTTTAAACTCTTAGCAAATATCGGCAGAATGCATCCGACTGCCTTGGCTATTACGACTGTACAAAACAGAGCGATTGAGACCGTAAGGGCTAAAAGAAAACCTGGTCTGTCTAACAACATTATTCGGATGAAATTGAATAACGCCAAAATTAAACCTACAATGATACTGACCCGAAACTCCTTCGACAATACTAAATAGAAATCCTTTACCGTAACTTCACCGACTGCCATTCCTCTGATAACAAGAGTTGCAGCCTGGGCTCCGGCATTACCCCCTGTATCCATAAGCATCGGGATGAAAGCAGCTAAGAGAACTACCGCACTAAGGGCATCTTCAAATCCCTGGATTATCAAGCCGGTAAAAGTCGCAGATATCATTAAGATCAGTAACCAGGTAATTCTCTTCTTTGCTAAATTAAAGACACTTGTGTCAAGGTAGTCCTCTTCATGAGGCATCAAAGCAGCCATTTTCTCAAAGTCTTCGGTATTCTCTTCCCTCAAAACTTCCATAATATCGTCTGAGGTAATGACTCCCTGCATTTGATCCTTTTGATCGACTACCGGAACACTGGCAAAACCATATCTTTGAAAAATTCTCCCTACTTCTTCCTGATCCACATCAGTTGTCACGCTGATCACTTTTTCGTTCATTATATCAGATATCTTTGTTTTGAAATCACTAACCACTATCTCATGAAGCGAAACAGCTCCCGTTAATACATCCTGTTCATCAAGCACATATAGGGTACTTATCGTTTCAGCTTCCTTCCCCTCCTTTTGGAGCAGATGTAAAACATCCCAGATCGTCATGTCGGATTTCACTGCCATGAACTCGGTCACCATAATACCACCGGCAGTCTCCGGTCCATAACCCATCAATCGCTTTACTTCAGCAGCATCATCTTTATCTAATTTCTTGAAAATAGACTCTGCTTTTTCTGGTTCCACCGACTCTAAAAAGTCAACTAACTCATCGGAGGCCATCTCACGCAGCATCTGCTTCTGTTGTGATTCGGAAAGAAGAGTATATAGTAAATACTTATCCTCATCCGCAGCACGTTCCAGTATTGCGACAACAGTATCAAGAGAGAGCTTGTTAATTAGTTCTCTTTTATCGCCTTCATATTCAAGAATAGCTTCTAAAATATCTACAGGATGAATATCTACTATGAGATCCTTCAAATGCTCTGCACTATAACTGGAGAGAACTTGTATGATGTCTTGAGTCGTTAATTCTCTGTCCATTCTTCACCTTTACTGAAAAAACTGTTTCTAATAGATTATCTCCTCTTCGTTGTAACCATGCGCTTACTCTTTATTGACTTTCTTGACTGATTAACAAAAATATCTACAAAAAAAACTCTCCGTTGTCTCAGGTCAAGTTTATTCATTTTACCATCAAAGCATCCCAAAAAGCTTGTTTACTTAATAGTCCTTTTGTGACAATCTTTTTCACTTTTATGAACGCTGCTCATATTTTGCTATTCCCTGCTATGCAAGCATTTAGTTCATTGTTCAAACTTCCATTTCACTAATCAATCAATATATACCTATGTTTCCAATTGACAAAGTTATATATAATTCTGATAGAAAAGTTAAATACAATGACATCGTGATTTCATCATGAAGCATCACTTCATGGTCTATCATTGTCGTAAGAGAGGTGAATTATGGCAAGAGGAAGAAAAAAGAAAGAGATTCAAGAATTTGATGAATCCAAAGCGAGTCGTCTGACTTTTAGATTAGATGACGACACAGTTGCTACCTTTAAAACGATAGCAGCCATAAAGAGAATGAAACTGGAAGAATTAGGTAGAGAAGCTATCGATGATCTGATAAAGAAACATCAAACTACTATGAAGAACTTCCAGAAAAAGTTCGATTAATAATCAAACCGTTTAACCTTTAAAAGCCCGTCTTAGGCGGGCTTTTTTCTTTACCTGCAACACATCTCGGGTATCCGCCAAGTTAAGCTCCACTGGCATCCGTTCCACAAACACTCATCGGTAGAACATGAGTAAAATTAGGTACTACCAATTCAAATCAATGACCTCAGATCTCTGAAATAAAAGTTATGATTGACAAAAAGAGGTTTGATAAATTCTTGTTACGAATTAGCTACTAATAGGTTCTAAATGCAGGAGGTTTAGGAATGCTTGATGTTTTCAGAAAGAAGGCGAGGATAATAATCTATTTAACTGCCTTTGTTTTTATTGTCGGTATGGCAATAATGGGTATCGGTGGATTATTTGACCGTCAATCAACACATATAGGTAGAATTGCCGGTAGGAAGATTTCTTATCAGGAATACATGCAGTATTTACAGAATACATATCAGAATTATATGGCTGAGAATCCGGAAGAACAACCCGACGAACAGGTAATACAGCAGTTAAATGATCAAACCTGGCAACAGTTGGTTCAGAGAATACTATTCGATCAGGAAATCAGAAGAAGACGCATCAGGATCAGCGATGAGCAGGTTATTGACAAACTCAAAAATGAGCCGCCACAGTTTATAAGAGAAGCGGATATTTTCCATCAGAATGGATCTTTTAGCCAAGAATTATATCTGAATACTTTAATTACCGGTATTGCACCTAATGGTCAACCCCTGGATCTTAGTTGGCTTGAAAATCATATCCGGGACCAGTTGCCTTATGAAATACTGTTAGAGAGAGTAAGGAATGAAGTTACTGTTACCGAACAAGAAGTCCGTGACGATTTTATCAAAAGGAATAACAAGGGTGAAGCAAAAGTTATCTTTTTCGATCCCAATAAGATAAAGGATGTCGAGGCTACTGAGGAAGAAATTCAAGCCTATTATGATGAGAACAGAGATGATTTTAAAAGACAGCCGAGTGCTCGTTATGATTATGTCCGTTTCCCTATGGAACCGAGTGAAAGAGATATGGCAGAGGAAAAACAAACTGCTGACAAAGTTTGGGGTGAGATTAAAAGGGGAGCTGATTTTGCCGAGATGGCAAGAGAGTTCTCTCAAGATCCCAGTAATGCTGAACAAGGCGGAGATCTGGATTTCTTCGGAAGAGGCAGAATGGTTCCCGAATTTGAAGAAAAAGCCTTTAGCATGGAGATTGGAGAGATCAGTGAGCCGGTAAATACGCAATTTGGCTGGCATATTATCAAAGTTACCGATAAACGTAGCGGAGAAGATGGAGCGGAGGAAATAAGAGCAAGTCATATCCTGTTCCGTGTGGAAGCTTCGGAACTCACCAGATTAGAGATTGCCGACAAAGCTTCTGACTTTCATCAGAGTGTGACCAAGAAAGGAATCAATACAGCTGCAGAAGACTTTGAGCTGACCGTTCAAGAATCAGGACTATTTGAAGACAATGCTCAATTTATCCAGGGTTTGGGTAGATTTGAAGATTTGGTTTCTTTCGCCTTTGACAAAAGAGTTGGAGCTGTTCCGGAGATAAAAGAATCCCCCAACGGAGACCTTTTCGTCTTACAATTAGCGGAAAAGTTACCCGAAAGATATGACGAACTGGAAGATGTTCGCAGAAGAGTTAAATCTGCAGTTGAAATGAATAAGAAACGCGAATTGGCAAAAGAAAAAGCAGCCGAATTTTATGCTAATTATGAGCAGGATGAATTTCTTGCTGCTGCAACCCGGGAAGGATGGGAAATTATCGAAGCCAAAAACGTTACGGCTGATCGAAGTATTCCGAGAATAGGACGGGTCGAGGAACTCAATGAAGCAATACTTGCTTCCGAGGAAGGAGAGTTTACATCCTTGATAACCGGAGAGCGGGGAGCTTATATTGCCCATGTTGATAAGAGAGAACATCCTGATATGGACGATTTTGAGGAAAGAAAAGATCAGTTATTGGCTGAAATGACCGAAAGGGAACGCAATCAACACTTGAACGATTGGTATCAAGAGTTAATGGAAGAGGCAAAGATAGAAGATAACCGGCACCTTTTCTTCTAAAAAAATCTATTATTCCTTAGGCGGATAATATCTTGATCTTATTAGAGAGATTGCTTAAATGGAAAAGTCGATACAGTACTTCCAACGGTTTCTCTCTTTTGACGATAGAGTTTCTCTCGTAATATGTTGCCTGTCGAAGAAGAATTAGCAGGCTAACGAAGTATTTGTGAGTAATGTGGTTAATCAGACGAGCAGCAAGCCTGATTTTTTATATACTGAGCTTACAGGGACCGTCTATATCTCCAGATTAATCTTAGCAAGCTTCGGTCAAAATGGTATCTACATTCAATAACCTCAACGGAAATGTTGTCTCGGCTATTTGTAGATGTTACTGTTCCGGGTTTATTTTGCTTCTTGACTTTGTTTACTGCTGACACATCAGTTGTTTTGGGTTTGTTAGCTTTGGGAAGAAAAGAACTTTACAGGTTTTTTATCCATAATAACCTGCCTAATCAGAGATATTGCTCATGAAAAAAAAAGTCAGATTACTTCTTTTCTTAGTCAGAAACTCTTTGAGACTCAACAAAAAGCAGTTTAGAAAACCGGCTACCCTGATTTCTTTCGGAGGTTTTGCTCTCTCTGTAGCTATCCTAACCGCGGCTTTGACCCTATTGAATGGATACCAGAATACCCTCAAAGAAGGACTACTCGGAGTCAACGCCCATGTATATCTTTATGGATTTGAGTCAGATAAGCTGAGCGATCAGGATATCAGAGAACTCACCGTTTTTCTGAGTACAGAGCCTGAAGTTGCTTCTTTTTCTCCGGTAATGATCGCCCAAGTCATGGCACTGGGTAAAGATCAGGTTAAAGGGGTAATCGCCAGAAGCATAGAATGGGATAAGGATGAACTCCCGATCAATTACCATCGTTATATATCACGGGGCAGCGGAGAATTGACAGGTCATAGTGATGCCGTCATCGGCTCCGTCTTAGCCCATCAGTTACAAATCGAACCCGGAGATCAGATTACTCTGATAACTCCCGTAAATATGCAGTACACAATGTTTGGCTTGAAGATGGGGGAAGTCACTGTTAACGTTAAAGGGGTATTTCATTCGGGGATCTACGATACAGACTCCAGAACCATATTCTTAAATGAAGACCTTTTCCCCCTGCTAATCGATTCTGATCATCTTTATGACATGATAGAGGTGAAACTTACCGAAGAGAATGTGGAGCGGGCTGATTATCTCTCTTATCTCTGGAATATGAAACTCCAAAATAGCTATCTTATCTATTCCTGGATAGATTTCAACAGCAATCTCTTTACAATGTTAACCCTACAGAAATGGGTCATAGCAATTATTCTGAGTTTCTTGGTACTGATCGCCTCCTTTAACATCATCAGCAATACTACTACTACCATCCTGGAAAAAAAGAAAGAGATCGGTATTTTAAAGGCTGTCGGGTGTAGCAATAAGCTCATAAGTTACTTCTTTCTCAGCAAGACAACACTGTTGAGTCTATTGGCTATTTTTTGCGGCATTGGTTGCGGATTTCTACTCGCATATTTTTTAACAAAACAGACCCATCTGGCTTTGAAGGGAGATGTTTACTTCATAGAGCAGTTTTCGATAACCCCTGATATAGCAACTATAGTCCTTATCATGGCTATATCACTTCTCATTGCTCTCTGGGCAGCGATGTTTGCTATGAAAAAAATCACACAGTTAACGATAATCGAGACAATTCGTAGTGGTTGATCGAGGAGAATATGGCACTATTAGAAGCGAAAAAACTATTCAAATCATACCGGGATGCCGGTAAAATTTTGGATGTATTACAAGGGACTTACCTTTCCGTTGAAGAAAAAGAAACCGTTGCTATAACCGGAGAGTCAGGTTGTGGTAAAAGCACCTTATTGCATCTTTTAGGAATTCTGGATAGACCCGATAGTGGTGATATTTACTACTCTGGCTATAAAATCGATTTTCAGCACAAGCAGCTTGCTCTATTCCGCAACAGGACTATCGGTTTTGTTTTTCAGTTTCATTATCTGTTAGAAGACTTCTCTGCCTGCGAGAATGTCGCTATCCCTCATTTCATTGCCTCCGGAAATTGGAAAGAGAGTCTGAAGATTGCCAAAGAACTCTTAGAAAAAGTCGATCTGAAAAAGCATTTTAATCAATATCCTAATCAATTGAGCGGTGGAGAACAACAACGGGTAGCTGTAGCCAGGGCTTTGATAAATAAACCTGAAATAGTCCTTGCTGATGAGCCAACGGGAAATCTTGATCCTCGTCATAGTGATGAGATCATTGATCTGATTATACAACTAAATGAAGCAGAGAATTGTTCCTTCATTATCGTTACTCATAATCTGGAAATCGCCAATAAAATGGATACTCATTACGTTTTGGAAAAGGGTAGATTGACTAAACAGTGAGTTTCAGAAGATAGAGAACATAATTGAGGTTGCTTATATTGATCATGATTCGGGAGATTAGTCTGTGAAGAACAAAAGATGGTTGTTCATTCTCTTAGGAATTCTGTTTCTAATCAATATCTCTTTTTATCTTATCACCCGTTTTACTCGCTATGATGTTAAGATTATTGAACAAATAACCTCCTATATTGACGGGCGGTTTGATACAGTCACAGCGATAGGAAGTTTGACCTTAAGTGACAAACAACTCCATTTAGCCGACATTGAGATTATCGATAAGAATAACAACTTCAGTCTAAATGTCTCGCATATCTACTTTAACTATAACCTCCTGCAAATAATCTTTTCCAATTTTAAGCTTTCCAAAGCAGTAGAGACTATCTCGATCATCGAACCAAAACTAACTCTTCGCATTACTGATCCTCCTCAAAACGATTTCACTACCACTAAGGGTTTCGATTTTCAAATACCGTCTATACCAGATATTAGCGATTATTTTGAAAACCTTAATGTCGTCCAGGGAGAATTAGTAATCCATTACAATGACACTCAAGTCAGTTATACAGATATCTTTCCCGATTTTGATCTTCAAATTATCAATAACGAGAAAACACTGGTCTCTCTTAATTTAAGAAGGGAGAAAATTGCTGCGAATAGTGAAGAAGCAGAGAAAAGAGCCCAGGCTTTATCCTATCTTGAACCTGCAGATAAGCAACCGGTTCTGCCGGCACTTTCAGCAGAAATTGAACTACAAAATGAAGAATTGATCGCAGCATCCTTTATGTTACACGACTATCGTCCTACTGAGTTGAGCTTGAAATTCTTGGATGAACTTGATCTTCTGATAGAGATGGAAGGGAATTTTGACGGCAAAGTCTTTTGGTTAGACGGAATGATACGGGATATATCAGGTAGTTATCTTGATAAAGAATTCCAAGGAGAACAGATAGAATTGTTCTCATTAGGAGACCGTTGGTTCTTCCATTCGGACAATCTTTTTATCGATGATAACAGAACGGTTTTTGATCTGGAACTTCGTAATATTCTCAATGAACCTGAGATTAATTTAACACTCAGTTGTAACCGAATACCTCTTGAGAAATATCATGCCTCCTTTAGCGGTAAGGCAGATATCGCTTTGGCATTTTCAGGCTCTCTCTTTGACCCTTTGGGAAAGATCATTATTACCAGCGACTCTCTCTCTCTTCTCGAGGAAAACGTTGAAGATCTCCGGCTGGCAGCGGATTATTCAGACAGATTTTTTACCCTCAAATTGGAAAATGCTGTGTGGCAAAATAATGTAGTCACCGGAGAGGGTGATTTTACTTTTAAGGAAGGACTTAATTTTCAGTTTATGCATGATAACCTTGCTTTTCAATTATTCGACTTTTCCTTTGAGACTGATTTAAAGGCTGAATTATCATATAAAAGCGAAAATTTTACCTCTCAAATAACTCTCAGCAATCTAAAAATAGTAAACAATTATCTTATTCTCTCGGAGATGGATCTTACTTCAGTTATCAATAATGATGAGTTACAAGCTGTTCTGTCCGGAGATAGATTCTCTCTCTCTACTTTCGGGAACTTGTCTGAGAGAAATGTTTCTTCAGAATTAAATCTCTTCGGATTAAGTTTAAATGAGATTCTTCTGCCTAAATCCGGTTTCCTACAGTCTTATCCTAATTTATCGGGTAGTGTTGAATTTTCATTCATCGATAACATCATACAGAGCCGGGCAGCTATTAGGATGTACAACCTTCTTTATGGAGAACTGGCAGGAAATGTACAGGCTGCTTTAGCTGTAGATTTTAATGACAATACTTCCTCAATCAGTATTGAAACTGATAATACAACCTATCACTATGAACCTTTCCATTTGACCTTTAGTGCTCAAGGAACAACAGACAGTCTTAGAACAGAAGAGTTTGCTTTAAATCGGGAACTGCATGCAGAGTTGCTGCTGAAAACCAAACCCCATCTCAACTTCACGCTTGATCTCAATGGTCAAAAGCTAAGTCTTTCAAAATATTTCAGTTATTTTTCCAAACCATTGATATCAAATTATATTAATGGTGAGGTCGATTTGGACCTTCAAGTTGTATATCCGGAAAAGATTAACGGTTTTGTAACAGCTTCTGATGTCTCCTATAAGAAACTCGGTCCCTTTAATAATGCGGTTGAATTTTCCTTAATTAGAGAAGCAGAGCAAAATAGTTTTAAAAATGAAACACTTAGATATATCAATACCTTGAAAACCACCGGAGATACACCGTTAGTCAATGTTACCGGTGAGACTGTCTTGAATAAATACTACGATACAGATATCCATGCTTATTCTGAAGATCTTCCACTCAATCATATCATGCCGAACACATCACTTGAAGGATTGGTCAACGCTGAACTGATTTTTCAGAGAACGGAAAATAAGAATGCCATAGAGATCTCCCTGGAAGCTCTCGCTTGTAGTTTCAATTGGAATGACTTTTTTATCGATCACAATGGCTCTCATTCTTCTATCGTTGTAATAGACACGCTTAGATTAACAGCTTTTCAAAGCGATCAGGTTCTTAATATCAGTGAATTTTTTGCTGTTAATAATGATCTGTTTACTGTTAAAATTGAAGGCAATCTCGGGTATAATGTCTTTAGAAACCGCATTTACGATATTGAGGACCAGATAGCTTTTCGTTTTCAGGGTGACCTGTTAAAGGCTCTGTCAGAGAGTTTTCCTATTTTGGAAAGTGGATACTCCAACACTGATATAGAAGTCTTCTTTGGGATCAGAGAAGATGAATTGTCTGTAATGAAAGGAAACTTTTCACTCTCTGACGGAACTTTACTCGTTAAAAACCAGATCCACAGAGTAGAAAATATAAATCTGGAATTCCTCATTGAAAACAACCTTTTAAGTATCAACCGCTTCGAAAACAAAATAGGTGATGGAAGATTCTTTCTGAGAAACGAAATCAAAGATAATGAAAACGACTTTATGCTTGGAATGCTCAATCTCGGACAGTTCTATGCCAGATCAACAAGTAACGGGATTACAGTTCACATCCCCTCTTATTTCCCTCATAATACTACCGGAAAAGTCGTTATAAAAGGTAGAAACTCGGAAGAAGCAGAAATAACGGGACCTTTTGACGATATAAAGATCATTGGCGACCTTTATCTTTCCAATGCCTCTGTTACTTATCCCCCGGAGACCGAAAATCTATTTAAACTCATCAACATAGCTACAGAAAAAAGAGGTGAAACTTATGAAGATCCGCTACCTTTTGAACTTGATCTGAAACTCATTGCCGAGAATCAGGTACGTTATGTGACCTATCCTCTAAATCTCCAGCTTCTATCCAATAGTTATATCCAACTGCTTTATCGCAATAATGAATGGATCCCGGAAGATGCTTTCTTCGCTTCTGAATCAGGCTCTCTCGATATGTTTGGAACTACCTTTAATCTTGATTATGCCGATTTTTATATAAATTATGAATTAAATGATTATCGTCTAAAGGGAGTCTTCTTTAAATATGCCTCTGATGGCAGCCTGATTACTCTTGATGTTTTTAACGAACATGACGGGAGTTCGGCAAATTTCTTTGAAAATATGCAATTCCAGCTTAGATCCGATAACCCCGAAGACCGAACCACCTTGCATGTACTATCAAAATTACGTTACAATAGAAGATTAGAAGATATTCCCCGTTCTCAACAAAGCTCTCTGATGCAGGATGAATTCCTGCAACTTGCCGGGATGGGCATTACAGGAGCTATTGTTGATCCCTTTATTTCGCCGTTTATTAACCGTACCAGACATCTGTTAAAACTTGATTTCTTCTCGATAAAGCCCAGTCTTGTTGAAAACCTGGTCAACACTTATGGTTTTAACGAACAGGGTAGAGAACCGGAAGAAGAGAGTGAGATCATTCAGTTCGGAAAGAATATTCTGCTTAATAATCTCTCTATCGCCATGGGAAAATTTGTAACTCAAGATCTCTATCTCGACTATGAGTTTCTTTTGCAAAAACCAGTTGATGTGGTAGGAGAAAGAGATCTACTAATCTACCATAATATTACTTTTCATTACAATTTACCCTATCGGTTAAGAGTTGCCTACAGATTCTATCTTAAGCCTCGAAGCGAAAGAAACTCTCATGAGATATTTTTCCGTCGTTCTTTTTCCTTCTGGTAGGTTATATGAATCCCTCGTCTCAAAATGATCTTTTGAATTTCAAAGAAATGACTCAGCAAAGAAAGCTGATTATGACAGCACTTTTCACAGCAGCAGCTGCCTCAATCTTTGTCTTGGAAAGTTTTATTCCAAAAATACTGCCCTTTATGAAAATCGGTTTAGCTAACATTATCCCCTTGATTCTTATCATCAGAAAGAATCACCGGGAGGCATTTATTGTCATCATAGCCAAGATAATTCTGGGAGGTTTTATTACAGGTACTTTGTTTAGTCCGACGACTCTGCTCTCACTGTGTGGTGGACTATTTGCTTTCCTGATAATGATTATTCTGATCTATCTTCCGGTTAACTTTAGTATCATCGGTATCAGTATAGCCGGAGCAGTATTCCATAATTTAGGGCAGCTCTTTGCCGTGAGACTACTCCTGATTAAAGAAAATGAAATATTTTATTTGACTCCCCTGTTAATTATATTGGGTATGATCACTGGAGTGATTACAGGTTATATCGCCCATTTACTTCTAAAGAAAATTGGAGATGAATAAGCTAAATGAAAGTCTATACTTATAGATTCGTTTTATTAATGTTAGGAGTTCTCTTTCTCCTGACCGGGATCGGCAGCGGGATTTTCTTCTATTACAGCAACCAGCTTCCACCTCTCTCCGAACTGCAAAGATTGGACATGAAAACCGGGTCGGAAGTTTATGATGTAAATGATAATCTCATTCATGTTTTTGCGGTTGAACACAGACGAAGTACAGATATTCAGACTCTCCCTTCTTATCTGGTCAAAGGGGTCATTGCAGTTGAAGACAGAAGATTTCACAATCACTGGGGAGTAGAATTACGAAGCCTTTTCAGAGCAATTTTGATCGATCTTAGGCATCAGGGCTTTGCTCAGGGAGGAAGCACAATTACCCAACAGCTTGCCCGAAATCTATTCCTCTCACTCGATAAGCAGATTCCCAGAAAGATTAAAGAGATGATGCTCGCGGTCAATATCGAAAGAAATTATAGCAAAGAAGAAATCCTGGAGATGTATTTGGATAAGATCTATCTCGGTGCCGGAGCTTATGGTGTTGAGGCAGCATCTCACCGCTACTTTAATAAGGACGCCCGGGATTTGTCGATTCCTGAAGCTGCAACTCTGATCGGACTTATCCAATTGCCATCTGCCTACTCTCCCCTAAGAAACCCGGAACGCTCAATAAAACGGAGAAACACGGTCTTATCCGTGATGTTAGACCAAGAAGTGATTTCTCAGGAAGAATACCATGAAGCAGTGGAAGAACCGATTACCTTGGTCTCTGCGAAAAGTGAACATGGTACTGCTGATTATTTTCTGGAACATGTGAGACTGCTTGTGGAGAGAAAATACGGAACTACCAAGCTCTTCACTGAAGGTTTGAAGATCTACACCACTCTCGACTACGACCTGCAGATCTATGCAGATTCTCTAATGAATTATGAACTATCTGTCTTGGAGCAAAGGCAAGATTATCCCCACCTCTATGAAGATCATCCACCAGATTCAATCGATATTGCCACCCCTTACGTACAGGGAGCTGTTTTTGGCATAGAACCTCAGACAGGTTATGTCAGAATAATGATCGGGGGTAGAGATTTCAATCACAGTAAATTTAATCGAGTCACCCAAGCCAGACGTCAACCCGGTTCCTCTTTTAAACCAATTCTCTATACTGCAGCACTCGACTCCCGTTATACTCCCGCTACTATGATTAAGGATGAACCAGTTGTCTTTGTTCAAAGCGACTCCATCTTCTGGAAACCCCGAAACTATTCCCAAACTCATGAAGGATATCTCAGATTAAGGGAAGCGATTAACAAATCAATCAACACTGTTGCCATTAAAGTGATAAGTGATCTCGGTCCCTCCCGCATTATCGACTACTCAAGAAGATTTGGCATAACCACGCCATTACAACCCTATTACTCTTTAGCAATCGGTTCCTTCGAAGTTCGGCCAATCGAGTTAATATCTGCTTATACTGCTTATGCCAACAGCGGAAAAAGAGTAACTCCGGTTTTTATCCGTCGAATCGAAGATAAAAACGGAAACATTCTGGAAATGGCACTCCCTGAACAGATAAGAGTTATCGATGAAAAAACTGCCTATCTGATGTCAAGCCTGTTAGAGAGTGTCGTTAACGAAGGAACCGGAAGATCGGTCAGAACAAGGGGTTATCGCTGGTATGCTGCTGGGAAAACAGGAACGACAGATGACTTCAGAGATGCCTGGTTCATTGGTTTCAACAAACAGCTTGTTTTGGGTATCTGGGTCGGGTTTGATGATAACTCTTCCTTAGGGAAGAATCAATCGGGAGCAATAGCAGCTCTCCCCTCCTGGCCTCCCATTATGAAAAGAGCAATAGAAAACATCGCCCCCAAAAGCAGCAGCGGAACTCCAATTGTTGATGCCTCTGAATTAGAGCTGTCCAGACCGGAAGGAATAATCTCACAGAGAATCTCGGCCAATACCGGTTTACTCCCCCGAAATATAACCGAAGCTTCCATTGAGGAGTTATTTATCTCTGGGACTGAGCCCACACCTTTGTCGGACAGCCTGCATTACAACTTCTATCCTTCTATGTATAGAGAGAATATATATGATTCATTGATTGTTTATTTGGGGGGTAGTAGCAGTACAGAACAGGATTCTATCCCGTTCCTTGACTTAGAAGCACCTAATATAATAATCCCCAGGCCATGAATGATCCTGACTCTTACCTGACTGAATGATTAATGTTCCCGGTTCTTAGTATGACAATTTCCAACATTCTCTTTCTCCTGGGTCTTTTTTTACTTGTTTTTTATGATATATACCTGCTTATCTTCCATTCCGGTCTGAGGAAAGACGAATCCGAACCAAATTACCGAAAGTCTGCCGTCTCTGTTGTTGTAGCTGCCAGAAATGAAGAACAGAACATAGGAAGACTATTGACCTCTCTGATCAATCAATCATATCCGCAAGAGCTTTATGAAATTATTATAGCTAATGACAGATCGAACGATAAAACAGCTCAGATTATTGAGGATTTCTGTTCTAAATGGACTAATATCCGTTTAGTTAATATCGAAAGTACTCCGGAAGGGATATCTCCCAAGAAATTTGCTCTTTCCCGGGCTATCGAAGAGAGTCAAAATGAGATAATCCTCCTGACTGATGCTGACTGTCTGGTAACCAAGTATTGGATTGAAGCAATGGTTAGCAAATTTTCGCAGAAAATATCAATGGTTGCCGGTTTCTCGAGAACGCAATTACCTAACTGGAAGAAGAGTTCTATCCTTCACCGATTCGAGTTCTTCGATTTTCTGCTGATGTTCATGGCTGCTGCAGGTGCTATTCTATCAGGCAAATATTTTTCCTGTTCCAACCAGAATCTGGCTTATCGAAGACAATCATTTTACCAGGTGGGTGGCTTTGAAAAAATTAAGCATCTTCTCTCCGGAGATGATGTGAATCTTTTGCAGCTTTTTCGTAAAAAAAATCTTAAAGTAACCTTTTCTCTCATAGGTCACTCTTTTGTCTATACTCAACCGGTTAAATCTTTTTCCCACCTAATTAGTCAACGTAGCCGTTGGGCTTCCAATTCTAAGTGGCAGCTTGCCTTAAATCCGGAATTCTTCATCTATCTGGTAATTGTTTTTTCTCTTCATTTAGTCATGCTTATTCTGCTTTTTTTAAGCTGGCAGACTGCTCTGCTTCTCTTTGCCGGTAAGTTCGTTAGTGAGTTTATTTTTGTAGCTCTCAATTTCACCAAATTTGAATCAGAAAGAGGAAGGCTTACATTTTTTCCGGTCTGGGCGATCATCCAGCCTTTCTATCTTATTTTCGTGGCTTTTCGCGGTCTGTTTGATTTCTTTTCCTGGAAATAGATTAGCAGCAGAATCAGGCCTCAAGAAAAGCCAAAAATCATTTGACGTAATACCTCTTAGCAAAATGCTGGCAGTGGTATAAAATGTGTTATTCTATACATTTGAGGTAAAGAAATGAACTATGTGATATTTGATGATAGATATATTGAAAACTTCTATCCTTTAACACTAAACAGATCGACTGGAGATTTGAGACTGGGAATTCTTAAGCTCAGGCAGCGAATTGCTGCTTTTATGGAAATCGAAAACCCGGCATTGGTCATTCCCGGTCATCTTTCTGAAACATATCAGGAGAGACATCCTGATAAAAAGATTAACGCACTGAGCAACGGAGAAACAGTCTTTATCAACAGCAGATTGAAAATTTCTGATGATTGGGTCAAAAGACTTCAGTCTTTATCCCCTAACTCACTTCTGGCAGAAAGAGATGCGATCATTGCCTTTCGTTGCGAAACAAAAGAGCGAGAACTCTCCTCCGAAGAGCTTGAAAAGTTCTCCCAAAACTTGAACAGAATAGATATTGATCCTGAACCGGTTAACTGTTGGCAATATACCTGGGAACTCATCTCGAATAACTCAGAATATATTCGTAATGACTTTTTCGAATTCTTTTATGAGCAGGATAATTTCTTTGAAACAGAACCCGGAGTAACTATCTTAAATCCCTACAATGTCTGGATAGGAGAAGGGAGTCAGTTTAAACCGGGAGTGGTTATTGATGCTTCGGAAGGACCTGTTGTCATTGATGAAAACGTGAGGATTTTACCCAATGCCGTTATCTCAGGACCGGTCTACATTGGAAAAAATACTCTGATAAAGGCAGCTGCCAAGATCTATGAAGGAACTACGATCGGACCAACCTGCAAGATCGGCGGGGAGGTAGAATCCTCAATTATTCAAGGATTTTCCAATAAACAGCATGACGGTTTTCTCGGTCATGCTTTTCTGGGAGAATGGATTAATCTGGGCGCGGATACAAATAATAGTGATCTCAAGAATAACTATAAACCTGTTAAATCATATTTCTATCCTGCTAAAGAAACAATAAATACAGGTAACCAATTTTTGGGAGCAATTATTGGAGATCATTCTAAAACGGGAATCAATTGTTCTATCAATACTGGAACTGTGATCGGCATAGGATGTAATCTATACGGTCATGAACTGCTCTCTGGTTTTATCCCTTCGTTTAGTTGGGGCACCGGTAATGATCTCCGTTCTTATCGTTTGGATGCTTTTCTGCAAACAGCTGAAACCGTAAAACAACGCAGAAAAGTAGATCTCACTTCTGCCGAGGAAAACCTTATCGCAGCTTTGTACAAAATGAAGATGTGATCCTGCAGATGATATAACAAAGAAAAAGGGTGATAAAAACTATCCTTTAGATTGTCATACCCCGTGCTTAGAATAACCCGGTTCTATTGTTTGGCAGGCAGGTAAAGCCTGATAACCGATGTTAATAATAAATAGCATACAAAAAAATATAGAGGTAATAATGAACCATTATGTGGAAGTTGAATTCCGTTCCGGAAGGCTCGGATATTTCATTAATCCTAACAATATAGACATAGAACCTGAGGCCCTCGTAATCGTTGAAGTGGAAAGAGGTTATGATATTGGGACTGTTATCCACAGTTCCATCTCCAGTGAAGAGCTGGATGTTTTATTCGAGAACAAGAAGATTCTGAAGATCATCAAAACTGCTCAGGAAGACGAATGCAAACAGCTCGATATTGTTCGGGAAAAGGAACTGACAGCAGCGCAAAAGTTCAATTCCCTACTCCCCAAATATCCTTTCGAGATGAAACTTATTGAAACTATATATCAATTTGACGGTAATAAATTGACCTTCTTCTTTACTGCTGACTGCCGCATTGACTTCCGTGATTTTGTTCGGGAACTGGCAACGGTTTTTAAAACAAGAATTGAGTTGCATCAATCTACCGGCAGAGATGAGGCAAAACGGATCGGCGGTATTGGCATGTGCGGTTATAAGTATTGCTGTGCCTCCTTTCTGAAACGATTTAGTCAGGTAACGATAAAAATGGTTAAGGATCAGAATCTTTCCGGCAACCTCTCCAAGATATCGGGTCCTTGTGGCCGCTTACTCTGTTGTCTCCATTATGAGGAAGATTACTATGCCGAAACAGCCAAGGAATTCCCCGAAATCGGAGAAGAGATAAAACATGATAACAGCCGTCTCTTTGTTTACAAGAACGACTATTTTAACAAAACTGTGCACCTTTCAAACGAGGATCAAATCATAGAAGTTATCTCTTTGCAACAGTTTAAGGATATGAAGAGCGGGAAAACACTTAATAATCTCCCCGGTAACGACAACAAAAATAAGCGAAACCATAACAATAGACAGAGAACCAGAAAGAACCACAAAAAATGAGCCATATTCCCCCTCCTTCTCCTTTATCATACAACTCCAAGGAATGGTGCGAATTGTTTTTACCTCTCTCTGCCCATAATCCCCGGAAAGCCCGCTATAGAGCAACTCAGGTCTGTGATTGGATCTACAAAAAACTGATTACTGACTATACTAAGATGTCCAATCTGCCTAAGAATCTCAGAGATTCTTTACAGGAAAAGATTCCAATAGAGTTACCGGAAGTAAAAAAAGTATCCCTGTCGGTTGACGGAACAAAAAAATACCTGCTTGAGCTCACAGACGGTAATCTGATAGAGATGGTTCTTATCCCGGCACAAAGCAAACAAACTCTCTGTGTATCTTCACAGGTCGGTTGTTTGAGAAAATGCCGGTTCTGTGCGACCGGTAATTCAGGTTTTAACCGCAGTCTTAATGCTGCTGAAATAATAGCTCAGGTTCTGATCGCCTTACAGGATAACAGAGAGACAAAGCTAACCAACATCGTCTTCATGGGTATGGGAGAACCGCTGGATAATCTTGATAATCTCTGCAAGAGTATCCGATTGCTGCAGGAAGAGCAAACCCTTTCTTTCAGTCCGCGGCGGATAACAGTCTCTACCTGTGGAATTATCCCCGGCATGAGGAAGCTTTTCGCTGAAAGAATCAAGGTTAAATTAGCAGTCTCTCTCAACTCGGCAATTCAGGAGAAAAGAGAATACTTGATGCCGGTGGCCAAGCTCTACCCGCTTCCGACACTGAAGGAAGAATTGCTATTCTATCAGAGAAATAATCCTTTCCGGGTAACGTTTGAATATATCATGATCAAAGATTTCAACATCGGTAAAGAAGATGCTCAGGCTTTGATTGATTATATCGGAGATCTCTGCTGCAAAGTCAATCTGATCTCGTGGAATAAAACCACAGCTAAACAAATTTTTCAATCTCCATCAGCTCAAGAGATAGAGAGATTTACCGAATACTTACAGGTTCTGCCCTTTGCTGTCACCTACCGTAAAAGCAGGGGAGACGATATCAACGCAGCCTGTGGTCAGTTAGCAGCCAGGGCAAAGATGTCTTAGAGTGCTTGGTTAAGATTGTCTTGCTTGATTATATGATTGTAACAATATTGAGTTAGTGATGTCGAAACCAGAATTCTAAATTATTAGAACAGAAAAAGATAAAAAAGATGAGGAGTTCGTACAATGAATGAGATAAAAAAAATCGCTCTGCAATACTTCGTTAGAGGAGAAGAAAAAAAGTGCCGTTGCGGAGGTGGACACGAGGTTTGTTTGAATTGCAAAATCTGCCGGATGGAGGGAGAAGATCAGACCGTAAAAAAAATTACCACTCTTGCTGAGTTCATTGATCATACTAACCTTAAACCGGACTCGATTTCAGCCGATATAACCAAACTGTGTGAGGAAGCGGAAAGTTTTCATTTTAAGGCGGTCTGTATTAATCCTTTCTTTGTTACTCTTTGTCAGTCTGCCCTGAAAAGCTCTGCTTCTCTCGTCTGCTCTGTTGTTGGTTTTCCACTCGGTGCTAATAATAGTGAGATAAAAGGAGAGGAAACCCGACATTGTATCCGGGAAGGTGCCGCAGAAATTGATATGGTTAATAATATCGCCTTAATCAAAGAAAGAGATATTAGTTCCCTGCTCAGTGATATTGGCATCGTTTCTGATATCTGTTTCGATAATGATGTCGATTTGAAAGTTATCATAGAAACCTGTCTGCTGACTACTGAAGAAAAAATAATCGCCTGCCTGGCAGCAAAGAAGTCTGGAGCTCTCTTTGTTAAGACATCTACCGGGTTTTCTTCAGCAGGAGCAACTGTAGATGATGTATCTTTGATGAGAGAGATAGTAGGACCTAAACTCGGAGTGAAAGCTTCCGGCGGAGTCAGATCAACAGATTTAGCTGTGAAAATGCTTGAAGCAGGAGCCAATCGTATCGGAACGAGCAATGGAGTTTCGATCGTAGAGAGTTTCAGGAGATAAATCCTCCCTTTAACGACTTTCTTAATAATTTTCAGGAGATTTTGATCAATGATCGTCGATATAGCTGGATTCAACATTGACAGAACTTTAATAGAGATGCTTAATATGCCCCTTCAGGCAACTCCGGAAACAATTTCAGCTGCTTATGCCCGAATCAGCAGAAGCCGGAAGAATGTGAATGACTTACGACAGGAAGCGATCTCTGAGGTTGAGAAAGCCCGTCAATCAAACGAGAAGATCGTTTTCGAGATGGGACATTCCTCAATCGCCGAACATGCTGTATTTAATATCGATATCATCGGCATTTCGCGTTACCTGACCGAGTATGTTCAGAAGAGCAGATTGGCCTCCTTCACCGAGAAATCTCAACGTTATGTAACCTGGAATAACGAATTCGTTACTCCTCAGGAGTTAAGAGATTCTCCGCTGGAAAAACCTTACAAACAACAAATCTCTCAGTTGTTTGATCTTTATAAGGAATTGTACAAGAAAGCCTACAATTACTACGAAGAAAAACTTCCCGCTTTAGCTCATAGAAATAGAGAAGAAATGGCCAAGGAAGATGCCCGTTACGTCCTTCCCTTAGCCACGACCACCCAGATGGGTATGACTATCAATGCCCGAAGTCTGGAGAATCTGCTGCGGCGATTAGCCAATATGGAGCTGCTGGAAGCCAGCATTCTTTACACTTCCCTGGGCTCACAGGTCAAAAAAGTAACTCCATCCCTTATTCGTTATGTTGAATCCGATCCCTATAAAAAGAAACTGAAAAACTGTTTCCCGGAATTTAATTCTAACATTGCCGAACCACCGGACTCAAATCCTCTGAACAGAGACATAACTATCCTGATGACAGATCCCGAGGAGAGAATATTAGCCGGTCTATTCTTCGAGAACTATCCACAGGATTTCTCTCAACTCCTTCTAAAATTAAAGAAACTATCTACAGAGAAAAAAGAACAATTGTTTCAGAGAGTATTCTCTGATATAAATATCTACCATCAGGTACCTAAAGCTTTTGAGCTGGTTGACTGTCAAATCCAGGCTAGTGTTTCATCAAGTTGCTTTGCCCAACTAAAGCGGCATCGTCTTGCTACAATTATCCGCTCCGGATACCATCCCCAGTACGGCTTTGTTATACCGGAGATTTTTAGAAAAACCCGTTCGGAGCATTTAATCAAAGAATCTTTATCAGCTCTTTCTCCTCTTTATGATAAACTCGAAGATCATAAAAGGGGTCTCGGTTCTTATCTTATGACAAACGCTCATAAAGTAAATGTGATTTTTAAAACCAATTTAAGAGAACTATATCACTTTTCTCGTCTCCGCTCAGATAAGCATGCTCAATGGGAGATCAGAGAACTATCTCAGCAAATTGACAGCAGACTGAAACAACTTCTCCCTAAGGCAGCCAGATTAATGATGGGAAAGGATCAGTTATCTGGAGATGAACAACTAAAGCAGAAAAGCAGGTGAAAAACTCTAAAAAGCATTCTAACGATCTTGTCTCTGAAATAGAGCCAATGAAGAGCGGAAGAGTGTAATATTTATAGACAGTATTCGAAGAGTAATAAAAGTTGGAAAAAAATTTCTAATGTATTCAGGGAGGTACCAAATGAAAGTAAGAAGTATCGTTATTCTCTTAGTTATCGGGTTGTTCATTCTCTCAGCCTGTTCTTCCGGAAAATCTGCCCGGCATAGCCCCCAGGCTGTCTTTCAACCTGATTGGTATGGCATGCAAGGTGATTCTGAGTATGTTTTTACTTATGGTCAATCGGTGAATGTCAGCCAAAATGCCTCAGAGAAAGCCGCCTATGCCAATGCCATGCAGGAAGCAGCTCAATATGTCGAGACACATGTTCAGAGTATGATCAAGAACTATATCGAAGAGGCAGGAGTAGAGGATCCACAGGTTTTGGCTCTGACCAGCAGTGTAGCCAGAGTAGTTGCTAATGCTAATTTCAGCGGCACTCAGATAGCCCGAAGAGAGACTTTTGTCTTGGACAACGGAAGATATCAGACCTTTATCCGGGTTAGTATCCCTCAAAACGAGGTCAACCGCACCTTAAGAAATCAGATCCGTAACGAAGAAGCTCTTTACAACCAGTTCAAAGCATCTCAAGCTTTTGATGAACTGGATAAAGTTCTTGAAAGACAATAGGTCTAATTGTTAAACTAATCTTGAAAGCGGGATGATTATTATTCATCTCGCTTTTTTTTATCTTTCGCTCCTATAAACACTGGGATTCCTTACTAAAATAGTTCCGATACTTTTTTTTCTTTTCCGGCTATCCCTTTTCCCTTTAGCTGCCCAGAGTTGGTATCTACAGCAAAAACCTGATTTACTCAGGGAGCGATGATATAGATGAAGTTGCCTGGTATAATGGGAACTCCAGGCAAAAAACCCATCCTGTCGGAAGTAAAAAACCAAATATCCTCGGGATTTATGATATGAGCGGTAATGTCTGGGAATGGTGCTGGGACAGATATGACGAGAATTACTACCGAAACAGTCCCCGTTTCAATCCCAGAGGACCTGAAACCGGGGATACATCGGTTCTGAGAGGAGGTTCCTGGTTTTTCGATGAAAAACATAGCCGGACTACCAACCGGTTCAGAAGCATCCGGAACAGTGCAGCTTATCATTATGGCTTTCGCATTGTGAGAAGCGAATAGCTTCCGCTAAACGCTTCTTCTGTTGTCTAAGTTAAGTTATCCTGATGATATGTTTTTTATCCCGCTCTTATTGAAACACCGTTTCTCACAATCTGATCATAACTGACCGATAACGCTCACTGTTAATGAGCAAGCCGGAAGGAATATCGATTTTTTTGATGTTTCTTTGCATTTTTTCGCTTCTCATTTTGTTCGATTCCTGAGTGTAGTGTTCATTGTTGGAAAGATGTCCCTCACTGAGCAATCGGTTAAGGAGGCTCAGGAAAACCTGAGGATCATATCCGGCACGGACGGCATAGATCATTCCGAGGAAATCCGCCTCTTCCTCATATTGATCTAATCTCCCCTGAATCAGGGTCTCGAAGATCTTAAAAGCTTCCTGATTCATTTCCTCAATTAACTCTTTTACATCCTGTGAAACCGCATCGGGCAAAAATTCGTCAAAATGTCGATCCATTTCATCGAAAGCGAGTTCTGAGCCTATCTGATGCTGACGCTGCTCCATCTCAATAATTCCGTGAAAACGGGCACTATGTGCTACTTCATGTGCCAGAACTAAGGCTAATTCAGCTTCATTTCTGATAACCCTCAGCATCCCTTTCGTGATAAATATTATCCCCCCGGGACAGGCATAAGCATTAGGATTCTCAATGTCGAGAATGAAAAACTTAAAGGAATTATCAAAGACTTCGCTTCCCTCAACCACCAGATTTCCGACATAATTGACATAATCAACAACTTCAAAGTCACGATACAAACCTAACCTGGCAATACGAGAAGCGATTCCGAGTCCCAAACCCTCTTCTACCTCCGAATAAAAACCGGGTACATCACTAACAGGAATTGACACATCTCTTCTGAGCCTTCTCAGATTGATTCCACGATAAGTGTCTCTTTTAAAACGGCGGTATTCTCTGGGGTTGATGGAATAGTCCAGGGCATAATCAATAAATGTCTCATCCCCTTTGAAAGTCTGGCTGAAATGCTCGCCAAACCCCTTGATACCTGCCGACATCACATGCCGGGAAGCCTCAGTTCCAGCTATGGAGTCAGCCATTCTGGAAAAGATGTCGGTTCTTGGTGGAGCTGCCTCTAATATCCGGGGTGATATGTACCCGTCCAGGCTAAGATAACTGACCTTAAACCAATCATCTTCTTCCTCGATAAGGTTTACTACCTCACCAACAGAGAACTCAGATACTATTGCAAAGAATGAACCTGGCCCCTCCCGCATTACACTCCGTTCTCTCTTTACGGTCAGCTCATTAGCTGCAATACTGCTAACAGCAAGAGAGAGCAGAAGCAGAGCGGCCAGTATGAATCCGGCATTTCTTAAACTTCGGAACATTATTTTACCTCCCAAATATAGATACCGTTCCAATCAATCGGAGAATTTTTCTTTAGCTCCTGACAACGGTCAAACATAATTTTAGAGACTTTATCACTCAGAGGTGGTTCAGTCAGAGAGTGAAAGATCTCCATAGCTTTGTCCCACAAACCTTCCCGATAGTATTGAAGCCCCTTAAGATAAGTTTCAACCCAGGAAAACTCACCCTCACCCCGGAGAGCAAGCAGTTCGAAGATCCTGGTCGGTTCACTTTTCCCTTTAACTCTGAGATAATCGAGTTCACGGCAGACAAAAAACTCTTTCACCCGCTGATAAGTGCTTTCACTCAGGATGATATGAGTTTGATAATATTTATTCATTCCTTCCAGACGGGAACCGAGATTAACCGTATCACCAATTGCCGTATAATCCACCCTTTGTGAAGAACCGATATTACCGGCAACTAAATTTCCGGTATGAATACCGATTCTGGTGTTTAGATGAAAGAGCTCGACATAATCGGTATCTTTGATCCTGTCTTTTAACTCCAACCATCTTTTTTTATGTTCAAGAGCAGCTTTACATGCCTTATAGGGGTGATCATTTGTAGCGACCGGAACTCCGAAAATCGCCATTATCCCATCCCCCATAAACTTGTCGAGCATACCTTCATTATCCAGAATATTAGCTGTCAGACTGTCAAAATACTCATTTAATAATCTGATCAGTTCCTGTGGAGTATTCCTTTCGGAAAAAGCAGTAAAATCATAGATATCGGTAAAGAAAACTGTAGCATTGTATTCATAGCCCTTAAAGTCAACCAACTCGGGATTCTCGATAAGATGCTCCACTACCTCCGGGTGTAAGTATCTTCCGAATGCCTGCTTGATCTCTCTCTTTGCTTTACCTTCACTGATGTAACTGATAGTCGTGATGTACATAAAAGACAAGACCACAGTTATCAAGGGGGCAACCATCCTGATCTCCAGCCGGTAAAAATGCCAGCTTAACAGAGGAAGCAAAAAGACCGACAAAAAGATGAAACCCACCATAATATTTCCTCTCCTGAAAGGATCTCTGGTGAAACAAATAACAAGTAAAAAGGAGAGCAGAAGATAGTAGATCACCCGCCATTCATCAGACATTAGACGCACAAACTCTTCATTCAAAATATTACTTAAAACCGTTGCCCATAACTCTGCCCCCGGATGATACTTCGATACCGGGGTCGGCAATAGATCCCTGAGACCGGGAGCTGTAGCTCCGATAATCACATATTTCCCCCGAAAAGCCTCTGCCGGTAAAGTTGTTTTTACCCCTCTTTTGTCAGCAACAGCTGACTGAATAGCAGCACTAAAAGGATAATAGGTAAAACTCCCCTGAGGCCCGTCACTCCCATACCAGTTAATAAGATAATTACCATCCTTATCGAGCGGTATCTCTCTTCCATCAAGAGAAAAAACACCTTCATAATAAGTTATCTCTTCAACTTCACCGGAAGCAAGCAGTCCTGCCAATGCAAATTGAGACAGAATTAGATCACCTTTGTTGTATAACATTGGTATTCTTCTTACTATCCCGTCCTCGTCCGGAAGGACATTGATAATTCCCAATTCTCCCGTTGTTTGCAGGAATTTGTCTATTGGTGCTCTGACTCCGGAATATTCCCTTACTACCTTATCACCCTCAAGCTTCGCCGATACATTTAACCTTTCTAAATAGTCCGAAACGGCAATCTCTTCGTGCATCATCTGACCAGCCAGAACAGCTTTCCCATAGGCACTCATCGCCCGGGCAAAGCGTCCGTCCGTAACTTCAGCTTCAACATCAAACCGCTCAATATCCTGTTCGTAAAACAGAAGATCAAATAGAACAGCTTTTGCTCCTACTCGCTCGAAATAATTAACAACTTCTGCATAATAGTCTCTGGGCCAGGGCCAGACAATCCCATGTTCCATAAAATACTCCAAACTGGAATCATCTATTGTCAGTAATACTATCTCCCGGCTCGCTCTTTCTTCTTGGGAAAAAGTTCTAAAACGGTAATCGAGAGCCCTGTTCTCCATATCCTCAATAAAAGGAAGTTTCTCAATTAGGATAACTGCCAACACTATCAAAAGGGACGAGAATAACAATATATACCACTTCTTCCAGATTTTACGGTATCTCATATTCCACATCTATTCTCCTATATCATCTGAACTACCATTTTCGCACTCCCCGCAAGCTCTCCTTTGGGCTATAATCACGAAAATTTAACCGCTCTCTACTTATATTGATTTCCTTTTGACTTCTCCGATTTTCCCCTTCCCTGTCAAATAAATTGTTTTCGGCTCTTTCATTGCAGATCAAGATAGACCATAATCATCCCTGCGATGTATCGGTCAGCAAGGTCATAAGAAGTGCTGAAAAAATATACCCGTCCTCAATCGCTATATCTTCTCCGGCCGCTGCCCAGATAGGTTAAAACGCCTGAGATCAGAAAGATTTACCTCACTTATACCTCTCTTCTGAGTCGTAGTCGGACTATGCCAACTACGACTTAGAAGAGGGGTATCACTTAAGTTTCCTTTTCGTATCTCTTTGCCGGAAAAAAGATAGGGTGGTTAATTTGACTCTCTGATTATCTCTGTGGCTCCATTATCAGACTGCATTTTTCCGAATCAGGAGTATCATAGAATTCAGGTCAGGGAATCCCATAGGAAAAAATATTGACACCAATAATCTTTCTCAATCTTAGTAAACAAAAGACAGATCATTATTGATGGTGATGAGCATAAACACGCCAGGTTAGAACAATATGATTTTTTTTGCAGGATAACCCGAAAAATGATTGTCTTATCTATTGATGAGAGAAATGCAACATCTCTTTCGTCATAAAATATTATTGCCCATGGAGGTGATTTATGGTTAAACGATTTAGTGCTTTGGGGTTGTTTCTTGTTATTGTTGTTATGTTAGGTTTTTCGGCTAATCTTGCCGCACAAACTCCGTCTCTTACGGTAAATCCTGTGGCTTTATCTTTTGGTGAAATTGCGATCGGTGAAGAATCTGTTCAAAGCTATACATTGACTGGTAGTGATTTAACTTCGAGTGTTTTTCTTCATGTCTCACAAGCCTTCCTGATATCATTGAACGAACAAACAGGGTTTCAGAGACAGATTGTTATTGAACCTGATAATGGAGAAATTTCTGCTACTATCTATGTAAAATTCCTCCCCTTACGCCCTGGTATTATTCAGGGAAGAGTCCGAAACAGAGCCTTAGGAGTTCCTAATCAGTTTGTGGCATTACATGGTATCGGAATATTTGATCCGGACAGCTCGCCACAAGTAGCAACAACTCCCGATTCATTGTATTTTGGAGAAGTAATGCTCGGAGAAGAGGTTGTCCTTAGCTATTCTTTGGAAGCCTCCGATCTCATTTCTAATCTTGCTATCCATGCTTCCCGGAGTTACCTTGTCTCTTTACAAGAAGATGACGGTTTTCAAAACCGGCTTGTTATTGAACCGGTCAACGGAGAGATAAACGAAACGGTATATGTTAAGTTTCTCCCCTTTATGCCTCATGAGTTCTCCGGCAGGATACGACATCGTACAGCAGGTTTTCCTCAGCAGTTTGTGAGGTTATACGGAATTGGAGTAATGGACGATGAATTTCCTCCGGAACTAACTTTAGTCCCTGATTCATTGTATTTTGGAGAAGTACTCATTGATGAAGAATCTATTCTCAGCTACGAGTTAAACGGTCAAAATCTTGTAACCAACATTAATCTCCGTTCCCCCAGAGGTTATTTGATCTCTTTTGATGCGGATAGCGGATTTCAACAGGTACTCAATATTGAACCGGATGCTGGTTCTGTATCACAGACCATCTATGTTAAATTCCTGCCGCAACAACCGCGAAATTATTTTGGGGCAGTCCGTCACAGAACTGCCGGGATCGGAATGCTACCGCTGTTCGTCAGAGGGATTGGGATCGAAGAAGAGAGAAGTACCGGAGAAGATAGCCAGAATAGTCCTGAAGTTTTCATGATCGATAATTATCCAAATCCTTTCAATCCTGAAACTTATATCGGATTTAATCTCACTGAAGACAGCTTCATAACCCTTGAGGTTTATAACATCAAGGGACAGTTAGTGAAAACCCTGGCTGACGAATATCTCCGCGCCGGCAACCATAAGATCTTATGGCAAGGAAGAGACGAGGCTAACCGTCCAGTGAGCAGCGGTGTATATTTCTACCGGATATCGAACGGATCATTAATCGAAACTAAAAAGATGATTCTTATGAAATAAGGTCGAACCCGAACTCTAATACAAAGATGAGCTTTTTCTCTTTTATTGTTGAGAGATAAGCCCAGTAACCATAGTTCTTAACGAAGCCTGAATTCCTGAAGGGATTCAGGCTTCGTTTCATTGAATAACAACAGATCTAAATTCAACACTTTTCCTGAAAGAGATATCTATAATCATAAGACTGACGGTATTTCAGGTTAGCCGTTAATTAACAACTGAATTTCATGAGAACTTGACAATTATCGGGCTTATAAAGAAATTGAACGCGTGTGCTAGGCGGGGAGCCAGCGGTGCCCTGTAACCCTCAAGCCGCTACAGAGGGGCTGAATCCCTGCAGGCGAATATTGATTCTCCCTGAAGCTGAGATAAGTGGTGTTGAAGAGCAAACCCGACGCAATTGCAACCTGTAAACCTTGTCAGGTCCGGAAGGAAGCAGCAATAAGCAGATCTTGCGATGTGCCGCCGGATAATTTGCTCCGAGCTAACTACCTCATTTTTCAGACGGGATAGATATCAACTGCAGGTGCACACACTTTTTATCTGAGAAATGATTGATTTCATTGTGATGCCGAACAATTCAGATCAGTATTTGTTGAAGCAATAACCGCAGAGAATAATTGATCGCAGATAGAAAACGGTAATAATGAAATGGTCATTCCAAAGAGGAGAATATATGGCTGAAAGAATATCTGTACCAAGAGGAACTTACGATATCTTGCCCGATATAAGCTACAAATGGCAATATGTTATTAATGTCTTCAGGAAAATCGCTGATTTATACAGTTTCTCCGAGATAGTAACTCCGATTTTTGAAAACGCCCGGCTTTTCGAACGAACTGTTGGTGAAACATCCGATATCATCGAAAAAGAGATGTATAAGTTTACCGATAAAAAGGGGAGAGTCTTTGCCCTTCGTCCGGAGGGAACAGCTCCGGTCGTAAGAAGTTTCGTGGAGAATAATCTCGACCGTTCCGGTAATATTAACAAACTCTATTATCTCGGTCCGATGTTCCGATATGACAGACCGCAGAAAGGAAGATACCGGCAGTTTTATCAATATGGGATTGAGCTTATCGGGTCTGATCATCCCTATTCTGATGCTGAAGTAATCTCTTTAGCCGTCGCTTTTATTCAAAAACTCGGTCTAAAAAACTACCGTTTAGAGATCAACAGCATCGGTTGTGTTAACTGCTCTCCCCTTTATGATGAGCAGTTGAAGGAGTATTTCGGACGTTATGAACAAGATCTCTGTGGAGATTGTCGCCGCAGAATGATCACAAATCCCAAAAGGTTGCTGGACTGTAAAAACGAAAGCTGTCGCAGAATAGCGGAAACAGCCCCTTCTATCCTCGATTTTCTGGATGAAGAATGTAGGACTGCTTTCGAACTGGTAAAAGAATACCTCGAGATAATGAAGATAAAATTTGTTGTTAATCCCCGCATTATCAGAGGATTGGATTATTATAACAAAACTGCCTTTGAGATCGTTACTGATAGCCTTGGTGCACAAAATGCCCTGCTCGGTGGGGGAAGATATAACACTTTGATCAAGGAATTAGGGGGAAACGATCTTCCTGCTATAGGTTTTGCCGGCGGTTTTGAGAGACTGCTGGCTGTTATGGAGAAGGAAAACCTCTCCTTTGGAAAAATTCCGGCACCATTTATCTATCTTGTTGCCCTGGGAGACAACGCTGCCAAATTTGCCTTGAAATTAGGTGCTGAACTGCGGTATAATGATATCTCTGTTGAATTTGATATCGAAAAAACGTCGCTAAAGGCGCAAATGAAAAGTGCTGACCGGCTAAATGCCGATTACTCACTCATCATCGGTGATGAGGAGTTAGCTAAACAAACAGTAACGTTAAAGAAGATGGCTAACGGCAGTCAGCAAGTCGTTGATATTGAGAACTTGATTTGTTTCATTAAAACGAGGCAACCGGCTTGTCAGTTATAGGATTTGATAAAACCGCTTATCGATCATTTAGTCTGAAGAGGAATTCCATAAGAATAACGGCAGCTCATACCTATAAAAAGAAAAAGGAATTTTTCATTTGACAAAGAGAGGGGATATCTGAAACTGGCACTCGCAATAAGTGTTTGCTAATTGCCCAGAAAGAGTTATATTGATAAAAAAAGAATACTAAGGAGGATTGTTATGAAATTGCAACCTATTGATGATCGAGTAGTAGTAGAAGTAAAGGAACTAATGGAGAAAAATGTGGGTGGTATCATTATTCCAGATACTGCAAAAGAGAAACCCCAGATGGGAGAGGTTATTGCAGTTGGAACGGACGAGGACTTACAAAAAGTTCTGAAAGCAGGCGATAAAGTACTTTACGGCAAATACAGCGGAACTGAGATTGATGTAGAGAATAAGAAGTATATAATCTTATCCCGTACCGACGTATTGGCTAAAATAGAAGACTAATTATTACTTCAGGTTCCTTATAATTATTCAAAGCTCCTTGTAATAGGAGCTTTTTTTTATTCTTGTCCTCACTTATTCTCCTTAATCACAACAGTTACACTTGAATTACGAGCAGTATTGCTATCAACAGGAGAAAAGGGGTGATATGTTTGATTCTGTTCCGGGTCAAATATACAATAGAAGAACGACTACGATTAAGAGCTGATAGTATCAGTGCTCTATTGTCGGAAAAAGTAAATCTCCTAATAGTGAGAGTTGAATGAGCGTGTGATATCACACATTAATTCTTTTGATGGAAGCACCAAGTTTATTGAGCTTTTTCTCCATCTTTTCATATCCCCTGTCGAGATGGTAAATACGTGATATGGTCGTTACCCCTTGAGCTGCTAATCCGGCCAATACCAGAGCTGCACTGGCTCTTAGATCAGTTGCCATCACCTCTGCCCCACTTAACTGCTTTACCCCTTTTATTATTGCTTTATCCCCTTCCAGGACAATATCTGCATCCAATCTGTTCAATTCCGGGATGTGATGAAATCTTTCGGAAAAGATAGTCTCTTCAACAATACTAATTCCTTCAGAGAGAGCCATCAAAGAAGTGAATTGCGCCTGCAGATCGGTAGGAAAACCGGGATATGGCTTCGTTGTTATGCTCACTGCCTGAGGTTTTTTATCAATCGTCAGTCTTAGCCAGTCTTTTCCTTTTTCTATAAAACAACCGGCTTCTTCCAGTTTTTCTATTAAAGCTGCTAAGTGTTCAGGAATAACATTGGTTAATTTAACATCACCCCTGGTCAGAGCAGCAGCAATCAAGAAAGTCCCTGCTTCGATCCTGTCTGGAATTACTGCTTCAGCAACCGGAGATAGCTTTTCTACACCTTGTACAACTAATTCCGATGTCCCACTGCCTGAGATCTTCGCTCCCATTTTTTGTAAAAACTCCACTACTGCACCGATCTCCGGTTCTAAGGCGGCATTAATAATTCTGGTTTCTCCCTCGGCTGTCACTGCTGCCAGAAGAACTGTTACAGTTGCGCCAACACTTGCTTTATCAAAAAAGATATCAGCACCTTGGAATCTGGCGGTATTTCTTCTCTCCTTATCTTTTATCCGTGATGTTTGATTTTTCTTTAAACGGGCATTGATATAACCATGCTCAATATTCAAAACAGCTCCCATTTTTTCTAAAGCCTTCAAATGCAGATCAATGGGACGAGCACCAATAGCACACCCTCCGGGTAAAGAGACACGGGCTTTACCGAACCGGGCTAATAGAGGACTAAGCACATAGATGGATGCTCTCATTTTACTGACCAGTTCATAAGGAGCTTCAAAAAAACTGCAATAACGATTATCAATAGTCAGGGTAGAGTTTTCGAAATCTATCCGGGAACCAATGATCCTCATTAGGTGAGCCATCATCTTTATGTCGTTAAGAGCTGGTACATTGGTTATCTTACAGACGCCATCAGATAAAAGTGATGCAGCCATTAGAGGAAGAACAGCATTTTTGGCTCCTCTCACTGCTATTTCACCGCATAATCTCTTTCCACCATCAATTATCAGTTTTTCCATAATACCTCTTTTGCTTCTGTATAATCTGAATTTCTAACTCTCGCTAATTTAACTACCCGGTCAAAATGTTGATAATCCTTTATCATGTCAATGATTCTGTAGCCATATTCACTGGCAAGCTTTCTTAATCTATCGCCCTGATCAAAACCTATCTCAAAATAGATAACCCCAGCGGTTCTGAGATACTTTTTTGCCTCTCTGAGTATCCGGCGATAATAATACAAGCCATTTTCCCGGGCTACGAGAGCTGATTCCGGTTCATAGGCAATGATCTCTTGGTCGAGAGACCCATAATCATCCTCAGATATATAGGGGGGATTGGCTATGATAACATCGTAAAGACCAACGATACCTTTAAAAAGATCTGACTTCCGGAAGGAGACCTTAACATTATGTCTGCGGGCATTTTCCCGGCCTATCTTGAGAGCTTGCGGGGAAATATCAACTGCTTGGATATGCCAGTCAGGACGGTGTTTTGCTATTGATATCGCTATGTTTCCACTGCCTGTGCCGATATCGAGCATAGATATGGTCTCTGCGTCATGATTAGTAGAGAACTGAGGAAAATCTGCCAGTACTTTTTCAACCAGTAATTCCGTCTCTTTTCGCGGAATAAGAACACCCTTGCCCACAAAAAGATCTAAATCCATGAAATAAGCTTTGCCAAAAATATACTGTAACGGTTCATGCTCAGCTCTTCTCTTACCCGCCTTGACCATAAGTGCGTATTCTTTGTCAGTCAACAAGCGATCGGCATGAAGGTTAAGTTCTAAGAAAGGTATCTCCAGATAGAAGGCGATTATCTTCTGAGCATCATAAAGAGGGTCTTTTATCCCACTTCTTAAAAAGCTCTCCTTAAGGAATTTTATTGCTTCGAGGACTTTCATATCCTTGGGAACCTGTTATCTATTATTTTTTAAATAAAAAGATGGGAATCAGCCGATATCATAAATTACCGGTAAGGCGGTTCAATTCCATTAGTTACCCGAAATAAAATAGCTGGCGGCTTTATCGAAGTGTTGATGATATCAGAGATTTTCCTTAGGCAGTCAAATCAATTCATCTCTATTGTTGAGTCTTTTTAAGAGCCTTTCTATCAATAGTTTTTTCGACTTTTATCGTTCTTCCCTGATCAAGGATTTCGACCTTATCTGCAAGTATCTTTATCAGACTCAGACCACGAAAGATATTATCCTTATCGTCATCCCTAAAGTGATTATTATCATACCCTTTCCCTTGATCAGTTACGGCTATCGAGACAACTTTAGCCTTTTTCCTAAAACGAATATCAATCGAAACAATTCTCTTATTTATTTGAGGATCAAGTAACAACTCTTTGATCTTCTGACTATATTCACTGTGACTCATTGTCTTATAGGAAGAGCCAATCTCAAAAGTCCCGTGAATAAAAGCATTACTGAGCATCTCTTCAATACATAAGGAAAGTTCGTTACAAACTGCAGGGGTTAATTCTTTTAATCTGACAAGGTGACTAACCAAAAAATCGGTAATATTGAAATCCAGATAATCGCTTGCAGAGAACTCAAAACTGTAGTGCGTCCCCATCAAATAGCGGTTATAGTTATTAAAATAGAAGTCCTTCTTTCTTTTATTAATCTGTCGCGTTATTGCTTTGTGTATCTGATAGTCATTAAAAGGCTTCTTGATGAAATCTGATGCTCCGAGATTTATTGATTTTATCACGACATCGACTGTGATCAATCCTGTCATCATCACAACTGGTATTTCTGAATTGATAGTAAGCTTTACTCTTTCCAGCAACTCCAAACCATTGATGTCAGGCAGATGAATGTCGGCAAGAATAAGATCATAATTATTGGAAGTAATCCTGTCTAATGCTTCTTTGCCACAAACCGCCAAATCTACTTCAAATTGATAGAGTTCCAGTAGATTCTTGATCGATTGCAGTAAGTCGAGGTTAGTATCAATTACCAGTATCTTTTCTTTCATGTTCTTATTGGCTCTTTCTTATTTTTTTCAGGCAAAATTTCAGAACAATAACAATGGTCAGAAGTTCCGAAGATTAGATGAAATATGTGAGTTAAGTTCATTTTTTCTGAGTTGCTTAAGCTATTCTATCCTTACCAAAAAATCTGTTCACTGAGGGAGCGATAAAAAAACTTTGCTTTATAAATTTACCGTAAATAATTGATTCAGCTTAATCGTGGTAAAAAGCTCGTATATACTTGGTGAGCATTTAACTATTTCCAGAACTCCGTCCCGTTCCTGAAAATCTTTATAGAAGTACAGAATTTTACCTATTGCCGAGCTGCACATACTTCTGCTGGCGCTTAAATCCATCTCCAATAGCTTAACATCGGATTCTAAAACTTCTTTCAATTTGTCTTGTAACAAAAAAACGTTCTCACTTGATATCGCACCGTCGATCTTCATCATTGCTTTGTTATCAGTGAAATTTAGTGTAAGCTCCATACATCACCCCCTTGGTAAAACCACTATTCTCATTTTCTTAATATCCTCTATAGTTTTTAATGATACCCTTTTGAATCACAGCTGAAGTCTTTTCGTATTTCATAAACTCCATCGTATAAATCGCTCTCCCCTGAGATAATGAACGGATCCGGGTAGAGTATCCGAATAACTCACTCATTGGAACTTCTGCTACAATATTTTGTTTGTTCTGATTGGAACGGATCACAATGATCTTACCCCTCTTAGCATTGATGTCACCAATGATATCACCGACAAAATCTTCGGGAGTCAGAACATTAACCAGCATAATCGGTTCCATTACAACCGGTGATGCTTTTGACAAACCATTGTTCACAGCAATGGAAGAGGCTATCAGAAAATCAACATCTTTTGATACCAACTCATTATACTCTCCCCCAACTAACTCGATATTTACCTTTTCGACAGGGTTTCCTGTTAAAGGTCCATCGATCAGGGCACTGACAGAACCCTCTTCTACAGCCTGCCAAAACTGCCGAGGAATAATCTCTTCAGAAATTCGGTTCACAAACCGGTTCTTTTTGTGTTCAGTAGTCTGATTATCTGCCAGGGGAGAGAGACGGAGTTTAACGATAGCAAAATGTCCTTTGCCTTCTACATCTCTGATGAACTCACCGCTAACCTCGACCGTCTTAGTTATCGTCTCTTTGTAAGAAACCTGAGGATTACCAGTATTGATATTTACATTATACTCTTTTCTTAACCTGTCGACAATAATCTCCAGATGCAGTTCTCCCATTCCTGAGATCAGTATCTGACCTGAATCTTTATCCTGATGAACATGAAAGGTCGGATCCTCTTCCTGCATACGATTGAGAGAGTCAGATAGATTATCTTGATCAGCCTTAGTTTTGGGCTCTATCGCTATCGAGATGACAGAATCGGGGAAAGTGATCTGCTCCAGAAGAAGATCATTTTCTTCTTTAGTCAGGGTGTCTCCTGTAATTGTAGCTTTTGTTCCTACAATTGCACCGATATCCCCTGCTCTCATTACATCGACATCCGTCTTCTTATTGGAATGCATCTGCAGAATCCGGGCAATTCTCTCTTTCCGGTTGTTAGTCTGGTTCACGAGAATTTCACCTTTTTTTACACTGCCAGAATAAACCCGGACATAGAGAAGTTTTCCGACATATTTATCCATCTGGACCTTGAAGACAAGAGAGGCAAATTTTTCCTCATAAGAAGGATAAAGCAGGACATCATCACCGGTCTTTCTGTTTTTTCCTACCATTGGGGGAACATCCAGGGGAGAAGGGAGATAATCATTAATAGCATCAAGGAGGAGTTGAATACCGGTATTTTTTAGAGCAGAACCACATAGGATCGGTACCACTTCATTCTTTACCGTCAGCTCTCTGATTGTCTTTTTCAATAACTCCGTTGATACTTCTTCACCGTGAATGTACTTGTCCATTATCCCTTCACTGAATTCGGATAAAATCTCAAGCATCTTTTCCCGTTTTTGCTCTGCCTCTCCAAGATACTTATCCGGTATTTCGATCACTTCGAAATTCAGCCCTAAAGTTGTTTCGTCAAAGAGATAGGCCTTCATTTCCAGAAGATTGATAATACCTTTGAAGTTATCCTCTTTTCCAAGAGGTATTTGTATCGCAAAAGCATCAGGAGTCAGTCTCTCATTGATCATCTCAATGACGTGATCAAAATCTGCGCCTACCCTGTCCATCTTGTTGATAAAAACCAGACGGGGTACTTTATAATGATCTGCTTGATGCCATACCGTTTCGGATTGAGGTTCTACTCCGGCTACTGCACAAAAAACTCCTATAGCACCGTCAAGAACACGTAAGGATCTTTCGACTTCAGCCGTAAAATCGACATGACCGGGGGTATCAATAATATTAATCTGCTTTTCTTTCCAGTAACAGGAAGTAACCGCTGAGGTTATAGTGATACCGCGATCTTTTTCCTGCTCCATCCAGTCCATAAAGGCCGTACCGTCATGAACCTCGCCCATTCTGTGCAGATATCCTGTATAATAAAGAATCCTTTCGGTAACAGTTGTCTTACCGGCATCAATATGGGCAATAATCCCTATATTTCTAATTGCCGGAAGACTGAATATTTTCGCCATAAGAATCAAAAACTAAAAAACTTAAGCTGTCCTGCTTTAAAGAACTCTACCAGCGTAAATGAGCGAAAGCCTTGTTCGCTTCAGCCATTTTATGGGTATCTTCCCTCTTCTTGATACTGGCTCCTTCTCTGTTGTAAGCAGCTATAAATTCAGCAGCTAACCTCTGATTCATGGTTTTTTCGGAACGCTTTTTAGCAAATCCGATTACCCAGCGAAAAGCAATTGCCTGTCCGTTTTTCTCCGAAACCTCCAGAGGTATCTGATAGTTCTGTCCACCAACTCTTTTGGAAAGCACCTTCACAAGAGGTCTGACATTATCGATCGCCTGCAGAAAAACCTCTAAAGGATCTTTCTTTGTTTTCTCGGCAACAATATCGAAAGCACCATATACGATGTTCTCTGCAATGCTCTTCTTTCCTTTTCTCATGACACTGTTGATAAACTTGGTGACTTTTACATTATGATATTTCGGATCAGGTAGTATCTCCCTCTTAATTGATCTCTTTTTCCTTGCCATTTATCATTCCTCTTAATTAAGTATTTGTTATAGGTTTTCGCTATTTATTTCACGTCTTAAGAATCTGTCTCTTTTCTCGTTATCATTCAGTCCCTGAATGACAAAGACATCTCTTTCTTAACCGTTATTATTTCTTCGGCCTCTTTGTCCCATATTTTGAACGGGAATTAATCCTCTTTTCAACTCCACTGGCATCAAGCGCTCCACGCACAATGTGAAATCTTACGCCTGGAAGGTCTTTGATCCTTCCCCCTCTAATCAAGACAATCGAGTGTTCCTGCAAATTATGCCCTTCACCTGGTATATAGGCTGTGACTTCAAAGCCATTGGTTAACCTTACTCTGGCAACTTTTCTCAAGGCAGAATTCGGTTTCTTGGGAGTAGTCGTATAGACCCTTGTGCATACTCCCCGTCTTTGTGGACATGCTTCCAGTGCTCGATTTTTGTTCTTTTTAGCAATCTTTTTTCTTCCTTTGCGGACTAACTGATTAATTGTTGGCACTATTATTCCTCCATTATTTTATAAGACTAACTATGGTTTATGATAACCGTCAGAAGTTCAAGATATCTTCAACTTCTTTCTTTTCTTCCTGATGAGCAATTTCCTTTACTATCTCAGCAATAGTTTTCCCTTCCTCAACAGCTTTATTGACAATATTGTTGTGATGTTTGGCTCCGGTACCAACCGGGACACGATGACCCAGAATAATACTCTCTTTTAACCCTTCAAGAAAATCAATTTTACCTTCGATTGCTGCCTGAGTCAATACTTTTGTTGTTTCCTGGAAGGAAGCAGCGGATAACCAGCTGTCTGTATTCAGGGATGCTTTCGTTATTCCCAGTAGTATCTGATCGTAAGTCGCCCCGGTTCCTCCTTCCTCTTCAATCTTCATATTCTCGGTTAAGACTTCATTCTTATCTACTAAATCACCTTCAAGGAAATAAGTATGACCTGGGCTGACAATCTTGACTTTCTTGAACATTTGCCTGATTATGACACCTAAATGCTTATCATCGATCTTTACACCTTGTTTTCGGTATATTTCCTGAATCTCATTTAGTATCAGCATCTGAGCAGCTTTGATACCTTTTGCCGCAAGAATATCATGCGGGTCAAGAGGACCGTCAGATAAGGGATCACCATTTTCAATGAAGTCCCCTTGGTGAACGATCAATCTTTTACCGGGCGGTATTACATACTTTCTCTCTTCACCCGTTTCAGCTGTGACAAATATCGTTCGTCCCAATTTGGTCAGATCACCTATTCTAACCTTTCCTGTAATCTCACTAATAATTGCTTTATCTTTAGGAACTCTGGCTTCGAACAGGTCTCCCACTCTGGGAAGTCCACCGGTAATATCTCTCATCTTGGTTGTTATACGGGAGATCTTACCCAGAACATCACCCGGATAGACATAGACTCCGTCTTCAACTTCGATACTTAAACCGGTTTGCAAGGGAATGATCTCCTCCGAACCGTTCGGTTTGATAAGTTTGAACTGAGGTTGTACCTTGCGGTCTTTGGATTCAATGATCGTTGTCTCTCTTTTTCCGATTTGCTCATTGAACTCTTCTCTATAGGTTACATCCTTTATCAGATTCTCAAAATGTATGTACCCTTCGGCGGTAGCAACTAATGGATTGTTATATGGATCCCAGGAAAATAGTTTGAAGTCTTTTACTACACTCTCTCCGTCTCTGACAGAGATTGTGGCAGCATATTCTACCTTATATTCGTCGAGGACTGTCTTCTTATCCTCTTCGGAAAGTAATTGAATTCGGCCAAGCTTACTGATCGAGATCAATTCACCCGATTTAGTTGTCACAGTGTTCATTCTCTTGAATTTGACAATTCCGTCAACTGAAGCTGTAACTTCTGCTGATTCGATATCAGTACTCGCAGCACCACCAATATGGAATGTTCTCAACGTAAGCTGAGTACCCGGCTCCCCAATACTCTGGGCAGCAATGACTCCTACCGGCTCGCCAATGCTCACCGGTTTTTGAGTAGCAAGGTTTCTTCCGTAGCATTTAGCACAGATACCCCTTTTTGCTTCACAGGTCACAACTGATCTTATTTTTACTGAAACGATTCCATGTTTTTGAATCGTTTTGGCGGCTTCATTCGTAATCTCTTCTCCGGCATTAACGAGAACTTTACCCGTAACCTGATCAGTAATATCATCTAAGGCTGTCCTTCCCTGGATTCTTTCAGCGAGGGAAACAACTACTTCTAACCCTTCTTTAATCGCTGATACCTCTAAGCCTTCGATTGTGCCACAGTCTTCGGTTAAAATAATAGCATTCTGGGCAACATCAACAAGTCTTCTGGTCAAGTATCCGGCATCAGCAGTTTTCAGGGCAGTATCAGCAAGTCCTTTCCTCGCCCCGTGGGTTGAAATGAAGTACTCCAAAACCGTAAGTCCCTCTTTAAAGTTTGATTTGATCGGAGTGTCAATAACTTCTGCCTGTTCCGAACCTGTTTTGGTCGGCTTATCCATTAAACCACGCATACCACCTAACTGCTTGATCTGATCTTTTCCGCCTCGAGCACCTGAAAGGTACATCAGGTTAATTGAGTTCAAGCCGTTCTGATCGACCGCCAACTCATCCATCAACACCTCTGTCACTCTCTCAGTAGCACTTTTCCATCTGTCAATTATTCTTTGAGACTTTTCACCTTCCGTAATCAGACCCTTATTATAGTTATCGATGATCTTTTTTATTTGTTCTTCTTCTGTATGGATAAGCTTATCTTTCTTTTTGGGGATTATAATATCACTGGCACTGAAGGTGATACCGGCTTTAGTGGCATACTTGAAACCTATATCCTTCAAATCATCGAGATACTTTGCTGTCAAAAATTGCCCAACTGACTCGAAACAGAGCATTGCGGCATCATTTAACTTCCCTTTATCAAAAGTATAGTTTTGGTAAGGAACCGTTTCCGGAAAAATCTGGTTGAACAAAACTCTTCCTACTGTTGTTACTGTCTTCTTGCCATCAATCATCACCTTTATCCAGGTATGAATATCAAGCCGGGGATTTTTGTCTCTTACTGCCGGGGTTTTGACCTTACCTGAGACTTGCTGTTGTTTGGTATTATGCTTAATCTCTTCATGCTCAAAAGCGAGTACAACTTCATCGCAGTTGTAAAACTCTCTCAGCTTGGTATCGGCTTCCGGTTCCTTTCCCAGAGTCATAGTTAAATAGAAACAACCAAGAACGATATCCTGACTTGCTACCATCGCTAATTTACTGTTAGCTGGCAATAACAGATTACGAGAAGCTAACATCAGTAACCTTGCTTCCATCTGAGCTTCATGTGATAGGGGAACGTGCACTGCCATTTGGTCACCATCGAAATCCGCATTAAAGGGAGTACATACCATCGGATGTAATTCAATCGCCTTGTTTTCAGTTAAAATTGGCAGAAAAGCTTGAATACCAAGTTTATGAAGGGTCGGAGCTCGGTTTAGTAACACCGGATAATCCTGAATCACCTCTTCCAAAATCTTCCAAATCTCAGGTTGTTTTTTATCAACAAGCTTACGGGCACTCTTTGTCTTTTCGATCTCGCCATTACGTTCCAATTTCTCTATTATGAAAGGTTTGAAGAGTTCAACTGCCATTTCTTTGGGAAGTCCGACTTGATGGATCTTTAAATGTGGTCCTACGGTGATAACAGATCTTCCGGAATAATCTACCCTCTTACCAAGGAGATTCTGACGGAATCTTCCCTGTTTTCCGGTTAATTGATCGGTAAGAGATTTTAACGCTCTGTTTCCTCTCCCTTTAACCGGACGGGTTTTTCTGGAATTATCGATCAAGGCATCCACTGCTTCCTGAAGCATTCTCTTCTCATTCCTGAGTATCACCTCAGGAGCCCGGATCTCAATCAACTGTTTCAAACGGTTATTTCGGGTAATCACTCTCCGGTAGAGATCGTTGAAGTCAGCAGTGGCAAACCTTCCCCCTTCCAGGGGTACTAAGGGTCTTAAAATCGGAGGTAATACCGGCAGAACTTCCAATATCATCCAAGAAGGGTCGTTCCTCGACTTGAGAAAAGCATCGGCAATTTTTAGCTTCTTTATCATCTTTTGCTTCTTTATTGCTGATGTCTCCATCTTGATCCGGGTCCGGAGGTCATTCGCTTCTGCTTCCAGATCCAGGGCATCAAGTAATATCTTTATTGCTTCCGCTCCCATCAAAGCAACGAAACTTTCATCATAAGTATCTCTTTCGTTATAATAGTCATCGATATCAATCAAATCTCTTTTTTCATAAGTAGTCTGTCCGGGATCAATAACAATGTAAGATTCATAATAGAGTACTCTCTCCAGTTTCTTAATACTGAGATCAAGCAGAGTCCCGATCTTACTCGGCATACTCTTAATAAACCAAAAATGAGCAATAGGGACAGCGAGCTCAATATGCCCCATTCTGGATCTACGTACCCTGGAAGTGGTTACTTCCACTCCACATCTATCACATACAGTATTCTGAAATCTCTTTTTCTTGTATTTTCCGCAACTGCACTCATAGTCTTTCTCAGGACCAAAAATTCTTTCACAAAAAAGCCCGTCTTTCTCCGGTCTGAGGGTTCTGTAATTAAGAGTGTCTGGTTTTGTTACTTCCCCGTATGACCACTCTCTGATAGCTTCCGGAGAAGCAATCCTGATCCTCACATTGTCATAATGTTCTATCTTTTTTTCTCTTTTTATCTCTCTAATCACTTTTAGCTACCTCCATTTGTCGGATTGCTTTGGAGATCATGATATATTCCTGTTTTCACTTTAATTCCCCGTATGTCGAACAACAAAAAAGATCGAGATACCGTTTTTGAGCAAACCAGCTCTCTCTAATTACCTCAAATCTGATCTTCAATTTCTTTCTCGGTTAGAAATTCGATATTGAAACAGAGTGATTTCAGCTCACTCACCAGAACGTTAAACGATTCAGGGACTCCTGGCTTGGAGGGATTTTGACCATTAGTGATAGCTTTGAAGGCATTGGTTCGCCCGTCAACATCATCGGATTTAATCGTTAGCATCTCTTCTAATACTCTCGATGCTCCGTACGCCTCTAATGCCCAGACCTCCATTTCTCCCAATCTTTGTCCACCATGTTGGGCTTTTCCCCCCAAAGGCTGCTGAGTAATCAAGGAATAGGGACCAGTCGAACGGGCATGGATTTTATCTTCAATCAGATGATTTAGCTTCAACATATAGATTATCCCTACGGTAACTCTTTCTCTGAAAGGTTCACCGGTTTTCCCGTCATATAAAACCTGTTTTCCGTCAAGAGGAAGCTTGGCTTTTTTCATCTCTTTGGTTATATCATCCATGGAAGCACCGTCAAAAACCGGAGTCTCTACCATGAAACCGAGTAATTTAGCCGCCATCCCCAGATGGGTCTCCATTATCTGGCCAATATTCATACGGGAAGGAACACCTAAAGGATTGAGAATAATTTCGACAGGGGTACCGTCTTCCATGAAAGGCATATCCTCTATGGGAGCAATTTTGGAAATAACACCTTTATTCCCATGCCGTCCCGCTAATTTATCACCAACCTGGATTTTTCTCTTTTTGGCAATGTAAACCTTGACCATTTTATGGACACCATAAGGTAATTCATCACCATGTCGCAAGCGTTCTTTCTCTTTTTTAAAGATGTTGTCACTCTCTTGATTGGCATTCCTGACCTTCAAAATTATATCATTAAAGATCTCTTGATTCTTTTGCGGATTTTCAACAAGCTCGTAATCAAGGCTCAGTTTTTTGAAATTGATCTTAACTAAATTATCTTTAGTAATTTTCTTGCCGGCAGGTATGTAAAAGCGCCCATCCTTAGCATCCATGATACTTTTAGCTTTTTCACCGATTAGATACTTCTTGAGATTCTTTTCCAGGAAAATATCGATCTTCTTCTTACGATCAGCATGTTCCTGCTTAAGTTTTTTGAGGAAGTCCTTTTTATCGAGTTCAAAATCGGTCAGATCTTCCTGTTTCTTGAATACCTTCACATCGATAACCACACCTTCCATCCCGGGTTTGGCTTTCAAAGAACTGTCGGTAAAGTTTCCAGCTCTGTCTCCAAACAGCGCACGCATCAAATTCTCTTCGGGAGAAGGATCTATATCAACACTTTTCGGCGTTATTTTTCCAACAATAATATCTCCTGGTTTTATTACCGACCCCACTCTTATAACCCCTGTTTTATCAAGGTTTCGTAAAGCATGAATGGGAACATTCGGAATGTCATAAGCTAACTCTTCTCTACCATTCTTGACCTGTCTAACAAGTACTTCCTGAACTTCAATATATATGGAGGTCATAATGTCGTCACGGGCTACGCTTTCGCTGAGAATAATAGCATCCTCGTAATTATAGCCATACCAGGGCATGAAGGCTACTAACAGATTCTGCCCCAGAGCAAGCCTGTCTCCATGTATTGCCGGACCGTCGGATATTGGTTCTCCTCTTCTTACAGTATCTCCAGCCTTAACTATTGGACGCTGATTGAAACAAGTATCTTGGTTAGAGCGATAGAATTTCTTTAAATAGATTCTGCTTTCTGTATGAATGTCAAGAGAATCACTATCATCAAGTTTTTTCAGATCAATATAAGCTGAGGTTACTTTTTCAACCACAGAATCAAAGGGTGCAACTGCTGCGGCTCCACTGTCTCGTGCTACTACCTTCTCCATCCCTGTTCCAACGGTTGGGGCTGAAGGATTGAGAAGAGGTACGGCTTGTCTCTGCATATTTGAACCCATTAATGCTCTGTTCGCATCGTCATGTTCCAGGAAGGGAATTAGGGCAGCAGAAACCGATACTATCTGCTGCGGTGATACGTCAATATAGTCAACCCGGTCAGGAGTGACTAATATGTACTCTTCACCCTCTTTGGCAAAAACCTGGCTGTCTTGAATCCGCAAATCCTGGCCGATATTTACATCTGCCTGAGTGATAATATATTTCTCTTCTTCCCCGGCATCCAGGAAATCGACCTGATCTGTGATCTTACCGTCAACAACCTTAATGTATGGTGTCTCCAGAAAACCGAGCCTGTTAACGCGGGAATATACCGCCGGTGATGAAATCAAACCGATATTAGGTCCTTCCGGTGTTTCTATCGGGCAGATCCTTCCATAGTGAGAATGATGAACGTCTCTGACTTCAAATCCGGCTCTTTCTCTTGTTAAGCCTCCGGGTCCCAGGGCAGAGAATCGTCGTTTATGGGTTATTGCTGCCAGAGGATTCGTCTGTTCCATGAACTGTGATAGCTGGCCGGTCAGGAAGAATGACTGAATAACCCCTATTAATGCAGAACTGTTAATCAAATCACTGACAGTTACTTCATCGGGATTGGTAATAGACATTCTTTCAATCGCTATTCTGGAAATTCTGGCTAACCCGTTTGCATATTCATCTTCCAGAAGCTCTCCGATTGTACGGATCCTTCTATTGGCAAGATTATCTATATCATCAATATCTTCTTTACCCCGATAGATTGAGATCATAGTTTCAATTATGGCAATCAGGTCTTCTTTGGTTAAGACTGTAGTATCTTCTGGTATCTCTATCCCCAGACGCTTGTTTAACTTGAATCTCCCCACTTCACCTAAGTTATACCGCTTTTCATCAAAAAACATTCTGTTGACTAACGCCTGCGCGGCATCCATAGTGGGTTCTTCGCCCGGTCTGATTAGATTATAAATCTTCTTAACTGCATCTTCCTGGTTAGCAGTAGAATCTTTGGCTATCGTTTTCTCTATAATTTTACGATACACTTCCGACTCGTTAGAGATAACGGTAACCTTCTTAACTCCGGCTTCGACTAAATCACTGTAGTTGTCTTCATTGATCAGTTCTAAGGCTTCGATTATCACAGCTCCGTTCTCTTTATCAATCAAATCTTCAGCGAGATAATGTCCTTTCGCTGAATCTATATTCACCTTCTGAGTTTGATAGAAATGCTTTCGAAGGTCATAGTTAGTTGAAAGACCGATACAACGGAGTAAAACCGTTACGGGTAGTTTTCTCCTTTTATCGATATGGACATACATTGTATCGTTAACATCCATACTAAACTCCAGCCAGGAGCCTTTATAGGGAATAATGGTAGCGGATATCAAAGTCTTTCCGCTGGGATGTTTTTCCTCTTCGAAAAAAGCGCCGGGTGATCTGTGCAGTTGACTGATGATGACCCTTTCTGCGCCATTGACTATGAAAGTTCCCTCGTTAGTAATCAGGGGGATCTCTCCTAAATACACATCATTCTCTATGATCTCTTTTACTACTTTTTCTCCGGTCTCCTTCAAAATGTCTTCATCATATTTAGTGAGCTTCATTTTTGCTCTGATTGGAGATTGGAAGGAGAGGTTTCTTTCTATACACTCTTCTTTGGTATATTTCTCTTTGAGGACAGTATATTCGATAAACTCCAGTAAATAATAGCCCTTGGTATCCTCAATAGGAAATACGGTATTAAAAACAGATTGTAATCCTATGTTTAAGCGTTTTTGGGGATGAGTATCTTTCTGGAGAAAACGCTCATAAGAATCAACCTGAATGGCAAGAAGATTTGGTATCTCAACTGAGGGGATACCGGAATCTTCAATCGCTTTTTTTAAACGGGAATAACTTTTGATATTTTTCAAAAGCATATCTCCTTATGGTTAAATGGTATAACAGATTCAACATAGCAGACCTGACTCATTTTCCCTTTAACTCCCAAACAGCTAAGTATCGGTTCCGGTTTTCCCGAAAGCAGACAAAGCCTCGGTTGAGCTTTAACGATAAAACCTGTCAGCAAAGAGCCTGCATATCATAAATTTACTAACACACTTCTTTAGAATTGCTGTATAAACTGTGGCTGTGACGATCACCCGGCTTCTCAATCTCTCGAAACGAGGTAAAATCAATTCTTAAAATCATTATCATACACAGTATTCCACTGAGAGTAATGAAATAAAGGAATCTGATCGCTCCATTGTTTCCCTTCTAAAAAGAGAATAAACAAGTTGAATATAGCATCCTATTGTTCTATCTTCTCGCATTTTCGCACAAGACCCTATACTCTTCCCTTAGGAATCCGAAGACGGTTAAAAAAACCATTCTGGCCTGCATGAATATGCCCAAGATAACTCTCAAGGGAGCGATCAGCTTTAAAGATTACTTTTAGCAAGTTATTTAATCTCGGCAGTGGCGCCAACTTCTTCTAATTTCTTCTTAACAGTTTCTGCTTCTTCTTTTGAAACATCTTCTACAACGACCTTAGGACAGTTATCAACTAAATCTTTAGCTTCTTTCAAACCTAATTGAGTAATCTCTCTGATAACTTTTATTGTCTGAATTTTCTTGTCACCGGCTGCTGTGAGATGAACTGTAAACTCAGTCTTCTCTTCGGCTGCTTCGGCAGCAGCCGGAGCTGCTGCAACAGCGGCTACCGGAGCTGCTGCTGAAACACCAAATAACTCTTCTAATTCCTTGACCAATTCTGACAATTCCATCACTGTCATTTCTTTAATAATATCAATCACCTGTTGCTTTTTGTCACTCATTTTTCCTCCAATCTACCAAACACATTTGGCAGCCAATTTATTATTTTCAAAGATTCTGTATTCTATAGACATTTAAGCTCATCCGTTTAATTGCTCTGTTTCTTTGCTATGGCATCAACAGCATAAACAAACTTACCTGCTATGGCATTCAGGGTATAGACAAGGTTGGATACAGGGGTATTAAATCCTCTTAAAACCGAAGCTATAAGCTGATCCTTCGCCGGCAGTTTAGCTAACTGTTCAAGTTGCTGCTTGTCAAATAATGCTCCATCAACATAACCAACTTTGAAAGTCGGGAAAGACTTCTCGCCCATAACTTCCTTGATAAACTTAGCCAGTTCTCTGGCCGGAGCTATTTCATCCTCTTTTGATACTGCTACTGCCGTTGGTCCGATAAGTTCTTCATCCAGATTTGTTATTCCCAAAGAATTCAAAGCTCTCTTAATAAAAGTGTTCTTTGAGACGAAATAGTCAACTTGATTATCCCGCATTCTTCGTCTAAGGTTGTCGACTTCTTCGATATTGATACCTTTATAATCCACCAGCACAATTGCTTTGGCATCTTTTAATCTTTCCGTCAGATCCTGAACTTTATTTACTTTTACCTCATTTGGCATCCGTAACCTCCTATTTTTTTGCTTCAGTTGAGGTATTAGCGATATTCAGCTTGATACCCGGACCCATAGTTGAAGTCAATGCCATGCTTTTGATGTATTGACCCTTTACAGTTGCCGGTTTATCCTTAAGAATCGAACTTACCATAGTTAAAGCATTCTCTCTGAGATGTTCCGCGGGAAAACTAATTTTCCCAACCGGTACATGGATATTCGAAAACTTATCGACTCGATAAGCAATCTTACCGGATTTTGTTTCTTGAACAGCTTTTCCCACATCCATAGTTACTGTCCCTACTTTCGGATTCGGCATTAAGCCGCGAGGGCCTAAAATTTTACCTAACCTGCCAATTTTTCCCATCAGATTCGGAGTAGCAATAACGACATCGAAATCAAACCAACCGCCGGTAATTTTCTCGACCATGTCATCTACACCCACATAATCTGCTCCTGCTTTGGAAGCCTCTTCAGCCTTGTCACCATCAGCAAATACCAGAACTCTAACATCTTTACCCGTTCCGTGTGGAAGGATAATCGAGTTTCTTATCTGTTGATCTGCCTTTCTTGGGTCAACACCGAGGTTCATATGAAGCTCGACGGTTTCATCAAATTTTGCTTTTGGAATTTCTTTCAATATCTCCAATGCTTCATTTAACTCGTATTGACGCAGTCGATCGATCTTTGACTGGGCTTCCCTGTAACGTTTGCTCCTTTTCATCTCTTCTCCTTGTAAGGTATAATCTCCTGCTTAGATATAATTTCGGTTTGCCGTAAACACAGAAGTCTTTCATCATTTGACTCATCTATGATGAAAGGGGTATAAGATTTACGATAAATTACCGGTTCTTTAAAGATTGGTATCTTATTCTTCTATCTTGACACCCATACTCCTGGCAGTACCTTCGATCATACGCATCGCAGATTCGATCGTAAACGCATTAAAATCTCTCATCTTTATTTCAGCGATTTTTTTTACCTGTGCTTTATTAATAGTCCCTACCTTAGTGATATTGGGCTCTGACGAGCCTTTAGCCAAGCCTGCTTCTTTCCTTATCAAGACTGAAGCCGGAGGGGTCTTTATCTCAAAAGTAAAAGACTTATTCTTTAAAACATATATAACAGCCGGAAATATCATTCCGGGTGAATCTTTTGTTCTGTCATTAAACTGTCTGCAAAAATCTCCTATGTTTACGCCTGCTTGTCCTAAAGCAGGTCCGACAGGAGGAGCAGGTGTAGCCTGTCCGGCCGGTAACTGTAATTTTATTACGCTAACCACATTCTTCGGTATTGCCATTTTTTCCTCTTTGTATCTCGTTTTAATGCTTTACTGCTAAGAAAACTTATCTTCGCCTTCACTTTGAACAGTCTATCTTGATAAAACTTATCACTTTCATTTTTTATTAACTCTTTCCACTTGATCTAAATGTAATTCTACTGGTGTTACTCTGCCAAAAACCGCTACTTTAATTGTCAGTTTATGACTGTCATGATTCACTTTATCAACAACTCCTTCAAATTCAGCAAACGGTCCTGCAGTTATCTTCACCATATCGCCGGGAATAAACTGATAATCTTTTGTTGTGTCGTCTTCACGGTCTGAGATCCCCAACAATCTTTTGGCTTCTGCCTCGCTCAACGGTAAAGGTTTTTTAACTGTTCCGAGAAAATGGGTCACTCCCGGTATTTCCATAATGAAATTGATCAGTTCCGGAGTTAAATTAGCCTCAATGATAATATAACTGTTAAAGATCTTCTTTTCTCTTTCGACCTTTTTACCTTCTCTGATATGGAATGTCTTTTGGGTAGGAATTAAGATCTGTCCTAAATCCTTCTCCAAATCAGTACCGGCAATACTTTTCTCTATTGCCTCCTTTATCGAAAACTCCCGGGCAGAGTACACATGCAGAACATACCACTTCATTACTTACCCTTTGAACAAAATGAATCTGATAAGCATCGAAAAAATTGCATCAACTCCCGACAAGAACAGAGCTACGATAGCAGACATCGTTATCACAACAACGGTGCCTTCTTTTATATCATCCTTTGTAGGCCAGGATACGTATTTTAATTCCTGACGGACGTCTTTAAAAAACTTGATTATCGTTTTAAACATTATCCTTTATCCCCTTGCTTTCCTTATCCTTCTATTGTCAAGCACCTGAGCAAAAACTGGCAGGACAGGCAGGAATCGAACCCGCAACCCCCGGTTTTGGAGACCGGTGCTCTACCAATTGAACTACTGTCCTGCACTATGATTCTGTTCTATCGGTTCTTTATTATTCTATCCTCTCTGCCATACTTCCCGGCACAGACTTCTATGCCGGTCAAACAGCTTTAGCGGGTTTGTTTATGAACCGTATGCTTTTTATCAAAAGGACAGTATTTTTTATACTCTACTCGTTCAGGATGTAATCTTCTGTTCTTAGTAGTTGTATAATTTCTTCGACCGCATTCCTGACAGGATAAAATTACCGTTTCTCTCATTTTTTTATTCCTTATTCTACGATATCACCGACAACACCGGCACCTATTGTTCTGCCCCCTTCACGGATAGCGAAACGCAAACCGTTCTCCATGGCGATCGGGGTGATCAATTCTACTTCGATGCTCAGACTGTCGCCCGGCATTACCATCTCTACTCCCTGAGGAAGATGAAGAGTTCCGGTTACGTCGGTTGTACGGAAATAGAACTGAGGACGGTAACCGTCGGTGAATGATTTCTTGCGGCCACCCTCTTCGGCTGTCAATATATAGGTGTTACCCTTGAACTTCGTGTGAGGGGTTACGCTCTTAGGTTTAGCTAAGACCATGCCACGCTCTACGTCGGTCTTGGCTATACCGCGAAGTAGTATCCCCACGTTATCGCCAGCTTCTCCGTAATCAAGGATCTTGCGGAACATCTCGACTCCAGTACAGGTCGTCTCGATGGTCTCTCTGATGCCTACACGCTCTACCTTCTCTCCAACCTTGATCTTACCGCGCTCGATCCTGCCGGTTACTACCGTTCCTCTGCCGGGTATTGAAAATACATCCTCGATCGGCATCAAAAACGGCTTGTCTATATCTCGCTCTGGTAAAGGTATATAACTGTCTACGGCATCCATCAGCTCCTGGATCTGAGCTTCTCCCTTGGGATCTGCATTCAAGGCTAACAGAGCTGATCCCTTAATGATCGGTATATCATCACCGGGGAATTCATACTTGGATAGTAACTCCCGTACCTCAAGCTCTACAAGCTCCAACAACTCCTCGTCATCAACTAAGTCGCATTTGTTTAAAAATACAACCATCGCCGGAACACCAACCTGACGGGCAAGCAATATATGCTCACGGGTCTGAGGCATCGGGCCGTCGGCGGCACTGACCACTAAGATCGCTCCGTCCATCTGAGCCGCTCCGGTTATCATATTCTTGACATAGTCTGCATGACCAGGACAATCCACGTGGGCATAGTGACGGTTATCTGTCTCGTATTCAACATGGGCTGTGGCTATCGTGATACCACGGGCTTTCTCTTCCGGGGCATTATCTATACTATCGAATGACCGGAATGTTGCCCCACCCTTCTTATTCAAATATAAGGTCATTGCGGCTGTCAATGTCGTCTTGCCGTGATCTACATGACCGATCGTTCCGATATTGACATGCGGCTTACTTCTTACAAATTTTTCCTTTGCCATTTCTCCTCCTGCTTTTCTCCTCGTTATTTCTTTAACATACTGTGCTAACTATGGAGCTCATGACCGGACTTGAACCGGTGACCTCCTCCTTACCAAGGAGGTGCTCTACCGGCTGAGCTACATGAGCCCTATACTTAGCACAGAATCAAGATAAGGTTCCATAAAAAAATGGAGCGGGAAACGGGATTCGAACCCGCGACCCTTAGCTTGGAAGGCTAATGCTCTAGCCAGCTGAGCTATTCCCGCAGCAATAAATATGGTGGAGAGGGGAGGATTTGAACCTCCGAAGGCTTCGCCGGCAGATTTACAGTCTGCTCCCTTTGACCACTCGGGAACCTCTCCACAATCAATCTGGAGCCGATGAAGGGAATCGAACCCCCAACCAACTGATTACAAATCAGTTGCTCTACCGTTGAGCTACATCGGCACAGTTAAATTTAAGATCATCGTTATCAGAAAAGCCGTAAATCAATGTTTTCATTTATTTTACGAACATTTTCAGATACTGAAGAGACAGAAAATATTACAGTGTTTTTCTGTCAACTATTTTTCACGATTTTTTCTTCTGCCCTGACTTTTTTGTTAGAAGCCTCATTATAATTACTTACTTCTCGAGTTGTTCAATAGGGTTAACTTCTCTACTAACCATCTGAACGAATTATTCGTACTAAAGCCGTAGATAAAAGAGAAAATATGACCGTTCTTCCGATAACTGAGAGATGCTCTCGCTTTTTTTGTAAGTAAACCATTAGATCATTCTTCTTCTCTAAACCAATTTGTCCCTTCCGGTCTATCCTGCAATATCACTCCCAGTTTTTTCAGGTCATCCCTGATCATATCTGCATAACGGAAATTCTTCTCCGCTTTGAAGTGATTGCGGTATTTAATGAGCAGTTCAATTAATTCAGTATCGTCTTTACTGTTCTCCGTTGCGGACAGCTTTGCCGGCAAGTATTGATAGAAACCGAGAACATTCCCTAATTTTTTTAAAGAATATAGAAGCTGGCTTTTGCTCTTCTCATTTGTTGCATTGTTAGAAGCTTTGGCAATCTCAAAGAGAAGAGCAATACCCTTGGCAGTATTGAAATCATCATTCATCACAGTAGTAAACTCTTCCCTGAATTCTTTTATGATTCTGTTGTTTCCGGTTTGGCTTTTCTGTTCCCGCCGGCTATCTTTTAGCGGTTGATACAGTTTTTTCATCGCTGCTTTTGAAGCCTGCAACGCTTCTTCATTGAAATCAATGGGGCTTCTGTAGTGTTTAGCGAGATAAAAATGTCTGATCGTTTCAGCATCATACTTTTTCAGGATATCTCTTACCAGAAAAAAATTCCCCCTACTTTTAGACATCTTTTCCCCTTCAATATTAATAAACCCGTTATGCATCCAATAATTAGCAAGTGGTTTTCCTGTTGCCGCCTCTGCCTGGGCTATCTCATTCTCATGGTGAGGAAAGATTAGGTCTATCCCCCCACAGTGAATATCAAAAGTTCTATTGAAGATATCGTGAGACATCACAACACATTCCGTGTGCCAGCCGGGACGTCCCCTCCCCCAGGGACTAACCCATTGCGGTTCTCCCTCCTTTCCCTTTTTCCAGAGAACGAAATCTCCGGCAAATCTCTTTTCTGAATACTCCCCGACTCTTGCTCCCGCTTCGAGTTCATCGATTTTCTTGCCGGATAACTGCCCGTAATTTTTCATTTTTTTTACCGAGAAAAAAACATCGCCTCCAACATTGTAAGCATAACCTTTCTCAACCAGTTCATTAATGAAGGAGATCATCTGACCGATATAACCCGTTGCTTTCGGGTAACGGGTGGCTCTTTTGATTTCCAGGGCTCTGATATCTTCAAAAAAGGCTTTGATATATTTCTTGGAGATAGCATCGATCGTAAGATTTTCCTGTTTCGCCTTGTTGATTATCTTATCCTCGATATCCGTAATATTCTGGATGTATGTAACCTTCATCCCGAGAAAACTGAAATACCTTCTTATGACATCAAAAAAGAGAAATGCCCTGCCGTTACCGACATGAAAATAGTTGTAGGTTGTCGGACCACAAACATAAATTCCTACCTCATTTTCATTTATCGGGATGAAATCCTCTTTCCTTTTGGTGAGACTATTATATATCTTGATCATCAAATCCTCCGGTAATTGATCTTCCTGGTCCATTGTGCTCTTCTCAGCCAGCAATGTTCCTTCATTCCATAATTGCTTTTCTACTGCAAGAAATACAGCTTAACTTAACACCTGAGATTTCGCAAAGGGTATATTATCTATCGAATTCTAAATGCGAGAGTCTCTGGCAGTATAACTATTACCAGCTACTGAGAGTTATTGAGACTTCTTTAACAGTCCTTTAGCAAAGTAATGTAAGTATCCCCGTATTTTTTCTGCTTAATTATTCTGGGGATCAAATCCTCTTTTATCTTTTCCTGAGTTGAGTGCTCGACAATAATCAGTCCCTCTTTTGCTAAAATCGCTTCAGCAAAAATCTCCGCTAATGTGGAGTTAACATAGTTCTGATTATACGGCGGATCCAGGAGAATCAGATCGAATTCTCCTTCCGTGTTTCTTAAAAAGACATCTACCCGTTGCTTATGAACCGTAGTTACTTCTTCATATTGCAGTTTGGCAATATTCTTTTTTGCTATCTGCACTGCTTTTTCAGAACGGTCAACCATTTCCAAAGACCTCGCACCCCTGCTTAGGGCTTCAAAACCGAGACCACCGGACCCGGAAAAGAGATCGAGAACACGCAAATCCGTACAGTCAAAGATGATCGAAAAGATTGCTTCTTTTACATAATCAGTTGTAGGTCTGGTTTTATTCCCCGGAAGAGATAGCAGCTTATGACCCTTCTTTTGACCGGCAATGATTCTCATTTCAGAACCTCACTTCCCGTTTTTTTTCTCACTTTCTTCGGTTTTTCTTTCCAGAAATCAAAAGACTGCTGATAGGGTTTATAGACATAGTTGGGACAACTGACCAATTTTGCCTTATTGTATTGCTTGCACACATTGTAGCAGTGCTCACATAGTTTATTGATCTCAGGTTTTTCTTTTACTTTCATTGGTTTTCAGGGAAGTTCTTGCTTTCTTACTGGCTTCAAGATTCGATATCAGACCCACCTGGGAGAGTCTTGGTCTCCTCTCCTGTTTCACCGTCTCTGTGTTCTATTCCGGTCTCTGTCTCAGAGACTCTCCGTTTACTCGTATTATCTGCATACTTACTTAGAAAACTCTCGATCAATTCCGACAATTTCACCTCTGCAAGATTTCTGTCTTTTCCCTTAAGATCGGAGAGGAAGTCAACTAAATCAGACGCCTTGAACCCTTCCCAAACTGTCGTATCAATTTTTATTTTCCGCTTATTATGTTCTTGTTCTTCTTTTACTACCTTCTCTTCGTCAATAATCTGCTTCAATTCCAGACCGATTGATTTCCCTATTTGTTGTAGTTCGGGTTTCTCGCCGTTATCAATGCTGAGAAGGTTATCTCTTTCGTCCCTCTGCAGATCGGCATCTGCTTCGGCAAATTGCTTATAAAGACTTTTAGGCAGTATTCCTAAATCCTGAACCTCTTTTTCGGAAAACAGTTCCGAAATTAGCGGATCGAAATTCAGTTCGTTATCCTTATATATCTTCTCTCTTATTTCGTCCAGTTTGGTGCGGTATTCCTCTCTCTTTTCCGTTTGGTAAAGGAACCAGTAAACGATGTAAGCGGCATAATAATGCTTCTGGGTCTCATACAATTCCGCTATCGTAGCGGTTAAAGATATACTGAACCGTTTATCAATCATTGTCTGCATGAAATAACTCTTTGATCTTCTCTAAAGTTTTCGGTCCAATTCCCTTAACATCAAGTAATTGGTCAATGTTTTTAATCCTTCCCCTCTCTTCAAGATAGCTGATTATACTCTCTCCCCTGACTTTTCCCACCCCTTTGACTTTCATCAGATCTTCCAGGCTGGCATCATTGATATTCATAGCAGTGGTTGCTATATTCAGGTCATTCAAACCCTCTTTTTTTTCTCTCTGTTGCAGCTCTATGGACTCGTTGATTGTAGTTTGGGTCTCTCCCTCAAAGTATATTCTAATTCTGGCTAAAGTTACTTCCCCGATACCATGAACATTTATCAGATCGTCGATCTCAATCGGTTTGTTTGCTTCCCGGTAATCAATTATTGCCTGAGCACGGACAGCTCCAATACCGGGTATAGTCTGTAACTCCTGGAATGTTACTTGATTAAGTTTAAAGACTACTGGAGTAGGCTGCTCGATAATTACTTTCAAGGAATCAAGCTCACCATTACCGGCATGCAATCCCGAAAAATGGATAATAATCCCCAGTGAACAGGCAAGCAGCAGAAAAAATATTATCCTTTGCTCCTCAGGTGTCAGATAACTCTGCAGGAGAAATTTAATCTTTGTCATAGATCATCTCTCTGGTCAGAGACCCAATTTTCCGGAAATTGTTACGAAGAGCTTCACTGTCCGGCACTTCGTCAGGCTGAACTTCATTTTCCAGTTTGATAAGATAAAATTCATCGTAAAGCTTCTCTTCATTCATTAGAGCAGGATTTACTTTAAGCCTCTGCTCATACTCTGTTCTGCCGAGCAACTGGGCTTTCCGCCAGACACGATATACTACATGAGGTACCTGCTGGTATGAATAGTTATCTATCGGTATTGTTAACTCCTCGGTATTCTCCAGTCTGAAGAAGATTGCTGCTTCCGGTTTCTTTTTAGTGAATTTTTCCGTAAAAATATCGATTGCCGGGGTAAGACGACCTTCCTCTAATAAGAGACAATCAAGAAATACCAGATCTACTCCATACTGATTCGGAGGTTCTGCTGCTATCATTCTGGCAGTTTCCAGCATAAGCGCTAGATTGAAAGACATTTTTGCCGATTCCTTCTCATACTCCCCACTCTCGGTAAGAGCCCAGGGAGAATAAAGCCCGACCAGCATTATCCTTCTGCTCATTTGGGGATAGAAACGGCAGATGATGTTAGCACCCTTTTCTTCAGAAAAGTTTTCACTTTTTCGCTCGAATTCCACTACGTCGATAACCGCATCCCTTTTCCGGAGCTGGTTAAGGAGATACTGCCTGATTACCCCACCACCGCTGCTTTCCCGAAACTCAGAGTAATATTCTTGCAGTACTTTATAATGGATTACCGATTTTTCTTCTTTGAATACGCTTCTTTTCTGACATGAAGCCATTAAAACAACGGCGAAAATGATTAACAAAACCCTGACTGATCTCATAATAATACTACCTTCTCCCTCTTTCCATAATCCCGCTCTCTTTTCTTTTGTCAACTCAAAAGAGAGAAATATTCTTCAAATTATGGACTAACAATTCCAGGTGGAATCCTTTTAGCTGTTTAAAACTACTATATCATGAGGAAACATCGTTGGAGGCATATACAAATTGAAATACCTTTATTCTCGATAAGCATCTGTCCGCTTGTACCTTTCATTGTAAAAAAAGTTGACTTGATTATTCGTCCGATTTTTTTTGGTACAACTAAATTAATTAGGAGAATTATGCAAAACTCAGGTATCAGTGCAAGCCTCGAAGATTACTTAGAAGCCCTGTATCATATTATCAGGAAGAAACAGGCTGCGAAAGCCAAAGACCTGGTGAATTACCTGAAAGTAACGGCTGCCTCTGTTACGGGTGCTTTACGAATCCTTTCCAAAAAAGGTCTGATTAATTATGCTCCCTATGATGTAATCACTCTAACAGATGAAGGAGCAAAAGTAGCCAAAGATGTCGTGAGGAGACACGAAGTACTAAAGGACTTCATGACGATAGTGTTAGGAATATCAGAAAAAGAAGCAGATGAAGCTGCTTGTAAGATGGAACATTCTATTTCGTCTAATGTTTTGGAAAAACTTAGGATTTTTATTGAATTCCTTGAAGTATGCCCTCGCAGCAGCAATCAATGGATTTCTAAGTACCGCAACCAGTGTTACGCTAAGAACGATATAGATCTTTGTTTGGGTTGCACAGAAAGCTTAGTTGATGACTTGAAATCAATCAAACTTCAAAAAACAACCGAGTATGCTGAATCAATCTCCTTGAACGAACTACCGGTTAATATGAAAGCAAGAGTTATTCGTATTGATGCACAATCAGGAGCAAAGAAAAGATTAGCAGAGTTAGGAATCATAAAGAATTCTATCCTGGAGCTGGACAAGCTCTCTGTCTTGGACAAAGTGCTCCATGTTAGTGTAAGAGGTTATCATCTTACCCTGAGAATGGATGAAGCTGAAGCAATTTTTGTTCAGCCGGTTGGATTATTGGATAGAAGGGAGTAATTTTTTTTTGGCACAAGTTTAGGCTCTCCTAAATTAATACAGACTACCTAATCTTAGCTTTAGTCTGAGAGAAGAATTTTAACAAAAAAATGTAAGGAGAATAACGATTATGAGAGTAATGACGCTGATATTTGCATTCTTGCTGCTTGCAGGATATGTATTTGCAAGTTTTGAGAGACCGATTATTCACTCAACAATAATGCTGGATACCAACTTATACTCGGGTGAAAATGCTAACAACGGAATCTACAATAACACTGACCGCTTCCAGGTGAGAAAAGCTACTTTGTCATTGGAAGGTCCGATCAGCGATCGGGTCGAGTATTTTTTCGAATTTGGAATTTCAACTTGCGTCGGACAGGGAGATCAGTTGAAACTTATGGAAGCTGGTTTGTTGTATGAACTGTTCGAAGATATGCATATTGGAATCCAGCAGGGGCATATTCTTTACGGTTTTGCTACAACAATAGGGTGTAACTCACGTTTATCTTTGGAAAAGCCAGATTTTGTGAAAACTTTCGGCACATGTCATCCTTTGGGTTTCGTAGCAAATTATTACCGGGATTTCGGAGCTGTGGGATTAGAGATCGAGATTTCATTAGTCAACGGCTCTTCAGGAACTCTGAATGATGAAAAAGGCTATAATTTCGGGTTCGAATTAGAAACTCCCCTACCCGGATTATCGCTAACTAGTGTATATAATCTCAACGAAAGAGAGTACTACAACCTTAACTTCGAAGAGTATTCAAAAACCGGGCACAGGATGATAGCGGGCCTAAACTATCTTCACAAGGGTTTATGGCTGACGGGAGAATACTATTCCGGGAAAGGATTTTCCCGAGAAAACCAGAAAATGGAAGCCTGGTATGGGCAGGCAGGCTATGAGTTTAAAACAGGATTGGAATCTCTGCCGGCAGTACAGCCTTTTTTTAAATATGAATTTTGGGACAAAGACAAAACAAATGAGATCCAAGATGAAGTTTCGGTCATTGAGAGTGGAGTAAATCTTAAACTATCAGGATATTCAATGATCAAATGTGCCTATAGAATGTCTGAAGTATCCTCAGGAAAAGAGAAGATACCTTCAGTATTTATTCTTAGATTACAAACCGGATTCTAAAGAAAAGGAGGTAATATAAATGAGAGTAGTATTTTTTAGCGTATTCATAATTCTTACTTGTCTATTGTCTGCCATGGAACCTGTTATTCTGTTACCAACAGATGATATGTACACTGATCCAGATAATACAGCCGGTCAGGTTATCACTCAGCTGTGGACTGCAAATTTCCAGCCTTCGGGTAATTTCCAGCGGATCATGATGAGATTTGACCTTGAACCTTATTACGGAATGGAACTGGAATCTGCAGTTTTGAGTCTTACCAGATTTTACAGCTGCCCTGCCGGTGGCACAACAGCGTCTTATTTTTACCGTATAAAAGAGTCGTGGGATGAAAATACCTGGGATTTTCGGAGTCATATTGGTTATGATCCTATGACAAATATGCCCTTCGTTTTCTCGGGTAATGGCGGTAATGCAATTGTTAATTTCGATATCGATGTCACGGATTTTCTGCAAATCTGGCTTACGGAGGAATTAGATAACTACGGATTTTTGATAATGTCAAACAGTGGACAGAAATTCTCAAAATTTCATTCTAAAGAATCATCTGTAGAGGCTTATCGCCCTTACCTGAGTTTAGAATTCTCAAGCACCTCTGCCTCTGAGGAGACAGTTGAGCTGCCTGTCTTAACTGCAAGGAATTACCCCAATCCCTTCAATCCCACTACTACAATAGCTTATTCATTGCCATCAGACTCTAATGTGAGAGTTAGTATCTATAATAGTAAAGGACAGTTCGTCGATCTTCTTTTTGAATACTTCCTGAAGAAAGGGGACTATCAACATAATTGGGACGGTCTTGACCGAAAGAACAACAGTGTTCCGAGTGGGATCTACTACTTCAGGATTGAGACCGATCAGGAGATGCTGGCAAAACCAATGGTGCTGATTAAATGAAGTATAAATTGTTACTGCTGACAGTTCTGTCTGCCTGGTTTTTTTCCGGGCAGGCAGAGCCTCCTACTAACTTGCAGCGGTTTTCGAAATTAGCCACAAACCAGCTTAGCAAAGAAGAGATTGAGATACTTACCTTCGATGGATATCCGATAGCTAGATTCGTAACAGAGAATGACGAAACAAGGTTTTTTGTCCAAACTGATGATTTCGTGAAGATCTTCGCTTACAGTGGAACGACTAACCTTGGGATCATTTTTTCTGAAAAAGGTGAGATTGTTTCAATAGATATTATCAGTAGCGGGGATACCAGATCTTATGTCAGGCGTTTGCGAAGATCAGGTTATCTTGACCAGTTTATTGGATTTTCCGGGGATCAGGAGTTAACTGCTCTGACCGGAGCAACAATATCGAGTCAGGCAATAAACAAGACGGTTCAGCAAACAGTGGATAGGATACAAAGTTTCTTCGTCTCCTCGAATGACAGTATCGGGGATTGATCATTTTACCTCTTCTGTAATGTTTGGTACAGAGACTCTCGTAGGGGGTGCGGCTTGCTGTACCCCTACGATCTCCTTTCTTTCCTGATTGGATATCATCTACCGTGTATTACATAAAGAACGCTGCTATCACTGCCGGTAAATTGCCGGCCATGTGAACTATAATAGCATAACTGTTATTATTATGCTTTTCCTGATAATAACCGGCAACGAGCCCGAGACAGGATGTAAAAATGACAATTCTCGTTATGAACATCATGTTCGCCCCTGTCTTTATCAGCACCAGGTGAGCTGCCCCAAAAGCCAGGGCAGCGATGATGACCGGCAAGCTGATCTGCCTTTTGAAAAGACGAAACCCTCCGGTTTTGAGAGGATGAAGATAATTCTGAAGAAAACCCCGGAACAGGATTTCTTCGGCAATACTGGCATAGAAGAAGACAAAAAGTATAATTTGCAGAGGATCCATTGAGGCGAGCAGGGCATGTCCTTCCACAGTCTCACCGGCTACTGCCGGGATCGTACTCTTTTTTAATATTACCGAAATTCCCTCCATTAGGATATTTACTCCTATTGTTACTACAATCGCAATCAATACCGGTTTCCAGAGATAATTTATCCTGGGCAGAGATATCGAGTATCCGACCCTATCCTTCATGCCCAGGATTATAATAATGGTCAGAAGCAGCATCAGGGTGTGAATTGAAAAAGAATGTGGTAAAAAATCAGCATTCAGTTGTAGCTTAACCCCAGCAAAATTCGCCGCTAAAAAAATAAACAGAGTGATAAAAAGCCCTGATAGAATTAATTGATTTTTGTTCATAATAACCTCAATAATCTTAATCTCCAATATTCAACGCTAAAAGAAAAAACTGTAACGGTTTATCACGCTGAGAATCACTTCAGTCAGATTCTCAGAATCCTTTATTAATCCTTTTGTTATAGTTTTTATGCCAGGAGTCACTGATCAAAACACCTCCCTTAATAATCAGCTATCTTTTCCGGATAGCTTATAAACTTTAGTTTCGTTCAAAGTGTCAATAAAACTTTCTCTCCTAATCCAGCTTCCGGATTGTCACTGATTATCTCTATACTCACCCGCCCCCTCCAATAGGATTACAGTTCCTCTGCCTCTAACTACCAAAAAATCCTGAAAATGTACAAAGAAGTCACTCTTTCTTCTTACTAAGCTAACTATTAGCCTAATAACTGATTAGTCTTAGAACAGTATCTTTATCAGTGACTGTTCTAACCCGTTTTGACCCCCTAATATATGATAAGGTTACCAGAGAGAAAAAATACCATGAGAAAAAGAATTTACTATGTATATATCACTCGTCTGAATTTTAGTCAGAATGAGATAAGAACGACTAAGTAGAGGGGTATCTTTGAAACAGTAATAAAATGATGGTTAAAAAACTTGACACAGGCAGCTAAAAAAGAGAGATTTGCAGAATTATAAAAAACAGGGAGAGAAGATGAATTATCTGGAATTAGCACTTGATAAGGCAATATCTTTAGGTGCCGATTACGCTGATATCCGCATCCAGAGAACTCAGAGTGAGTTTATTTATTTACGCAACCTGAGTTTGAAAAACACATCAATGAATGAGCTTTACGGATATGGTATTAGGGTATTAAAAAATGGAGCCTGGGGTTTCGTCCATAGCAATATCTTCACCGAAGATGCCGTGATAAAAACCACGAAACGGGCTTATTCCTTAGCCGAACAGTCAGGCCGCCTGAAAAACGGAAAGGGTCTAAAACTGGCTCATGAACGGAGTTATATTGATTCCTATCATACACCTTGTGACATAGATCCTTTTACCATCTCTTTATCGGAAAAAGTTGAGATGATGCTGGAAGTCAATAGAACCTTGCTGGGCTACGAGGGGATAAAGCAGGCGATGTTCATGCTGGAGTGTACTAAGGATGAAAAGCTCTTCGGTTCAACCTGCGGCACCCGTTTAGATCTCCATACGGTTTACCTTGAACCGACATTCAGAGCCACAGCAGTAACACCACAGGACAGTCAATCCCGCAGTTTCAGGGATGGTGGAGTTGCTTGCGGCTGGGAGTATATTGACAGTCTTGACCTGCTGGAGAAAGCCGAGAAAGTAGCGGAAGAGGCATTGATGAAAGTCAAGGCTGATAGTTTAGGAGCAGAAGAGAGAAGAACCCTTATCCTTGATCCGATCCATCTGGGTTTGACGATGCATGAGTCGGTGGGACATCCCACAGAGCTGGACAGAGTATTGGGCTGGGAGGCAGATTTTGCCGGGATCAGTTTTGCTACACCGGAGAAACTCGGCAGCTATCAATATGGCAGTAAACTGGTTAATTTTTTAGCTGACAACACCTTAGAGGGTGGATTAGCAACTGCTGGATATGATGATGACGGAGTCCCCAATCAGAAGTGGTATATCGTGAAAGAGGGCATCCTGAAAGAGTACGGTACCACCAGGGATACTGCTCCAATTATCGGTTTGGAGATGAGCCGTGGTTGTAACCGGGCTACCTATTATTTTGATTTTCCTATCAACCGGATTCCCAATCTCTATCTGGAACCGGGAAAGGCAGAGCTGTCGCCAAGTGAACTTATTACCGATACGGAGGATGGGGTTTATATAGATGGTCAGGGAAGTTTTTCAATCGATCAGCACCGAGTAAATTTCCAGTTTGGCGGCGATATGTTCTGGGAGATCAAGAACGGCAAGAAGATCCGTCCTTTAAAAAAGATCATCTATAAATCCAATAATCCCGAATTCTGGAATAGTGTGGATGCTATCTGTGACAGCCGGTTTTTCCGGACTTTCGGAGTAACGAACTGCGGAAAGGGTCAGCCCGGACAGCGGGGAAGAATGACCCACGGGGGAGCAACAGCGAGATTCAGAAATATCCGCGTAGGAGGTTCACAATGAAGGAAAAAATGACCAGAGCTGCCGACTTTATTCGTCGTCATTGCCAGGCTGATGATTTTACTTTGAGAATTCATCACACCGAAGACTTATACACCCGTTTTGCCCAAAATGCTATTACTCAGCATATAGATGGTAAAAACCTTTATGCTCATCTTGAGGTTGCTTTTGATAACAGAACAGGTGCAGCAGCGGTGAACCAATTTGATGAAGAAAGCCTGAAAAATCTGATCTGCAAAGCAGAGAATATTGCCAAGTTGAACAAACCGGATCCGGAATACACCCCTTCCGAAAAAGCTCATGAATTACGAGAACTGATCAAACCTTCTGCTGCAACAAGAGATTTGCAGGTAGAGAAGATAGTCGCTGATATTGCCAAATGTATAAAAAACGCAGAAGAAAAGAAAGCGAAAGTTTCCGGTATCTCCGAGAAGAAATTCAGCGAAAGCTTACTGCTTACTAAGAATGGATTCGAGGGGTATGATCAGAGAGCTCTTTTTTCTCATTCGATGACAATGAAGAAAGGAGGAATCGAAACCAAGGTATCTTTGTCAGCGGGCAATCATGCAGAATTTTCCATTTCCCGGATGATAGAGCAGCTTAACGGACAATTTGAATCACTGCAAGAACCTCAGACAATGGAAAAAGGGAGGATGCCAGTCATCATGAGACCACAAGCTGTCATCCAATGGTTATTTTATCTTATCTGGACTTACAACCTGCGGGAAGCTGACGAAGGTACAAACGCCTATACCGGTCAAGTAGGAAAGCAGTTCTTCGGTGATCGATTCACTTTTCGCTCTACCATCGATGATACTAAATTGCATGCTCCTCTCTTCACGAACGATGGAATTCCGACGAAGAATATCGATTGGCTCGTGAAAGGGGTAATCAAAAACATGCAGGCTGACCGTTATTATGCCCGCAAGATCAATATTGAGCCCGGCAGTGTCTTTAATATTTTCATTGAAGGTGATAATACCGGTGAGCAGGAAATGATGAAACTGGTAAACCGGGGTGTAATCCTAAATAATCTCTGGTATATCCGTCCTATTGATATGAAGAGAAATGAGTGGACCGGGCTGACACGTGATGGTGTTCTCTATTTCGAGAATGGCAAGGTTCAGCATGCTGTAACCAATTTCCGCTGGAATGAGATATTTCATGAGATGACCAAAAGGATCCTGGCTCTCGGTCCTTCTGTACAGATAGAGCACGATGCCTCCGTTCCGGCAATGTTGATTGACGACTTCAACTTTGTTGACGTTACTACTTTTTAAGAAGCTTTTGACAAGAATAAATACCGAAGACTTATGTTAGAAGAATTCGTTATAAGAGAGGAAAGAGCTTAATTCGGAAAACCGGAAAATACCTGAGACAGGAACTTAGATGAAAGATTATGCAGAACTGTTCAATATCGAAAAGGATTATATAGCGTTAAACCATGGTAGTTTCGGTGCCTGCACCAAGGAAGTGCTTGAACACCATTTCACTCTCCAGAGGAGAATGGAAAGTCTTACTACCCGTTTTTTCACTCTGGAGTTGAGACCCTTATTGATTGAATCACTGAAAACTCTGGCAGAATTTGTCCATGCTTCCCCCGGAAATCTAGTCTTTGTCAGGAACGCTACGACAGCAGCTCATTCAGTTCTTAACTCCTTTATCTGGGAAAAAGGGGATGAAATAGTTGCCACCAATCTGCTTTACGAGGCGTGCCGTTATCAACTCGAATATCTTGTTCAGGCTAAAGGGGTTATCCTGAGACTTGCTCAACTCCCCTTTCCTTTGGAAACTGAAGAGCAGGTAGTTTCTGAAATTATGAGTAAGGTTAGCAGAAGAACCAAGCTTGTCTGTGTTGATCATGTTACGAGTGAAACAGCTGCTGTATTGCCGGTGGCAAGAATTTGCAGAGAGCTAAAAGCTACTAATATTCCGGTTTTTGTCGATGGTGCTCATGCTCCCGGAATGTTACCCCTTAATCTGGAAGAAATGGCACCGGACTTTTATACCGGGAACTGCCATAAGTGGCTATGTGCTCCCAAAGGCTCAGCCTTTTTGTATGTTAATCCGGAAAGACACAAGGATATGATCCCTTCGGTGATCAGTTTTTTCTTTCGTAAAGGGATTACACCACAGGAGCAGTTTTTCTATTCATTTTTTTGGTCAGGAACTGCGATCGATTATCTTTCGTGCAGCATGGTCAAATTTGCTGTCGAATTTCTGGAAAAGAGTGTTACCGGGGGCTGGCAGGGGATTATGACACACAATAGAAAGCTTGTCAGGATAGGGCGTGAAATCATCAGAGATATTCTCAAGCTCGATCAATACACCCCAGACAATATGACCGGCTCTATGGTGACTTTCAAGCTAAACTCGAAATCGGAGAAAGATCCGGTTACGCTGGTGGATAAGCTTTGCTTACAACTACTTTACGATTATAAAATAGAGGCTTTCATCAGCAGGTTATATCAAACAGAGGAAAGGATCTTGAGAATCAGTGCTCATTTGTATAATAAAGAGAGTGATTACCTAAGACTGGCTGAAAGTTTGAAGAAACTCCTAAAAAGGTGAACAAGTAAAACAAAGAATCTGAATTTTGTTAGGCTCTATCTATTGAGATTCTCACTTTTAGCTATCGGACATCAGAGGTTTTCTCTATTCATCACCAATTTTAAAGAATTTTGCCGTAGCTCTGGCCATGAGAGTATCCTCCCGGTAGAGAGCAGCTTCGGTGTTAATGATCTTTTTTCTCTTTTCAATGATCTTGCCTGTAACGGTATATTCCGTTTGGGGTTGCAGCGGCTTCTTGTATTCGATAGTCATTGATACCGTAACCGCTTTGTTCTTTCCGGCAAGAATAGCCTTTGCCATCGCCTCATCCAGGATTGCTGCCACAATACCACCATGAATGATATTATTGTATCCTTCGAAATGGAACGGTAAACTGAATTTTGCCTGAGCAGAATCATCCTGATAACTAAACACCAATTTCAGTCCGATAGGGTTCTTTTCTCCGCAGACAAAGCAATTATCGTAACGTTCTTCCATTAATCCTCCTTTTGAAGGTTTATCGATGTTCTGAGTGACATACAATCCAAGGCAGGTAGTTTGTCAATAGTCAGAGAATGTAGAAGGTTTGACTTTGCAAAAAAATATCAGGTTTCGTTGAATGAGCAGTTCTCTTTTCTTTCGGTTCTCAACAAGAAAGATATACTAACAGATAAAACCGGATAACGAAAGCCCGGGTTCCGTTATGAGATGAAGGAAACTTGACAGTGAACCTATCCTGAAAAATTTTTCCCCTAACAATGAGGTGAAGATATGAGACCGATAGAGATAAAAGTACTGAAAAGAATAGAAAAAGACGGATTAACCTTTGATGGAGTCGAAGAGATCATCGACGGAACTAACCGTCAGGAACTAAAAAAGAGCTTTCCCGATGAATGTCACTTCCAAACCAGCCGTTTTTTTGCCAAAACAGTCATTGACAGCCTTTTACGCTGCAGATTGATTAAGAAAGAGGGAAACAAGTTCCTCTCTATCAAACATACCGAGAAAAAAGAAGAAGAGAAATAGTTCTGCAGTATTTCAACCCGGAAGATGTAATTCTTACGGTTTGAAATGATCAAAACAGCAAGAGAACTTGATCTGTCTCATTCTTTTTCTTGTTAAACTATCGACGAAGATCACCGTTCTGGCTTTCAACCAAAACCGAGTTCTTTTTCTTTCTTTGCCATAGCCTGCAAAGCGAGGAGAAGAAATTCCTCAAGTTCCAGTCCCAAATCGGTACATGCTGCTATCTGTTCCCGGTTCGCACCGGCAGCAAAAGCTTTGTTTTTGTATTTCTTTTTCAGTGATTTAAGTTCGATAGTGCTTATCTTCTTATCCGGTCTCATCAAAGCTGCCGCAACGATCAAGCCGTTCACCGGGTCGGAAATCCATAGAGCTTTGTTCAAGAGGGGCTCTAATGAAGCATGTCCGTTATGTGATTTAATTGCCTCTTTCATCTCATCTGTTATTTGAATATCCGAGAGCAGATCCATTGCTTTCAAACCGTGTTGTTGAAAATCATCTCCAACCTCTTCCAGATCGATGTCATGCAATAATCCTGTGAGAAACCATGTTTCGGGATCACCCCCCAGCTTCTCTGCCAGGCTCTCCATAACAACTGCGGTAGCCAGGCAATGTTTTCTCAGATTCTCATTTTTAAGATGGGTAAAAAGAAGCTCCCTGGCTTCATCTCTGCTAATCATCTCTCCTCCTTTCTAATCTATAATTTTCCATTGTCTAAAAATCTCATAACAGGCAATCGCATAAGCTACGCCGACATTTAATGATTCCTTCATCCCGAAAAGAGGAATCTCCAAGACTTTATCAGCTTTATCAAGTACCTCCTGAGGTAAGCCGTGAGCTTCATTACCGACTATTATCGCAGCAGGTTTCGTGATCCGGCTCTTCTGCAACGGTTCAGCAAATTCTACAGTCTCCAGAGCGACCAGTTCAATCTTCTTTCGGTGAAGATCATCGAGCAAGATGATAATGTCTTCTTCTCTTTCCCAGAGGATATTCTCTGTTGTAGCCATGGAAGTCTTTTTTACCTTGCTGTTCTCCGGAGTGGGTGTATATCCTGTCATATAGACTTTGTGGATTCCGAAGCATTCACTTGTCCTGATCATGGCTCCGACATTGAAAGCTGAGCGCAGATTATGAAATATTGCCCGGAGAGGTAATTCCGAAGAAGAGAATTTGCTTTTTGTTTCCTCCCTCTGAACCGGGAGAAGATCATGATCACGTAACTCTCTACCATGTTTTTCCAGAAAAAGGGAGACTGTCTGCCTGAATTTTTCTGGAGGCAATTCTTTAAGTTTACCCAGCCTGTCAGCCCAATGGGCTAATTCCATATTTGCTGAATCTTTGAGGAATGAGAGGCATTTTTCCAATTCGGAAAGCAGCCGTAATCTTTCTTCATCTTTTTCATCAGTGATCCGGTCAACCGCATCAATAAATGAGGCTATAATACCGAGTTTTTTACCATCGGAAAAACCGCTGAATTTTCCTTTTGAATACTGCATGATCTTATTCATAGCAACTGCCATTTTCTTACTTCCTAAGCTTATCTCAAAGCTTTAACTCTTGACAATTAAGCTTCTTCCGGATAAGTATCTTGTCAAAGTAAAAATCCGAGATCTCTTGTGGGAACTATTACTGTTAGAATTCAGGGAGGATAAATGATCTTCAAATATAAAAGAATGATTTTCGGTTATGAATGTGATATCTATGGTCATCTAAACAATGCTGCCTACCAGCACATCTTGGAAGAAGCACGTTCTGCAGCCCTGGATATCATGCAACTCCCTCTCACAGATTTAGCCGATAAGGGGATTCAGATCTTTCTCAAAAGAATAATGATCGAATATATTAGAGGGATACCCTTTGGAAAAGAGATCCTCATCAACTCCAGAATCGTAGATTTTAACCGGGTCAAATCGTTATGGTTTCAAGAGATTACAGATCATTATGGTAAGCTATTAGCTAAAGCAGAGGTAACCGGTGTCTTTGTCAAAGAGGGAAAACCTCTAAGAGTTGGAGAAGAGATTACCAATAAACTCAAAGATTACAGAGAATCTCTTCCCCTGTAACAGCTTAGAAAAATACGTAATTAGATTAAATCGAGTCATCCCTCAGAATTATCCTTTAAAGCAAAAGAGGCGGTGTTCGAAAACACCGCCTCAACTATAATAACGCAGATACTTGTTAAACTAATTAGTAACGACTCTTTTCTTTTACCCTGGCTTTTTTCCCTTTCACTCTTCGCAGATAGAATAGTTTTGCCCGCCTGACATGACCATAGCGAACAACTTCCAACTTGCTGATCAATGGTGAACTCATCGGAAAAATTCTTTCTACGGCTATACCGTTACTTATCTTTCTCACGGTAAAAGACCTTGAAACTCCGGAACCCTTTTTCTGGATAACAATACCCTGAAATATCTGAATACGTTCCTTCGCTCCTTCTTTTATTCTATAATGAACCTTGACGGTATCTCCGACCTTATAATCCGGTAGATCGGTTCTTATCTGGGGTTTACTGGCAACTTGCAACAAATCCATCTTTTCCTCCCGGGGTAATTTGCTAATTACCCGCGCATTCTTTATTTTTCGGAAGTATTCTATCCAGAATTATTGCCACAGCACTTCGTACCGAGAGATGATTGTAATCGGAAATTCCCCAAACCGGTTCTAAGACATAGTCAGCTGCAGCGTGTAATTCCTCTGCTAACCCGTAACCCGTTCCGAAAACTAATAGCATCGGACGACTACTTTCTTTAAAGGATAAAAAATCCTCAATTTCGGTTTGATCTTTTCTCTCTTTAGCTGTGGTAGTAATAACTACAGGTTCAAATCCTTCCTGGTTTTTTATAAATTCTTTTGCTTCTTCAAGCGTACTGAAAAATAAAATATTCTCCAAAGCGGCTGCCCGGTCAACCTGGTATTTTTTACCGGTATCACTCTGCCAGAAGGAGATAATCTTGCGATAGAGATCTCTCTGACTCAACAAGGGATTAATTATCAAATAACTACTTACCCCGAAAGTCATACAGGTTCTGGCGATGTCGTGAACATCCAGATTGGTTATCGAGGTAGTAACCACCTCTTGTTGTTTATTATAGACCGGATAATGAACCAACCCAACGTAGATATTAGCTTTTGCCATGATATAAATCGGGTCTCCTTTTCATTGTCAGATCCATTGCCTGCTTTTTTCGCCACTTCTCTATCTCTTTGTGATGTCCGGAGATCAAAACATCCGGTACGGTTCTACCCATAAACTCATAAGGTCTCGTGTAATGAGGAGTTCCTAAACAGCGGTCCTGATGAGAATCTGTCATCGCCGATTCGATATCGCCAATGACTCCGTCTATGAGCCGTGAAACGGCATCGATCATAACCATAGCCGGCACTTCACCTCCGGATAAGACATAATCTCCAATAGAAATCTCATCCGTAACCAGCATCTCTCTGATCCGATGATCGATCTCTTTGTAATGACCACAGAGAAAAATAACCCTCTCTTTCTCCTTATATCTTGAAACGATATCCTGGTTCAGTAATCTTCCCTGAGGAGAAAAATAGATCACCGGCAGCTTTTCATTTTGAAGAAGAGAAGTAATAGCCCTAAAGAGTGGTTCCGGTTTCATTACCATACCAGCCCCGCCCCCAAAGGGATAATCATCTACCTGATGGTGTTTGTCGGTTGCATAGTCCCTGATATTATGGAGCTGTATATCCAGCAAACCTTTTTCTCTGGCACGAAAAACTATTCCGTGTTCCAGAAAGCTGTTAAACAATTCGGGGAATAGGGTGAGAACATCAATTTTCATGACTATTCTTCTTTTAAATCAATCAGCTGCTGGATATTATGGGCAAGTACTCTGTGATTCGTATGATCAATCTCGGTAACGAATTCTGATACATCGGGAATCATAAAATTCTTTCCATCTTCGTCGAGAGTAACTACCAGAACATCATGGGCACCATTGTCGAATACTTCACTGATGACTCCAATCTTCTTCTCATCAAAAAAGAGAGCAAGACCAATCAGCTTATTTGAGGGCAGTACCTGAGCGTCATATGTTTCTTGATCGATAGCAAACCAGACTTTCTTAGCCTTTTTTAACTCAACGACCAGGGCAGAATCTCTGAATCTACCGGTTAAGCGATATCCACTCAGTTTTAACTCAGTAACGGTCGCGAAGCGAACTTTTTCTTCATCAATTAGAAGAAAGAATTCATTCAAGTTTAGTAAACTATCTTGAAAACTGTTGTTAACTCGCAGCTCAAATCTACCGTCAGATTGGAAATTATATCCGAACCTGCCGATTTTAATCAGATCCTGCCAAACTTTAGTCTGGTTACCTGAATTGTTCTGAGAGCTCACTACTCAACAATTTCTAATTCCGCTCTTTTACCCTGCTTGGTGGATACAGCATTAAGGATAGTTCTTAAAGCACCTGCTGTGCGTCCCCTTTTACCGATAACTTTACCAATATCAGCTTTCGAGACTCTTAATTCATAAATCGTTACTTTCTCACCAATTATCTCTTGGACATCTACCTGACTCGGATCATCTACGAGTGCTTTAGCAATGTATTCCAGAATTTCCTTCATTACTCAACTCCTTCTTCAGTGTGATTCAATTCCTGTTCGGATTCTTCCATTTTCTTCATGTATTTCATTTCATGAAATTTCTTCAATACGCCGACCTTTCTTAACAAGGCACGGACAGTATCTGACGGTTGGGCACCAACTTTCAACCATTTAATAGCCTTTTCTTCATCCAGTTTCAATAAATATGGTTCAGTTTTGGGATCATAATAGCCTAAAGCTTCTATATACTTCCCGTCTCTTTTCCATCTGGAATCTACTGCCACTATTCTGTAAAAAGGCTGATTCTTCGCTCCCATTCTTCTCAATCTCAACCTAACCATTTAATCTCCTTATGTTAGTATTCGTTCATCTTATTACAATGTGAAGTCTAAACTTCTTTGGACGCTGTAAAAGTCAAGGTTTATTTCATAAACTTCAATGCTGATTTTTTGATATTACCTTGGTTCAGTTGCTTTAGCATTGATTTCATCTGTTCATATTGTTTGATCAGTCTGTTAACACTTTGGATGTCGGTTCCGCTGCCGGAGGCTATTCTTCGCCGTCTTGATCCGTTTAAGATATCAGGATTCTCACGTTCCTTCACAGTCATCGATGAAATAATGGCCTCTACTCTTTTGATATCATTTTCTGAAAACTGCGCCTGTCCGAGCATCTTGGAATTAACTCCGGGAATCATCTGCATGATCTGCTGCATCGAACCCATCTTTTTAAGTTGTTGCAACTGGTCATAGAAATCGCTCAAAGTAAAAAGATTCTTTTGTAATCTTTTTGTCAGCTCTTCAGCCTTTTCCGCATCAAGAGACGCCTCTGCTTTCTCGATCAGAGAGAGAATGTCACCCATTCCCAGAATGCGGGAAGCCATCCTTTCGGAATGAAACTCTTCAATATCAGAAGCTTTCTCTCCGGTACCCACGAAGGCGACCGGTTTCTCAGTAACTGCTTTGATCGACAATGCTGCCCCACCCCGGGTGTCACCATCCAGTTTAGTCAAAATGACTGCATTAAACTCTAATTGACGGTTAAATTCAGTCGCAACATTAACCGCATCCTGCCCGGTCATGGCATCAGCTACAAAGAAGATATAATCGGGTTTTACCTGCTTTTTCAAGTCAACCACTTCATTCATCATCTGTTCATCAAGATGCATTCTCCCTGCGGTGTCGAATATCAGAAGATTTTTCATCTCTTCATCGGCATAAGAAAGGCTTCGTTCGGCAATCCGGCTTACGTTGTTACTTTCATCATAGATGACCGGTATGTCTAATTGTTTACCGAGAGTCTGAAGTTGTTGCACAGCTGCCGGTCTGTGTATATCACAGGCAGCTAAAACAGGCTTAGCCCCCTTTTTTCTGAGATTGTTTGCCAGCTTAATGCAAAAAGTCGTTTTACCGGAACCTTGCAATCCTACCAGCATTATTTTGGTAAGCTTGTTATCGTAGGTCTTTAAAACGAATTTTTCCTTTCCCATAAGTTCAATTAGCTCTTCATGGACTATCTTAACCAGTTGTTGTCCGGGAGAGAGGCTTTTCATTACCTCCACTCCGATCGCTTTTGCCTGAACCCGATTTATAAAATCTTTTACTACCTTAAAATTGACATCTGCTTCCAGAAGGGCACGCCGGATTTCCCGCATCGTTTCTTTGATATTCTCTTCACTCAGTTTTCCCTGTCCCCTGAGCTTCTTTATGATGCTTTCCATCCGGGAAGTTAGATCATTTAACATGACGTAAACTCCTGATAGCAGAGGAATAGCTTTCTGAATTTAAGATATAGGATCCGGCAACAAGTATGTCGGCCCCCAAACTGCTTAACTGCGGGGCGTTTTCTCCGTTTACCCCACCATCTACTTCAATCTCGAAATCAACTCTGTTCTTGGTGATTGCTTTCACTTTTTTTATCTTCTCAAAGACCGAGGGAATAAAGGTCTGACCGCTAAAACCGGGATTCACGCTCATCAGCAAGACAAAATCAAGGTCGGCGATCACAGGTTCGATAATGTTGACAGCCACAGCTGGATTAATTGCCCATCCTACCTTTATGCCTTTTTCTTTGATGCGCTGAATAAAGCGGTGGTTATGATGTACGGTTTCAGGATGATACGAGATATAACTGACCTCTAAAGCAGCCAGGGTATCAAGATAAGCTTCCGGATTTAGAACCATCAAATGCACATCTAAGGGGAGTTTAGTCAGCTCAGCAATACGTTTAATGACCGGTATCCCAAAGGTTAAATTAGGGACATAATGCCCGTCCATCACGTCAAGATGAATTAAATCAGCTCCTGCATGGGCTAATTTCTCTAATTCACTGGCAATATCTGCCAGATCAGCGGCTAATATTGATGGTGCAATTTTCACTTATGTACACTCTTTTAGTTCTTTACAGCATCATCTTTAACATACAAGACAATATCTTTTAGTTTTATTTTTAGCTCTTTGCTAATCTTTTTCAGTAACTCTTTTTTTAAGAGACTCAGCTCCTGCCGGACAACTCCATTGGACACACCGATAAACAGGGTTTTGTCTTCAATGCTTGTAACGTAGGAGTTACAGGCAAGATATTCACCAACAATAGCACTCCAGTTCAAAGAGAGCCTAATATATTCCTTACTGCTTTCTCCCAAAATCTTGAGCAGGAGATTATGCAGGGGAGTATCAAGCTTAACAAAAGCCATCTCAGATCTTGATGTATTTTCCGAGAGTACTTATCCCTGTCCAGGCTAAGACACTTATTACCAATGCTGCGTAATAAGCTCCACCTAAAGCGTGATAGGTTCTGTCGTGCTGGATCATAACAATTGCCGGCACCGAACATACAATAATCAATAATACGTATCCGGCTAAGGATTGAACAAGGCTTTTACTGTTGATCAACCTCACTGCAATTATTGTTAAAACTACCAGGGCTATAACAATAACAGAGAGAAGAATGAAGATCATAGATGAAAATCCGGCATCTTTGAAGAAAAAATAGGGCATCAAAATGCTCAACAGCAAAAGAATCAGACCAAAGGCTTTCTTGATCGTATCTACTACAACGGGATTAACCTCTTTTTGCTTTTGTCGACGAATGTTGAATAACAAAACAAGAGTAAACACGACGACAAAGAAAACAAAAAACAGAGGAACCATCAGACCAGGCTTGTCAGAAGCAAAACCTATCGATGCAAATGCAGCTAACAGGATAAGCCAACCCAATACTTTGACAATCTTCGAAAACAACTCTTTCATAATCCTTCGCCCCCTTCTATTCTTCCTTTTCGATGAAAATCTTAACGTTTGTGGTGATATCACTTGTAAGATGTATTGTTACATCAAATGTTCCAAGCTCTTTGAAATGCTTTTCTCCCCTGATCATGTTTTTGTGTATCTCAAAGTTTTTCTTTTGCAGTTCGTGGACAATATCCACATCTGACACTGAACCGTAAAGATGATCATTTTCATCTGCTTTTCTTTTGAAATTAAGCTCTGTACCCTCTATCTCCATTGCTAAAGCTTTTAGGGCGTTCTGAGCTGCCAACTCCTTCTTCTCTGCTTCTTGCTTGATAGTCTCAATCTGTTTGAGATTCTTTTTATTTGCCATCACCACCAGGTTTCTGGGGATCAGGAAATTTCTGGCATAACCATCAGCAACCTTAACCACTGACCCGGCAACACCAAGCTTTTCTATACTCTCTAATAAAATAACTCTCACGGAGCCTCCTTATATATCTTTTTGTATCATTATCATGCAGCAACCTTTTCAGGTTACCCGGTAAACAATTCAAGAGAAAGAACTATTCTGTTCCTCCTCAGCCATAAAACCTCAATTTCCAGCACCAAATCACTCTCTGATCTATTAAGTCAGAATATGCGATATGACCTAATTTTTAAGTATTTCCTATATATGATTGATTTTTCTGGTGTCAAGCCAATTATCTAACAAGCCTAAAAGAGATACGATTAAAGCAAAGAAAATGTTAAGAAACATCAGCAAGATAACCGCTATCATAATGAACCGGTTTTTCTTAAGGAACTTCTTGCTCCAGTAATCAATGATTGCCAGTCCCTGCAATAGAAATAAGGTCAAAACAATTATAATCAGATTCAGACCCCAAAGGCGGGTAGATGGAACAATGGCCAGCAACAAAGCAGAGATCAAAAGATAGACTGCAACATACGGTATCTTCAGATAATAATGATGCCATTCGATCGTGTGCCTCCGGGCAAAAAAAAGCGTAGCAAGATATACAGCCATAATCATCATGATCGTCCATATTGCTGGTTGATAATCGAGCATTATCTTTTCCACCTGTTCCAGAATCAGTTCAAACTGACCATTTTCATTGCTGAAAGAGGTCATCCCTTCGGCAATTAGATTCTTGTACCCGGAAAAAAGTGTTTTAATGCGCTGTGTATAGATCTCATCGAAAACCAGGCTGCGGAAAATACCATAGATAATCTGACTGAGTGAGGCAGAGAATAATGCCTTAGAATAGTCTTCGGTTTTTAACAAGAGTACCATATAGAACCACGAAATCAGCATAACACTTCCGAGTACATCAGAAATCTCCAGAACCGTTATCGTCTTGAACAAATATAAGCTGATCAGACCGATAACAACAATCGCAAAAAAAAGCAATCTTTGCTTCTGCTTATTGAAAAGCCTCTCCCCTCCCAATACTACAATAAAAATATATCCCAGAAAAGGAGAAAAAAGAGAGATAAACAGCGTAGCTAAAGAGAGTAACAGCACAACTAATCTGTAGTAAAAGGCAATAATGCCATTATTCTTGCTTTCTTGATCTCCTTGGTCAATCTTCTTTGATGCTTGTTACAGGTTCCTGTCAATCTCATCGGTTCGATCTTTCCGCTTTCAGCAATAAAACGCCTCAATGTATCAACATTTTTATAATCCAGCTCTATCTCTTTATTTTGACAGAAGGCACAGACCTTCCTTCTATAAAACTTCTTTCTTGAGGGGTCAAAACTCATTATCCTTTTCTCCTTAAATTTTCGGGCTAACTACCCATAATATGTTAAAATTAATAATGTCTCAGGCAAAATTCAGTTTAAGAGAGATTCTCTGTTTAATCTGAAGCCTTTTAAACACCAAATTCCAATCTCAACTGCTCGTAAATACTCTTACAGCTAATTCATGAGAGCAGGTGAGTAAGTTCGAAAATAACTTCTACCAGGATTGATTAGAAAGGTACATCATCATCGGTAACATTCTGATCGTTGTCCTCGACATTATATCCTTTTGCCGGTTCTGAAGAGGGTGAACCTTCGTAAGTAGATTCACTTTTCTCTAAAAAATGGAATTTAGTAGCCACTATCTCCACAAACTTACGCTGCTGATTTTCCTTATCGTTGTAAAATGAGGTCTTGATATAACCTTCAATGATAACCGGACTCCCTTTGTGGAGTCTCTCGGAACATAATTCGGCTTGTTTACCCCATGAACTTACATCAAGAAAATTTGATTCTTCGGTCCAAGTCCCTTCAGCATTTTTATACACACGGTTGAAGGCTATACCTATTTTTGCGACCGGTGTTCCCTTGGGGGTGTAACGTAATTCTACATCTCTGGTTAGATGACCGCTTACGATAACAGAATTCAGGCGGGGAAACTTAATCTCTTGTGCCATAACTCATTTACTCCTCATCATTCCTTAAGACATTGTAACGAAGAATGTTATCATTGAGTTTGTAATAGTTCTCCAGTTCCGCTATTTTCTCCGTAGCAATGCGAAAATAGTTGATAAAATAGTAACCTTCCCTCTTTCTGTCAATTTCATAAGCAAGAGAACGCTTACCCCAGATATCGGTTTTGATTACTTCTCCACCTAAACTCTTGACTAAATCGAGAACCTTATCATTCTCAGAGTTAAGGTCATCTTCCTTCAGTACTGGACTGAAGATTAACATACTTTCGTATCTGTTCATTTTGTTCCTCCTTTGGACTTTGATTCCGAGAGTTCTCTGATCTCTTCGGAATAGGATAAGTTGTTTTTGCTATAACAATCTATCATTTCCTTATAATCACCTGTAATAAATTGCTCTACCAACAGGCAAGCAAAATCTTTTGTTTTATTTAAGACCGGCAGTTCATCCCGGGTAAAATTATCAAGTACATAATCAGACAATTCCTCTTTCTCAGGAGTTCCGATTCCAACCCTCAATCGGACAAAACCCGAATCACCGGTAGAACTAATAATAGACTTAACTCCCTTATGTCCACCATCCGACCCTTTCTCCCTTATTCTTAATTCACCAAGGGGAAGGTAGATGTCATCATAGACAACCAGTATTGATGAAACCGATTTTCTGTTTTTTATTTTCGCAACAGCTGTTCCACTGAGATTCATAAAGGTCTTGGGTTTAAGAAATACAGCTCCATCAGCTTCCGTATGATGATAAAGCCTATCACGGTGCCACTTTATTTTCCTCTTTTCAACAACTTTGTCCAGGATCATAAAGCCAATATTATGTCTGGTTTGGCTGTATTCTTTACCGGGATTACCTAATCCAACAATAAGCTTCATATCTTGAGTATTTGGAACAAAGAGCCGCCTGAATATTTGTGATAACACGATTAATGTGACAACTCTCTGTTACTCTTCAGATTCAGTCTCTGTTCCTTCTTCCTCTGTACCTTCTTCACCTTCTTTGCCACCCTCAGCTTCCTCTTCTTCATAAGCCTTTGGTGCATGAACTATGGCTAACGAAATATCAGGTGATAAGGATACTTCTGCATTCTCAAAATTCAAGTCTCCAATTTGAACGCTTTTACCTATCTCTAAGTGCGAAATGTCAATCTCGATATCTTCGATCAAATCTTTTGGTAAACAGGAAATTTCAACCACCCGGATCATAATCTCCAGAACGCCCCCTTCTTTAACACCGGCTGGTGTTCCAATATACTTAACAGGCACGTTGACTCTGATCTTGGAATCCTGTCTAAGCTCAAGGAAATCAATATGTTGGATTTCCCTGGTTACAGGATGTATCTGTTTATCCTTGATAATTGTCTGGTACTTCTTTTTCTCAATCTTAAGAACAAAGATCACTAACTCACCAATAGTTTTCCTGTATTCTTTAAGAAACAAGTTTTTATCAAGTTGTATAGAAAGTGGCTCTCTACCTGGTCCGTAAACAACTCCGGGAATGAAATCATTCTTTCTGAGATTGCTTAAATCAGATTTCGTTCCAATCTCTCTTTTGCTCGCTTCAATTACAATATTCATCTTTCCTCCGCTGTATTATATGAATCTCAATTTCTCCAACACAAAGTTTTATCTCTTTCTCTGATATGCAGTCTCCGAATTCTCAAAGCTCCAAAACCTTAAAGTCTGATGGTTCTCAGTCTTATCTGAAAAGAATACTAATTGATTCTTCCAGATGGATCTTCTTTATGGCAATGGCTAATAATTCTGCAATGGACAGCTGTTGAATCTTCGAACACTTTTCCTTTTCTTGGCTCAAAGAGACTGAATTTGTGATAAATAACTTCTCTATTGGAGATTCTTCTAAGTTCTTTATTGCTTCTCCTGATAATACCCCATGTACACAGGCTGCATAGACACATTTGGCACCATGCTCTTTTAAGGATTTTGAGGTTCTGGTTAAACTCCCTCCGGTGTCAATAATATCATCGAACAACAAGGCTGTTTTGCCCTTTACATCACCGATGATATTCAAGATTTCAGGACAATCGTCATTTCCCGTTCTTCTCTTATCACCGATCGCCAAACTGCAATCAAGTCTTTTGGCTAAAGCTCTTGCCCGATTTGCCCCACCAGAGTCAGGTGAAACTACAACAATGTTTTCCAGACTCAAATTCGTCTTGAAATACCGGGCAAAAATCGGAATTGAATAAAGATTATCCACAGGGATATTGAAAAAACCCTGAATCTGATCGGCATGAAGATCCAAAGTTACTACCCGGTCAGCACCTGCTACCGTTAATAAATCAGCAACCAGTTTCGCTGTTATCGGAACACGCGGTTGGTCTTTTTTATCTGATCTGGCATAACCGTAATATGGAATAACACAGTTAATCCTTCTCGCTGATGCCCTTTTCAAGGCATCAATCATTATTAAAAGCTCCATTAAGTTGTCATTTACCGGTCTGGACGTCGACTGAATTATGAAGGTGTCATTGCCCCTTACATTCTCGTTGATTTTGACAAAGGTATCATCATTAGAGAATTTGAAAATCTCTGCATCACTCAATGGTATTCCAGCAAAGGATGCCACTTCTTTTGCTAAATTAGTATTAGCCGACCCTGTGAAAATCTTCAACCTTGTATACATTTTCCTCAAAAATCTCTTTTATCGTTACTGTTATGTTTATCGGCCTAATATCTCAGCCAATTATTATCGTGAAAAAAAACATCTTCCGGATATCCCCGAATATTTCTTATCGTCGTCTTATCTTCACAGCAAAATAGACTCGACTATAAAACTGAAGATAACGTAATTCGAGTCTTAGTGAAGATGATTATAAACTGGAAATTTCTTTTTCTTCGTCTTCTTTGTTTTCTTCTCCGGAGAAATCTTGAGTCGATTCTTCCTCATTCTCTACTTCATCATATTTAGCAAGAATAAGCTCTTCAATCTGATTTCGTGTTTCGGTATTCAACGGATGCGCAACATCTCTGTACTCTCCATTTTTAAGCTTATAACTTGGCATCGCTATAAACAGACCATTTTTCCCCTGAATTATTTTGATGTTTTTGACGACAAAAGCATCATCAATGATAATTGTTGCAAAGCCTCTTAGTTGGTTTGCTTCTCTTTTTACTACCTTAACATCTGTAACATTCATTGCTAACTCCTTTTAGTTTTTGTTTGGCAGCACCAAAAACCTTTTTCTGTATAGTGATTAAAATGATCATCAAACCTTTTCCGGTCTTGATAAAAACCAACTATAGTTGATCCACTACCTGAAATCGTTGCCTTAACAGCTCCATTTCTCTCTAAATATTCTATTATTTCTTCGAGTACCGGGTATCTCTTCACTAAACTGAATTGAAATCCGTTGTAACAATAACTCGGATCCTGGGAATCTAAGAGCTTATCTAACCGGTCACTATTCTTTTGCTTTTCAGCATCAGAAAGACTTTTGCCCGGTTCTGCATGTTTACTTAAACCCTGATATGCCTCTTTACTGCTGATACCAAAATCAGGTTTTATCAATAAGATCATATCCATGTTCATTGGTTCAAGAGCTCTTACTTTTTCACCTCTTTCCTCTCCTAAGGCAGTCCCACCTAACAAAAAGAAATTCACATCACTCCCGATTTCCTCTGCTATTCGGTGTTTCTCTTCTTCCTTGAGGTTTAACTGCCATAATCTATCTAATACTTTTATGGCAGTTGCAGCATTACTGCTTCCACCACCCAAACCGGCACTGATTGGAATATTCTTCTTCAGTTTTATCTCTATCCCCTTATCAACTCCATACCTCTCCTTCATTAAATTTGCAACCTTCAATACCGTATTTTCAGTATGTTCACCTAATTCCTTATCTGACCAAACTTTAACTGAACCTTCTTTTGTCAAAAGAAAAATCATTTCATCATGCAAATCTATCTCATGAAAGAGGGTTCTGATTTGGTGATAACCATCGCTTCTCCTTCTGATGATCTCCAGATACAGGTTAATTTTTGCGTAGGAATTTACTGATATGATCTTTGTTTGCTTCCGGATTGGATTTCTTCTCGTCATAATAATAGTAATTGCTATAGAAATAATAGTAGTAGCTATAGCCGCGATAATATCTATGTGGCTCAATACCGTTGGCTATTGCTCCGGTGAAGTCTGAACCAACATTGGCTAACAACTCCCTGGAACGCTTAACAATATCTCTTTCAGTGTAATCGATTTTTACTACAAGAAGCATCATATCGACTTTTTTGGTTAGGATCAGGGCATCGGTAACCGCAATAACAGGGGGAGCGTCTATCAAAATAAAATCATACCTCTTCCTTAACTCTTCAATAAAAGTATCGGTCCGCTTGGATGATATGATTTCCGAAGGATTGGGAGGTATAAAGCCACTGGTAATTATATCTAAATTAGGTATTTTTGAATGCTTAATGATCTGCTCGATCTTCATGTCATAGTCTATTAGATAATCAGCAACTCCGGTCTCTTTGGCAATACCAAAGAGCTTTGATAACATTGGCCGACGAAGGTCCATATCGACAAGAATAACTCTCGCTTCGGTCTGAGCAATTGTTATTCCTAAGTTCGCAACAGAAGTCGTCTTTCCTTCCTTGGGAGCAGCACTTGTTAAACAAAGAACCATTGGTTGATTAGGCTTTTTCCGGGCTATGATATTAGTCCTCAGGGTTCGGTATGATTCTGTAACGGGTGATTTGGGATCATAATGAGATACTAACCTGGCTTCTATCAAACTCTGGGTTTCCAACAATTCATTTTTTTCATCCCCCTGTGCTTTTCTTAACTCGTTAACAATCGAAATCTGATCAGATTCTGATAATCTTATCTGGGGAATCGTTCCGAAAATAGGGAGATTGATCGATTTTTTCATATCGTCAAGAGTATGAATTTTTGTATCTAAGGCATGAATGATAAGGGTCGAGCCCAAACCCAAACCTAAACCGATAATTAATCCGATGAGATAATTCATTCTTTTATTCGGTTTTATGGGTCTTCCCGGTAAAGTTGACTCCTCCAGCAGCCTTATATTAGCTAATTTTGCTTGCACTGCAATTTTGGCATCTTCATACTTTTCAACCAGTAGAGTATGAATCTTTTCGTTCAGACGATAGTTTCTTTCCAGACGAGCCAATTCAATTTCTTTGTCAGGTAATAAAGTCATTTCCAGATTATACTCATCTAATGTCTTACCCAAGGCATTTACTTTTGATTCAGCAACATTCAGATCGATCAGAGCCAGTGAAATCTTCTCAACCAGACTGCCGCGATAAGAAATAGGATCGGCAGATCCGGATTGAACAGCTATAACTCTCTGTAACTCATTGTTAAGATTTGTCTTAGCATTATCTAACTGCCGGTTAAGTTGGATTATTTCAGGATGATCGGGGGGATACTCATTAATCGTTATCAAATTGGTTATTCTGCTCTGTATGGAAACGACTTCCGCTCTGAGTCGCTCTAATATTGAAGTTGATATAACTGCATTGATATTTGTAAATAAAGAGTCTTGTCTCTCTAATTCATTCTGTAAATATTCGATTTTCTGCTGAGTAATTTTCTGATCAGTTAAGGCATCTTCATAAGCTGCTTCTACCGTTGAAAGTCTGTCTATCAATGATTGGGTCTCACTTGAAAGCATGAAAACCCCTCGTTCAATCTTATACATCCTGAGATCTTCTTCGGAAATCCTTAAACGTGAAGAAACTATTTCAACCTGTCCTTCCAAAAAGTCTTTGATACTATTCAGTTCAGCCCTTTCATGCAAAGTGATCTGATCAATAAGAGCCTGGGCAACATAATTAGGAATAAGGGAAGCTTCCAGGGGGCTGGTAGATTCGAAACTAATCGTCAGGATATCTGTATCACGTTTATTGACCGTCTGAATTCTTCGTAAATATCTAATAGGATCACCTGAGGTTGCAATCGGTAAACTATTATATTCTGGGTCTCGTTGAACAAGATCATAAGTCATTTGCAATACCGGTTTACTTCTGATGATCTCAATAGTGTTATTTATTGAGGTTCTGGGACCGGGAGTACTGAAAAAAAGATCGCTTTGCTTTGTTGTATCGAGCAAAATCGCAGCACTTGCCTGATATATCCTGTCAGCTCTACGGGTATAGATATAGGAAATTCCCGAGACACATAACAAGCAAAAAAGTATAATCCACTTGTACTTGAGGAAGATCCTCAAATACTCCATCAAATCAACTTCTTGCTCAGTCGAATGCTCAGGTTCGGTGTTATTCATAATCATTTGCTGATTATCCATAGTCTCCTCATTAGATCATATAAAATTATCTCATCAAATTGACCGAAAACAGTTTTATTATTATTCCTCGGCTTTAACCTTTGGAACATATTGCAGATAGATTTGGCTGTACTGAATATCATTAAGAAAAGTCTCTTCCCATGTTTGGCAAGGAATGGTTTACAAATACCAAGGATCTAAAGCTACTTGGCAATGTTAACTATGGTGCTGTAAACACTTAAAACTATAACAACTTTGGAGAGCATATCTGCTACTCTTGAAAAAGCATAGAACGTTGAGCCGGCAACAATGACCGTATCTCCCGGTCTCATTATTGGAATTAGCTCTGAATTTGCAGTCTCAACATATTCTTTTAAGTCAACCCATATAATCTCTTCACCGGCTGGCGATGTTCTTACAATCCTTATCTTAGTCATTTTCGCATTTTCTGTAGGACCACCAGCGAGAGATATCAGTGTCAAGAGATCAGTATTGTCAGGAACCAAATACAATCCAGGACGCCTGACCTGTCCCCAGATGTAGTTGTAGATTTTTAGTTGGTCAACTGTTCCACTCGGCCCGGAATACATATAAGCAGATGATGTCCCGGTAGAAGGAACTATCTCACTCTGAGCCCAACAGGCAGGAGAAAATATGATGACAGTAAAAATCACTATGATAAGAGTTCTCACTCTTCCTCCTTATGCTTTTCTTCGAAGATAACTGAAAGTGACCTGCAACGGTACTTACAGAGAGTAAAAAGAAAACCACACATCTAAATGAATTACCTTTCTCTTAAATAGTGTCAGTTAAGCAATTCTATCCATCGGTTAAATATAGGAAGGAATATCACAACAATACATCTGAAGAGTTAAAATGGCATCGGACTCTCAGAAGCTATTAGCTATGCTTCCTTTTTAGCCGTTTTGGATTGTTTGCCCGTTTCCGGAGGAACATAATATACCCATTCCAATAGAGCCATTGGGGCAGAATCACCGCGACGGAAACCATTTTTAACTACTCTGGTATATCCACCTTCACGATCATTCAGCTTAGTAACGATGTCATTCATTACTTTCTTTACCAGATCGCGATCTTGGAGAACTGAGTAGATTAATCTCTGATGATGAACTGTGCCCTTTTTCGCATAAGTAATGACTCTTTCTGCAACTCTACGTGCCTCCAAAGCTTTAGCATGAGTTGTATTAATCCTTTCATTAATTATTAACGAACTCACTAAATTCCGAAGCAGAGCTTTGCGGTGGCTCTTTTCTCTCCCGAGTGTTCGTCCTTCAACTTTATGTCTCATATTTCTATCCCTATCAATTTTTTTATTTCAGCAATCTACCTGATCTTTTCATAGAAAAAGGCAGTATCGATTAAATCATTTTCTTTTTGGCTTTATCTATCTCTGAACGGATTGATTCGACGTCCATTCCCAATGATAAGTTGAACTTAGCTAAGAGATTCTTGATCTCTTCTAATGATTTCTTTCCGAAATTTCTATATTTAAGCATTTCAGGTTCATTTTTAGCAACTAGATCACCCAATGTCTCTATCTCTGCCGCTTCTAAACAATTTGCAGATCTAACGGTTAACTCAAGCTCTTTCACCGGTAAATTGAGCAACTTATCCATTTCATCAAGTTTTGGATCAAGCTCAATCTCCTCTAAATACCCCGGTTCCTCTTCAAAATTACAGATCTTTTGATAGAGGTCTTTCAAGTATTTCGTTGAAATAAATAATGCCTCTTTAGGTTCTATACTTCCATTCGTTTGAATATCAATAATTAGTTTATCGTAATCAATCTTCTCGCCCACTCTTTGCTTACTCGTATAGAAATTTACTTTTGTTATCGGAGAGTAGATAGAATCTATCGGGATAACTCCTGCCGGCTTCTCTTCCATATCCTGCTCATCGGAAGAGACGTAACCTCTGCCGACCCCAACCCACATTTCCATCCTAAAATCGGTATTTTCAATGAGCTCTATCAGTTCGATATCTTTGTTTACAACCTTAACTCCAGCTGGAACCTTGATATCCGAGGCATATACTTTACCAGGTCCTTTGTGTTCCAGGATAATCTGAACCTCTTTCAGTGAATCTACTTTAAAGACAAGTTGTTTCAGGCGCAAAATGAGGTCAATAAAATCGGAGTCACTGCCAGGTATAGGGCAGAGTTCGTGATGTAACCCTTCAATCTTAACAAATCTGATCGCCGCTCCCTGGATGGAAGATAACAACACTCTCCGGAGAGTATTACCTATTGTTATGGCATAACCCGGTTCAAACGGTCCTATCTCAAAACGGCCAAAAGTATGAGAATAGCTCTCTTTATCAGCTTCTATGGTAACTGGAAACTGGATCGGTAACAAATAATACATAATACACTCCCTTCTTTACTTAGAGTAGTATTCAACAATCAATCGTTCATCAATCTCAACCGGTATCTGGTCACGAGATGGAACGTTGAGCAGTTTACCTTTGAATCCGTCTTTATCTACTTCTAACCACTCAAACTTATCAACATCAGTAGATGCTTCAATCGCCTCCTGGATAAGCTGCAAAGTGCGGCTTTTCTCAGCTATCTCAATTTCCTGATTCGGCTTAATAATATAAGATGGAATGTTAACCTTTCTTGCATCAACTTTAAAATGACCGTGAGTAATCAGTTGTCGGGCAGCGTTTCTTGAAGGTGCAAATCCCATCCTGTAAACAAGATTATCAAGCCTTTGCTCTAATAGTTGTAACAGATTCTCACCGGTAACGCCTTCTCTCTTTTCCGCCATTTTGAAATATTTCCGGAATTGTTTTTCCAGAATTCCGTAAAGTCTTCTTGCCTTCTGCTTTTCGCGAAGATGAATACCAAAGTCACTGATCTTCTTTCTAAAACCACGGCCATGATCGCCCGGTGCATATTTTTTACGCTCAAAAGAACATTTATCCGTATTGCAACGGAGTCCTTTCAGGAAAAGCTTACTGCCTTCTCTGCGACACAGTCTGCATGATGGACCCGTATATCTTGCCATATTATAATTTCTCCTTAATCTTCTTATCGTTACCCATGTCAGTTTTACCTGGACGTTTAATATATTGAGTTAAATTCTTCTCTGTTTTGGGGGACGGCAACCATTGTGGGGTATAGGAGTTACATCTCTTATCATTACTACCTTCAAACCAGCTGCGTTTATCGATCTAATCGCTGCTTCACGTCCGCCACCCGGTCCGGTGACAATCACCTTAACCTTACTAATTCCCATTTCGGCAGCTGTTTTAGCGACCTGTTCTGCTGCTAACTGAGCAGCAAAAGGAGTACTTTTTTTGGAACCTTTATAACCGATTTTTCCTCCACTTGACCAGGCTATGATATTACCAGCTTGATCAGAGATAGATACTATGGTGTTGTTGAAACTGGAATGAACATGTGCAACACCTTCATCAAAAGCCAAGCGTACTCGTTTCTTCTTTACTTTTTTTACTGCTTTTTTTGCCATTATCTTTGCTCCTTGGTCTCCTTAACTCAGCTCTAAGCTCTTTAGCTTTCAGCTTTCTTCACTCTATTTTTTTCTTTTAGCGCTTAAAGAACCAGGCCTTGGACCTTTCCTTGTTCTGGCATTAGTATGAGTTCTCTGACCCCGAACAGGAAGACCGCGTTTGTGCCGTAAACCTCTATAACTGCCAATTTCCATCAAGCGTTTGATATTCATCGTTATTTGTGTTCGAAGAGAACCTTCAGTTATATAATCGTTTTGGATTATCTCTCTGATCTTCTTCTCTTCATCCATAGATAGATCTTTAACCTTTGTATCTTCATTAATATCAGCTTGTCTAAGTATTTGTTGAGCAGTGGATTTGCCAATACCGTAAATATAACTCAAGCCGATTACTACCCTCTTGTTATTGGGTATTTCTACTCCTGCAATGTGTGCCAACTATATCCCCCTTAAATCAACCTTGTCTTTGTTTATGTTTTGGATTACTTGGACATAAAACTCTTACTATACCATTTCGGATAATAATTTTACAGTCCTTACACATCTTTTTAACTGATGATCGAACTTTCATAATCTACTCCTACTTATACCTATAGGTTATTCTGCCTCTGTTAAGATCATAAGGTGATAATTCAACCTTAACTTTATCGCCGGGCAGTATTCTTATGTAATGCATTCTCATTTTGCCGGAACTATGAGCTAATATCTCATGTCCGTTCTCTAATTCGACTCGGAAAAAGGTATTTGGTAATGCCTCTTTAACGATTCCTTCTACTTCTATAACGCCATCTTTAGCCATAATTGTACCTTACTGGGTTAAAATTAAAGGTTTATCTTCTGTCAATAAGATAGTATGCTCAAAATGAGCTGAAAGAGAGTTATCTGCTACAAAAAACTCCCAACCATTCTCTATGACTTTATTGGTACCGCAATTCACCATCGGTTCAATGGCCAGGGTCATTCCTTCACTTAAATACATTCCGGAATTCCTTTTCCCATCATTAGGAATAATGGGTTTCTCGTGTAACTCCTTACCAACACCATGTCCGGTCAGATTATCAGCTACAAAATAGCCATTCTGTTTTACATAACTCCCAATCGCTTCCGAAATATTCCCAACACGGTTCCCTGCTTTTGCTTGTTCAATTCCTTTTTGAAGAGCAATTTTGGTTATCTTAAGGAGAGATTCCGTTTTGGTCTCTATCTTTCCAACGGGATAAGTGCGTGCCGCATCGCCATAATAACCATTCTTTTCAACACCAACATCAATTCCTATTATATCCCCTTCCTGAAGATATTGATCTTCTCTGGGAATACCATGAACTATGCAAGAGTTTACAGAAGCACAGATCGCCGTCGGATATGGTGGTAATCCTGGTATCGAATAGCCTTTAAAGGCTGGTCGCCCATTGTTCTTCAAGATAATGCTTTCCGCCCTTTTACAAACTTCTGAGGTGTTTATCCCCGGTTTGATAAAAGCTTCAAGCTCATTGAGAACTTCAGCAACAATTCTGCAGGATTCTTTAATACCCTGAATATCTCTTTCGCTTCTGTAAGACTTCATTTTATCCGCGTCTGCCTCTTAATTTACCTTTCTTCATAAACCCATCATAATGTCTCATGACCAAATGAGATTCAATCTGCTGCAAAGTATCCAACGCGACACCAACAATAATAATCAGACCGGTACCCCCAAAATAGAAAGGGAGGTTAGTAAATTTTTGCATAAACTCAGGTAATACTGCGACAAAGGCAAAGAATACTGCACCGGGTAATGTTATTCTGGTCAGCACATTGTTAATATATTCTGCTGTTTTCTTGCCGGGTTTTTTACCCGGTATGAATCCACCATATTTTTTCATATTATCTGCCATTTCGACCGGATTAAGTATAATAGCCGTATAAAAATAGGCAAAGAAGACGATCAGCAGCACATAGAAAAGAGTATAGATAAACTCCCCAGGTGATAACCAACGAACTATAACATTCATAAAATCACTTTCCGGGAAGAAGGTGGCAATAGTTCTGGGAAACATAATGACTGACTGGGCAAAGATAATCGGAATAACACCTGCTGTATTGACTCTTAGAGGTATGTGAGTACTTTGTCCGCCATACATTTTCCTTCCGACTATTCTTTTGGCATACTGAACAGGGATCTTTCTCATCGCTTCAGTAACAAGTATAACACTGGCGGTTACCCCGACCATTATAACCAAGACAAGAAGAGCCATGAAGATACTCATTGCGCCGGCTCGTACCATATTAAACATCAGGAAAAATCCCTGAGGATAGCGGGCAATAATACCGGCGAAAATTATCAATGATATCCCGTTACCGATTCCGAATTCCGTAATCTGTTCACCTAACCACATGATCACTATAGTACCGGTAACCATGGTAACAACTGTCGTGAAAATAAACATGAATCCCGGGCTTTGCACAGCTCTAAGCCCGCTGGCACTCTCCAGGCTTTGCAGAAAGAAGCTAATCCCGATAGCGTTGAAAGCAGCAATAATTACTGTTCCGTATCTTGTTATCTGGGCTATTTTCTTCTGGCCTTCAGCTCCTTCTTTTTTCAGCTTCTCAAAATAGGGAATAATACTCCCCAGTAACTGAATGACAATCGAAGCCGTAATATAGGGCATTATCCCCAAAGCAAAAACGGAGGCTCTTTCAAAGTTGCCGCCGACAAACATATCAAACATTCCAAAAAGTGTTCTGTCAGCTCCAGGTGCTGCAAAAATCTCACTCAAAACCGTTGCATCTACACCTGGTGTTGGTATAAAGCTGCCTAAACGGTACAATATCAACAACAGTCCTGTTATCAGAATCTTTTTCTTCAGATCCGGTATCTTAAAAACATTAGTTAAACTTTCTAACAAGATTCATCACCTCCGTCCTTCGCTACTTTCCGACTTGAGGTCTTAGTACTCAGGATGACAGCATTCCCGCCGTTAGCTTCGATTATCTCTTTTGCCTTTTTTGAAAAGGCATCCGCTTCAATAACAATCTTCTTATTGAATTGAGTATCCAGATCCGCCAGTATTTTAACCGGTATGTATTTCTTTGCTGAGCATTTTCTGATCAACCCCTTTGTTTCTAACAATACTACATCAATTTGCTCGTCCTGTAAAGAAACTAAGGAGCTCAGATTTAGAATCCGATACTCTTTCCTGTTGATATTCTTAAAACCTCGTTTAGGCAATCTTCGCTGAATAGGCATTTGACCACCTTCAAACCAATCCGGAATATTTCCGCCTGATCTTGATTTCTGTCCCTTATGTCCCTTTCCGGCCTGTTTGCCAAATCCGGAACCTTCACCTTTGCCTAATCTCTTTTTCCCTTTCTTTATTGCCGGTCGCTTTATCTCATGGAGTAACATCTAACATATCTCCTTAATGAATCTTTATTTCTTCTCTTATTATTATGAAGTCTCTTTCGTAGTTTTCTCTTGTTTCATCTCAGCAGCAGATTTTTCTACTTCTTTTGTGTCTTCCGGTGTTTCTTCATCTTCTGAGAGTTTTGCAGCATCTCCGGTCTTCTTTCCGGTTTCAGCTGTTTTAGCTGCAGAGACCTTCGGAGTTTGCTTTTCTCTTTCTTCAGTAGTTTTCTCTGCTGATAAATCCTCAACCATTACCAGATGTTTTACCGTATTAATCATACCTCTGATCGATGGGCTGTCATCATGAACACGGGAGCGATTTATCTTTCCCAGTCCAAGCGCTTGTATCGTTCGTTTTTGAGTTTCATTGCGTTTGATAACACTTCTGATTTGAGTTACTTTAATTTTCTTCATTACTCACCTCGCTTGGGGTTTTCAAAGGCTCCTGACCTGTCAGTTCATAAACCTTTTTCCCTCTTAAAGCTGCAGCCTGGGCAATGGTTCTCAAATTCTTTAATCCATCTACTGTCGCTTTGACAACATTTCCAGCAGTATTGGAACCGAGTGATTTGGATAGAATATTTTCTACTCCTGCAGCTTCTAATATTGCCCTTGCCGGACCTCCAGCAATAATTCCGGTTCCGGGACTTGCCGGTTTCAGCAGAATCTTACTTGCTCCAAAACGTCCGATTATCTCATGAGGAATTGTGCCATTGACGATTGGTACTCGAAAAAGCTGTTTGACAGCTCTTTCTTTAGCTTTACGAATAGCATCAACAATCTCATTTGCTTTTCCGGTGCCAACACCGACAGAACCACTTCTATCTCCAACGACAACAATCGCATTAAAGCTGAAGTTACGACCACCTTTAACCACTTTGGCAACTCGATTCGTAGCGACTATTCGTTCTACTTCGAATTCCAATACATTAGTTTTTTCGTTTCTTATCAAAATTGCCTCCATTCTTAGAAGATTAAGCCGGCTTTACGAGCACCCTCGGCAACTGCTTTAACTCTGCCGTGATATTTATAACCAGCCCGGTCGAAACAGATCTTTGAAATCCCAATTGCTAAAGCTTTTTCGCCAATTAACTGTCCAACGACAAAGCTCTGTTCAGTTTTTTTCATTGCAGGTTCTATTTTTATATCTTTCGATATCGTTGAAGCAGCGACTATGGTTTTCCCATCCGTATCATCAATCAATTGGGCATAGATATGCTTTAAACTTCTAAATACGACCAACCGGGGCCGTTCTCCTGTTCCGGATAATCTTTTTCGAATTGCCCAGTGTCTTCTATTTTTGGACATCTTTTTCTTCATATTCTTATCTTTCAACATATCAAGTACCTCTGAGCATTATTTAGCACCGGCTTTTCCGGCTTTAATTCGGACATATTCGCCCATCAATCTAATACCTTTACCTTTATAGTTTTCCGGAGGACGGCATTGTCTGATCTCAGCTGCAAATTTGCCCACATCCTCTTTTGATATTCCCTTCACCTTAATTCTTGCCTGGACATTGCTTCTTCCACCTCGTGTCCGGGGAACCGTTTCGGTTTCAACGGTCAGGTGTTCAGGCACTTCTATTAGAATATCATGGGAAAAACCTAAAACCAACTTCAGCCAGGGTCCTACGATCTCAGCATTATAACCAGTACCGATTACTTCCAAAACTCTTTCGTACCCTTCACTTACACCAACTACCATATTATAAACCAAGGCTCTGGTTAATCCATGAAACGCGCGTTGTTCTTTAGAGTCATCAAGACGGTTAACATTAAGAATATTGTCTTCTTGATTGATACTGATACCTTTGTTCAAAGTATAATTGAGTTCCCCTAATTTTCCTTTGACTTTGATTAATGTCGTATCATTCTCAGGATGCATCTCTACCTGAACATCCTTAGGCAGCTTTATCGGGTTTCTTCCTATTCTTGACACATTACCTCCTCAGCTTACCAAACTTTGCATATATATTCACCACCGACTCTCTTCTCACGTGCTTCCCGGTCAACCAATACTCCTGTATTAGTTGAGATGATGGCACAGCCGATGTTATTAAAAACTCGAGGAATGCTGTCTGCTTTTACAAAAACACGACGCCCTGGCTTACTGACTCTTTGCAAGCCTTTTATCACCGATTGACCGTTATTTGCATAGCGAAGATTGATTAAGATTCCTTTTCTTGAACTATTCTTTTTGGTTTTGATCTCAATGATCTCATAACTATTGATAAAATTCTCCTTAGACAAAACCGTCACAATAGCTTCAAAAATATTACTGTGATTAACAGTAACCTGCTTATGTCCGGCACGATATGCATTACGTAACTTAGTTAATGCATCAGCTATCGGATCTGTTAAACTCATTATATTCCTCCTGATCTACCAGCTTGATTTAGTTATCCCGGGAATTAATCCATCGGAAACAAGCTTACGGAAACAAAGTCTGCACAATCCAAAATCACGAATATAGGCTCTGGGTCTACCGCACAGACTGCAGCGATTATATTTCCTGACCTTGAATTTTGGTTCTTTCTTCTGTTTTTCAATTAAAGATTTTTTTGCCATATTTACTCCTGTATCTCTTCAGTCCTGGTATGGGCATTAGTCATTTTGTTTCTGAAAAGGGAAACCAAGCTCTTTCAAGAGTTCCCGCCCCTCTTCATCGTTTGTAGCAGTGGTATTTATTGTAATACTCAAGCCTCTGATTGTATCCGTCTTATCAAGATCGATTTCCGGAAAGACAGTTTGTTCTTTGATACCGAAAGTATAATTGCCTCTACCGTCAAAAGAGTTTACAGGCACACCCTTAAAGTCCCTGATACGGGGGATGGTGACCGTTATGAGCCGGTCGAGAAACTCATACATGACTTCATCTCTTAAGGTGACCTTACAACCTATCGGCATACCCATTCTGAGTTTAAAGTTAGATATCGATTTTTTCGCTTTGGTGATTATCGGTTTACGTCCTGTAATGATTTCCATATCTTTAACGGCAGTATCGAGCAAAGCTTTATTCTGTGTTGCCTGACCTACACCCATGTTGACCGAAATCTTTTCAGGTTTTGGGACTTGGTTGATGTTTTTATAGCCGAACTTCTTCATCAAAGCCGGTATTGTTTCCGTTCGATATTTTTCTTTCAGTCTATTCATTAGTCACCTCATTATATCTCGTCACCGGATTTTTTACAAACCCTGACCCGGCTGTCTCCCACTTCCTTGAAGACTGCTTTGGTTTTTTCGCCGATTTTTTCGTTGAACAACTGTACATTAGAGACATGGATCGGAGCCTCTTTTTCAATGATGCCACCCTTCTGGTTTTGCTGGGTTGGACGGGAATGTTTCTTAACAAAATTCACTTTCTCGATGATAACCTTTTGATTGCTGGGAAAAGCTTTCAAGACTCTCCCTTTTTTCCCTTTGTCCTGTCCGCTGATTACAACAACCAGATCCCCTTTTTTTATTCTCATCTTTCGAGATTTGCTATTTATTTTCTTGTTCATTACTTATCTCCTCGCTATAAATCACTTTAATCAAGAGTCTCTTGCTCCGGTTTAAAGCACTTCCGGTGCTAACGATACTATTTTGGTATAATGCTTATCCCTCAACTCTCTTGCCACTGGACCGAAGATTCGGGTAGCTTTTGGTTCTCCCTGTTCGTCAATAATCACTGCTGCATTATCTTCAAACCTGATGTATGAGCCGTCCATTCGTCTAACCTCTTTACTTGTTCTGACGATCACTGCTCTCTCTACAGCACCTTTTTTGATCTTACCTTGCGGAGTTATAGCTTTTATCGAAACAACAATAACATCACCGACCGAAGCATATTTTCTTCGTGTGCCACCCAATACTTTGATACATTTAGCCCTTTTTGCCCCGGAATTGTCTGCTATCTTCAAGGTTGACTCTGCCTGAATCATTTCTTTTCTCCTTTATCTTCCTGCACCTTTCTCACACATCCATGAATATCATGAACAGGTACGGGATTCCTTTTATTTACTCTTTTCAATGATCTTTTTAAGAATCCAAGTCTTATCTTTACTTAAGGGTCGGCATTCTCTGATTTGAACCGTATCACCGATCTTTGCCTCATTGGTTTCATCATGAGCCTTAAATCTTTTATGTTTTCTTACGGTTTTTTTGTAAAGAGGGTGGATAAATTGTCTTTCAACTCTGACAACTATAGTTTTGTCCATCTTATCACTTACGACCTTACCGATCTTGGATTGTTTTCTTATTACTGCCATCTTAACCTCTGTCCTTCTTTCGCTCAGTTAACAAAGTCAGAATTCGTGCAATATCCTTACGGAGAAATCTCAATTTCAGCGGATTTTCCAAACGGTTTCTGGCATTCTGAAATCTTAGATTAAAGAGTTCTTCCCGCAGATCTTCGATCTTCTGTCTTAATTCGTCATCTGTAAATTCTCTTATTTCGCTCATTTTCATAGCTCTAACCCTTCTCTTGCTACCATTTTTGTTTTGATCGGCAATTTATGATTAGCCAACCGCATTGCTTCTTTGGCAATACCGAAATCTACCCCTTCGATTTCAAATAATACTCTTCCGGGCTTGACAACTGCTACCCAAAACTCAGGAGCGCCTTTCCCTTTTCCCATGCGTGTTTCTGCCGGCTTTTGCGTTACTGGTTTGTCTGGAAAAATTCTGATCCAGACCCGGCCGATTCTTTTCATATGACGAGTGATAGCCACACGAGAGGCTTCAATCTGCCTGCTGGTTATCCAACCAGCTTCCAGGGCAATAATTCCGTAATCTCCAAAAGAGACATGGAATCCTCCCTTGGCTAATCCGCTTCTTCTTCCGCGTTGCTGTTTTCTATACTTAATCTTTTTAGGGGCTAACATCGTTTACTCCTTTTCTTGGGCAACCACACGGTTGCCCCCGCTTTTTCTCTTCTTATCATTTAACTAAATTCTCTTTCAGTTCTCTTATAAAACGTCGCCTTTATATATCCAGACCTTGATACCGATAACACCATAGGTAGTAAAACATTCAGTTAAGGCATAATCGATATCAGCTCTCAGGGTGTGCAGGGGAGTTCTTCCTTCCTGATAACGCTCAGTTCTTGCCATTTCGGCTCCCCCTAATCTTCCGGAACATTGAACTTTTATCCCCTCTGCCCCTTCCCGCATAGCAAATCTGATCGCAGATTTCATCGCCCGTCTGAAGGATGTTCTTGCCTTTAACTGTCGAGATATTTCTTCACCGACTAACTTGGCATCGAGCCATGGTTTTTTGATCTCATTAATGTTAATAAAAACTGTCATCGGATTTACCCTGCCCTTATTAACAAGAACAGTCAATTCATTACGCAATTGATCAATTTCCGCTCCCTTGCGTCCAATAACCTGACCGGGTCGTGCAGTATTTATGTCGATTGAAATTGAGTTTGTCTTGCGGAAAATCCGGATCTTGGAGACCATTGCTCCACTAAGTCTGTTCAGCAGATATTTTTTCAGTTTCAGGTCTTCATGAAAGTTATTAACATATTCTTTACCGGTGGCAAACCAAATTGAATCAAAATCTTTATTTATTCCGATTCTTAAACATATTGGATTTATCTTTTGTCCCAATTATGCCTCCTTATCTTGCGGGGATATTGCTAAAGTAATATGACATGTTCTCTTACGAATGATCGTAGCTCTGCCCATAGCTCTTGGCATAAACCGCCTCATTATCGGTCCATCATCAGCAAATGCTTTTGATACTAAGTAACCGTTTAACTCTGTTTTCCCTTCTTTATCTGACACATTTGCTATGGCGGAATCAAGAAGTTTCTCTACATTAAGAGCGACTCTTTTGTTAGAGAACGTCAGTATCTTTTTGGCTTCGTAAATATTCTTGCCTCTTATGAGATCTAAGACTAACCTCGCCTTCCTTGCGGAACCTCTAAGGTTTCTTACTCTGGCGATCGCTTCCATCTATTACTCCTTATTATTTTTAGAGTGGTAAACCGGTTGTTATCACACTCTAATTTATCTACCTTTTTCTTTTTTCTTTTTTTCTTTATGACCGCGATAAGTCCGGGTTGGGGAAAATTCTCCCAGCTTATGACCAACCATATTTTCAGTAACAAAGACCGGTACAAATTTTTTCCCGTTATGGACAGCAAAAGTATGACCGATAAATTCTGGCAAGACAGTCGATCTGCGCGACCAGGTCTTTACAACAGATTTTTTGTTTTCGTCGTTAAGTCTTTGAACTTTTACCATCAAATGTTCATCAACAAAAGGTCCCTTTTTTACGGAACGTGCCATATCAACTCTCCCCTTTATCTCTTTTTCATCGCTTTGATGATATATTTATTGGATTGTTTACGTTTTTTCCTCGTCTTCCCACCTTTAGAAAGCTTACCCCATGGTGATACGGGATGTCCTCCACCTGAACTCTTTCCTTCTCCACCACCCATAGGATGATCAACGGGATTCATAGCTACGCCTCTGACAGTAGGCCTGATACCGAGCCACCTTTTCCGGCCGGCTTTTCCATAAACGATAGAGTTATGTTCAGTATTACCTATCTGCCCCAATGTAGCCAAACACTCTTTTCTTAATAAATAAACGTCATTAGAAGGAAGTTTAACATGAACGTAATTCCCTTCCTTGGCAACAACCTGGGCAAATGAGCCGGCACTTCGGGCAATCTGTCCCCCTCTTCCGGCTTTATACTCAACATTATGTACAATAGACCCCAGGGGCATCCTTTCAAGAGTCAAGGCATTTCCGAGAGCGATAGGAGCTTCCGGACCAGAAATAACTGTCGCCCCGACTTTCAGACCCAAAGGTGCTAATATATATCTTTTTTCACCGTCAACATAATGAAGAAGGGCTATCCTTGCGCTTCTGTTAGGATCGTATTCGATTGCAGCAACTTTTGCCGGAATGTTGACTTTATTTCTTTTGAAATCAATGATCCGGTAGTGCCGTTTATGACCACCGCCTTTGTGTCTGCAGGTAATCCTACCCTGGTTATTTCTTCCAGCCTTGCTTTTCAAGGGTCTGATAAGAGATTTTTCAGGCTCTTTCTTCGTAATCTCTTCGAAGGTAAAACCTGTTTTAAATCTCATTGTTGGTGTTTTCGGTTTATATGTCTTAATACCCATTTCTAACCTCTTTTATACTTCAAAATCAGGGATAGTATACCCCTTTTTTAAGGTAACAATAGCCTTCTTCCAATCAGGTCTTTTCCCGCTGAATCTACCCATTCTTTTTATTTTTCCATGGATTTGCATGGTATTCACATCAGTCACGACTACAGAGAATATTCGTTCAATTGCCTTTTTTATCTCGATCTTGTTAGCTTTAGTACTTACTTTAAAAGTATAAGAGTTGTTATGACTGAGTTGATTATTCGATTTCTCGGTCAATACCGGAGAAATGATGATCTCTCTAATATGTTTCATTTGCTGAATACCCCCTCTACCGTCTTTAAAGCCGACTCTGTAAAGAGCAGGTATCTGGAATTCAGTATTTCATAAGGAAAGATACTATCGGCTCTATCTGTATTAACACCGGGTAGATTAGAGAATGATTTGATGATATTCTGATCACTTCCAGCGATAATCAATAGTTTCCTACCCTTTTCAGGAACAACTTTCATAACTAAATCCAGGGCTTTTTTTGTGCTCGGATTCTCGTATTTCAAGTCTTCGATTATCATTATATCTCCATTCAAAGCCTTTTCAGTCAAGGCTATCTTCAAGGCCAATCTTTTCTTCTTTTTAGGTATGCTGCGATACCAGTCCTTCGGTTTGGGGCCAAAAGCAACACCACCACCTACTCTCAACGGCGATCTGCGAGATCCGGCACGAGCATTACCGGTTCCTTTTTGGCGATACAACTTAGCTGTACTTCCTTTAACCTCAGAGCGGGTCTTCGAGGATGCTGTTCCTTGTCTCTGATTAGCCAAATACATGTTAATAACTTCGTAAAGCAAGGCTTCTTTATTAGGAGCAGATACATTAAAAATAGCTTCGTTCAAAGTCACCGTGCCTATCTTATCTCCGTTTACGGAATATTTATGGGCTTCTAACATTTGCTATCTCCTTTATAGTTCCTTGCTTAATAAAACAATACTGTTCCGATGACCGGGAACTGCTCCCTTAACAAGCAATAGATTATTTTCAACATCTATCTTAACTACCTTGATATTGGTTAAAGTGATTCTGTCGGTTCCCATATGCCCTGCCATTTTCTTTCCTTTCATTACTCTTGATGGAGTCGCTGATTGTCCGATAGAACCACCGCCCCGGAAAGATTCATGGACACCATGGCTTCTTTCGAACCCGCCAAAATTATGCCTTTTCATAACACCGGCAAATCCCTTTCCTTTGGAAATACCCTGTATTTTAACCAACTCATTGGGTATAAACATTGAGACATCAAATTCTTCGCCTTCTTCAATATCACGGTATTGCTTTAGTCTGAATTCCCTGACAACTCTGTATGGACTGCTGTTGTGTTTTTTAAAATGCCCCAGAGAGGATTTATTGGCTTTCTTCTCTTTTAAGGGTTCAAACCCGAGTTGAATGGCATCATAACCCTCTTTTTCCCTGAATTTTCGCTGGATCACCTTACAAGGTCCTACCTGCAGAACAGTCACTGGTGTCACTTTCCCGTCATCATCGAATACTTGGGTCATACCAATTTTCTTGCCTATTAACCCTATCATTCTTTATTTCTCCTTATCTTGTCCCGCGCATTTTCCGAATCGTGATCCCGTTAATACCCAAGACAATTTTTACTCTTAATTCCATTCTTGATTGTTTGTTAAACATTCAGATTACTAAACTTTTATCTCCACATGAACACCGGCCGGCAGACTCAGCTTTTTCAAGGCGTTTGTAGTCTGTGGAGTTGGGTTCATGATGTCAATAACTCGCTTGTGAACTCGCATTTCAAACTGATCCTGAGATTTCTTGTCAACATGTGGTGAACGCAAAACCGTATAAACTGTCTTTTCAGTCGGCAGAGGAACCGGTCCGATTATTTTCGCCCCGGTATTTCTGGCACTTTTTATTATCTCGGATACCGAATTATCCAACAGCCTATAATCATATGCTTTAAGCTTAATGCGAATCTTACTAAGTTCATTTGTGGACATCTTTTCTCCTGTTCCTTATTCTACGATATCACCGACAACACCGGCACCTATTGTTCTGCCCCCTTCACGGATAGCGAAACGCAAACCGTTCTCCATGGCGATCGGGGTGATCAATTCTACTTCGATGCTCAGACTGTCGCCCGGCATTACCATCTCTACTCCCTGAGGAAGATGAAGAGTTCCGGTTACGTCGGTTGTACGGAAATAGAACTGAGGACGGTAACCGTCGGTGAATGATTTCTTGCGGCCACCCTCTTCGGCTGTCAATATATAGGTGTTACCCTTGAACTTCGTGTGAGGGGTTACGCTCTTAGGTTTAGCTAAGACCATGCCACGCTCTACGTCGGTCTTGGCTATACCGCGAAGTAGTATCCCCACGTTATCGCCAGCTTCTCCGTAATCAAGGATCTTGCGGAACATCTCGACTCCAGTACAGGTCGTCTCGATGGTCTCTCTGATGCCTACACGCTCTACCTTCTCTCCAACCTTGATCTTACCGCGCTCGATCCTGCCGGTTACTACCGTTCCTCTGCCGGGTATTGAAAATACATCCTCGATCGGCATCAAAAACGGCTTGTCTATATCTCGCTCTGGTAAAGGTATATAACTGTCTACGGCATCCATCAGCTCCTGGATCTGAGCTTCTCCCTTGGGATCTGCATTCAAGGCTAACAGAGCTGATCCCTTAATGATCGGTATATCATCACCGGGGAATTCATACTTGGATAGTAACTCCCGTACCTCAAGCTCTACAAGCTCCAACAACTCCTCGTCATCAACTAAGTCGCATTTGTTTAAAAATACAACCATCGCCGGAACACCAACCTGACGGGCAAGCAATATATGCTCACGGGTCTGAGGCATCGGGCCGTCGGCGGCACTGACCACTAAGATCGCTCCGTCCATCTGAGCCGCTCCGGTTATCATATTCTTGACATAGTCTGCATGACCAGGACAATCCACGTGGGCATAGTGACGGTTATCTGTCTCGTATTCAACATGGGCTGTGGCTATCGTGATACCACGGGCTTTCTCTTCCGGGGCATTATCTATACTATCGAATGACCGGAATGTTGCCCCACCCTTCTTATTCAAATATAAGGTCATTGCGGCTGTCAATGTCGTCTTGCCGTGATCTACATGACCGATCGTTCCGATATTGACATGCGGCTTACTTCTTACAAATTTTTCCTTTGCCATTTCTCCTCCTGCAAATAAAGATCCATAAAAGTATCTTGGTTATGTATTTGATACTCTTCCTATTCAATAGTGCCTAAAACACTACACTACTTGTGTGAAGGCTCAAAAAATATTTCCCCGCCAAAGTGTCAACAAAATTCTGATTTTTTTTTACTTTAACTCTACTAAAACCCTTAACCGATAGTCTTCTTTGCTATCTTCAGACAATACCTCTTTCATGAACCGGACAATTATCATAGCCTTTCTGTATCAGGTTGCTATCTCTTCAGGTTAGTTGCTCTCCAGGGAGTTGAAGACCTTTGGCTGCCTGCTCAAAAAGAAATGAAAACGGAAAGCTTCTGTTTAGAAGTATTTTCCATTTTCTCAGTGCTTCTGAGTTCTTAAACCACTCTCTGCAGAATCTGATTTTTCTGCTTGACATCTTTTAATCAAATTCTGTCAAATGTAGTTAACATTGAAACAAGCAAATAGACATAGTATGGAAGATATGAAGACTATCAACGTAATAATCATAACTGGATTACTTTTGGGGTTTGCCTTGAGCCCCGTTTCTGCTCTTCTGACAACAGAGAAACAGTTAGAGTATTCCGATGTTCCTGAAATTAGCAATCCGGATCTTTTTTCAGGTTTTTTTATAATCGTTTATGGTGGTCGTTACACCGACAGACACCTGGGAGAAAAAGTCCTGATGTTAAAACCGATCTACTATGAGGATTCCTGGACAAAAACACTTGCTGTCGGTAGAATATTGATGGAACGATCCGAGTTTTACCGACTGGAGTTCGAAACTCAGTTCACAAAACACATAGGGGAGCAGTCACACTATGAATTTAATCTTGTTTTTGCTATCAGAATGCGTTACAATCCCTTTTCTACATATATGCCCTTAAGTCTCGCCCTGGGAAATGGGATCTCATACGCTACTGAAGTACCGGTAATTGAAGAGCGAAGCAGAACAAACATCAATGCTACAAAACTACTCAATTACCTCATGTTGGAAATAGCGGCAGAGATCCCCAAAACAGAGAATTGGGAGTTGATCGGAAGAATTCATCATCGGAGCGGAGTGTTCGGTCTTTACAACGGTGTCCGGGGAGGTTCAAATATCATGACAGCCGGACTAAGGTATTATTTTTAACCATTTAGACTCTTTGAGGAGGTAAAATCATGGAACTTCAGAAGACGATAAATGAACGGAGAGCTTACCGTTCTTTATCAAAAACAGAGATCACTAACGAAACAGTGAAAATTCTAAGCAAAACTGCCCAATTAGCACCGTCATGTTTCAATAATCAACCCTGGAGATTCGTTTTTGTCAAGGATCCGGATAAACTAAAGGAACTCTTCTCCGCTTTATCAAAAGGGAATGAGTGGGCTTATAAATCTTCGCTGATAATTGCTGTTTTTAGTCAGAAAAGCCTCGATTGTGTCGTCGGAAAAAGGGTCTATTATTTGTTAGGCACGGGAATGAGTATCGGATTTCTGCAATTGAAAGCCACAGAACTTGGACTTGTCGCTCACCCCATTGCGGGATTTGATGAAGATAAAGCCAAGCAAATCCTAAAAATACCGGAAGAGATGAGGTTGATCACCTTGATCATCGTTGGTAAACACAACCCGGAAGTTGATCCGAACCTGAAAGAACACCAGCAGAAAGATGAGAAAAGAAGACCGGCAAGAAAACCTCTTTCGGAATTTGTTTACATTGATGAATTCTCCAACAGCATAGAAGGGTAATGAAAATGCCGCTGGAAAATGAGATCGAAAAACTATATCAAAAGCAAACCGGTTACAGTGAGAAAGACTATCAAATTTTTCTGGAGTTTCGCAGCAAGTTAGAAGAGGGTACAATTAGAGCTGCTGAAAGGATAAATAACCGTTGGCAGACTAATATCTGGGTAAAAAAAGGGATTCTGACCGGATTCCGCATGGGTATAATTGCCGATATGGTTTGGTCGGATACGAAGTCATTTCTGGACAAGCATACTTATCCGGAAAGACGTTTCGATAAGAAGGATAGCATTCGTATCGTACCTGGTGGCAGCTCTGTTCGTTCCGGAGCCTATATCGGTAAGAATGTCACTATTATGCCCCCGAGCTATGTCAATGTGGGAGCTTACATTGATGATGGAACTATGCTTGACTCTCATTCACTGGTAGGAAGCTGCGCCCAGATCGGGAAACAGGTGCACCTGAGTGCTTCAGCTATCGTGGGAGGAGTACTTGAACCGGTTGGCAGCAATCCGGTAATTATTGAAGATGAGGCATTTATCGGGGGTAATTGTGGAATCTATGAAGGGGTTTTGATTAAAGCAAAGGCTATCCTGGCTGCCGGGGTCGTTCTCACTTCCTCCACTAAGGTATATGATGCGGTCAATAAAAGATTTCTCATGGCAGATGCCGGCATTCCTCTAACTATCCCCGAACAGGGAGTAGTTATTCCTGGAAGCAGAGCTCTCAGGGGACACGATGGTATTAGTGTCTCTTGTCCGGTGATAATAAAATATCGGGATGAGAAAACGGAAAGCTCTGTCTCTTTGGAAGAGTTGCTCAGATAATCTCTAATCAGATTTATACTCTTTACTAACTTCTTTTCTTATTCTCTCTCTCTCCTGTTGACTAATCTTCAGCTTAGTGGCAATGATATCAATTGTCTCGAACTCTTTTTCCCTGTTTTTGCTCTCAGTAAAACCAATAATATAACAGAGTCTTAAAATATAGTTCTTTTTATAGGGATTGTTTCCATAGATCAAATTAATAATTCTGATGTTATCATCAAGATCGTAATTATTGCTTACCACCTCCTCTTTGAATTTCTCAAAGAGGGCATTGATAATCTCCTTATCGGAATTACCGAATTTTTCAGATAGAACACTATATTCATGAGAATATTGCTCTAACTGAAAGATCATCTCGGAGATTATTCTTTCTTTTTCTTGTTTACTGACCTCTTCATCGGCTAATGATACATAGACCGCCAGAGAGAGGGTTGTCGTAACAAAGGAGAAATCTTCAAATTCTCTTAACTCCTCATCGTTACGCGGTTCAAATGTCCTTTTTTCAAAGAAATTTTCTAAAAAACCTTCTTCACTCGTCTTCTCTACAGCAAAATTAACACTGTTGCCTAAATACTTAGACCATCTCGACATATCTCCTCCAATGTAATACTCTTTATGTTTATCTATCTTTTCACAATCCGCAGAAAATCATCCAATTACTTTTGTTATCTTCCTTGACAATCAGCTATATTGTCAATAATTAATTCGTTTCGCACAATCATCTGTTTAAAGGTTAGCTTGACCATACGAACTTCTGAGCAATATTGGAAAAAATTTACAAACTTTCTCCAATATCACTGAAGGAATTAGGAAGACAACTGCTCAAGCATAGACCCGAGCTTGATCTTTAGTCCTTCCATTGAAAAGGGTTTTAGTATGGAATCTGAAGACTCAATTTTGCTGATTTTATCTGCCGCATCAGAACTTCCGGACATAAACAAAACCTTGATTGAGTTATCAATACTTCTAACCTTTTGAGAGAGTCTGATACCATCTATTTCAGGCATATAGATATCTATCATCAGAAGATCAATTACCGGTTCTCTCTTTCCTATGATCTTTAAAGCCTCATCAGCATCTGAGGTTATAAGAGCTTCGAAACCTATTTCATGCAGCATAAGCTGCACTAAATTCAGTATTGCGGGATCATCATCAACCACCAATATTGTTCCTCCCCTTGCTGTTTCCGTTATTACTTTTTCAGGGCATTGAGTTCCATCACCTGAACTTAAGGCGGCTGTTCCATCCGTTTTTTCCGGGTCAGTAACCGATTCTTCTATTCTTTTCTTTTTAGTGTCATTTCTCGGAAAATAGATATAAAAACAAGACCCTTCTCCCGGTTGACTGGTGACTTCGATAAAACCGTTATTCTCATTTACTATTTTGCTTACGGTTGCAAGCCCCAGACCGGTTCCTTTCTCTTCTCCTTTGGTAGTAAAAAAGGTATCAAAAATCTTCTCTCTGATCTCTTCCTTCATCCCGCAGCCATCATCTCTGACAGTTAACAGTACGTAAGGTTTCTCCTGATAAACCGTGTTCTGGAGTCTGACCTTTATCTTCCCCTCACCGGCGATAGCATCTCTGGCATTGATACAAAGGTTCAAAACAATCTGACTGATGTGTGCTTCATCTAACCTGATCTGCCAGACAGCATTATCGGGTTGCCAGTCAAGATTAACATCCGGCGGAATGATCCGCTTTAATAATCTGATCGTCTTCTCTACTCCCTCATTAGGATTGATATGCTTGATTTCCCTTTTCTGTTTACGGGCAAATCCCAAGAGCTGCCGGGTAAGATGAAAGGATTTTTCCGCAGTCTGTTTGATCTCAAGGAAGGTATCGTGATAGGTTTCTCCGGCTTTGCTCTTTTTCAGGGCTATTTCGGTTCGATTCAAGATGATCATCAGCATATTGTTGAAATCGTGGGCTATACTGCTCGTTAACTCCCCGATAGCATACATCTTTTGGGATTGGGTTAATTGTTCTTTGATTTTTTCATTCTCAGCTCTTTCCAACTGAATCAGTTTCAGCTCTGTTATGTCGGTATCAGAACCCTGATGACCCAGATAATTACCAATGGAATCGAACATCGGAACTGCCTGGGAATCAATCCAGATAACTACTCCGTCTTTACGCTGCATTCTGGTCTCGAAATTGATTATCCCCTTTCTGTCATTAATGATATCAAAGACACTCGCCTGGAATTTTTTCAGACCCTCTTGAGGATGAAGATCGAAGAAATGCTTTTTCCCGATCAGTTCTTCCGGTTTATAGCCCAGAATCTCCTCCGTTAAATGACTAACGTATGTATAGAGTCCCTCTGGGTCTGTTTCCCAGAAAAACGTCCGGCTTTGTTCGCTGAGACGATTTATTCTGTCTCTGTTTTCTCTGAGTCTCTGGGCTGTTTCTCTCCGTTTGAGAGCTATACCGATCTCTTCCGAGACAAAGGAGAGAATTTTAGTATCATTCTCCGTATAAAGCCCGGGATCACTATAGCTTTGCACCGCGATTAGTCCAATCACCTTCCCTTCTGCTATCAGGGGAACACCCAACCAGATCTTAAAAGGTAAGCCCAGCAGTTCGACTGATCCTTCCGTGATCAATTTCGTTAAGAGATCTTCTGTTACAAGCAGGGGTCTGGCTCTGCTGATCACAAATTTTGTCAGGGTTTTCCCTGCGGGAAACTCTCGATATTCGTCATGCTTCACATCTTTGTTATATACAAGTCTGATCGTATCATTCTTTTCATTGTATAAAGCAACATAAAAATTGGTGGTATCTATTACTTTTCCCAGATGGTATCTTATCTGGTCACAGAGATCAGTTATTCTGTCGGTTTTATTGAGGGCTTTTGATATCTCATAGAGTGCTTCCTGCCTCTTTTCTGCTTTTTTGCTCTCAGTAATGTCGCTTATGAAACCCTCCAGAGCAACTAAATTATCCTGTTTATCAAAGATCCCCTGACCTTGTTCCCAAACCCATTTTTCCTTGTTATCAGCCGTAATAATGCGATAGACTATTTCAAAGGTCTTCTTTTCTGTAAGACCGGCTTGGACCGAATCCCAAACCCGATTTTTATCTTCCTGATGAATAATGTTTGCAAAGGATCTCTTGACATTATTGATCAATTCCTCCGCTTTTAATCCTGTCAGAGGGAAGCAGCCCTCACTGACAAATTCCATCGTCCAATCAGGATCATTACTACAGCGGTAAGCCATTCCCGGCAAATTACTCATCAGGGTTGACAATCTTCGCCTGTTCTCTTCCAGTTCTTTTTCAGCAACCATGCGGTCTGTTATATCTGTAATAAATCCTTCATGATAGAGCAAATTCCCCTGAGAATCAAATATCCCCTGTCCCTGCTCTAAAACCCATTTTTTCTTATTGTCAGCTGACGTGATTCGGAATATTATCTCAAAAGGTCTCTTTTCTCTCAATCCATTACGAACTGCTCTCCGGACATAAGGCCTGTCTTCAGGAAATACTATCTCCGGAAAAGAAAAATCGGGGTTTCCTACCAATTCTTCTGCCTTGTAACCTGTTAAAGCTAAAGATCCTTTACTGACAAATACCATTGTCCAGTTTGCATCATTTTTGCAGCGGTACACCATTCCTGGTAAATTGCTCATCAAGGTTGACAGCTGCCTCTGGCTTTCTTCGAGTTTTTTTACAGTAAGTCTGCTTTGCGTAATATCACGTGTTATGCTCAAGACACTTGTCACAATACCCTCTTCAGAAAATTCGGGAGCAAGTAAAGAAGTATAATACTTTGTCCCCTGTTCACCCTTCCTTTCAAGTTCAACTGTCTCGGTTTTGCGGGATAAGAATACAGTGCTGATCCCGCATTCCCATTTTTTAGTCACCTCTTCTGATAAAGCCAAGCTCCTTAAAGACTTACCTATAACCTGATCTGAGTTGACTCTGAATTCATCTCTCCCTTTTTGATTAATGAAGCTTACGTTTAATGATCTGTCAAACCGGACTATGACATCGGGAGCATTGTTGGCAAGGGTGCGATAATTCTCCTCGGTTTTTCTCAGATCTTCTTCGGCTATGATCCTGTGAAGAGTCAGAGAAAAGATTTGTACTAACGATTCAATTGTCTCTGCTGAAGTATGCTTTTTATTAGCCGGAAGGGCTACCAGAGATGTTCCGTAGAGCTGTTTATCAAGAAAGAACGCCAACCCGATAAAGCTTTCAATCCCCTGAAGTCTTTGAAAAACAGTGGCGGCAATCTTCGGAATAGCTCCGAAAGAAGCTTCATGGAGGGAATCAAATTCTCTGACCGGATTCTCTAACATCTCTTGATAGATGCTGTCGCTGAGCGGATATTCACTTTCCAGAATCCTGCTGTTACCCAATATTTTTATCAGAGTACTGAACATTCCTTTTTCTATATCGGCATATTTTATCCGGGTACATTTTTTCCGGGGATCATACAAAGTGAAAATGGCGGAAGTTCCCCCAGTAAGTTCTTTAAAAGTCTTCGTAATCAAAGGAAAGATATCTTCGCGATTTTTCTTGCCGGCAAAAATTATCGCTGTTTCCTTGATCGTATTCAGAGCAAAATTCATCGACTGCAGCTCAATGATGTCATCTTTTAGTTTTGTGATATCCCTGACCCATTCCACAAAACATTCAACTCTGTTTTTATCATTCAGTATAGGTATGACCCTCAATTCATAGTGTTTGCCGTCAGATAACTGCAACTCCCCCGTGAAGGAAGCTTTTTCACTTATAACTCTCCTGGCCTGACAATCAGAACAAATCTCATTGCTTCCCCTAAAAATTTTGTAGCATTTTGAATTCAAGATCCGTGCTTCTTCCGGGATAGAGCCAAAACCCCGCCAGTTGCAGTAAAGGATATTCATGTCTTTGTCAATTATCGAGACCATATCAGGGATATAATCGAACATTCTCCTAACAATCTCGATACTCTCGACAAAAAAAACATCGTTGTTTTCTATCGTTTCACCTTTACCGAATACCATTTTTCACCCACAGTAACTGATCACTATAGATTATCTACTTCTACCGACCCGTCGTCAGGTAGTTTTACCATGTTTCTTCGTCCGACATAATCCGTAAACTCTACCTGCTGGATCTGATTCATCGATTCCAGAATCTTCTTGATCCTCTCAATAGCCTTTCTAATCTCTTTTAAATACTTTTCTTTACTCGAAATTGAGGGATAGCCGTGCAGCAGTTCTGTGTAGCCCTGAATTATCGTCAGGGGTTGATTTATCTCATGATTAGCTGTTACTACCATCGCCATTGCTGTTGCTTGTTGTTCAGCTACGATCATTTTTTCCTGCATCGTCGAACGATTTACCACCTCAGCAAACAATTTTGCTATGACATCAAGCTGCAGTAACTCTTCCTCACTCCACTCCTTATAAATTTTGATATGAGAAAAACTTATCAAACCGAGCAGATTCTCTTCAACCTGCAAGGGATAATGCAGTAAAGATTTGGTGCCCATTCCCAAATTGCCTTTTTCCCCGGTCTCAGCTTTGGCATGCTGTTCCCTAAAACTAACAAAGATATACGGTTTCTTTTTGAATTCCTCAATAAGCGAAGGTGTCTTCTCGGCAGAAATACTCTGAAATCTATCTGCTTCTGATTCGACTCCGGGAGAGATCCAGCTGTTGTTCATAACAAAAGAACTCGGTTCCTCTTTATAGAAAAACAGATAGCTTCTATCTACTTCAAACAACTCGCTTGTCTTATCCAGAGCTCCCTGCAACCTCTCTTTCAAATCATCTTTACCTGCCCTGACAAAGCTGCTTGCGATGGAAGAGACCAGACACTGAAAGGAGTTCTGAAAAGTAAGCTGCTCTTCGATGATCTTACGGTTACTTATCTCAATGTGGCATCCTACCATCCTGAGAGGTAAACCTTTTTCATCCCATTTAACCACCCGGCCGGTACAAATTACCCAGACTTTATAACCACTTTTATGAAGATAGCGCACCTCATTATGGAATGGTATCTGTCCACCACTCTCAAAGTGCTTTTCGAGACTATCCCGGATTAACGGTAAATCCTCTTCATAGATCAAATCCTGCCAGGTTTTGTAGTTATTGGGAACTTCATTAACATCATATCCCAGCATCCTTTTGAGTGATGGACTCAGATACCCGCTCTCTTCCTGAATATTCCAGTCCCAATAACCGGAAAGAGTGTCATCTAAAATATCTGTAAGGATCTTTCTCTGAGCATCTAATGCTTCTTCTGCATTCTTTTGCTCTGAAATGTCGATGATCAGTCCTTCTATGAACTCCACCTCTCCGTCAGAATCAGAAACTCCCATACCCCGGTCTTTGACCCATATTTCTCTATTCCCAGATGTTAACAGACGGTATTCGATCTCAAAAACCTCACCGGCAGCAATCCCTCTTTTAATAGCATCAGCAATTCTTGCCTGATCATTGGGATTAATAATACTCGAAAATGACCTCTCTCTGTTATTGATAAAACCTGAGGCGGCAAATCCCGTTAAACCGGTTATTTCATCACCGATGAATTCCATTGTCCGGTTAGAATCATATAAACAACGATATACTATCCCGGGAATAATGGCTAAAAGCCTTTGGATACACTCTTCTGCTTCCTCACAGCTAACATCGCTGCCCGAATCCTTCTTATTATCAATCTCAGACATATCACCAACACCTATAATTGTTCAGAGCGAGAAAATCTCTCTTTCATCTATCGATCATTATTACCGTCTAACCCCAAAGGATTGCCGACAGCAGTTAAGAATATAAACCCTAAAACTCTCTACCAGAGCAAAGCTACAGACTGTTTTCATAATAACATCAAATAGTTATCTTTACGCTCTTATGTCAATTTTTTTCGACAAACAACGATTTTGAAATTAGAATGTCGCTTAATTGGAACTCAAGGAGAAATCTTATTTCAATACTATAAATCATGGAATTTTAGTCATTTTTCTCACCACTATCAATAACTCCCAACACAGGAGGAGACCGGGCTCCCCTCAAAACGAGCAACAAAAAGATACTGAAAGGTCTTTGCTTGCGAAGCCTGCTTTTATCTTTTTGTATTAACTCTTTTACCTTCCCAAACTACCCGGCGAAACAAACAACTCCTTCTCCCTGCTGCTATTCTTCCCTTTATTCTTTGCAACTGCTATAACCTAATTATATCTCAGGATTAGCACAGAGAAATCCCTCAATTAGTTTGAGCCGCCTGTGGGCTTTCCCCCTGCTAACCTAATATTATAAAAGAGAGAAAATATGCCGGAATAAATTTGTTAATCAGGAGTTGGAAGGTGAGTAGTCTATTATTGCTTGATTTGGTTATTTACTCCCTTTCCAAGTCAGACGGATTAGATTAGTTACAAGGGAGAGTCAGGAAAAACCAACCCTTCGGTTTGGAAACGATACCGGTTCTTACAACGGGCAGGGCTTTACTATCTCTGATCTGAACTTTAACAGAACCGGAACAGATAATGCAGGTTTATTCAGTCATAAACAAGGAGCAGTGAAACAGGTAGAATTGTTGAGAAACTATTGTTGTTAAAATAGCCGAATATCTCCTCCCGGAACGCAGAACCAGGGTTACAGCTTCCTGTTCTGTTAAGCGAATCCGTTAAAAAGGGTAATCTGCTTCTTTTTATCAATAATCGCTCTTGACAGCCTAACAGAGGTTTTCATTAATTGTTGCCATAAATATAGATAAGGTTTAGTTTTGTAAGGATTCCCGTTGTTGATGATCTCTATCTGTCATCCCGGTTCCCGATAAACTAATGCCAAATGGGAGAATACTTTGAAAAGAGTTATTTTTTTACTCTCCATTCTGTTAACGACACTAATGCTCACAGCTCAGACTAATCCGGAAGTACCTGACAGACCATGGCAAAACATCAGAAACAGTGCCTATACAGAAAATGATCTCATCCATATCCGGACAGAAATCCCTGCGGATCTCGCCAATGATACCGATTTTTTCTTCAACCAATACAACAACTGGTCCTCAGGAGCGCTTAATGACTTGACCGGGACAACCTATGAAGCGATTATTCCGGCTAACCCTCTGCTTGACCTGCAATTAAGGTTTCGCACCATGATCGAGAATGACTTTTTCGATATTCCCGATCTCCCCTTCCCGCCGCCTGATTCTCTTGCCCTCATGCTGCCGGGATATATACCGGGTAACCCCTTTCCCCCATCATTAGGACAAATGTCTCATGTCGGAGATGATCCGGCTGGTGATATCGGAAGTCTCCCTGCTGATCTTGACCTTATCTCGCACCGCTTCTCTACTTCTGATAACCGCATCTATTCGGCATTGACCAATAACACCGGTTCCTATCCAACCGGTCCTTTGTGGGGACCTTTTAATGTCTATGCAACCCTGATCTTTAATCCCGATACGGTCTTAAGAGACGAGGTTCTCTATGCTCTCGTCCGGGTTTCGATACCCTTAACCCTGTCTTCGGGACTCTACAGAATCACCGATTTGGATAACATTGGTTCGAACAGTTTTCATCGGATCGGAAATATTTCGCAGCAGATAATTAACGGTACCTTGGTCAAGGGGTGCAATCTATCCGACCTGGTGAATGATCCGGAGTTTGGAGAATGGCCCAATGCCTCCAACAGTCTTGCCGTTGCTTCTATGACTGTCAGACTAACGTTATCCATAGATGTCACCTTCGCCGATTTGGGTCCTGTTGCAGTCATGTATTTTGATGATCAGATCATCGAGCCCTTTGTTAACACCCTGCCCCTTTTGTCCGGTTTAGAGATCTATGAAGATCAAGCCGGATCGGTTATCAATGTCACATATTTCGATCATGAGGCCAATTTCCCTATTGTGAGCGAGTTTTTGTCCGATACCGGGGTGAGCTATCCTTTTGAAACCTCTGAAACCGATTTCCAGCAGCCGGTTCTTTACACGGCTCAACTCCCTTTCATTAATGCTGCCGGAACAGTCAGATTTAGTGATAACGGCTATCAGTTCAGCGAAATCCCGATTCTTCCCTCACCCTTTAATCTGTCTGCAGAAGCGGGTTATAACAGAATACATCTGAGCTGGAATATGGGGAGAGAGAGTGTCTGCGGTTTTACTGAAGATGACGCGGAGGAGTATGAAACAGATGGATCAGACAGAACTCAATTAGGATATAACGTCTATAGAGACGGTGATCAAATCAATTCATCTCTTATTGAGGATAATTCATTTATCGATACCGGGGTTATCTACGGCTCGAGTTATAGTTATTATGTCACCGCTGTTTTTTCACAAGGTGAGTCCGCTCCTTCTGCTCCGATCGAAGCTTCCCCTATTCTGCCGGCTCCGTATGATCTGACGGCAACAGCAGGTAATCAGGCAGTATATCTGAACTGGACAAATCCCTTAGCTGATGATCCGGAAAGAACTAATACGCTGTCGTCTGGGATAGAGGATTCTGGCAACTCTCTACGAAATCTCATCGGTTTTAATATTTACCGGAACGGAGAGCAGATAAATACAGAACCTATTGCCGGAAACGAATATACAGATGATCAGGTAGTTTACGATACCGCGTATGAATACTATTTGACTACACTATATGACGAAGGAGAGTCAGACTCCTCAAACACTGCAGAAGCAGTTCCCTTCATCTTGCTCGAGCCTTATGGTTTGACAGCTGAAACCGGGAACGGTTTCATCCATCTTACCTGGCAGGAACCTTCCTACGGTACCTGGATCCATTGGGATAACGGCGAGCATTATACCCCTATCGGTACAGGCCAACCTCTCCAGTTTAGCGCCGCTATCCGTTTCCCTCCGAACGAACTGCAGAATCTGGGACTTGACAGCAAATATTTGACCAAGATCAGTTTCTTTCCGACATTCCAGGAGGCTTCCTATGAGATCAATGTCTGGACCGGCGGTAGTGCTGCTGCTCCTGGAACTTTGATCATCGAGCAGCCTGTTCTTTCTCCGGTGATAAATACCTGGAATATAATTGAACTGAATACTCCGGTCTATATTAACGTTGATCAGGAACTCTGGTTCGGTTATGGCGTCACTACCCCGGGAGGACATCCGGCAGGTTGTGACAGCGGTCCTGCAGTAAACGGACAGGGAAATATGATGTTTTTCAACGGACAGTGGACTACCCTCTTAGCTTTAGGACCAAGCTTGAATTACAACTGGAATATTCAGGGCTATACTGAGAACTCCGCGACCCGCGAGGAAGTCCTGCTGAGCAGGGAAAGACAAAATCTACTGGGGTATAATCTCTACCGTGACGGTGAAATGATAAACGCAGAACTGTTAATCGGGAGAGAATACTTTGATTATGATCTTCAGTTCGCTCAGACCTATGAATACTATGTAACGGCAGTTTATTCGGAAGGTGTATCCGTCCCCTCTAATAGCACCGAGATAACCTATGATTACCCGTTGGAACTTGATGTTCCTGACGTTTCCATCGAATTGGATTCCGGGGAGGTATTTCTCTCCTGGGATCTCGTTGAGGGTGCCAGTTCTTACCTGATCTATATCTCTGAAACCCCTTATACAGAAAATTGGGGAGAACCGGTTGCGACGATTTCCCTTCCCTTTTACAGCGAACCGGTTATCTCAGGAAAGAGGTTTTTCAGGATCATTGCCTCTACTGCCCCGATAGAATAGTTTCCTTAAGAGAGATTAGCTTTTTTACGGTATTCTTGACGCAAGGGCAACTTTTCCCTCAGAGATAATTGGCCAGAGTTCCCCGATATTATCTGAACACCTGTTCGATGAAACTAAATGCCGATTTCTCAACTTTCCTCTCTATCGTCAAACCTCAAGGGGACGCTCATTTTCAAGGCATACCCCCAAAAAAGTGAAGTAACGCCCATGTAATATATGGCTACGTAAG
>CAYXFD010000003.1:0-159005 GCA_964464175.1 uncultured Candidatus Cloacimonadota bacterium | reverse complement strand
CGAGCTATATCATTGATATTCAGTAACTTAAAAAATGGCACTGTAAAACTTGAGTAAAACAAATGATTCAGGGAGGTCATTAGCAATAGTAAAAGAAAGTTAGATAAAAAACCGGGCGAGCTGCTTAAGTCGAAAAGTTATTGGTAACTCAAGAGTCTTGATGCCAATAGCTTTTTTCAGGATTCCGTATTCCTCATAAGCATTTATCACCTCAAGCTTGCCCGGATTTATCTATTTCTATTAGCAGTCCTGCTTCGCAGGATTAAAGGAAGAAAGAATAGTAACTGCTAATGACAACCAGAGAGCTAAGAGATCAGTAAAAAATAATCACCCAGATCACCTCAGGAGGGTGCGAGGGCAGGTAGGGTGAAAGTAAAGGGGCACGCTGCACCGTGCCCTTTTTTCTTTTTTATAACTCAGTAATCGGGGACGTTGTTTTATTAATAACAAGTCAGATCTTTACTTGAGGAGGAGGATCTTTGATATTTCTTGAGTTTCTCCTGTACTCAGTCTGATAAAATAGATACCGCTTCCGACTTCTTTACCGGTATCATCTGCTCCGTTCCAGAAGATAGAATGATTACCCGGAGAGAGTTCTTCAGTAATTAAATTCCTTACAGACTGTCCTCTGATGTTAAAAATCATTAATGCTGTTTTGCCTGCATGTTCAATTGTCAGGTCTATCTGGAGAATATTACTCCGGGAAACATTTCCCAGATTAAAGGGATTGGGAAAAATCCGGGTAATTGTCGTGCTGGCAATTTCGCTCTCTTCTTCAGTAGAAGTCTGTTCTTCGGTCGTGAAAAAATAAGTCTGGGACCACTCACTCGTTCCTCCCTCATTAAGAGCAGCAATATGCCAGAAGTAAGTCATATTATAACCCAGCACAGGGAGCTGGTAGGAGTTTTGCTGAGTAGTTACAGGTTCAAGAAAGTATTCGTCAAAGTTCTCATCGAAAGCAACTTCAAGCAGATAGCTGTCACTGCCGAAAACCTCTTCCCACTGCAGTATGAGATCGGTCTCAATTCCGGACTCTTCATTTTCCGGGTATATCAGCAAAGGTGCGGCAGGGGGAATAATAACAATTACAGTTTCAGAAGGTTCGGAGAAACCGTCCGGATCAAGATAGCCGGCAATGATATAATATTCATAAGTCCATCCAGGGTAGATGTCGGTATCAACAAAGGTGTTGTTGTTAAAGTCTTCTGTGGCGATTAGCATCTCATTCCGGTAGATATCAAAAAACTGGGGAAACCGGTCATCGGAAGACTCCCAGGTCAAGAGAACAGACTCTCCGGTATATTCGGCATTTAGATCATAAGGGGCGGGTGTGATGATCTCATATTCATAGTCGAGTACCATTTGCAGGGCATTATTCAGATTCAAACGTCCCCCACTGACAGTTATGTCTTCTAAGGCAGGAATAACGTCTACCCCTTGCAGCAATAAATCTATCATGAGGAGAGCTAATTCACCCGGATCTTCTTCATAAAGAGACAAGAGTCCGGCAGGAGCAACGGCATACATAAGCCCAATGGCACCGGCAACATGAGGAGAAGCCATTGAAGTACCCGAACTGTTACCATAGTTGTTATTGGGAGTTGTAGAGAGAACCTGTGTTCCCGGAGCTCCCAAATCTATAGTTGTTGCTCCATAAGCAGCTCCTGTATTTTTCAAGTCATTTCTGGTAGTATTGGTTACTCCGAGAAGATAAGGGCTGGGAAAGGCCGTAGGGACATCTCCGGCTTGATCTACGTTAGCATTGATGTTCATTGTAGCAGCAGCACTAACGATCCCAACCTCTCCCATGGCATCATACATGGCACCCCATAAAGGGTAATTATCGGGTTGACCGTAGTTTACTCCGAAGGAGGAGTTAGTAGCTACAATATAGGCTCCCAGATCTCCCCCGGTATCATTATAGAGAGAGCGCATTTCATGAACATAACCATAAGCGGCTACTACTGTCGCTTCGCTTGTCGAAGAACCGGCAATCGGCATGATCTTGACACCCCAATTGACTCCGCTGACACCGGTATCGTTGTTTCCTACAGCACCGGCAATGCCGGAAACATGAGTTCCATGATTAGCTGAGGGAATCACACCGGAGTTATTATAAGCATTCCAGCCGTCGTAATCATCAACATAACCATTTCCATCGTCATCGTTTCCGCTTCCCGGAATCTCATTCAGATTCTTCCAGAAATCAATGTCGGGGTGATTTAGGTCAAAACCGTTATCAATAACGGCAATGACGATCTCGTGTCCGTTAGCAGTTTCTCCGCCTGTAGCAATATCCCAGGCTAAGGTAGCGCCTATATCTGCTCCCGGAGTTCCACCGCTTTGACCTGTATTTAAAAGAGCCCATTGCTGGTCAAAGAGAGGGTCGTCAGGGAGAGTTTCTCTGAGGGCTACTTTGTGATTAAATTGAGCTGCCTCGACCGAAGGGTGTTCTTTAAGCAGGGAGAGGAAGAGAGAAGTTTCGATTTTCAGAGGATTGAAGGAAAAGAGGTAAATCCGTAAACGGTTGGATAAGAACCTTTCTACCTGCAAATCATAAAACTCATAATCCGAAACTAATTTCGAAATACTCTCTTCAATCTTAAGCGGCTGCTGATGATCTCCTGTTATCTGAACGATTAACTCGCCTTCATAATAGTCAGCATAAGAGGAAGAAAGAATACTATAAAGAAGTATCAGGGCAAAAAGAGTGATTGTTTTTTTCATAATTCACCTCACATCTCCTACCGACAACAAAAATTATGCAGAACAAAAAGTAAAGTATTTTCCATTATGCACTCGGTTTTTTTCTCAACCCTGAGTCGAAATAGTATGCTCGGTCTGGTCATTAAATAATCTCACTTTCAGGATGATAGAATACTTTTTCTTGACGATAGTAAATGCTTTCTGTCTTTATAGCAAGAAGAAATAAAGTAAAATGCGAGAGAGATAACTGAGATGAAAAAGAAAGCCTGGCGGAATGACGCTTATGCTAAAGTCACCGGAATTGCCAGATATACCGATGATCTGAAAGTCACCGGATTGCTGCATGGAGTTCCGGTCTATACTGATGATATTCATAGCAAGATTATTGCTGTCGATACTGCAAAAGCAGCAAAAAAGCCGGGAGTTGTGGCTGTTATTACTGCCGATGATATTCCTGGAGCTGTAAAATTCGGGCAGATAAATCCTGACTATCCCATATTGGCTCAAGAGAAGATATGTACCTCCGGAGATGTTATTGCTGTGGTAGTAGCCAAGACGAGAGACCAGGCTGTTGCAGCCGCTGAATATGTAGAGATCAAAACAGAAAAGCTGCCCCCGGTTCTTGATCCCGAGAAGGCTTTAGAAAAGGATTCACCGGTTATCCATGAACAGATAGGAAACAATCTCGTAAACTACCATTGTATCCGGCGGGGTGATCTTGAAAGAGGCGAAAAAGAGAGTGATTTTATCATAGAGCAGGAATTCGAGACAAGTCGGATCGAGCATTCTTATCTGGAACCGGAAAGTGCACTTTGTTTTCAGAGGCCTGACGGGGTTATGGAAGTGTACGGCAGTATGCAGCATCCCTTCAGTACCCGTCGTTTTGTTGCCTCGACCTTAGGAGTACCGCTTTCCGGGGTGGAAGTACGTTCCGTTCCCATGGGGGGCGGTTTCGGCGGAAAAGATGATACGGCAGCTATCGTCTGTGCCCGGGCAGCCTTAGCGGCAAAGGTAACCGGTAAACCGGTAAAGATAACTTACGACCGGGAATGGTCTTTCCGGGAGAGTTATAAACGCCATCCTTACCGGATGAAGTACCGGATGGGATTAAAGAAGAGCGGCAGGATAAGTTTTGTCGAATGCCGTCTGATCGCCGACGGTGGAGCTTATTGTTCAGTAACTCCCTGGGTTACCTGGCGTTCCACGGTACAATGCTGTGGACCCTATTCAGTTCCTAACGTAAAATGCGACACCTACGGAGTATATACGAATAATATTTTCTGTGGAGCAATGCGGGGGTTTGGCTCGCCTCAGACCTGTTTCTCTTCCGAGCAGCTGATCGAAATAGCAGCAGAGAAACTGGGGATTTCCGAAATCGAGATGAGACGGATAAATATGCTGAAACAGAATTCGGAAACTATAACCGGGCAGCGTTTGGATACTCATACGGTCAGCTTAGAGCAAGTACTGGACAGGGTAATGAAAGAGATCAATTATGACAAAAAAAGGAAAGAGTGCAGTTTCGGCAAAGCAAAAGGAGACGAATTATACGGGATCGGACTGGCAATGAGTTACCGAGGCATGAGTCTCGGAGCAGAAGGGATAGATTTCAACAGTGCAATTATCAATGTCCAGAATGATGGTTCGATCCTCCTGGAAGTTGCAGTTCATGAAAACGGACAGGGGGCAGAGACAACTATGATGAAAATTCTGGCTGCAGAGCTGAGTATTGATCTGAAACGAATCCGTTATCGTCAACCTTCAACCTCGAATATTCCGGATGGAGGGACTACGGTTGCTTCCCGGGGAACCTTGATGGGGGGAGGAGCTGTAGTAATAGCAGCCAGGAAACTGAAAGAGAAGATGGCTGAGGTTTTAGCGGAAGATTTGCAGTCACAAGCGGAAGATATCGTCTTTGAAAAAGAAATGATCTACGGAACAGAGAGAAAAAAAATGCTGACCTTCGACGAGGGGGTAAAGATAATGTTTAACAGGCAGGAATACCCTTATAGTTTTGGAGTATTTCAAGGTCCTAAAGTCTCCTGGGATGAAAAGACAGGGAAAGGAAATGCCTATTTTACCTGGGTGTACGGATGCCAGGCGGTGGAACTGAAAGTAAACCGAAAAACAGGAAAGATCACCTTACTCAACATGGCAGCAGCTCATGATGTAGGCAAGGCAGTTGATTTTGAAATGCTGAAAGGTCAGTTTTTTGGGGGGATGGCAATGGGAACAGGATATGGGATTCTGGAAGACTGGAAAGAGGATTCCCCTCCTACCAATTTTCACCAGTACAAAATAGCCAGAAGCATTGACCTGCCGGAGATGACCGCTGTTGTTATCGAAAACAGAGATCCCCTCTCCCCTTCGGGAGCCAAGGGGATTGGAGAACCGACAAATGAGCTAATGGCTCCGGCAATTGCGAATGCTCTTTATGCAGCTACCGGGAAAAGATTTACTAAATTACCGGTCAAGCTTGAAGTATGATCTTTTGAGAAGAGAAAGGTAAAGGAAATGAAGATAAATTACACTACAGTAAACGGAAAAAAGATAAGACTGAAAAAAGCCGATTTGGAGAGTACAATTCTGGTCTGGTTGAGAGAAGAACTTGATTTGACCGGAGTAAAGAACGGCTGCGGTATAGGGGTATGCGGTTCCTGTACAATACTTATTGATAATCAACCTGTCAGGGCCTGCCGGCTAAAAGTAGAAAAAGCTGTCAGCAAAGAGATTCTGACGATTGAGGGATTAGCAAAAGAGGATGGTTCTTTGCATCCTTTACAGCAGGCTTTTATAGATTGTGGTGCGGTCCAGTGCGGGTTTTGTACTCCCGGGATGATTCTGACAGCTCACGCTTTCCTGCTAAAGAATTCCTCTCCGGAAAGAAAAGAGGTAAGGAAAGCCCTTGCCGGAAACTTATGTCGTTGTACCGGATATCAACAGATAATTGATGCTGTAATGGAAGCAGCAAAGCATTATCAATCTTGAGAGAAGTACTTATTGTCGCTTGAGAAAAGCAGTTATGTTGTTGAGAGAAAAGAGTATCTAACAAAAAGTGAGGATAAAATGGAGATGAGACGAGAAAAGGAGCTAAAAACATTATTAGAAGAATTAAAGGGAATTAACCATGACCTGTATAATAAAGATTTTCTCTTGACCTGGGAGAAGAAGAGGGAAGATCTGAAAGCCGTAATGACTGTAGCAGACCTGTTAAAAGCTATTCATAAAGAAAAGAGACCGTTCAGGATCTTTGATTACGGATTGGCAATTTCCATCTTCAGAGACCAATCTACCCGGACAAGATTCAGTTTTGCCTCTGCTGCTAATCTTTTGGGTTTGGGTCTGTCCGAACTGGATGAAGTAAAATCTCAGATCGCCCATGGAGAAACAGTCAGAGAGACTGCTAATATGATTTCCTTTCTGACGGAAGTTATCGGTATTAGAGATGATATGTTTCTGGGAGCAGGGCATGCCTATATGAAAGAAGTAGCCGAGGCAGTCACAGACGGCTATCAGGCTGGTATCTTGGCACAACGACCTTCGATCATTAATCTGCAGTGTGACCTTGATCATCCGACCCAGTCTTTATCCGACCTGTTAAAGCTGAAAGACTATTTCGGCAGCATAGAGAACTTAGCCGGTAAAAAAATTGCCATGAGCTGGGCTTATTCTCCAAGTTATGGCAAACCATTATCTGTACCTCAGGGGGTAATCAATCTGATGTCCCGCTTCGGGATGGAGGTTGTACTTGCCTATCCCGAGGGGTATGACTTGGTGCCGGAAACCGTCAGCAGAGCCAAAAAATCAGCAGAGGAGTCAGGGGGATCCTTCCGGATCACGCACAGTATGGCAGATGCTTTCGAAAACGCAGACGTGGTTTATCCCAAGTCATGGGCTCCTATGTCTGTAATGCAGGAAAGAACAAAACTACTGAGACTAAAAGACAGTCAGGGATTGCTGCAGCTTGAAAAGGAATGCCTGGCAAACAACGCCCGTTACATTGACTGGGAGTGTACGGAAGCGATGATGAAATTAACCGCTAAAGGGAATGCACTTTATGAGCACTGTTTACCTGCCGATATCAGCGGAGTGAGTTGTGAAAGAGGTGAAGTAGCAGCTTCAGTATTTGACCGTTATCGTTACCATACTTATCAGGAGGCGGGATACAAACCTTTTGTTATTGCCGCTATGATTCTCCTGAACAAGCTGCAAGAACCGGAAAAGAGATTAGAAGAGATAATCTCTGATTAGATATTGCTGTCTTTTTTTGACGAGATCAGTCTGTCGTTTTGATAGATATCTCTCTCAAAAACTTGCGATAAACAAGGCATACAGACAGCAGGTGTTTACTAAAAAAAAGCTAAAGATAGAATAAGGAGTTGATTGAGAATGATTAAGCTGATACCGAAACTGAATGAAGAGATCCGTTTAAGAACTGCAAAACGCTGCAAGGAGCGTAATATATTAATACCAACCTTTGCCCAGCTGAGAGACCCTGAAAGTATTCCGTCAGAGATAAAGGAAAAATTAGCACCGGTCGGATTATGGGATGTCGATCCCCTGAATCTTTTCCGTATAACCTGGAAGAACGATATCAAAAGCGGACTTTTTGGCGGAGCTAATTATCTGGAGATCCCTTCCGAACTCTCCGGAGTTAAAGCCCGGATAGTGGGGCTGGTCGGGAAATATTTTCCTACCGGCTCCCATAAAGTAGGGGCGGCTTTCGGTTGTCTGGTTCCGAGATTGGTCAGCGGACAGTTTGATCCTACTTACCATAAAGCGGTCTGGCCCTCTACGGGGAATTATTGCCGGGGTGGTGCCTTTGACTGTGCCCTGCTTGCTTGTGAGGCAGTAGCTATCCTTCCGGAAGAGATGTCTCAGGAGCGCTTTTCCTGGCTGAAGGATATCGGTGCTGAGGTTATAGCGACCCCCGGCTGCGAATCGAATGTAAAAGAGATATACGATAAATGTCATGAATTGGAGAATGACCCTCATAATCTGATCTTTAATCAGTTTTCTGAGTTTGGGAACCCCTTTTACCACTATCAGGTAACCGCACCTGCAGTTGAAGAGGTTTACCGGAAAATCAGCAGAGATAAGTCAAGGCTTGCTGCTTTTGTCTCGGCAACCGGCTCAGCAGGAACAATTGCTTCCGCCGATTATCTGAAAGAGATCCATCCTCTGATGAAGACTGTTGCCGTAGAGGCATGGGAATGTCCCACCCTGCTTTATAATGGATTTGGCGGACACAGGATAGAGGGGATAGGAGACAAGCACATACCCTGGGTTCACAATGCCCGGAATACCGATCTGGTTGCTGCTATCAGAGATGAGGATTGTATGAGGCTTTTAAGGCTCTTCAATGAAGATGAAGGAAAAAAGACCCTGGAAAAACAGGGATACGACAAAGATGTGGTGGAGCAACTGCCGTTGCTGGGGATTTCTTCTATCTGTAATCTGTTAGCTGCCATAAAAACAGCGAAATACTTCGAACTGGATGAGAATGATATTATCTTCACGATGTTTACCGATTCTGCTGATCTTTATCAATCCCGATTGGTAGAAGAGCAGCAAAGAAAAGGTGATTATACAGAACTTCAGGCTAATCTTGATCTTGAGGGCTGCCTGAGAAGCCAGTACTATGACAATCTGCTGGAGCTGAGTTACTGGGATAAAAAGAGAATTCATAACCTGAAGTACTATACCTGGATCGAGCAGCAGGGAATGGAGCTTACTGAGCTAAATGCTCAGTGGTCACCGGAATACTGGGCTGATATTTTTGCTAATGAAGTTGAAGAGATAGATCAACTGATAACAGAGTTTAACGATATTATTAAGTCACTATAATGGGAGTTTTAAGGATGGAGAGTAGCGAAAAAGAGTTATCCCTGAAGGTAAACAGACATCCGGACGGCAGGATTTGTTGTGAGGAGTTACTGTTTAGTGATCAAAAGATCAAACAGATTTATGCTATTATCCCGGCTGCCGGTAAAGGGAAGAGGTTTGGACAGCCCAAAGTAACTGCGACTTACGGAGAAAAGACTTTTATAAAGCATATTCTCGATACCTTATCCGGCACGGCAATTGCCGGGGTTAAAGTAGTCAGGGACGTGGAAACACCCGATATGTTCGCCTCAGTCAGGCAGGGGATAAAATGCGCCCTGGCAGATGGCTGGCTAGCTCTCGGCTGGTTGATCTGGCCGGTGGATCATCCCCTGGTTAAAAGAGAGACTATCTCTTCGCTGCTCAGCAGTTTTTGGGAGAAGCCTGAGAGTATAGTCAATCCTGTATATGAAGGCCAGCGGGGACATCCGATAATAATTCCGGCTATTCTCGAGTTTCCCGATAACTTGCAAAGTGAAGGTCTGAGAACCATTTTAGCTCAGACGGATCTGTCGAAGCTTGATATCGAAGTATCAGACCCTGCTGTTATCAGAAACATCAATTATCCAAAGGATATCCTGACCGATGTTTGATCATCAGGCATATTATCGCGCTCTGGAAGAATTACTGAAGCAGCAGCAGCCTCTCTGGCAGGCAATTGTTATTAGTTCTGACGGTTCAACTCCTGCTAAACCGGGAATGCATTTGGCAATTCCTCTGGAAGGAAAACCAAGCGGAAATTTAGGGGGTGGGAACTTAGAATTTTTTGTTATCAATCTGCTCCGGGAGAAGCAGCCTGTAAAACCCGATATCTGGAAATTTGATCTTGATGAACAGGGAATGCCTCTCTCCATAGAGGAAGGAGAGATAAAGACCGGGATGATCTGCGGAGGAAAAGCCGAGGTCTTTATTGAACCGCTTTTTTTAACACACAAACTCTATATCATTGGTGGAGGGCATTGCGGCAGAGCTCTGGCTCACCTGGCTTCCCTGTCGGGTTATCAGGTTACGGTAGTAGATAACCGCAAGGAGTTGCTTCTCAGAGAGGATTTTCCAGATAATTGTTTGCTTGTGTATAATGATTACAGTGATCTGGAGAAGAGCATAAAATTCGCTGCGAACACCTCTATCGTTATCATGACTCACGGGCATATTCATGATAAACAGGTACTGGAATTCTGTTTACGGAAACCTTTCTTCTATCTTGGAATGATCGGGAGCGAAAAGAAAGTTGCAGAGACCTTCAAGAATCTGAAAGAACAGGGTTTCAGCGAGGAAGAACTAAGCAAAGTACATGCACCGGTCGGACTCTCTATAGGTTCTCAAACTCCTTATGAGATAGCGGTAAGTATTACTGCCGAACTGATAAAAGAGCGTAATCGCATTCCGGTTACTTCCTGAATAATAGCAAAGATATAATCTATGATCAGGCTCGGTCTCTGCTGCATATTTAAAGAGGAACCGATAAAATTCCGGATTACGACAGCGAAAAGGCTCTCTGATTTTGACAGGGAAGAACAATTAAGCCGTCTTAGCGAGTTATGCCTGCACAATGCCCTATCTCTAAAAAAAGCCCTGGAATACTGTGCAGCGAACGGGATCGGTGATTTCAGGGTCTTAAGCCAGATAAATCCTCTCAGAACTCATCCTGAGGTGGAATATTGCCTTGGTGATCTGCCCGGGCAGAAGAATATCAGAGAAACATATAACGAGTCCCTTCAGTTTTCCCGGAAACACAATATCCGGACAGGATTTCATCCCGATCAGTTCATAGTTCTGTCAACACCGCACAGCTCTGTATTGGCATCTTCTCTGGCAGAACTGAGTTATCAGACGGAGATAGCGGAACTAATTGGGGCTGATGTAATTAATATCCATGCCGGCGGAGTTTACGGAGATAAAGCAAAGAGCCTGAAAAGGCTGTATAAAGAACTGGAAAAGCTTCCCGGCAATATCCGGGCAAGGATAACCCTGGAAAATGATGACCGGAGTTATACACCCCGGGATATATATCCACTCTGCCGTGATCTGGGGATACCTTTGGTGTATGATGTACATCATCACCGTTGTCTTCCCGACGGTCTTTCGGTTAAAGAGGCAACTGATCTTGCTCTTAAGACCTGGAAGAGAGAACCCCTCTTTCATATTTCCAGTCCGCGAGACGGCTGGAACAGTGGTAAACCGCAGTTTCATGATGACTTTATTGATGTTAAAGATTTTCCGGATGAGTGGAGGGATTTGGATATTACCCTCGAAATAGAAGCTAAAGCAAAAGAGGCAGCTATCAGAAAACTAAAGATGGAGCTGATAGCTGAGGGGATAGAGATTCTGCTGCCGGAAAGACCTTGATAAGCTATTGGAGTGTAATGTAATGAAAGTTTTCTTTATCTTGATCTTAGTAATATCAATGTTTCTTTTATCCGCATGTTCGTCTTATGCCAAGAACCGAGAAAGGGTCGAGACAGTCAGGGATGTTGACCTCAAGCGTTATCTTGGGAAATGGTATCAGTTTGCTTACTTTCCTAACCGTTTTCAGCCACGGGACTGTGTCCGGGTTACTGCAGAATATTATTTTGATGAAAAGGATCGGATTATCGTCGTCAATACCTGTTGGAGTGATAAAGAGATGAAAGAGACCGGCAGACAGGTTAGGGGCAGGGTATTCCAAACGAAGCATCCGGCAAAATTGAAGGTTCAATTCTTCTGGCCCTTCCGGGGGAACTATTGGATAATTGCTCTGGATGAGGAAAGCTACAGTTATGCTATTGTTAGTGAGCCGAAAAGGAAATATCTCTGGATCCTTACCAGAGATATTACAATGAGCGAGCAGTTATACAAGGAACTGGCTGCTGAGCTGAAAGCGCAGGGATATGACCTGAACAGGCTTGAAATTACCGGAGAATTGATCAAGAGTCCCTGAGCGATTCCATCATTCTTTCGGCTTCCGGATAACCCCGATCAGCTGCTTTTTGCCAGAATTCCTTTGCTTTTTCAAAGGATTCTATTCCATATAAATTGCCGATCTTGAAGAGTATTTCAGGGTCTGAGGAATTTTTCTTGAAGAGATAGAGTTCGTAATGCTCAATTGCCTTTTCTTTTCGTCCTGCTTTTTCATAACTCTCAGCCATCTCGAGAATAAGTTCTTCCTGATTTATGCTGTTGCCGGAGTTTTTAAATAAAGCGGATAACCGCTTGCTGTCTTTTTTGGCAGCCCGTTTCAGTACGGAAAAGTGCAGCAGCAAATACAAGAAGAGAAAGATCCCTATCACTGTTATCAATGGTATCAGATGAAGAATGCTCATATTCATATTCTCCTCAAATCCAATATTCTTAAAATTGGTTGCTATTGTCAAGTTTTACAGAGGAGAAGACCGGACTCAAGTTCTCAGAACCTTCTGTTAAGAAGCCGATGGATTTTATCTTAAATTAAGGAGAATAATCCAACTGTTGGTTTCATAGAACAAGGAGAGAATCATTTTCTCTTAACCATGTTTTTTGTTGCCGGTAATCAGGTATGATACTCTCCACTCTTTTCCAGAAACGGGAGGAATGGTCAGGAATCTCCAGGTGCACCAATTCATGGATAATGACATAATCAATGACCGGCAAAGGGGTCATGAGAAGCCGCCAGCTGAAGCATAGTGAACCCTTACTGCTGCAGGATCCCCATCTCTTAAAGGCTTTAGTTATCTTGACGCTTTTAGGCTTCAAAGAGAGTTTTTCGCCTATCTTCTCAACTCTTTGAGGGATAATCGCATAGCCTTCAATGGTGTACCAGGCAATAAGTAAGCCTTTGATTCGGTTACGATACTCATTGGCTACATAAAGCTTGTCTTTCAGGTTAACAAGCTTTTTGGGTTTCTCTACGAAGGAGAGTTCAATTTTATTTCCTAAAAAGAGAATCTCATCTCCTTCATTATAACTCTTGTTTAACGGTAGCTTTCGGGAAGTCAAAGTGAGCTTTTCTTCTATCCAGTCTTTCTTTCTGATAAGAAAATCCAGTATCTGTTTTTCCGGGAGGTTTAACGGCGCCCGGACAACTAACTTTGCTTCTCTTGTAACAATAAGTGCCAGGGTTTTTCTTCTTGATCTGATAAGTTCGTATTCGTTCAGATAGGGGTATGTTTTATTCTTCATATAACCTCTCCATTGCAATTACCTTACACATCTCTGATTGAAAAGAAAAACCGTCAAGTCTCAATTCTTGTATTCATTGAATAAAGGGTTTGACGGAGATGAGACCTTGCGATTTATGGCTATTACAATCAGTCCAATAATCATAAGGAGGAGGATAAACATGTCTGAATTGTTCGAAGATAGGATTCTGAAACATCTCAAAGAGCTGTGTAATAAATATCCGCACCGTTCTACCGGGAGCAAGGGTAATATTCATTCCGTTGCTTATTACGCCCGTCAGAGTGAAGCTCTTGGCTATGAGATAAGCGAACAGGAATTCGATTGTATTGACTGGGAGGCCGGTAAGGTGGAGTTAAGCAGTTCTGAGGAATGTTATAATGCCTTGCCATCTCCCTGGTCATTGGGAGTAAACTGCCGGGGCGAATTAGTCAGCATTAATTCGGTTGAGAAACTCCAAGAGGCAGATTTAGCGGGTAAGATAGTTCTTTTACACGGCGGTATAGCCAAAGAACAGCTTATGCCCAAGAATTTCGTCTTTTACAATCCTGAAGAACATCAGCTGATCATCAAGCTGCTGGAAGAGAAAAACCCTTCGGCAATAATTACAGCGACAGAGAAAAATCCTGAAACTGCCGGAGCATTATATCCTTTCCCTCTTTTTGAAGACGGTGATTTCGATATCCCATCAGTCTATATGACAGCCGAAGAGGGGGAAAAGCTCTTGAAAAAGGGGGGAGACATAGTTACTCTGAAGTTTCAGGCTAATCGTTTTCCGGCGAAAGGTTCGAATATCATAGCCCGAAAAGGTGATTGTTCAGCCAAAAAGATCGTACTTACAGCCCATATCGATACCAAACCTGATACCCCGGGAGCTATTGACAATGCTTCCGGTGTAGTGCTCATGCTGATTATGATGGAGATGTTGAAGGATTATGAGGGGAAATACTGCCTGGAATTTCTGGCAATGAACGGAGAGGACTATTATGCCGCTTCGGGAGAGATGAAGTATCTGGCTGAACTCGGGAATGATCTTTCTCAGGTAGAGTTAAATATCAATTTTGACGCTGCCGGGTTCAGAGGGGTAAAAACAGGATATACGGGATTCGGAGAGAATTCAGAGCTGCTTAACAAGATTACCGGCATTCTTTCTCAAGTTTCTTTCTTCACAGAGATCAAACCCTGGTATCAGGGTGACCATATGGTCTTTGTCATGAACGGAGTTCCAGCCTTGGCTGTTACCTCTGAAAATTTTGTTTACATTACAGAAGAAATTGCTCATACGGAGAAAGATACGATAGCGATACTTGATTGCAGGATCATTGAAGAAACTGCTCGTTCGTTAGCTGAGATTATTATGGATTTGTAGTGATAAGGAGAATGATTTCGGTAGCAGGCTACAACTTGATCATAAATCCTAAGACAATGTAATTAATGAGGGCAAAGGTATAAACTTCGTCACCATCGGAGCCCCCTTCTAAGAACCTGTATCCGGCTTTGAGAGAGGAGCGGTTATCCAGCCGGTAAGATAATCCCGTGAACACATCAGCTGCTCTGCCGAAAGGTGACCATAAACCCTCGCCGTCGGCGAGAAGACTTATCTTTGGAGTCATATCCCAAACGAGAAGAAAACTGAGAAGAGGAACGAAACCTGTATTTGTCTTGGAAGCAGATTGATCTTCAGAACGAAGAGCTATCTCGGCATCGCGTAATTTAATAGTTGCCCCAACGGCTCTGATTATCCGGTTTTGATTATGAAAAAAGTACCGGTATTGTAAGCGGTAAGAATCAAATCTATAGATTGCCGTCATAGCTTCCTCAGCAGTGAATGTTAATCCCTGAAAGGTGATGTCACGGGCTATTTTTCCGGACGGTTCAATTTTCAGGGGTGCATACAACAGAGAAAAACTGTGTCTTTCTCTGAAGCGGTAACTCAAATTTACTCTGTAGGAAAAGACCGGATCAGATTCTAACTCTTCGGAGAGTGAGAATTTTGTAGCATCTCCTTTCCCGGGAATCCGGACATCATTATAGCCGGATATTGCTGCTCCTGCTTCTAAATCAATATTAATAAATCCATACGAATGGGTAACAATCATCAGTAACCCGGTTACCACTAAAAAGATTTCTTTCATTTTCATTCTCCTCTCCGATAAAGTAATCAAAGTCAGAAAGAGACAAATATATTTTAGAGATAGCAAGGCAGAGAGCGCAAACTATATTCGCATAATTGCAGGGGATTATTCCCTGAAGATCCTTCTTGACGAGATTTGATATTCTTACTGGTTTGAGCAATCAAAAGTCAGAAGAAAACCGGGGAGGAGCCGATGTTAATGAATAGCGAAGATGAAGCTTTTTTAAAGAAACGGGAAAAGATGATCAAGACCTGGCCATTTGTTGGGGTTGCGATCATCATTATGTTTTTGGGGCTGGCAATGCATTTTTTTATTTCCGTACCACGGATGATTAATCCTATACAAGTTTTTTCAGAGCTGAATTCCGGTACTATACCGGAAACTTCTCTGGTGATCATGACGGCTATGGTTCCGATCTTAAATCTGACAATAATTGTCATGATGGTAGTTTTTGTGCTTTTAGCCTGGAAATTCTTCTCCCATGAAAAGAGATATCATAAGATCATAGCGAATCTATCCGGAGAAGCCGGGAGAGATAGAATGTAAGGCTCTAATCCGGCTTACCGGCCGGAGAGTAATAAAGCGGCTATCTGAAATAGAACGAAACTTTTAACAAAGGATATGCCAGCCATACTCCCATTCCCTGGTTTAACCTGAAACCGGCAATTTCCCAGGATGTAGTTGGCGATGTCTGTTTTCTTACGCCGGCTAATAATATCCCTCTGGGGTTACCTGAACTGTCTAATCCGTTCGTTAACGAATACTCTGCCAGGAAGGTCGTCTTTTCCGAATGATCATAACGGTAACCTGCCGAAAGACACCAATTCCCGAACTTTTCACGATAATCCGAAGTATCATGACCAAACGAGAAATAGGTCAATCCAAGATGAAAACTCTTCCCCGGTTCCTTGCCAATGCTGACGACATTTCCAAGCAGAAAACTATCTGTCTTGGGCATATATGATCCATAAACTGCCGAGTGCCAGGATTGATTACGCAAATAATTATGCTTTATCCCCAGAACTGCAGTCTCAATCCAGGGAATAATTACCGGCGGCAGAGAGGCTGCTGCGAGATGAGTATTATTACCGATGGCATAGGCGTAGTTGCCGAAGATAACCTGATAAGACTGAACATATATCTTGTGTCTCGTCATAGTGTAAGCGGTGGGCATCAACAGCAATTCCTGATCACCTAATCTGTATTCCAGAGAAAACGAGAGGATTGGAAAAAGCATCAAGCACAACAGAAGTACCTTTTTAATAAAACTGTTTCCATAGTAACAACTAAGTTTTTTACTCATAAATTCCTCGGAATTTTTTTTGTTGTATAGTTCAGAAATTGATGTTAATGAGTCAGAGAAGGGTTATCAGGTCAAGAATAATTAACTAAGCCTAAAAGAACATCATTTGTTTAAGAGATGAGTATTGAAGAAGAAGCAGTCTCTGTAGAAAGAGAAAATCATCAGCTTTAAAGGTGACCAGGGTAGTCTATCTTACCTATTAGTTGACACAAATCCCCTCTTGTGTCTGATAGCTAAGAGGTTTTGTCATGAGAGTAGCATTAGTTATCTTTTTATTTCTGTCGATATGTGGATCTGTCGCCAGCTCACCCTGCTTTTTTGTTTCTGCTCATTCCTTTGGGGGCAGCTATTATCATCCGGACAGAGATGATAAAGTCTTCAGTTATTATGATAAGCAGGACATCCGGTTCGGAATTCTTGATCTGAGGAAGAAACAGGTTAACTTCGAATTCACCTTGAAGCATGATGAAGAACTTCTTGAGAACCGGGTCGGTATCCATACTCTGAGAATCCTTTATCAAAAGGGTGATAAACTCACTTCAGGGCTGCTTCTTGAGGACATTGGCTATGGGATGCCCACTGAATATTTCAATAATGATATAACAACGCCGGAGTATAGAAAACACCGTCTGGGAGATTACCGTTTCACTGGTCTTTTATTCAGCTATGATCTCTCGTCAACCTCTTCTCTCACTCAACACATCGGGGGTAATGATCATAATACCTCAATAGCGGCAACTACATTCTCCAGGAGCTTCCATCCTCTGTATCTCAAACTGTTTTATCTATATACAGGCAGAGATAACGATTTCAATAAAGCCATGCATTCTGCCGGAGTTGAAATGCGGCTCATGACCAATCAAATAGAAGTTTTTCTTGCTCATACTCAACAGACCTTGTCGTCTGTGTATAGGATATCAAACCATCTGACCTATGGAGAGCTTCTCTTTAAAATAAATAATGATTTCCATTCCGGAGGCAATCTGTTTTATGCCGGGAAACATAGAGGTTTTACCTTCTGGCGTGAGTATTCCCTTCTTACATCCTATCGCTACCGGAAGTTGAGCAAGACCATAAGCTATACAGACAAAAAAGCCGAAGATATCAAATCAGGAAGATTAAGCGGGATCATTGACTATTCCTTAGCAGACAATTTTGCTCTCGGTATCAATACAGCCTTTCATTTTCCGCAAGTTGGCAAGAGATACTACAGCTTTGGCTTTCAGTTAAAGTTCCATGAAAAATACTCCTTTTAACAGCTTAGCCGTTTATTTTTTGTTGGTTATTGCTCTCTTCTCCTGTTCCTGGGAGGGAGAAGAGCGAACGGATCAGACATATATTGTTATTACGTTCGACGACCAGCATCATACAATCTATGACGTTGCCTTGCCCCTTATGGAGAAGTTTGGTTTCCAGGCTACTAATGTTATAAATACCGGAAGGATAGGTTCGGGAGACAGACTTACCTGGCAGCAGGTCGAAGACCTGGAGTTTCATTATGGCTGGGAGACTGCGGGACACACCCTGCACCACCCAAACCTGCCCTTCCTCAATGATGAAGAAGCGCTTTATCAGATTGAACAAGACTGGATAAATCTGAAAGAGAGAGGTTTGAGTCATGAAACATTTGCCCTGCCGAGAGGTCATGCCACCGAGCGGGATTATGAAATAATCAGGCGTTTTTATAAGAATATCAGAAACAGCAGAGATAAAAGAATGTACAAGCCAATTGACCGCCTGAACATCGGCTATTTTGCCTATCTTAGCTCCTATAGTGCAGAAGAGGCGATCATGAGAATCACTGAAGGAATACTTGAGAAGGAGACGCTTATCGTTATTGGTTTTCACCGCTTTAATGATCCGAATCACACACATAGCTGCACCGAAGCAGAGTTCTATAGAATATTAAAGTTCATCGCCAGTCTGGAACTGGAGGTTGTGACCTTAAAAAGAGGTATCGAGATAACTAAATGATTCTATGGCTTGAGAAAACAAACAGTACGAGTTTTGTTCGTTAGAGAGTAGATTTGATAAAACCAGATACTCTATTTTCTTGACAGCAAGGCAGGTAACAAAAACATTGTAAACTCGAAAAAAATATATGTTAATACTAAAGATAATAAGGAGTTAGGATGCCGGTACCAAAAAGGAAAACATCAAGAGCTCGACGGGATAAACGTCGTACTCATTATAAGGCAGAAATGCCAGTTTGGACAACATGTACTCATTGCGGCGAAGCCATGCGCCCCCATAATATCTGTGAGAAATGCGGACACTATAAAGGGAAGAAATTTCTTAATATAAAAGAAAAGGATTGATGCGAATAGCCGTTGATGCTCATGGCAGCGATAATGCCCCTCTTCCTGAGATTGAGGGGGCAGTAAAAGCTATCCATGAAAACCTCTGTGAACTTGTCTATTTAGTGGGACAAGAAGAGGTTATCAGGAAGGAATTGGGTAAATTCTTTTATAATGAGAAAAGAATCATTATAGTCGATGCCCGCCAAATAATCAGAATGGACGATGCAGCTGCTTTGTCCGTTAAAGCCAAACCGGATTCCTCCTTAGTGAAAACAATTGAACTCCACAAAAAAGGGGAAGCAGATGCCGTAGTCAGTGCCGGTAATACAGGTGCTGTCATGGCTGCTTCACTATTCCTACTGGGAAGGATAAAGAATGTTCATCGTCCGGCAATAGCCTTAAATCTACCAACCCAGTTAAATCAGGAAATTATCCTTGATGTGGGGGCTAATGTCGATTGTGAACCGGAACATCTTGTCCATTTCGCTCTCTTAGGGAGTCTGTATGCAAAACATATGCTTGGGGTTGACAATCCCCGCGTCTCTCTTTTAAATATCGGAGAAGAGGATATCAAAGGAAGCAGGCTAATCAAGACCACTTATTCTCTGCTCATGCAGGAGAAAGGGCTAAATTTCATTGGTAATATTGAAGGGAAAGATCTGTTAAAGGGGATTACCGACGTAGTAGTTTGTGACGGATTTGTGGGAAATATTATCCTCAAAACAATTGAGGGGGCAATCATCTCGATCTTTGATATCATGAAGGAGCAGTTTAAACAGGATTGGATAGCCAAGATCGGAGCCGTTTTATCTTATCCTGTCTATAGTTATCTGAAAAAAAAGCTTGACCATACAGAGTATGGAGGGGCATTATTGGTAGGTCTTAACGGATTACCCATAGTTTGTCATGGACGTTCAAACGGAAAAGCTATAATGAATGCCATAAAATTCGCTTCTAAGATTTCGCAATCGGGTTTTGTGCACAATGTGCAACAACACTTTAAAGAGGTATAAGATGATTGAAATATATGATGCACGGATTTCCGGAACAGGTAAATATGTTCCCAAAGAGGTTCTCAACAATTACGATCTGGAGAAACGCCTTGATACGACCGACGAATGGATAAGAACTCGCACAGGAATGTCTGAGAGAAGGATTGCTGCTAAGAATGAAGCTTCCTCGGATTTAGCCTATGAAGCCGCAAAAAAAGCCATAGAAGCTGCCGGATTAAAACCCCGCGATATAGACATGATAATAGTTGGAACTATTTCGCCCGATCATTTTTTCCCCTCAACAGCCTGTATATTACAGAAAAAATTGGGAGTCAAGACCTGTCCTGCTTTTGACCTCTCTGCCGGTTGTACCGGCTTTATCTACGCTGCCAGTATTGGGCAGCAGTTTGTGGTTACCGGTAAAGCAAAAAATGTTCTTGTTGTGGGGGTGGAGATTCTTTCCCGGATCACTAATTGGGAAGATAGGAATACAGCCGTTCTTTTCGGAGATGGTGCCGGAGCTGTTGTTATTTCCCGCACTGAACCGACCAGTGTCTCAAGAATTGTGGATTTTGACTTGAGTGCTGACGGTACTTTCGGTGAATTACTGATTATGCCGGCAGGGGGTTCGAGGATGCCGGCTTGTGTCCAGAGCGTCAAAGAGAATAAACACACCTTATATATGGAAGGGAACAAGATCTTCAAATTAGCCGTCAGGTCAATGCAGGAGAGTGCGGAAAAGTTGTTGCAGCGTAACCGTCTGGATGTCAAATCGATTAATTGGCTGATCACCCATCAGGCTAACTACCGGATTATCGAAACCTTAGGTAAAAAACTCAACATTGATATGGATAAAGTTATTGTTACCATTGAAAAATATGCCAACACTTCATCTTCAACCGTGCCTATTGCTCTTGACGAGTCAGTCAGGTCGGGCAAGATCAGACGTGGAGACATAGTGCTATTAGTAGCTTTTGGTGCCGGTCTGACTTCCGGAGGAATGCTTTTTAGATACTGAAAAAGCTCACTCCTGAAACCAAAAAAGAGATCATTGCCTTAGATTCACGAATTAAAAGAGACGGAGGTCATTTTGCCATTTAGAAACAGAAAGATTGCCTTTGTTTTTCCCGGACAGGGTGCTCAATATGTAGGTATGGGCATGGATCTGGTAGATAATTCACCCGATTTACTGCAGCCGCTGACTGAGTTTGACAAGAAGAATCAGACCGATCTGCTTTCTATCATCAAAGAAGGTCCGGAAGAAGTTCTGAAAGAGACTAAATATACCCAGCCGGCAATTCTCTTTCACAGCATAGCAGCGATGAGATCCTTGCAGAAAGTGATTCCTGTTGAACCGGATTTTGTTGCCGGTCATTCTCTGGGAGAGTTTAGTGCTTTAGTTGCCAACGGGGTTTTAAGTTTCCAGGATGCTCTCACCCTTGTTCATAAAAGGGGTGAATTCATGATAAAAGCCAATGAGGGAACTCCCTATGCCATGGCAGCCATAATCGGTCTTGATTCCCTGAAAGTAAAAGAAGTGTGTGATAGTGCATCAATTGAGGGCTTGGTGGTTGTTGCTAATTTCAACAGTCCCGAACAGACCGTTATTTCAGGAACCGAAACTGGTGTTATGCGGGCCTGCGATTTAGCAAAAGAACAGGGAGCCAAACGGGCTTTACCGCTGGTAGTGGGCGGACCTTTCCATTCACCGCTCATTGCTCAGGCAGGGGAATGGCTTGCTCTGGAAATGGATAAAATTGAGTTTAATAACACCAACATACCTGTTGTTTCTAATGTAGATGCTCAGCCGCACAAAGAGAAACAAAAGATCAAGGAGAATCTTGCCCGTCAGGTAACGTCTTCGGTTTTATGGGTTGATTGTATCAGGAAGTTAAGCGAACTGGGCACTGAGCTTTTTGTGGAGTTCGGACCCAAGAAGGTTCTTTCCGGTTTGATTAAAAAGATTGACAGAAACATTGAAGTATTAAGCGTAGATACAGTTCAGGATATAGCTTCGACGAAAGAGAAGCTGGAGCAGCTATGAAGAAATTAGAAAACAAGATAGCGGTAACAACCGGAAGTGCCAGAGGAATAGGCTTTGCCATAGCCTCAGCCTTTGCCAGGGAGGGAGCAGTATCTGTTATCATCGATCTGGCGCAGGAAACAGTGGATGATGCTGTAGCAAAGATAACAGCTGAGGGAAACGAAGCTGTAGGGTTTGCTGCCGATGTAGCTGACGGTCAGAGTGTGGAAGCAGTAGTTTCGGAGATCATATCCCGGTACGGAACAATTGATATTTTGGTCAATAATGCCGGAATAACGAAAGATACCCTGATTATGAAGATGAGTGAAAAAGATTGGGATGATGTATTAAGAGTCAATCTGAAAGGTACATTTATCTTCACCCAGAAAGTTTGCCGTTATATGTTTAAAAAGAGGGAAGGGGTTATAATCAACATTTCGTCTGTGATTGGGATTTCGGGTAATGCCGGGCAGGCTAATTATGCCTCGTCTAAAGGGGGCGTGATAGCTTTTACCAAATCGGCAGCCAAGGAATTTGCTTCCCGGAATGTGAGAGTAAATGCCGTGGCTCCGGGTTTTATTCAGACCGAAATGACGGCAAAATTGCCCGAGACAGTGATTAATAATTATCTGGAAACAATTCCCCTGAAAAGGGGAGGAGCAGCATCTGATGTTGCTAAAATCTGTATATTCCTGGCTTCTGATGATGCCAGTTATATAACGGGTCAGACCATCAATATAGATGGCGGCCTAATTATGTGAACCAAAACAGGAGGAATCAATGGACATTTTGTCAAAAGTTAAGGAAATAATTGTTAACGAACTAAGTGTTGATGAAGCTCAGATTACACAGGAAGCCAGATTTATTGAAGATTTGGGTGCCGATTCTTTGGATACTGTCGAATTGATCATGAAATTCGAAGAAGAATTTGAGATTAACATTCCGGAAGAAGATGCCGAGAAGATGAAGACCGTTGGCGATGCTGTCGATTATCTGAAATCAAAACTTAATTAGTATTTTCTAAACAGCACTTACTTTGATTTCTGCTCAACAAGCAGTCGGAGTAAGTGCTGGTTTTTTTTGCTTTTTCTGCTCCGGATCGCTCTTGCTCAGTGATCTTAAGCAGAACCCCGCTCGATTTGAAAAACTATGTTTACGAGGTAAGATATAATGAATAAGAAAAGAGTTGTCATAACCGGTTTTGGGGCAATTAATGCCTTAGCAAAGAATGCGGAAGATACATGGCAGAAGCTTGTAAATGGGGAGAATGGAATTGATCTGATAACAAAGATCGATACCGCTGAGTTGACGAGTAAGATAGCGGCAGAGATCAAGAACTACGATCCTCTGGAATACTTTGAGCCGAAAAGAATAAAGAAGCTTGATCTTTATACCCAGTATGCTTTGATAGCCGGAAAAGAGGCAATGGAAAGTTCTGATATTTTAGAGTATGATTATGATCCCAGCAGGTTTGGAGTTATTCTGGGAGCCGGTATCGGGGGAATTCTGACCTTTGAAGAAGAGGCATTCAAGATGTTTAAGAGCGGTCCTCGGCGAATTAGTCCTTTTTTCATTCCAAAAATGATTTCGAATATTGCCGCAGCCCAGCTTTCTATAGATTACGGTTTGAAAGGGATTAATTATACCACTGTATCTGCTTGTGCTTCGGCGAATCATGCTATGGGTGCTGCACTTAGGGCGATTCAATATGGAGATGCCGATATGATCGTTACCGGCGGGAGTGAAGCGGCAGTAACGCCTCTCTCTGTTGGCGGATTTTGTGCCATGAAAGCTTTGAGTACCCGGAATGATGAACCCCATAAGGCTTGCCGTCCTTTTGATAAGGAACGGGACGGGTTTATTATGGGCGAGGGAGCAGCTTTGCTTATTTTTGAAGAATTAGAGCATGCCAAAAAAAGGAATGCGAAGATCTATGCTGAAGTCGCAGGTTTCGGTGCCAGTTCCGATGCCTTTCATATTACAGCTCCGGAAGAGAACGGAGAGGGTACGGTCTTAGCAATAACAAGTGCCCTGAAAGATGCCGGTGTTCAGCCGGAGGAGATAGATTTTGTCAGTGCTCACGGGACTTCTACTCCTTTAAACGATAAAACAGAAACAGCTGCCATTAAGAGAGTCTTTGGTGACCATGCCTATAAGTTAAAGATCAATTCCACGAAATCGATGCTTGGGCATACATTAGGTGCTGCTGCCGGAGCAGAGGCTATCTCCTGTCTCATGTCTATCCGTACAGGGGTAATTCATCCAACCATCAATTACGAAAATCCCGATCCGGATTGTGATCTGGATTATGTACCCAATAAAGCAATTGATCATCCTGTTAAGATTGCTATCAGTAACTCTCTCGGTTTCGGTGGTCATAATAGCGTACTGGTAATAAAGGAATTTACCGGCTGAGAGATAACGAAAAGATAAAAGGGAGATGAGCATCCCTGCTTCTTGAACTATAGAACTGACGAAAGTGAAAAAACTCCTCAATCTTATCTCCGGATTTTTTTACCGTAAGGGTAAAGAATCTTCCCCCAGGCTTCATGAGAAAGATAAAAACAGTAAGAGAATAATTAAACAACGATATTGCCCCAAAGGCAAAGAGAATTTTACTGTTAGATCAAAGCAACGTGACTTAAGCAAGCTGCAAAAGATTATCTCATACAGCTTTACTGATCAGGAATTACTCAACACTGCCCTGACCCACAGCTCTGTGGAAAGAACAAAGAATGGCAGCAGCAAGACCATTGAATACGAACGGATGGAGTTTTTTGGCGACGCTGTCTTAGGATTGGTAACTGTAGAATATCTGTTCAACAAGTATCCTGATAAATCGGAAGGAGACCTTTCCAAGCTCAAATCCAATATCGTTTCCGAAAACTATCTTTCTGTCAAAGCCAGATCATTCGATCTCGGTTCCTTTATCAGACTCGGTGACGATGAGTTCAGGACGAAAGGTTTTGATAAGAAATCAATTTTGGCAAATATGATGGAATCCTTGATCTGTGCTATCTATATTGACGGGGGCTTAGAGGCTGCCCGGGAATTTATCAGCAGGCATATCCTGAAAGGTTACGAAAAAGAGCTGCTGAGCGAAATCCATATCAATTATAAAAGCATTTTACAAGAACATTACCAATCTGAATACCAAAAAATCCCTGATTATAAAATCGTTTCAACTCAGGGTCCTGATCATAAAAAGATCTTTTCCGTAGTCGTAACCTTTAATAAAGAGAAGCTCGGCAGCGGGGAAGGGTTGACCAAAAAAGCTGCCGAACAGAATGCCGCCAAAGAGGCTTGTAACAAACTCAAGATACTGCCCTAAGAGCAACAAGAAGGACCGGCAAAACGATCAACCATCAAATATTATTGGAGGGAACCGGGTGAATCAGTGACACCGGAACGGATTTTATTGAAGACAATTGATGAGCAGTAATAAATCAGCAGTTAAGATATTTCCTGTTTTTATTCCCTTTGCGGGGTGTAAAAACCATTGTATCTACTGCCAGCAAAACCTGATAACCAGGACTATCAGTCCCGATTTTCAGGAAATCAGAAAACGGTTAGCCTTTTTCTGTCAAAAGCAGAGTGAACTAAGGAAAGAAATCGCCTTTTTTGGGGGGTCTTTTACCCTGCTCAGCAAAGATGAGCAACAATTATTGTTTAACGAGATTAGTGAGTTTGTTCCTTTAACAGATGGGATCAGAATATCAACCCGTCCTGATGGCATAGAGAGTCAGATGTTACTCTTTCTCCGTAACAATCAGGTAAAAACCATTGAACTCGGTATTCAGAGTTTAAATGATCAAGTTCTAAGGGAAACCGGCAGACCATACTCTGCAGCTCAGGCAATGGCAGCTGCGAAATCTGTTAAGGATGACCGGTTGCAACTTGGTATTCAATTGATGCCGGGACTTCCCGGAGAGACAAAAGAAAGCCTGGAGGAGACAATATTTAGGGTAATTGAGTGCAAGCCGGATTTTGTCAGAATATATCCCACGTTAGTTCTGCGGGGAACAGAATTGGCAGCCTGGCATAAGGCAGGCAGATATAAACCACTCTCTTTGGAAGAGGCAATTGGTATCTGTGCAGAGATGAAGCAGGAGTTTGGGACAAAGGGTATCAGGGTTATCAAGATGGGGTTACATTCAGATCTATCCTCTGTTAAAAGAAGAGATGCAGAGACTTCTGACCGGGAGAGAGAATTACCGGAAACAGTAATAGCCGGACCGTATCATCCTGCTTTCGGGGAACTCGTTTCTGCAGAAATACTTTTCCGGAAGATCCGGCAGCTCTACAAACCAGGAAAGACCTTATTGATATCTGCGGCAGCGGTGTCAATTTTTCGCAGGGATAATGGTTTGCTGCTCAAGAGAATAAAAAAATGCTTGACCGTAACGAGCTTACCGATATCAATCCAAAACAAATTAGAAAAAGAAGAGGTTCTCTTGAGTGGGAACAAGGCAGAGTTACTATGGTAAGAGATGACAAGACAAGAGTTGCAGGGTATTTTACGCTCCTGCTTTTATTGATAATCCTCCTCAGCAAATGCGGATTTCCGGAGACCTATTCCGGTGTATCTTGGAACACGTTGCTCAATATTCCTTTGCTGAATAAGATTTATCCGGTAATTGATCTGGAAGACGGCAGCAACATCATCATCGAAGACGATCAAATCTACCTGGTCTATAGGGAAGAACTGGAAAGTGACGAAGTTGCCGCGGAACTGAAGATTAGTGCTAAGTCCTCCGAACTGGTCATGATCTCTTCCATTGAGACGGGAAGCTTTATCTCAATCCCTATAGACGAGATTGATGAGATCGATCTTATCTACGGGATTATTGAAGAGGGTTTTATCAAAGTTGAAGTTATTGAGCCCCGACCGGAACTGGATGAATTGAACATTACCTTTCTGAATATCTTCGATTTGGAAGGAAATCCTTTCAATACGGTAATAGAAGATTTTGAAAATTCTATTCACAGCTTCGATATTAGCGGATATTCAGTTGGTGAAGTTGGTGCTGAAGAGGTAATAAACGAACTCGATTTCTTTATTCAGACCTCATCTCAGCAACAGTTTGATGATCTGGCATATATCAGGTTATTCTATGATGATTCTATCTATTTTCAATACTTCAGGGGTTATCTCAATGAGAAAGAGATAGAATTACATGATGAAGTGATCAACAACGATGTCAACATGCCCTCGAATCTTTCTAATGCCTTGCAGTTAGAAGAAGCTGTGTTAGAGTTGACTTTTACCAATGAACTCGGATTCGATGCAAAGTTCATCGGTACATTAACCGGGATCAATGACAAGGACAATAACGAATCTACTCTCCAGCTCACAGAAGATGATAATGTCGTTTTTCTGGGTGCTGAGGACATAGATACCCCCAAAACAACGACAGTAGTGATAGATAAACCGGAATTGGCAGATTTCATCAATGTCTTTCCGGAACAAATTATCATTGAGAATTCCAGTTTTATTCTTGGTAACATCGATCTCACTCCGGGGTTTGCAAAAGCAACCGATAAGAACAGGGGAGTTTTCTCTTTGACCATTTCTTCCGTCTTTTCCTTATCAAATGAGACTGTTGTACCGGATACGGTTCTGACTATCGAGATAAGTAAAAAGAACAGGGAATACATCGAGGAATATCTGGAAGAGGTATCATTGACCATGATTCTGGAAAATACCCTGCCTGTAGGGGCTATGGTAGATCTCTATTTCAGTGAATCAGCAGATACTCTCCATATCTTTAATCCCGGGGATAATCCGGAAATACAGACGATATTGTTTTCCGGGAATAAGGTTTCCAGCACTATTTCCGATAACGAACCGATGATCATGGAAATCGAGTTATCGATGGAACGGGAGGATCTGGAACTCTTTCTCAGAGAGAAGATCTATTTTGCCCTGAAAATTAATTTTGATGAGAGTAACGGCTCGGTTACGATACTGCCGGATCATTATTTGAAAGTTTTAGGCAGGATCAATGTCAATATCAATGTCGATCTTTAAACGAGGAGCGGAAAAGTGAAAAATATTCAATCCTATGTCTTGGCAGCAGCAGTATTACTTCTAATGGCTCACCCGCTTTCGGCGGCCGATTCAGCAGGATCTCTGGCATTTTCAGGCAGCTATTCATTAAGAGCGTCAGGGTGCGAGGCTAACTACTGGAATCCTGCGAACCTGGTTTATCCTATGCCCTACAAGATAGAGATCATGCTGATCAATAGTTCATTCATGCTCGAAAACAGCATTTTTTCCATCCGAAGGTATAATGAAATAAACGGAACATATTTAACCGATAGTGATAAGCGGAAAATCATTAAAGACCTCGATAAAAATCTCTCCCTGAAGACAACTGCTGCCCATAATATTGCCGGTATTTCTTTTGATAACCTCGCTTTGTCTTCAAGAGTTCATCTTTTCGGCACAGGAAAGCTATCAGCCCGCTATATCGAGCTGATTCTCCTGGGTAATGAATATGATGAAGTCTATCATTTCGGAAATAAGAACAACGATTTTAAAGCCTTGGGATACATTGATTTAACTGCAGGAGCAAGCCTTTACAGTTTTCAGCTAAGAGACTATCTCATCCATACCGGAGCAGCCTTGAGCCTTCTCGGGGGTATCGCAGGTATAAATGTAGAAGACTATAACGGGTCATTATTGGCAAATGACGAAGGGGTACACTTAGATCAGAAGATCGTTGTTAAAAGCGGAATGACGGGGTATGGTTTTAAAAGTCTGATCGGACTGAGGAGTGACATTGATGAGAATCTGAGTCTCGGGCTGGCTCTTGATAATCTCGGAGGGTTTATCTATTGGACGGGTCAGACAGAAAGACGCTATTATACTGCCCTGATAGACAGTCTTTATGTCTCGAAACTTGACGAAGATGTGCTGGAGAGTACGGAGACAGTAGAAGAGATAGGAAGTTTCACCACAATTTTGCCGGCTTTTATCAGATTATCGGCACTTTATCGTTTAGAGAGTGTAAATTTCTCCCTCGATTGGAAACAAGGCTTCGTTAATAGCGTTGTTACCAGTAAAACACCGGAAATATCAATGGGAACAGAATATTATGTCATACCCCAAATACCTTTAAGAATGGGATTCAGCCCGGGTCTTGGGGATAATCTTTACTCACTCTCTTACGGTTTGGGCTATAACATCGAAAGATTTGAGATTAATCTGGGTCTGAAAACCAGCGGGTCTTTAGTACCCGGTTCATATTCAAAAGGTGTCGCTCTCGCCCTTACCTCGAAATTGAGAATTTAAGAATGCCTTTTCTTCTCTTAGTACCGGCATTACTGCTGATCTACTATTACTATCGGCAGACGATTCCGGAATTGTCGAAACCACGTAAAGTATTGCTCTTTGTCCTGCGAGCGATAGCTCTCTTTATCCTGCTTGTTCTTATCTTTAATCCCATCCTCAATCTCAGCAGATCAGTTGTAAATAAACCGGAGGTCATCATTCTGACCGATAACTCCTACAGTATGGATCTGCCGGTTCATGCCGAATCAAAGCTGGAATTGATGGAGAGTTACCGGAGTCAAATTGAGGAACTAAGCAGGAAGAGTGATTATCAGAGCAGGAATTTCTATTTTGCCGATGGCATCGAGGGAAGCAGAACAGCGACCAATCTGAACAAAACTCTTCAGGAGATGGCAAGGAGGGTAAATCTCAATAACGTAAAAAAGATATTCCTTCTCTCTGATGGCTGGTTTGGTGACCAGCAGCTCGATATAGTCAACAGACTGAATGTTCCTGTCTGGACGATACATCCTGATTATCAGTATGACGAATTCGATGTCGGGATTAACTCTCTATTTTACAATCCGACAGCCTACACGGAAGAGGAGAATGATATTATTGCCGATGTTTTTGCCTACAACTATTCCGGCGAAGCTGAACTCTCCTTTTATGTTAATGATCGCTTGAGAGATAAAAAGAGAGTGAACTTTGCAGAAAATAATCTGCAGCAGATAACCTTCAGCTACACTTTCGAAAATGCCGGTCTCTACCCGCTCCGGGTGGAGATAGCAATAATAGAGGGGGAAGAGGAGAATTTGGGGAACAATATCTATCCGGGTGCCGTGAGAGTTCTTGAGCAGCGATCCGGTGTTTATATTCTCACCGATACCTTGAACTGGGAAGCTATGTTTCTGAAAAATGCCTTGAACCGGGACGAAAGAAAAGATGTGATGGTTTATCGTCTCCATGATGGAAACGTGTATTCTGGAAGAGACGTCATCTCCTTTCGGGAGATTTTTCCCGAACATCTGCAAATGCTGATCCTCATTAATAACGACAATCTTAATATCTCCCAGTCTCAATTCGAAACTCTGGAAAGATTTGTCGGGAATGGCGGAGGATTGATGTTTATCGGTCAGCCTCTCCCTCAACTGGAAGATATTCTCGGAGTCAGAGCATCGACAATCAGGCAGACTTTTCGCAGCACGATCTACCTTACTCCGGAAAGCAGAAAATATCAAACCTTTGCCGGGCTTGATCCGAAAACGATTCCTACGATAGATTATCTCTATGTAGAACCGTTGTTACAGGCAGAGGTTTTAGCCCGTCTGAATAACGACGAACAGAGTGCTGCTATTCTCTTCAACAGTTATAAGCAGGGAAGAGTGCTCAGCCTGACTTTCTATAATCTCTGGCGCTGGCAATTACGGGGAGAGGGAGAGATTTACAACAGTTTTGTGGCTAATTTTTCTGCCTGGCTGAGTAATCCTACAGAGAGCAGTTTCATAGCTACTACCGATAAAAACAGCTACTTTCTGGGAGAGACGGTAGAGATCAAACTGACCGCTTATGATGAGACCCTGGCGATCAATCACACCCTGAATCCGAAACTTTATCTTTATGACGATTCCGGTACGCTGATCGAAGAGGAATTTCTGACGTTTGATTCCCGCTACTACACTCAAACCTTAGAGCAATTAGCGACCGGCAATTATTCTTTTGAGATTATTGATAATCAGACCGGCAGTAAAACAGAGGGCAATTTTATCGTCTCTAATATTGATGCCGAAAGACGGAACAGGGGATTTAACTTTTCCCTGCTGGCTTATCTCTCAAGGCAGACGAACGGAACAATCCTCTCTGAAGCTGACTTAACCGGTCTCAGCTTAAGCGAAGCTGCCCCGGTGGTTGAAAGGATTCGTTTTGAAATACCCCTTTACCGGCATTGGCTGGTTATTACCCTTTTTCTTCTTGCTTTCTGTATTGAACTCTATCTGAGAAAGAAATGGGGTTTACTCTGACAGGGATCTCTAAAGCAATAATTTCGGAGCCCTGGGCGCTCTGATCCGGTGAATTGTCGGTAAACCGGAACCTAACAACGGTCTGACGTAGAACTTAAAAGCATCAGTAACATCATTTCCATTCTCATTGATAAACTCATCGGGCATCAATCTCGTTTTTCCCGCGATATCCTTTAGACCTACAAGTTTGTAATCCACCGAATAATAACCGGTACGGACAATGGCAATAGAGCCGTCAAGGTTGTGCCAGATCGCATATTGTACTGCCTTCTCCCCAACTTCGCGGGCTTCATACTGATCGATATCGGAAACGCAGCCGACAAAGGAACGCTGCAAGTAACCGAGTGTGTCCGACCTTACTCTCTTGATCTTCAAGTTATCCTTAATGTGGCTGGCAAGCAAATCGCCTAAAGAACCGGTTCCCGAAAGCTGTACATTGCCATGGGCATCCTTTTCGACACAGGGTGAGAGTTTGGTCGCGATCGGTATTCCATCCTTATCCTGTATTCCTTCCGATACGGCAATAACACATCTGCCGTAGCGGTCATATACCCTTTTGACATCGGTTAAAAAATCTTCCCGGCTGAAAGGTCTTTCCGGGAAATAAATCAGGTGCGGTCCATCATCTGGATATTTCTTGGCAATAGAAGATGCCGCTACCAGAAAGCCGGCGTGTCTCCCCATTACCACTCCGATATATACACCCGGGAGTGCCCTGTTGTCGAGATTAGTACCCATAAACGCCTGAGCTACGAACCGGGCAGCCGAACCGTAACCAGGTGTATGGTCATTGAGGACTAAATCGTTATCGATTGTTTTGGGAATATGAATAGCGCGGAATTCATAATCGGATTTCTCTGCTTCTTCGTTGATGATAGATACGGCTTCGGAGGAATCGTTCCCCCCTATATAGAAAAAATATCTGGCATCATGAGCCTGCAGCACCCTAAAGATCTCCCGGCAGTAATTGGCGTCCGGTTTATCTCTTGTCGATAACAGAGCGGAAGAAGGGGTCCGGGCTACCTCTTCCAGATTGTGCTTCGTCTCCTGGGTCAGATCAAGAAAATCTTCTTTCAGGATTCCGGCAAGTCCATGCTCCGAACCATAAACCCTCGTTACCTGTGGGAACTTTCTCGACTCCAAAGCTACACCAACCAAAGACTGATTGATTACTGCTGTCGGTCCGCCACCCTGAGCTACTACTACCTTTCCTCGCAATTTCATATCAAAACCTCCTGCTAAATTATTAGCTATAAACTAATTACTTCCGGTAACAAAGAATATTCCGATTTCTTGTTTGACTTAATCTGCTTTTATGTCAATCAAAAACAGTATAAACGAAGAACGGAGAATCGGGGAGATCTTTTACTTTTCAGAAACTGAAGAGACCTAATCGGGGCTTGGCATATTATGGGCAAACGAAAATCATCACTTTGTACTCAAAGAAGCAGTCATCGTAATTGCCTCAAAGCATAATTTATTCGGACTAAATGTAAAATTTTTCTTGGAATAAAGAGTAGTAGAGCTATATTTTTATGTGGCCAGGGTAGCCATAATACCCGCGATTGGTACTTGGGCTTATCCTCATAAAGTGCCGTATCGGCGGGAGAGCAGATAAGTGTTCTCCCGCCCGCTTTAAATCTGTAAAAGATAAGCAAGGCAAATCGGTTTTTATCGGCATATCAGGATATAGGCATTACCCTATATTTATCTTAGCTCATGCAAAAGCTTATGAGCTCATATCCAGTATTTCTTCTTTTTCTAACTCATCAAACAAGAGATCAATTTTCCTTTGAAGTTCCATAGTCTGATAGATAGAAGCGGCAATGCGGCAATAATGTCGAGGGTCTTCCATACTCCTTCCTTTTCTGTCTTTGAGGTATTTATTCATAACTTGATAACCTCCAACACAGAAATTCCAGATCTCTGGAGAGATGTCTTCAAAGTATTTATCTCTGTTAATAAAAACTCTCTTCTCTTTTTCAATGTATTCTACTTTCTCGATCATATCGTTTTCTCCGCTCCCCATATATCTAATTTTCGGATGATCAAGTTCTTTGGTCTTCATGAGGTGTAGATTTACCAGTTTTTCTCCGAGAAGTGACAGCTTTTGAAAAAGAACGTAGTCAGATGTAAAGGGTATCCTGGGGAAGTCGTATTTGAGGAATTCTGCATATTTACCCCGATAGATATTACTATGTAACAGAGCATAGATATAAAAGAGAATTGACTCCGGCGAAATTTTCTTCTTTATTCCCTTTATTTGTCGTTGATATGTCTGAACCAACTTGCTATATACAACTTTGTCTATATTCGGGGTTTTCTTTTTATAATCTTTTTCAGGTTCGAAGAGGATCATGGTTTGCGGCAACTGTTTCTTTTTATCCTTTTCGGGATGAAGGTATAGTGGATGCAGATAAGCAATTCCCTTATTACTCAATGTGATTCGACTTTCAATAATTACATCAGTTATCAACGTGTGATTGAATACTCCTTCCGCTACCTGTCTTACACAAATAATTCCCAGATTATCGCCATCCAACATATGTCTCATTACTTCTGGGCGAGGCATGCAGTGAAAACCACGGCTTTTACCTGTATAATAAGTATATCTGATATCATAAGGTCTGTAGAGAATTGGAACAATTTTATCTCTATCAAATCCTGTATCTTTAATGTCTCGTTGGGCAAGTTCAACTTTCCAGTCTCTTGTATCTTCTCCTAATTGATATGCTTGTCTTGCTAAATCAGCATCTAATGTTGAAAAACTCATAACAGTATTCCAAGCTTGATCTGCAGTCCAGTTTATAGTCAATTTATCTCTGGCAGTTATTATGCCGACACTGTTAACGGGGAAGATATCATTAATCTTCTTCCACTTCAAAAAATGTTTGATCTTCTCTACATTTCTTTCGACCAAGAAGTAGTAGGGTGTTGTTGGTTCTATATCCTTGTAAATGTCAGCGGGCAGAGTTTTTTCAACTAACCAGTTATATTTTTGTTGTCTCAATCCAAATAATTCGCTATGAAAAACTCTACACTTTTTCTTTTTACCATCCTTTATGAACAATGATATCGCCGTTCCTTGCTGAATATCGAAAACATTCTCGTCTTTTCCACCATCCGGAGTTTTTTCATTTTTTAGAGAGTTTCCATGAAGATCAATTATATAGATTTCATTAAATGTTTGCATTAAACTCTGTCGCATACCTCTAAAGGTCGGGTTATCAAGATAACTATGATTCGTAATCATTCCGACAATGCCTTTACCTGCTTTATGGATCTTCCATTGAGCGAAACGCAGAAATTTAACATAATCATCCTGTAGCCACTTAGGATTTCTCTCACCCAGAGACTCACCATCAACTATGTAATAACTTTGAGCTCCATCCATATCTTCTTTGAGCAGTTTCTCTGTCCATTCATTGACGTTAGCAGATATTCCGGAATAGGGTGGATTGCCTATTATTGCCAATATCGGTTCCCGTTTCTTCACCCTGCCTGCTAATTTACTTTCTTCACTCAAGGAGCTAATACCCGGAATGTTTATCTGTTCTATTTCATCAGTTTCCAGAGTGTTCGTAAGATACAATTTAAAACGATCGTCATCTTCTAATCTATAGCCAAGTTCTTCTAAGAGGAAGCCGATTTTCAGATGTCCAATGGCATAGGGAGCCATCATTAGCTCGAAGGCATAGTAATTCTTTAGAATGTGATTTTTTATGAAGTTTCTTATGCCACCCTCACCATATTTTGTTGTAAATTCTTTGACAGCAACCTTTATTGCCTCAGCGGGAAAAGTAAGCGTCCCACCTGCCGGATCAAGGAGAGTTACTTCTTCACTTGCTAAACCGTCGTTCAGCTTAAACTTGTTCTTTAAAAGCTGATGTACTGAGCGGACAATGTAACCAACAACTGGTTCCGGAGTATAATAAACCCCTCTCTTTTCACGTAATTCGGGATCATACTTACTCAAAAAAGTTTCATAGAAGTGAATTATAGGGTCTTGTCCTTTGCCATCGACATAGAATTGATGGAGTATCTTGTTGATGTCGGCAGCCTGCAGCACTTCGGCAATATCGTCAATTATAACCTGCATCTGGAGAGAAACCTGACCCAACGAGATATAGCGGAAGATATCTTTCAATATCCCAATAGTAGGCGGAATGTATTTAAAAGCTAACTCTCTGTTAAACTGCTCATTTGCCCTGGTACGAGCTGCAAATAGACCATAAGTTACGGTTTGAGAATAAAGATCGGCAAATTCTTCCTGAGTGAGTCCGGAGATCAGATATCTTTTGAATGCCTCATAAAAACCTGCTATATCTCCCTTGCCTTCAGTTTCTTGAGTCAGTTCCTCTATCACTATCTCATCTTTCAAGAAACGTGTTCTTTTTGCAAGTTCAGAGGCGAGCGATGAAGCAGTGAAGGTCTTTGGAAGAGAGAAAGTGAAGAACTTTTCCAGCAAAGAATAAAATTCTGTTTCGTTCTGGATTGGTGGTATTGTCTTGTATTCTTTTGCCAGTATCGGCTGACCGATTAAGACTCTGTCAAATAGATTTCCATCACGAAAGAGTCTGAATTCATAAAAGTTAGTTAGGATCAGGTTGGGAAAGGTGTGAATATATCTTTGTAACTGGTCAGTAGTCTGGATTTCATCGAGGTTCTTATCGGGCGTTTTTGCTTCAATATACCCTACGATATGCTGCTTACCATCCCATATCCTGAAATCAGGATTTCCCGCTTCTGTCTTCCTGGGGATTGTTGTCACATGAATGTTTCTTCTCTTCGTCTCTTCTGCAAATCTATCTATCAACTCCTCGATTTGAGAATAATAACTCTCTTCCCTGGCATCTCCCTGAGCCATTGTCCGGGAAATCTTTTCCAGATACTCTCTCAGCATAATCTTAACCCCTGTTTCACATAGACAATTGATTTAAACTTACGTTGACAAATCAAATTTTTCTCCTCGCTTTCTCGAATTCATTTAATGTTACCTTTGAGATGTACAATTGTTTTTGTCAATAGATTTGACTTCAGACTGACACAATCAAAATTAGTTTCCGCTGTCTGGGGATTTGATAATAATAAGTTGCATTAAATGATTAATGATGTGCCGTGATTGCTTAAAGTTTAGTATAGTAAATCTCTATAAGTAAAAGACAGCTTAATGACCATCTTCTTAGGATGTAGCTCAAGTAATTAGTATGAAAGATGAAAAAGAGGACGAAATAAAGGGGCATTTGATAATGAATAGCGAGAAGCCAACTTGTTTGTTTTTACGTCACACTTTCTGCAAAAAATACTTCGGTTTTTGCCAATTTGTATTAAACCTTCTGTCATCCCCAAGACTTCATCTTTTTACTATCAAAGGAATGAGATAACTTTAAGCTGAGAAGAATGGCACAACTGTTGAGCAGTACTGCTTTCCCGGGAAAGCAGCCCCTTGCTTCTTTCATCTCTTATTAAGAATAATGCAAACAACAAAGCAGATTACCACCGGAGAAGCATAGGCTAACTTATTTTAAAAACGAGTGATAGATTATTCTTCTGTCACAAGCCTACCCTTAAGATACCCTTAGATTGTATTATAGTCGGACCCCCTTTGATTATAGAACACACTAATGGTTTCCTAATGGTTAAGCAAAGGGAGAAAGTAGGTCAACAAGAAGCATAAGCAGACAGTATAATATTGTCAGCTATAGAGTTAATGGCTCTGAGCCGGTAATCTTCTCTCTCTTTTCGGTTCCTGTTACCGGAAGCAGTGAATTCCAGCCGGAAATCCTGACACCTGCCATTCAGAGCAAGGTTGCCTATGTCTATCGATTGGATCAGGGAAGTTGAGAAATACTTGACACCAATCATCACTTGAAAAGAGTAACGTTATAAAGCTTAATGGTGAGCAAAGAGGGAATTCCGTGAAAAGCGGAAGCGGTCTCCGCCACTGTAAGCAGCCATTGTGAGATTGACTTGTTTCGTGTCACAATAAGGGATATCGGGTCACTTTTCAGCACCGGCAAGGTGTAAAGAAGGGGAAGGCTCGCTAAACAAACCCGCTGCAAGCCAGGAAACCTGCCATTGAGTCCTTCGGTTAAGTTCCGCGGATGAAGGAACAGTCGGAAGATTCTATCCTTTTGCTGCTCCATTAGTATCAGCTTTATGAGGATAGAGATATGAAAAACATCTTATTCATTCTGCTTCTCGCTCTCTTGTTCTCCTGTACCGGGGAGAAACGAGAGAGTGAAACTCCCCGCTATGTTGTTACCTCTCCCGAGGTAGGAGAGATCGTTTATCTGCTCCAAGGGACGAAGAACATTGTCGGGGTGACCGAAGAAACCGATTATCCTCTCCCCCTGCAAAAAATAGCAAAAGTAGGCAGATTCGGTGCAGTCAGCAGGGAGAAAATCATTGCTCTGGAACCGACTCTTGTTTTCACTTCCGGTTTGGAGCAGGAGTTTTTGGCTCATGAATTGAGTAAAGCCGGTATTGTAACAGTTCTGATCTATCCTCAGTCATTAAGCGCATTACTGTCAGGCATCGAAGAGGTCGCCCGTTATCTGGAGATTGAAGAACGGGGTAAGACTGTTGTGGATTCTCTGCGGGAAGAGATCAATTTCCTTCGTTTTGAGGGTGAAGAACGTCCACGGGTATATATAGAGATATACGGCGACCCGATAATGAGCGTATCCCGGAATTCCTTTGTGGGGGAATTGATAGAGATAGCTGGGGGTGAGAATATTTTTACCGAGCTGCCCCGGGACTATAGCCGGGTAAGGGCAGAGGATGTTATTCGGAGTGATCCGGAAATCATAATCCTTACCTATCCCGGAGTAACACCCCGGGAAATCAAATTCCGGAAGGGGTGGCAGTATATCTCAGCCTGCCGCAATGATCGTATCTATGGGGTAGAAGATCTCGATCCTGATCTCATTCTGCGAGCCGGACCGAGAATAACAGAGGGGCTGAGGATACTGAAGAGGGTTTTCCAGGGAATATGAAAAAGATACAGTTAAATAAGGGGATATACGGAGTAATGAAGGTAATCCTGTTCATACTCCTCTCTTCCCTGATAATCTATTTCTATCTGACCTATAGAACTGGTTCCGGTTTTATTATTTCTCAGGTTCGTTTTCCCAGATTATTACTCACCTTTCTCTGCGGTTTTGTTCTGGGTGGAGTTGGGTCAGTCTATCAGATAATGCTGAACAATCCCCTTGCTGAGCCGTATATTCTCGGCGTCTCTTCCGGGGCAGCGTTGGGAGCAGTGGGGGCTATAGTTCTGGGTCTTTATCTTTTTGTTCCGTTCTTTGCTTTTGCCGGAGCCCTTCTTATGATCCTGACGGTTTGGTATTTAGCCCAGATAGGTGGTTTCTTCAGCAGTACAAAGTTACTGCTATCGGGGATCATTGCCGGGATGTTTTGTGCTTCCCTGATCTCCCTTCTGCTCTATTTCAACCAGCAGGAATTAGGGAGTATCATTGGTGTTTTGATGGGTAATCTCGGTCATATTTTCAGTGTCAGAGAGTGGTTGATGTTCCGGATAATCGTGGGAATTGCCCTCTTATTAATGTTCTATCTCTACACCCTCTCCGACAGGCTCAATATTCTGACCAGCGGTGATCTGGTGGCTTCAAGTCTGGGTATCGAAGTTAAGAGTCTCAGGCGTAATGTTTTTGTGATCAGTTCGCTGCTGGTCGGCTTTACGGTTGCTTATGCCGGGATCATCGGATTTGTCGGTCTCCTTGTTCCTCACATTATCAGAATGCTGTTCGGTAATGATCAGCGGCGTGTCTTTCTTCTCAGTTCCTTCGGGGGGGCTGTCTTTTTGATCTTATGTGATTTTCTGGCAATGCATTTGATAGTTATTGAGATACCGGTGGGGATAATAACTGCCTTCATCGGTTGTCCGTTCTTTATCTACTGTTTCGCTAAAAATAGATAACAGGTCTTTTACCGGCACATTTCGTGAAAGATTAACGGCTATGGACTGTTCTTAGCCAACTCAGGACATAGTTATCTTGATATCTTTTATCTCGGGATATTTTTCCAGATGCTCTTTTATCTCATCGATGATATTATCGCGGTATTCGTCGAATTTCGGGATATCGAGATCGATGACTGCTATGCCTTTGTCCCAGCCTACGTATTTCACCATTTTGAGAGAAACGATGCTCTTCCCTACTTTCGGATAGAGGATCTTGTCCAGTTCGATAACAATCGTCTGCTTGGAGAACTCCTCTTTTGGGGCGAGATTGTGGGAGACCTCGTATTCCTTGACAGCAGCCCTGAGGGTATCAACCGCCAGAACCGAGCAGTGCATCTTTATGGGGGGAAGACCGTCCAGGGCAGAAGCGGCATCTTTCCAGTCGATCTCTTTGGCCTCTGTTAGAGTTTTGCCTTTAGCCATTTCGGTGATGATCGAACCTGTAGCGATATTTGAGGCGCAGCCGTAGGACTGGAATTTGATGTCTTCGATAATCAGGGATTCCGGATTGACCTTGAGATAAACTGTAACCTGGTCGCCACAGGCGGGGCTTCCCTCGGTAGCTACGGCATCGGGATTGTCTAACTTTCCCCGGTTACGGGGATTCATGAAATGATCTAATACTTTTTCCGAATATTCCATCTAAGAACTCCATTTCTTAATAATCAGTTACCCGGGTAGAGGGTACTTCCTTCCCGGAGCTTCTCAACAACAGGTACCAATCTGTCAACTAATTCATCGATATCCTGTTTGTTTAGATAGCGGCTGAAGGTGAATTTCATGGAACCGTGTGCCTGTTCATGACTTCTTCCCATAGCTTTGAGAACATAGTTCGGTTTCAATCCCTGAGAGGCACAGGCACTACCGGTAGCAACCGATACTTCGTACTGGTCGAGCATCAGCATTATTGCCTCACCTTCGATATAGTCAAAGGTGATATTCATGTTATGGGGAGCTCTTTGGTCTCCTACGGGTCCGTTAACCATAATATAGGGGATCTTTTCCCGGACTTTTTCCAGGAAGTAGCTGTTCAGTTCGCGGAGATGCCCGATGTATTCCTCAAAATCTGCAAAGATCAGTTCTATTGCTTTTACCAGTCCGGCTGTATTGGCAACGCTCAGTCCCCCGGTTTGCAAGTCATCGAGCCTGACGATACCATGAATCAGGGGATTAATCTTAACCCCTTTACGGAGATATAGGAAACCTGAGCCCTGAGGACCATATATCTTGTGTCCGCTTACTGACATCATATCAATATGCGGATTGTTGACAGCGATGGGAATTCTGCCGTAAGCCTCACAAGCATCGGCATGAATGTATATATGGTGACCGGCAGAGTCGAGAATTTTTCTGATCTCTGCTAAAGGCTGGATCGTTCCGACAGTATGGTTGGCAGAGGTAGTCATAAAGAGAATAGTCTCTTTTCTGAGAGATTTTTTGAGTTGTTCCAGATCAATAAACCCCTCCTCGTCGACCTGTAAGTAAGTAACCTCAAATCCGCTCTGCTCGAAAAATCCGGCATTAGCTAAAAGATCGGGGTAATCTACAACAGAACAGATCAGATGATTTCCTTTGGCGGCATTTGCCAGAAGAAATCCTTTGATAGCAATGTTGTTAGCAATAGTTCCTCCGGAGGTGAAATGGATCTCTTCCGCTGCCGCTCCGATGGTAGCAGCCACTGTCTGCTTCCAACGCGTCAGGTTTTTTGAGGATTCTGTTCCGGTACGGTTGAAGTTTTCCGGGTAATAATAGTTTTCCCGCAGATACGGAAGCATTGCCTCGACTACTTCCGGAGCCGGTTTGGCAGTAAGGCAATTATTGAAATATAGTCTTCTCTCTTTCATTTTGTCTCCCCGGGAATGAGAAAGCGTTTTAACGTCACCTTTGATAAATAATTGTCCAGTTCGCTTTCGATCTCTTCCCAAACATTGTAAAAGGTACAGGGGTTACCTATACAGTATTCTCTATCGCCGTCCTGCCCGCAGCAATCGAGTCTTGCCGGCCGGACATTGATAGCGGTCATGATCTCCTTCAGGGTTATTTCCTCGGCAGGACGGTAAAGAAGATATCCGCCACAGGAGCCTTTGATGCTTTTCAACAAGCCGGCACCTTTCAAGCTTCTGAAGATCTGTTCCATGTATTTAAGGGGAAGATGCTGTTTTTCGCAAATTTCTCTGATGGCAACCGGTTTATTATTACCTTTTCTGGCAACTTCTACCAAGCCCCTGATTGCGTATTCGGTTTTCGTATTCAGCATATCAACTCCTATCGATAACATAGTAAATTAGTAGGAATTGTCAAATGAATTCTCAGAGAAGTGAGCGATACACCCGCTAAGACAGTTTGCTACTATATCCGGTCTGCCGCCCCAAAAGGAATTTGTACCTGGTCTGCCTTGCCGTTTAGCTCAAAGCAGGTTAGGAACTATAATGAAAAGAAAATCCATTCCTCTGCTTTGAGATTAGGGGATTAAAGCAAAGGGATAAGGGATAAAGTTAATCTTTCACGAAGAGCAGAGTTCTTTCGAATTGTTAGCGGCAGAGAAACAAGAAGAGCGATTTTTGCTGAATGATGGTTTAAAGGGAGAAGATAAGATGCTAAAAATTAAGAGTATCACTACCGGATATTACAACCGCAAGGTTATAGATGATTTGAGTCTGAACTTCATCCGGGGTGAATTCTGTTCAATATTAGGACCGAATGGAGCAGGCAAGACAACCTTGCTGAAGGCGATTATCGGGTTTCTGCCTCTAAGCGGCGGGGAGATCGAGATCAAGGGGAAGAATCTCAAAGACTGGACACGTAAAGATCTTGCCAGGCTTATATCTCTCATTCCGCAGGAGATCAATTACCAATTTGATTACACAGTGCGGGAATTGGTTTTGATGGGGAGATATCCCTACATAAACTACTGGCAGACCTATTCTGTCCAAGACAGGAGAGAGGTTGACAAGACATTAGAGGAACTGCATCTTTCCGAATTCAGGGACAAACCGTATTCTCAGCTCAGCGGAGGAGAAAAGCAGAGAGTCAATATTGCCCGTGCCTTGGTTCAGAATACGGAGATAATCCTGCTCGACGAAGCCCTTGTACACCTTGATATCAATCATCAGTTAGATATCATTAAACTGCTGTCGGAGATTAACCGGAGTCATAAGAAACTGATCATTTTGATTTCCCACAACATAAATCTCTCTGCCGATTATTGTGACCGCATAATTGTTCTGAAAGACGGCAGGCTTTTTGCCGCTGGCGAGCCGGAAAAGGTAGTAACCTCAACGAATTTCAAGAAACTGTATGGTACAGAATTAAAGGTTTTCCAGAATCCGTATTCCGGCAAACCAAATATCTTCTACCCGGGCAGCGGACAGAAATAGAGGAGAATTATGGGAAGGAGACGAAGTATCAGGCAGAAAGGGTATAGACTGAAAACATTAGGCGATCTGCATCTCAAAGTCTCTTTGATGTTTTTTCTCTCGCTCATTTTTTTTCTGCTTCCATTTTCACAGTTAAAATCAGGATCTTATTCTGACAGAAATGAAAGGGCTGATGCAAAAGATCTTTTACCGGAAGCTGCCGGGAGGGTGATTACTTCCGAAGGAGCTTATCTTGATAATGTCGTTATTTACAGGGAAGGGGCGATATTAGCTGTCACCGACGACAGAGGCCTCTATACCCTTCAGGGTCTCGACAGCAATGAACTCCTTAAGTTCTACCGATACGGTTATGAATCGCTTGTCCTGACCTTCAGGGAGTTATCAGAGCTTGAAGTTGTAGTTATGCAGAGAGAGGCGGTACCGGTTGAAGGTCTCTCTGTATCGCACAGAAGAGAGACGGTTTCCGGTCAGAGTGAGATGAAGATACTTATCCCGGTAACCGCGGAACTAAAAGGGAGAGAGCTGTACGAGATACTGAGAGATTACCCCGAGATCACAGTATCGGGTCTGCAGTTAAAGGGGGAACGGCAGACGGTTTCCATTTTGGGACACCATACCCGGCATACTATCATTTTACTCGATGGAATTCCGCTTAACCGGGGTGGACAGCCTTTTGATATTTCAACCATACCAACCGGGATAATCGAAAGTATAGAGATAATCAAGGGTGGTGGATCGTCCTTCAAAGGGGCGGGAGCGATAGGGGGTCTGATCAATATTAACACGAGATACCCTCATAGCCGCTATGAAATGAGCTTGGGGCAGGAATTCGGATCTTTCGGAGCTCAAAAGACTTCAGTATCCCTTTATCATCGCTTTACTACCCCTAAAAGGTATTGGCTCGGAGATGCAGGATTAAGTCTTTATGCAGAGAGAGGTAGGGCAAAGAACAACTTTTCCTATCAGGATTCCCAGGGGGAGGAAAAGATCCGTGACTACAACGATAAATTTTCACAGAATCTCCATCTCAGATTGCAGGGAAGTCTGGGGATTACTTCCGGAATAGTACCGGAAGTAACCTATAAGCTTGAACTGCTGGAATTTGACAATAAGCTTCCGGGACCGACGAATTATGAGATTCTCTATAGAGATGCCCGTTTAGAGGGGGTATCTGTTAATAACTATCTCGCGGTAAAACTACCGGCAAAAAACTTCATATCCGAATTAACGGCTTACCACCATGACAACAGGGTAGTCTATGATAACACAAGAGCACCTCATCAGATGTTCTATGCAAAAAATGAGCAGAAAGATACTAAGAGCGGGCTGCATTTCAAGCTCTCTCCCCTCCGGACAAACCGCAGAGCAGTCTCGGCTTCTCTCTGGGAGCAAATTGTAAACCCGATAACCGACATAGGGCTGGAATACAACCGGGAAGATTTTTCTTATCTGGATGACCTCTTCGAAGCTAAGGTCATTCCCGCAGTGAAACAGGAAAACTATGCCTTTGCTGTCCGGAGTAATTTCTTGTTTCCGGTATCTGTTTTCGATTGGAATAACGATCTTTCCGGGAGGTTCGAGTATTATTCCCGCCGGGCTAAGGACCCGGAAAAAGAGCAGGATAAAGCCTGGAAGCCTTATCTTTCCTGGCGGTATAGCTCGGCGTTCATTTTTTACTATCCACTCTATTTAACGCTTGGCGGCGGAGTCAGCAGGAACTACAGTCTCCCCTCTTTTTACGATCTCTACTGGAAAGGTGATTCCCAAACGACAGGAAATCCGGAGCTTGAAACCGAAAAATCCTTAAGTATAAATCTATTCTCTGAAGTAAATCTATTCAATCTTAATAGCCGGATAGAGTACCATCACAGCAGGATAACAGACCTTATCTACTGGTATCGTTCGATAACCGGCTGGAAACCGGGAAATGTAGCATCTGCCGAAATTCGTAATCTGCAAATAAGCGTAGAATACTACCTGCCGGGCTTTCTTACCCTCACGGCATCCTGGCTGAAAACAGAGGCTTTAAATAAATCGCGGGAGAACGATAATACTCCCGGCTATCTTTATAACAAGAAACTCCTCTATATCCCGGAGGAGAGTTTTAATCTTCAGCTGCATCTCAGATATTCGTCTCTTTTTTTCCGGGTATCCCACTCCTACACCGGGATCCAATGGTCAACACCCGATCAGCTAATTGGAAGTCTCTCCTCATATCATCTGACGGATACGGAAATAGGGGTGAGTTTTCCGGGGTTGAGCTTGAACTGGCAGTTCTCTCTTTTATTGAATAACATTTTTGCTGCCCGTTATGAGATATACAGTTATACACCGCAGCCGGGCTTTAACTGGCTGTTAAATCTGAAGGTCAGCTACCAGCGATAAACTATATAAGTATCAAAAAAAAAACGATAAATAAGGAGCTAATCAGCATGAAAACATTTATCTTAGCATGGATTCTTTTAGGAGCGGTATATTTGCAGGGGGAATTATTCGTACTCAATACCATCAGTCAAACGATAAGCAGGATCGAGCTGACCTCGGAGACGGTAAACAATTCATTTGCCGTAACCGGGTTGTATCCTAATCAGATGGTTATGGCGAACGGCTATATATATCTGACTAATTCCGGTGACAACAATATCTACAAAATTGACGGCGAGAGCGGAACGGTTTCCGGTACAATTGTCATAGAAAACTACTCGAATCCTTACGATATTGTCATCCACGAGGGGTTTGCTTATGTGACGGGTTTGCTCTCTAACAGGGTTTATAAGATCGATCTTGCTTCCGAGACAGTAGCCGCTGAATTGACTGTGGGGACAGCACCGCAAGGACTTCTTATCTATAATGATCATCTCTATGTTGCCAATTCCGGGTTCCAATACCCGGATTACCTCCCGGGAGAACTGACAATTATCGATCTGCCTGGTTTTACTGTATCGTCAACTCTGCCGGTACCTGTTAATCCCCAGAGAATGATAGTCGATGACTACGGCTCGCTCCATCTTGTCTGCACCGGTAATTATGCTGACGAGACAGGAAAAATTGCTGTTATCGATACTGCCGGTCATCAGATCACGGATATTATACCTCTGACGAATTATCCGATCAATATTGTTAAGACACCTGGCGGGAGAGTATATGTCGGAGATTCCTTCGGGGGAGGCGTTTTTGTTTACGAAACCCCGGAATTAGGTATTATTCATGATTCCGGTTCTCTTTTTTCATCAGGTGGTTCCGCTCTTGCTGTTTATGATCAATGGCTGTTGATTGCCGATGCCGGTACTTATTCCACAAATTCGGTTATCAGGGTTTATGATTTCGAGGAAGAGTTGGTTACGACCTATCAAACAGCGATAGGTGCCATTGATATAACCTTTTCTCCGGAGGAGAATACCCAGGCGGAAGAGATTATTGCCAATTCACATTCCATCTCTGTTTTTCCAAATCCTTTCCGGGGAAGTACCATTATCGATTTTCATCCGGGAGATTCGGGCAGAACCTCTTTCTCCGGAGACTCATTTTCCGGGGGAGAGCATCAGATAACGATCTTTAATCTGAAAGGGCAGAAGGTAAGGGAGATAGTAACTACAGAGAATTATGTCGTATGGGATGGTCTTGATGGATCAGGCAACAGATCAGCTGCCGGTATTTATCTCTTTAAGGTTAACAATAACCAAGGTATCTCAAGCAAAGGAAAACTAACCCTGCTTCGTTAGATTATATTCAGGAAAAGACATATTTTGATGCTGTTTCCTTTAGTGTGGGAGACGGGAAACCCATACTCTGCTTATAGATGTTTTTCCCGGATAAGAGGTATCGGTATTTCCGGGCGGTAGCTTCTATTGATCTCCAAATGAAATTCCGATTCCTTTGGCAGTTCTGATCAGATAGGAATCCATATTTACATAATTGTACTGTTTCATTACCTCTTTAAAGGGTACAGAGATTATATCGGGATGTTTGTAAGCTACCATCTCTCCGAATTTCTCTTCCAGGACCATCTCAAAAGCTTTGACCCCGAACTGGGTTGCTAAAACCCGGTCATAAGCTGTAGGTGTCCCTCCTCTTTGTAAATGTCCCAGTACCGTTTCTCTGATTTCACCTTCACAACCGGCAGCCTTCAGTTCCTCTTTCAAACGTAAGGCTACTCCCCCCAGACGGGAAGTGATGACTCCCTTTTCTTCATTCTTTTGCTGATAGACCATGCCGCCGCCCACCGGTTTAGCTCCTTCGGCAATAACGATATTGGCAAATCCCTTACCCCGGATGAATCTTTTCTGGATTCTCTTCAAAACTACACTGATATCATAAGGGATTTCCGGTATCAGACAGACCTCTGCCCCACCGGCAATAGCGGAATGAAGAGCAATCCAGCCGGCATAACGACCCATAACCTCCAGGATCAGAATTCTGTTATGACTTGCAGCTGTAGTAACAAGCTTATCAACCGCTTCGGTAGCAGTCTGCACAGCAGTCTGAAATCCAAAGGTGAAATCGGTAACACTGAGATCATTATCTATGGTTTTGGGAACACCTATGATGTTTAATCCTTTTTCATAGAGGGCTTGCGATATTCTCTGGGAACCGTCACCTCCGATGTTAATGACCGCATTGATCCCCATACATTGCAGCTTCCTGATCAACTCGTCGGAACGGTCAACGGTAGTCCAGGTTCCATCACTGTTCTGAACAGGCCATTCAAAAGGGCCGCCCGTATTTGTTGTACCGATAATAGTCCCGCCGCGGACGTGAATCCCGGCTACTGCTGCCTCATCAAGGACCTTAACTTCCGTAGGTTCGCGGAGCACACCGTCAAAAGCCTCCAGACTTCCAATGATCTCCCAGTCAGTTTCCTGTTTCGATCTTTTAACGATAGCTCTCAATACTGCATTCAAACCAGGACAATCTCCGCCGCCGGTTAATACCAAAACTCTTCTCATGTTTACCTCCGAGGTAATAAACTAATTATCATCTTAGTATAGTAATAACTGTCGTCAACAGTTTTTTTATCCGGATGATTTGGTTTTTATGTTATCTTTTAAAGGAAGCGGGGAAGATCTATTTCGGTGGTTTCCGTTTGTTTTTAGGCGGAGGAATGAGTTGTCCTGAGACTGATAAGAGGTAAATAATGCAGTTTAACAATTTCTGTTGAGGATAATCGAAGACCAGGAAGATGATTAACAGTATTTGTTTCAGGCAGAAAAATTGCTACAGGAATAGTCGTAATTATTGACATTAACGGAATGCTGTTTCGGTTTTGAGGGTTGCAGATGAAAAGAAGAAATCTTGTCAGAAGCCGGTTTTTTTTGTATTACTGAGATTTTTTCCTGATAAATGTGCAAAACAGATTGACAGAAGTTTCCCGATAAAATAGGAAAAGATTTATGGAAGAGAGCAAAATAGTGCAACGACTGGAATTAGAGAACGGCAGTGCTGCTGAGTTGCCCCCAGGTTATGGAGTTATAGTGTTCCGGAAACAGGGGGAAGTTTTATATTGCATCAGAACAAATAATCTAAAAAGACTCTTAGAAATATTGCGGGGTAGTGATAATTCTCAGACAACGGAGTTAATTCCGGAGAGCGAGAGTTATTCTCCTGAGAATGACAACCGGCAGAAGCTGATGTTAAAACCAGTGTTAGAATTATATGATCAGATTGTTTATTATACGGCTGAAAATGAGATAGAGAATCTGGTAAATGAGAAGAGAGTTTTGCTGTACGATCAACCTGAAAGACAGCAGAAGATCAGGCTTTATGATAATTATCCCTATCTGGCTTTGAACTACCGGGAAGCACCATATCTCTCGCTGAAGGATGATACTACGGAAGATTTTCTCTATATAGGTCCGTTCACCGACAGGTTCCTGCTTTTAGAAATGGTAGAGATCATCAGGAAGGTGCTGAATAGTGCGGAAGATCTGTCTGATCTCGGTGAGCAGGTTTTGGGTCAGGGAGTAGCTAAAGAACCGGCAGAACCGCTGGAGAAACTCATCAAGTTCGTCTTGACCCTTAACAATGATCTAAGCTCAATATTAATGCAGAGAAGCAGCGAATTAGCTGATGATCTGGAGTTTAACAGCTCTGTAATCTTAAAAAATGCAGGGAGAATACTCGAGAAATATTATCTCTATCTCCTCTTTTTTCACACTGCGAAGAATCTGAATCTTACTTTTGATTTCAGGGGGATAAAATATCAGGTCAGAAATGGATTGCTGGAGAGCCGGCAAGAGAAGAACAGAACGGAAATGTTTTCAGCGATCAATAACTACTTTTCCGATTATGAAAAGAAGGAGTATCTGGCTATTCCGAAGGAGAATTTGCGGGAAATGTGGACTCTCTTCGAAAAAATCAGGGAAATTCATCCTGAAAAGATTGACGAAATATACGGAATTTCATTAATAAATCTGAGAAAAGGTATTGACTTGGAGGTATAATGAGTAAACAGATCAAGGAGTTAGAGATAGTAAAAGGTCACTATCAGGGCAAAGTAAGGGATATTTATGATCTTGGAGACAAGCTGCTTATCGTCACTTCAGATAGGATTTCTGCCTTTGATGTAGTCTTCCCGGTAACGATACCCAACAAGGGTAAGATCCTGAATCAGATTTCCCTTTTCTTTTTCAGAAAAACCGAAGAGATCATTCCCAATCATGTGATAAGCGGTGATCTTGAAGATTATCCCGAAGAACTGCAGCAGTTCAAAGAAGAACTCGCCGACCGGAGCATGCTGGTCAGGAAGACACGGGTCATTCCCTTCGAATGTATTGTAAGGGCTTATCTCAGCGGCTCAGCCTGGAAAGAATACGGTCAGCGGGGAACTGTGGGGGGAATATTACAGCCCGAAGAAATGAAAGAGAGTCAAAAATTTGAGCAACCTCTCTTTACTCCCTCTACGAAAGAAGAAAGTGGTAATGACATCAATATATCCTACAAAGAGATGTTAATGATGACAGACAAAAAAATAGCAGAAGAGCTTAAACAAAAGAGTCTGTTACTTTATCAGTTTGGACATCAATTTCTTTTTGAAAAGGGCATCATTCTTGCTGATACTAAATTTGAATTCGGAACGATAGGGAACAGAATTATTCTTATTGATGAACTCCTGACCCCTGATTCTTCCAGGTTCTGGGAGAGAGAAGATTACCAGCTTGGCTCCACCCCTAATAGCTATGATAAACAGTATATTAGAGATTATATTGTCCAGGCGGGTTGGAACAAGAAACCTCCTGCCCCCGAACTCCCCCGGGAGATTGTGGAAAAAACCTATGAAAAATATTACCAGGCTTATAAAACAATAGTCGGTAATGAAGCAAAAGTATGGTAAATAAAATCTTGGTTGTTGACGACGACAGCTTTGTCATAGAACAGCTGGAAAAAGAACTTCGGTCAAAACTGCCGGAAGTTACTGTTTTGACTACCGACAGCGGTTATCAAGCCCTGAAACATATTATGACCGGTGATATTGATCTTCTGTTAACAGATATCGCAATGCCTGATATGGATGGCTATGAACTTTTCCTGCGGGCAAGAGAGCAAAACGAGGATATGCCGGTTATCATGATGACCGGGTTTGGTTATGACCCAAACCATACGGTAGTTAATGCCCGCAATGCCGGTTTGTGTCCCGAAGATATTCTCTTTAAACCATTTGACAATGATTATCTGGTAAAACTTATCCGCGAAAGGCTTAAGTTAGCTAAAAAAGAAGAATAGAATCATTGGCGAGCTATTCAGAAAGCTGACTGCTGGGAAGGTACAGAGCCAGCATTAGAGGTGACTTGAATTTGTCTCCAAAAGTCAAGAAAATGATTCAAAAACTCTCTTCGGGTATTATGAAGGGAGGACTATACCTTCAGCGTAAGGTAAGCTTTACCGGAAACAGGAGAAGCAGAGAAGTTTGGGGAGTTATTCTGATCCTGGTAATTCTCTCTTCAATCTCTCTTTACGGATTGTCTGGGGAGGAATGGGAGCAGAGGCGCGAAGAGAATCTGGTTTTTCATTATCATCCCAAAGACAGACAAATCATAGAACAGACTATTCCCAGATTTCTGAATGATTTTACTGATTTTCAACGAGCAATAGGCTTCTATCCGGAGATTGCCGGTGATCTTGTCATTGCCCCCGACAGAGAATACTACCAGAGAGTTGTTTCCGGTTTTTCAGGAATAGTAGAATTCAGTGAAGCGGTTTACTTCCCCGGAGAAAGAAGGATCTATATTCGAAATCCCCGCGATATAAAAGATTTCAGTCGTTTAAGGCAGATCGTCCTCCATGAATATATTCATCTCTTTTTGGATTCTCTCTTTTACAATGTTCCCCTCTGGTTTCATGAAGGGATGGCGGTGTTTTTTTCCGCTGATTTATCCTTCGAGAGAGAGCTTATCTATGCTAAAGATTATCTGCTCGGTAACAGCCTAACCCTCAACGAAATGAAGGAGAGATACCCCGCAGGAAGGATTCGGTGGGACTCTTTTTACACCAAATCGGCATTAGCGGTCAAATATCTCTACTCTTCGAAGCGGGAAGAGTTCTATTCTCTTTGGGATTACTCTAAGGGAGAGAAAGAATTTACCGTTGCTTTTTTCAGGGCGTTCAATATGACCCCGACTCAATTCTCTCCCCTTTTTGAGGATCAGCTCAAACGGAGATTCCGGATCGAGATGCTGCTTGCTTTTACCGGAATAGTGTGGGGGATCCTCCCCTTCATCCTGTTATTAGCCTGGATTAGGAAAAAATGGCGTAATCGCGTTATTAAGAAGAATTGGGATGAGATTGTTGAGCCGGTGGATGATGATCCTTTGTCCAGGGGTGAGTAAATCTCTCATCAGTCTTTCCCTGGAAACTCAGGAAAAGAAGAGTCAAACTGAACCGGATTTATGAAATAATACTTTACAGGAATCTCCTCCCTGTCAGCATATTAATCAAAACCCGAACAGAGGAAAATAATGCAGGCATTTGACAAATTGTGGCAGACGGTAGAAAGATTGAGAGACCCCGAAGAGGGTTGTCCCTGGGACTTAAAACAGACTCCACATTCTCTGATCCCGAATTTTATCGAAGAACTTTATGAAGCAATTGAAGCAATCGATAATGAAGATCCGGAACATCTGAAAGAAGAGCTGGGAGATTTACTGCTTCATATTTTGATGCAGGTCCGGATAGCAGATGAGCAGGGCTTCTTTGCTCTTTCTGATGTCCTGGAGGGTGTTACATTAAAACTTGTTAGCCGTCATCCACATGTTTTTGGTGATGAGGTGAGCAGGGATGGCAGCAAGATATGTTCGGAAAAGGTAAAGATGAACTGGGAGCGTCTGAAACATCATGAGAAGCGGGAAACGAGAGAATCGATACTGGAAGGGATACCAAAAACTATGCCGGCTCTGATCTATGCCCAGAGGATGCAGGAAAAAGCTGCTTCTGTGGGATTTGATTGGCGGGATGCCCAGGATGTCATTATCAAGATCAAAGAAGAACTGCAGGAAATGATCGAAGTTGAGAAGGAGAATAAAACAGCTCTGACAGAAGAGATCGGTGATCTGCTCTTCTCTGTGGTAAACTTTGCCCGAAAATCCGGGATTGATTCGGAAGCTGCCTTAAAGAAAGCCTGTAAAAAGTTCGAACACCGTTTTCAGATGATAGAAAAATATCACCGTGACCACGATAAAAACATTTACGATAGCACATTGGAGAAGCTTGATGATCTTTGGGAAGCAGCGAAAAAGGATATTTAAGTATCCGAACAGGCTGATAAAGCTCTATTTTTCGATTGGATCGGTTTTGTTGTTCGTATTCTTCATAATCTATACAAATATGGTTCTCAGTAGTTTTAAGTATGAGGCAGAGATAGTTCCCAATCTTTTTGCCCGGTTCTTTACCTATTCTACTGAGGAAGATTGGGAGAGTCTGCTCAGTCAATATGTATTCGAAGAAATAATTGTCGAAATAGACTATCCTATCATTCTAACTGATTCTAAGAAAACACCGCTCTACTGGAAGAATATCGAAATCAAAGAAGGAGTTACCTTTAGTGAACTGACTCTGGAAGAACAAGAGTACGTGCTGCGGATCCTGAAAAAAATGGAGAGTGACCGCAATGTTATACCCCTCTATTACAGTACGGAGAATGACAGTGTGATCAACTTTGCTTTCTATAGTGAAAGCAAGGCAATGAGGCGTCTGAGGATGATGCCCTATGTGGAAGCACTGTTTGTTCTTCTCTTCGTTCTGTTTGGTGTTTACGCCATTTTTTTCCTGAAAAGGAATGAGAAAGATATCCTCTGGGTAGGTATGGCTAAAGAAATGGCTCATCAGCTCGGGACTCCCATATCTTCTCTTCTCGGCTGGATTGATGTCCTCAATAGCCGGATAGAGAAGAATAACCAGGATACGGAAATGACCAAGCTGCTTGCCTACATGGAAAATGATGCCAACCAGCTGCGGAAAGTTGCCCACCGGTTTGGGAAAATAGGGTCTGAGATAGAGTTAAAACCGGTTAAATTGCATGATGTGATCGAAGAGTCGGTTCTCTATTTTAAACATCGATTACCTCAGATAACTTATAAGATAGATATAATACTTATCAGCAAAATCCAGGATATTAAGGTTAATGTTGACCCCGATCTGATTAAATGGGCTGTGGAGAATCTGATCAAGAATGCGATAGATGCCATGCAGAAAAAAGGGGGGAGCATCATTGTTATTGCTTTTCAGGAAAATAAAAAGACACATATTATCGTGCAGGATGAAGGAAAAGGTATCCCCAAATCAATGCAAAGCAAGATCTTCGATCCCGGAGTCAGTACAAAATCACGCGGCTGGGGTCTCGGTTTGAGTTTAGCAAGAAGGATAGTTGTGGACTACCATCATGGGAAAATCCAGGTCATCCACAGCGTTATTGATGAAGGTTCAACGATCGAAATAACTATCCCGGAGAATTGAACGAACAAAAAAAAAGTAATGACAAGAATAAGGATTATCGTATTCTGGTTATGGGGTTTGATAGGGATGTAAAGATGTATGTACTTTCTAAAGAAGAAATGACCGGGATTGACAAACATACTATTGAGAAAATCGGAATCGATGCCGGGATCTTGATGGAACATGCCGGTTATAATGCAGCTCAGTTCATTGCCGGTCAGGTAGAAGAAGAGGCAAAGATAGGGATTTTCTCAGGGCACGGTAACAATGGCGGGGATGGTTTTGTTATTGCCCGCTGTCTGAAAAATCTTGGATTTGAGTCGGTGGTCTTTTTTGTCGGGAACCGGGAAAGAATGTCTCAAGAGACTACTGCTAATTTCGAACTGCTCGAAAAGTTAGGTATCGGGATCATTCCCATATCCAGCACCAAAGAGTGGGAGGAGATAGCTGCCGTTCAGTTTTGCGAAGAAAAGCCAGGGTTTAGGGGGTTGATTGATGCCCTCTTCGGTATAGGATTCAAAGGAGAATTACCTGAGTTGCAGGCAAAGATCCTGACCACTCTGAATACACTGCCGGGAAAGAAATTTGCCGTTGACATCTGCAGCGGTCTCAATGCCAACACCGGACAGACGGAAAAAGCCTTCAAGGCAGATTATACTCTCACGATGGCTGCTCCCAAATACGGGCATTTTCTGGGCAAAGGGAGAGAGTATTCGGGCAGGGTTATAGCGATAGATATCGGGATTCCTCAGAATGTCTGGCAAGATAAATGTCCGGCTGTCAATCTGATAACAGCTGATAACATCTCCTATCCCTATCGTAATCGGTTCTACCACAAAGGAGATTATGGAAGGGTGGCAATAATCGCCGGTTCTCCCGGCTTTTCCGGTGCGGCTGTTTTAGCTGCTAAAGCGGCTCTTCGTGCCGGCAGCGGATTGATCACCCTCTTTCATCATCAGGGGATGGAGGCAATTTATGAAACAAATCTTGTCGAAATAATGACCAAAACTCTTCCTTTTTCCGAAGAGGAAATAATGCATTCCGGATATGCTGCTGAAGACAGGATTCGGACAGTTCCGGGGATAAAAGAGCTGCTGTCTGCCCTTGAGCTTTATGATGTCCTTCTGATCGGACCGGGCTTGGGGGTAAACCCCCTCTCCACTGCTCTGGTAAATATTGTGACAATGGAATGGGAAAAACCGGCTCTCTTCGATGCCGATGCTCTTAATATTCTCGCCCATTATCCTCACTGGCTGCAAAGGTGTGAAAAGAAACCGTTTGTTCTGACACCTCATATTGGAGAATTTGCCAGAATGACCCATGTATCGATACAGGAAGTACTACAAGACCCGGTAGGTGCTGTTAAGCAATTTCTCAGTGAATATGATTGTCATCTACTTTTAAAAGGGATAACCCGCATTTTTGCCAACCGCTCCGGCATGTTTTTTGACATTTCGGGAAATGACGGTCTGGCTACCGGAGGAAGTGGTGATGTTTTAGCCGGGATAATAGTATCGTTTCTCGGGCAGAAGTTACTTCCTTCTGAGGCTGCAACGGCAGGTTCATATCTGTTAGGTACTACTGCTGAGAGCTGTTCACTGCTCAAGAAAACGGCGGCTGTTACTCCCTCGGATATTATTGCTAACCTTTTTCTGAAAGACGAATAGGGGTTTATCAGAACCGGAAGTAACCGGAGAGTATGATTATTTTTAAAACCTTGATGTAAAAGTCAGGGTTAGGGTGTTGTTACAAATACAGGGGGGCAAAGAAATGTTCAGGGGTATCTTTTATAAACCGGGGAGAGTAATATTTTGCGGGAGGAGCCTGATCCCGTTTTTTACCATCTTTTTTATCTTCTTGTTACATTTGTGTTCTGCAAATGTCGTTATTAATGAAGTAATGTATCTCCCCTTTTCAGAAGAAACGGATCAGCAATGGGTTGAGCTTTACAATGATTCCGACAGCTCAATTTCCCTGCATCACTGGCAGCTTCAGTCTGCCGGAGCATCCTTTTCTCCGGTATTCGCTTTTCCTTATATTGTTATTGAACCTTTTGGTTTCCTGCTGATTGGAGGAGATAAGGTTGAGGGAGCAGACCTCTATGCAGATTTATGGCTGCCGGCAGGCAACGGGATAACCCAGGGGATAAGGCTGCTCTCACCGGCAGGATATAGAGACACTGTTCTCTATGGAGAGCCAAATTCCCATTTGCTGCCGGATGACAGCCAGGAGACAGGGGTTGCTTTTGCCCCCTTAACCCCTATGGGGCATTCCTTAGCCCGAATTAGTGACGGTTACGATACGGACAACAATTCTGGAGACTGGTTTGCCTCTGCCGTACCAACACCGGGTTACAGCAATGCTTATCTTATTGATCTGGCAATTGATGAACTGCATGTCAGCGAGATAAACGGGAGAATCCGGGTCTCCCTCAAAGTAATAAACCCCTCGACTGTTACAGTAGTACAGAATTCAGCATCCCTCAGAGTCTTTCTCAATGGAGATTGTTATGGTTTTCATGCTTTACCCGAATTACTACCGGAATACCAATCGACGGAATTTATTTTTCTGGAAGGCCTGAATGACGGTTATTACTCAATCGATGTCAGATTACTCTATCAATACGATCCGGATTTTTCCAACAATCAATTACAGACTGCCTTTATCAGAGGTTCGTCACCACTGATACTGAATGAACTCCTCTTTAAACAGTCAGCCTCTAATCAGGAATGGGTGGAAATCTATAACCGGAGTCTTATTCCCGTGACCTTGAAAGATTTCTATTTTGAGGACGCAGCGGCTAACAGAACAAACTTCAACGGAGTTATTCTGCCAAAGACCTATAAAATTATCTGCCGGAATAAGCAGCAATTTCTCGATCTCTACGGTTATGTTACTCCTGATCTGGTAATAGAATCTACCTCCTGGGCTATCCTCAATAATGACGGGGAGACTCTCTTACTTGCCGATCAATACGGAATTGTCTTCGATTATACAGAATATACCGCTCCGGCTTCTTATCCGGCAGATCTTTCCCTGGAGAGAATCAATCCTTATGATGACAATTCACTATGGGAGAGATGCCGGCATCCTGAACAGTCAACACCGGCAGCTCAGAATAGCTGGCTCCCACTGCAGTATGATCTGGCTATTCTGGAGACTTCGCTGCAAGAAAGCGGTAATCTAATCGAACATGAGATACTGATCGCTAATGCCGGTTACAATATGATTGAAGAGTTCCGTCTCAAATGTCAGGCCTATAGAGAGGAAGCAGAGACGGGGTTTATTCTCTATGATGAATTTTTTACGATATCAACCGCTATCTCAATAACATTTCTGACAGAGCTCCCTTCAGCCGCATATACGACTTATCATTATTCCATAGAATCTGCTCAGGATCTTGATCCTTCCAATAACTATACATATACATTTTACAATAACAATGCCCTGCCTGTAGTGATCAACGAGATAATGTTCCGTCCCCACACCGGGGAACCGCGATGGCTGGAACTGAAGGTAAATAATTTCTATAAATACCTGAAAGCAATAACTCTGGAAACGGAAAGATACATAGTAACTGTTCCGCTTTCGGAGTATGAGTATATCATTCTGGTAAACAGCGCAGCAGATTCTCTTTTTATTACTGAGAACTATTCAATAGGAGAAAGTCTTATCGTAACAGGTTTAACCAGCATCTATGTCTCTGGAGAAGAATTAATACTATTTGACCCAGCAGGAAACATCTTCGAGAATTTTACTTATGACCCGGACTGGAGTAAAACACGCGGTGTTTCAGCTGAAAGGATAAATCCCTTACTTGCTCCTTCCAGTGACAACTGGGCTCATTCTATCCATCCTGCCGGCTCGACCCCCGGACAGAAAAACAGTATCTATACCCCTTTTATTCCGGAGCAAACGGCACTGTCCCTATCACCAAACCCCTTCTCTCCTTTCCGGGGAGAACGAATAATAATCAGTTTCGAACTTCCCGAAAGATTAAACAGAGTTACCTGCCGGATTTTTGATCTGAAGGGAAGACTTGTAGATAATATTGTCAATCAGGAGATCCATGCTTCCAGGGGAAACCTTATCTGGGATGGGACATCGGGAGAAGGAAAGTATTTACCTGTAGGGGTTTATATTATTATGCTGGAAGCTGCGGGTAGTGATTCCGAGAAGATTTACCGGAAACAGGCTACTGCCGTTATTGGCAGGTAAACGATGAAAAATGCTCTGTTATCTGCTGTCCGGAATTTAGCTTCAAGAAGATATTTCTTGACTCTGACAGGCTGCAAAAGGTCAATTGGGCTGCAAATGGACCATTGTTCACAATAAAGAAAATTAGAGAGCTGCCAATGTATGGGAAAACAGTATCTTATGCTATTAACGGAATTGATGCCGAGAAGATCGCAGTTGAAGCTGATCTGAGACCAGGACTGAGTAAATTCGTTATTGTCGGTCTCCCCTCAAATTCCATAAAAGAGAGCAGAGACCGGGTCTCTGCTGCAATATCAAACTCCGGTTTCCGTTTCCCCTCCTATCACTGCACGGTCAACCTTGCTCCGGCAGATTTACGAAAAGAAGGAGTTGCCCTTGATCTACCGACCGCAGTGGCGATTTTACAAGCGACTAAGCAGATCCGCAGCGATCGTTTGAACTCTTTTGCTTTGATCGGAGAGCTGTCTCTTGATGGGCTATTGCGGGGAGTGAAAGGAGTTTTGCCCATTGCGGTTGCTGCCGGACAAGACGGTTTAGATGGAATTCTTGTTCCCCGGGAGAATGCCAGGGAAGCTGCTATAATTAGTGAACTCAATGTATATCCTGTGGAGTCACTTTCAGAGGCTGTACAGTTTTTGGAAGGAAAAATAGAGATAAACAGAATGGTAATTGACAGGAGCAGACTCTTTTCTCCCGATACCGAAATATTAGAAGATATGTCCGATGTAAAAGGACAGTTTCAGGTAAAACGGGCTCTGGAGGTTTCCGCTGCCGGCGGTCATAACATTCTGATGATAGGTCCTCCCGGCTCGGGTAAGACCATGCTTGCCAGACGGCTGCCCGGAATACTGCCCGAGTTAACACTGGAGGAGGCTTTGGTAACAACAAAGATACACTCTGTTGCCGGGCTTCTGACCAACAGTAAAAGCGGGGTAATAAATATCCGTCCTTTCCGTTCACCTCATCACACGATAAGCGATATTGCCCTTATCGGAGGAGGAAGCTATCCCAAGCCGGGAGAGGTTTCCCTTGCTCATAACGGGGTTCTTTTTCTTGATGAATTGCCGGAGTTCAAGAAATCGGTGCTCGAAGTTCTAAGGCAGCCGATGGAAGATGAAATAGTAAATGTTGCCAGGGCTGCCCATAGCCTCACCTTTCCAGCCTGTTTTATGCTTGTTGCCTCCATGAATCCCTGTCCCTGCGGGTATTTCGGCAGCAGCCTGGAAACCCATTCGTGCAGCTGCACCCATACCGCGATCCAGAGATATCGTTCCCGGATATCAGGTCCGTTATTAGACCGGATAGATATCCATATCGAGGTACCGGCAGTGAAATACTCCGATTTAGGCGGTTTACCGACCGGGGATAAATCAAAGAGCGTCCGGGAAAGGGTGAACTGTGCCCGTAATATCCAACTAAAGCGTTACAAAGAGGAAGAGATTTACAGCAACTCCCAATTATCTTCGCGTCTCTTAAGAAGATTTTGTAAACTTGATGAGGAGAGCAAGAACCTGCTCAAGATGGCAATGTTGAAGAAAGGTCTTTCCGCCAGGGCGTATGACCGGATTCTTAAAGTTTCCCGCACGATCGCTGACCTGGATGGAAGTGAAATGATCCGGGTTAATCATATCGGAGAAGCAGTCCTGTATCGTAATCTTGATGCCAAATACTGGGAATGATCTCTATTGATGACGAATCTCACTTTCGAAGGGTATCTTATTCTCCTGCCGGTAATCTTTCTTGCCGGATTTGTTGATGCTATTGCCGGTGGCGGAGGCTTACTTTCAGTTCCGGCTTATTTAGCGGCAGGCCTTCCGGCTCATTTTGTCCTGGGAAACAATAAATTCTCTTCGGTTTTCGGAACTCTGCTCTCCACGATAAGATACAGCCGGAGGAAGATGCCCGATTATCGCATTGCCCTGCCCGGAGCATTTTTCGCTCTTATCGGCTCGCATCTCGGAACAAGAACAGTGCTTCTTATTGATCCGAATTTCCTGAACTATGTGCTGATTATCCTGATTCCCGGGATAACTATCTTTACCTTTATAAAAAAGAATGTCGGTATTATCAAACGAGATCCTGAACTAAGTAAGCTGCAGGTTTTGTTCATTGCCTCAGCAGCCGGGGTCGTTATCGGTTTTTACGACGGTTTTTTTGGACCGGGTACCGGAGCATTCCTGATCTTCGGATATACTACTGTTTTAGGTTGTGATTATGTCGGAGCTAATGCCAATGCCAAAATAGTCAATCTGGCTTCCAATATTGCGGCAACAGTGACTTTTCTGATTCACGGCAAGGTAATACTGGCAATCGGGATACCGGCCGCTCTTTGCGGAATTGCCGGTAACTGGCTCGGTTCCCGGATGGTTATCAGAAACGGAACAAAGATCATCCGTCCTTTCTTTCTTCTGGTTCTTACCCTGCTTTTTATCAGAATTATTTATAACCTGATCAGTAAATAGAATATTGAAAGTAAAGGTCTTATCAGGGAGGTGAGCGAGTTTGTTAATCAAAGGTTGGAATTACAGACTGAGCATCTCTTTTGATACCATTTTGTTCTGCTTCCGCAAGACCGGCATTTCCAGATCTCTTTTTGTTCTTTAAGCCAGTTCTCCATTCCGATCTCTTTGATGCGTCTCAGATTATCAATTACGTCTTTGTGATGTTCCCACTCATCCAGAAATTTGATCAGCAGGGAGCAGGGAAACTCCGGACAGAAAGCACAGCATTCTGTGCCATGGTTTTTGTTGCATTGGACAAATTCGCAATCAGATAATTCGGAAGAACCGCAACCGGAACAGGGAGTATCATTATCCTCATTCTTCAGGTGGAGAGAGGTAGAATCTCCTTCTTTCTGTTCGGAAAGGATCCTCCCTATGCAGGCACCACAATACAGACCGCAATAAGTCGCATATTTTTTCATCAACAACCTCTACTGTTTTTTGTTATCTTTTTGGGATTCAATAAATCTGTCAATCAGAAATGGAAGGGGATTGCTACGGTCATAAGCTGCGTTGCTATTTTTTACAGATAATTATTCTTAGCTCATCCCGGCTGAGGCGAAATCTATCAGGGAGAAGAGATAAGAATACCAGGCAGGTGTTGTCCCAAAGATAATCCTTGCCAGAAAAAGCAGACTATTTTTTCTGGTAAAAAATAATAAAGGATGGAAGATAATGTCACGGATATGTGAAGTTTGTGGTAAATCCTCTCAGGTAGGGAACCATCGAAGTCACGCCTTGAATGCAACAAAGCGTCGATTTCACCCGAATTTGCAGAAAATTCGCATAAAAGATGGAAATAAGGTCAAGAACATCAAGATATGCACTTCCTGTCTGAAAGCAAATAAAGTTACGAAAGCTGTTTAGAGTGATGTCCGGCAAGGTTTCTTTGGTTTAAACAAGGAACTCCCGGTTTTTCTCTGCTAAATCAGCGATGAAGGAAGCACCCAGATCGTCTTGTTCCCGGTTTATACTGAGGTTGATAATAACAAGGAGATTTAGGTGCTTTACTATTCATAATGAGTTGCTGGAATTTTCCGGAATTTCCGAGAGAAAGGAAAGAGGTTAACCGGTTTTAGAAAAAAACTGCTATGATCATTAGATTCTTTATTGATAATTATCGCTTCGGTGCAATTACCATTAACGGCAAAGAATACACCTCTGATCTGATCATTACCCCGGATAAGATCATTCCCGATTGGTGGAGAAAAGAGAGTCATTATCTGTCTATGGAGGATCTGTCCGATATAGACTGGACTAATTTGAACTCTGTGATAATAGGAACGGGAGAACCGGGGAAAATGAGGGTAGCTCCTTCTCTGGTCGAACACCTTGAGCAAAACAACATTCCCTTTCTCATTAAAAGAACCTCAATAGCGGTTAAAGAATTTAATCGATCAATACATAACAAAAAACTGGGAATATTCCATCTTACCTGCTGAGTAAGCAGGAGAAGAAGCACAAGTTGTCCGGGTGTTTTATCAGGATTTTCCGGAGTCAGTTGTTTTCTTACCAGAACAGACAGGTTTGTCTCTTTAATCATAAAAAATACCTATTGGAGAGGAGAAAATGGAAGTAATAGTAGAAAAGATTCGAGTGCCGGAAGGTTACAACATAATTTTGGGGCAATCCCATTTTATCAAGACAGTAGAGGATCTATACGAGGCAATGGTGAACTCCGTCCCGGGTATCAAATTCGGTTTAGCATTCAGCGAAGCCTCAGGGCCCTGTCTGATCAGAAAAGATGGAACTGACTCAGAACTTATCGAAATAGCAGTAAAAAACCTGCAGCGTCTGAAGGCAGGGCATGTGTTTCTGATAGTTCTTAAGGATATCTTCCCGATAAATGTCATTCCGGCGATCAAAGAATGCCGGGAAGTTGTAGGGATATACTGTGCTACGGCTAATCCGGTCGAGGTTCTTCTCGGTCAATCCGAACAGGGAAGAGGTGTTTTAGGGGTAATAGACGGTTTTTCTCCCAAGGGGGTTGAATCTGATTCTGATATTTCCGATCGTCAGAAACTGCTGCTGGATATCGGATATAAAAGATAATCTATCGCTGATCAGAAGAGAAATTCGAGATTACTAACGGTTTGGTTTCCCATAAGTAATAGCTGGGAGCTATAAATTGTAATTGTTCAAGGAGAGAAGATTGAATAAGGAGAACCTTGTCTCTGGCCAAGAGGTAAGAACATTCCTTGCTTTAGAACTGCCTGTGGAATTTCAGCAGGAGCTTGGTGAGAAGATAAAACAACTGCAGCAGATCTCACCCCGGGGTATAAAATGGGTGAAACAGGAGAATCTCCATATAACAATGCAATTTCTGGGAAACATTGAGCGTTGCCGGATAGAGGAATTCTCTTCCCGTTTTCTTGAGATATTTAAGGAGTTCCCCCCTTTTACGATAACCAATCCGAAGATCGAAGTAATTCCTCCCCAAAGACCACGATTGATCTGGGTTAAATGCGATTATGACTCTCCCCGGTTGGTTCAGAAAGTGCAGAGACTACGGGACTATCTGACCGCCAATGATTTTCAGATTGACAAAAAACCGTTTAAACTCCATATTACCCTGGGTAGGGTGAAAATACCTCTTTCAGCAGTTGTAACTGCCGAACTGACCAAAACTGAAATTAGTAAAAAGACCCGGATTGTCCGGCAGGCAACATTTTATGAAAGCCGTTTGACCCCGGAGGGACCAGAGTATAACAAATTAGCAAGTTACGATCTTTGATTTTCAAGAGACTGATTTGAGAGCGAAATATTTTTTTAGAAACGGATAGTATCCCAATACATTAGGAGGAATGATGAGCGATAAGCAGAAAGACGCAGCTTTAAAAACTGCTTTAGGACAATTAGAGAAAAAATACGGAGCAGGGGCAATAATGCGGCTTGGAGACAGACCGAAATTGACCGCCAATGTTATCCCGACGGGAGCTCTTAATCTTGATGCCGGACTCGGTATAGGCGGTATTCCGAAAGGAAGAATAACCGAGATCTATGGAGCGGAAGCTTCGGGTAAAACAACAATAGCTCTGCATATAGCGGCTCAGGCTCAAAAACAGGAAGGGATAATTGCTTTTATTGATGCCGAGCATGCCTTAGACCCGATATATGCGAAAAGGATCGGAGTGAATACTGACGAAATGCTTATCTCTCAACCGGACGGTGGAGAACAAGCTCTGGAGATAGTTGAAACTCTGGTTCGCAGCAATGCAGTGGATTTGATTATTCTCGACTCGGTAGCAGCTCTGGTAACCCGGCAGGAGATTGACGGAGAGATGGGGGACAGTCATGTCGGATTACAGGCGAGATTGATGTCACAGGCACTCCGTAAATTAACAGCAATTGTCAGTAAATCAAATACTGCCGTAATCTTTATCAATCAAACCAGAATGAAGATAGGAGCACCACCCTATATGAATCCTGAAACAACGACCGGTGGAGTAGCTCTCAAGTTCTATTCATCCATACGTCTGGAAGTCCGCAATGCCGGAGCAATAAAGGATACCAGTGGAGGAAGCATAAATATTATCGGTAATACGATAAGGGTCAAAGTGGTTAAGAACAAATTCGCTCCACCCTTCAAGACGGTGGAATTTCCTCTGATTTACGGGAAAGGTATCTCTCATGAAGATATTTTAATCAATATGGCGGTAGAAAAAGATATCGTCAAAAAAAGCGGTTCCTGGTTCTCTTATGGAGACCAGAAGATAGGTCAGGGAGCCGACAAAGTGAAGGTGTTTCTGGCTGAGAATCCGCAAATACGGGAAGAGATAGAGAACGCAGTTAAGAACATCTATTTCCCGCCGGAAATTCAGGATGCCGAGACTGAGAGCGATAAATAAAAGGGGTGGGAGATACCTGAGAGTAATTTATCTGCTCCCGGAAGAGGATACCGGGGAGGATTACAGCGACGATTCAGATGCTGAGGATACTGGTTGCCGCTCTGAGATACAACAATCTTTTTTCAATGATACAGAAGAGATAGAGAGCAGAGAAAACGAGTTTCAGCTCATCCCGGAAAATGCCCGTCTGCTTGGAGTATTACCGCTAAAACGCATCGCATTATATAATACCGGCAGTAGTTTTTTTCTGGAAGAAAACGACTTAGACGCCCTGATTGAAGAGGTCAGGCAATATGCCTGGGAAAGACTGCTTCGTTATCTGGCTTACCGGGAACGATCGATAGCTGAATGCCGGCATTATTTAAAAACACTGCCTCTGAGGGAAGAGATCAATAATGAGTTGCTGCAGAGAGCGATTGAGAATAAGTATCTTGATGAGCAGCGATTTGCAGAATTACTGACACAGTCTTATGTCAGCAGGAATAAGAGTAGAAATGAGTTAAAAACTGCCTTGATCTCTAAAAGGATTCCGAAAGAGATTATAGAGCGGGTAATAGCCGGACATTACACGGAGGAAGACAAAAGGGAGATACTCGAATATCAGATAGAAAAAGTAATTAAGAAGTATCCCGATCGCAGTTCGGCTAAAGATTACCAGAAAAGTATCGCCTATCTGATGAGAAAGGGGTTTAACTATGAAGATTTTGCCGAGGAGTTAAAGAAATACTACCGGAACAGAGAAACTTACTAAAGGGAGAAAGATCATGAAAAACAGAGACATTTTTGCCCTGCTGGAATCATTTGCCCCCTCCCGGTTAGCCTACAACTGGGATAATGCAGGATTATTAGTCGGAAACAGAGAGGCGGAGACGGAAAGAATTCTTTTAACTCTTGATATCACCCCCTCAGTGGTCGATTATGCCGTAGCAAAGGGGTTCGATCTTATTATCTCCCATCATCCGCTCATTATAAATCCCTTGAAAAGGATTACCAATCCCATGCTCTTGAAACTTATTGAGAACAAGGTAGCGGTTTTTACCATGCATACTAATCTGGATATTATTAAAGATGGTGTTAACAAGGCATTGGCAGATAAATTCGGTCTCCAAAAAAGAGAATTCATTTCCTGCGATACTCCGGTTTACCACATTGCCCTTTATGCACCGCCGGTAGAAGCACAAAGAATTGCAGATGCAGTTCATGCTGCTGGAGGGGGTATCATCGGCAACTATAGTCACTGTTTAAACAGTTACACAGTTGATGGTCAGTTCAAGCCTCTCAGCGGCAGTAATCCGGTATTAGGAACTGCCGGAGAACTGGAAGAGGTCAGGGAAATGAAGCTGGAATTCTTTGTAGATGAGCCGTTGCTCGACAGAGTAAAAGAGGCTATTCATAACAGCCATCCTTATGAGACACCCGCTTACAGTATATATCCGCTTCATCAAACCAGCCTCAATTACGGGCTTGGAGTAATTGGAGAGAGAGAAGAACCGTGCAGTCTGAAGGAACTAGCCTTAGCTGCTAAAGAGTGTTTATCGGCACCTTTTGTTAAGTTATGGCTTGCCGGAAAAACCGCAGATACTATGATTAGAAAAATAGCAGTATGCGGCGGCAGCGGCAGCAGCCTGATCGAAGCAGTTACCGGTAAGGCTGATGTCTTCATTTCAGCAGACTTTACCTATCACAAAATTCTGGAAAGCACCATACCTTTGATAGATGCCGGACATTATTATACAGAGTTTCCGGTATTGGAGGTCCTTAGGAATCTCCTGCATTCTCTTGAAGTAGAGACCGAGATTATCGACATTAAAAAGGGTGATATCGAGAAGTTAATCTGTAGATAACAATTCCAGGGCAGGATGCTCATTATTACGGAATTGATCAAGCATGCTTAAGAAAGAGTACAATAAAGAGTGCCTTGCAGAAAATAAACATGATTTTCTGCAAGGCACCTTGTCTTCCTACCTTAGGAGGCAAAATAGGGTGTTTTAGTCTATCTCTTCCGTTGTCCGGAAAAGGAATTCACCATCTTTAAAATCGGTTTCCACAACCGAGTTTTCCGTAATTCTGTTCTCCAGGATCTCTCTGGCTAATCTGTTCTCCAGATCTCTCTGGATAACCCGTTTCAAAGGTCTGGCTCCGAATTGGGGATCAAAACCGTCCTCAGCTATCTTATCCAGAGCTTCTTCTGTCAAAATCAGCTTTATCCTTTTAGCAAATAATCGCTCCTGCAGATAGGAGACCTGGATACGGACTATCTCCCTTATCTGTTCTTTACTAAGCCTGTGGAAGGTAATAATATCGTCAAGTCTGTTCAGAAATTCTGGCTTGAAGTACTGTTGCAGAACCTCTGTAAGTCTTTTCTGCAATTTTTCTTCGTTATCTTCACTCTGTTCAAAGATCATCTGAGAGCCGATGTTTGAGGTGAGAATTATCACACTGTTCCTGAAATCCACCGTTCTGCCCTTACCGTCGGTTAATCTCCCGTCATCAAGTATCTGTAAAAGAATACTGAAGACATCCCCATGTGCTTTCTCTATCTCATCAAAGAGGATAACACAGTAGGGTCTCCTCCTGACTGCTTCAGTCAAATATCCCCCCTCCTCATAACCGACATAACCGGGGGGAGCTCCGATAAGCCTGGCAACAGAATGTCTCTCCATGAATTCCGACATATCGATTCTGATCAAAGCTTTCTCGGTATCGAAGAGAAAAGCAGCAAGAGTTTTCGCTAATTCGGTTTTCCCCACACCTGTAGGGCCGAGGAAGAGGAAAGATCCGATAGGTTTTTCACTGTCAGCCAAACCGCTCCGTGAACGCCTGATAGCGTTGGAGACAGCCTCAATGGGTTCTTTTTGACCGACTACTCTTTGGGAAAGAACTGCTTCCATCCTTATTAGTTTTTCCATCTCACTCTGCAAGAGTCTGGATACCGGAATATGAGTCCACTTAGCCACAATTTCTGCGATCATTTCTTCATCAACCTGTTCTTTTAGCAGCTGTTCTTCCTTTGGTATCTCTTTCATTTTCGCTTTCCAGGTTTCAAATTCCTTCTGTTTCTCAGTGAGTTTGCCGTATTTCAGCTCTGCCACTTTACCTAAATTACCCTCTCGCTCTGCTTGCTCAGCCTGAGCTTTCAAACTGTCTATCTCTTCCGAAACGGAGCTTATTTTGTTCAGAATCTCTTTTTCCCTTTCCCATAACAGAGTCAGCCTTTTTTCTTCATCTTTCAGTTCGGACATCTCCCGCTTCAGTCTTTCCAGACGTTCTTTTGACTGCTGGTCTTTCTCTTTCTGAAGGGAGAGTTTCTCAATTTCTAACTGCCGGATCTTTCTTTTCACCTCATCTACCTCAACCGGCAGGGAATCGATTTCCATCTGCAGATTGGCACAGGATTCATCGATAAGATCGATCGCCTTGTCGGGTAGAAACCTGTCGGCAATATAGCGGTCGGAAAGAACCGCTGCTGCCACAATTGCTCCATCCGTTATCTGTACTCCGTGATGTACTTCATATTTCTCTTTTATTCCACGCAGAATAGAAATTGTGTCCTCAACCGAGGGCTCGGATATCTGAACAGGCTGAAATCTCCTTTCCAGAGCAGCATCTTTCTCGATATATTTGCGAAATTCATTCATTGTAGTTGCTCCGATGCAATGCAAACTCCCCCGAGCCAGAGCAGGTTTGAGCATATTGGAGGCATCCACGGAACCCTCAGCAGCACCGGCACCGACGACAGTATGGATCTCATCAATAAAGAGAATGATTTTGCCACCGGCTGCCTCAACCTCTTTTAAGACAGCCTTTAACCTCTCTTCAAATTCGCCCCGAAATTTGGCTCCCGCCACCAGAGCAGCCATATCGAGTTCGATCAACTCTTTGTCTTTCAGATTACCCGGCACATCCTGATCAATGATCCGCCGTGCCAATCCTTCCGCGATAGCTGTTTTCCCTACGCCGGGATCACCAATCAGCAGAGGATTGTTCTTTCTTCTGCGGGATAAGATCTGAATCGTTCTTCTAATCTCTTCATCTCTTCCGATAACAGGATCTAATTTACCCTGAGCAGCGAGCTGGGTAAGATTACGGGCGTATTTTTCTAATGCCTGATACTTCCCTTCCGGATTCTGATCGGAAACCTTCTGGGTTCCCCTTACCTCTTTTAGAGCAAGTAAGATCCGGTCTTTACCGATTCGGTGTTGAGAAATCAGCTTACTACAGCTCTTACCCTTTTCAATAATTGCCAGAAGTAAATGCTCCAGACTGATATAATCATCCTGAAAGTTCTTTTGTTCGACCTCAGCCTGCTTAAGAACCGCACTTAGCTCTTGTGAAAGATAAACCTGCGGACCACCGCTAACCTTCGGCAGGAGTGCTAATTCTTTCTCTACATCTCCCCTCAGATTGTCAATATTGATATCTATCTTCTTCAGCACCGGAATGATAAAACTCTCTTCCTGATCGAGCAAAGCAGAGAGCAGGTGCAAGGATAGAAGCTCTTGCTGCCCCTGTTCTTCGGCAAGATTACGGGCAGAATCTATAGCTTCTTGGGATTTTATCGTATATTCGTTGAAATTCATCAATCAACCTCCTCATTCTACTCATTTCTGCTTAAAAGATAGTGAGTTAGGAAGATTTGTCAAGCAATATATTAGCAGACCAACAGAAAGACTGCTAATTGTTTCTCTGGGCAGTTCGTTCCCGGAGCGAAATCTCTGCCAGGTCTCAGTATTACTCCTTTTCCGGTATAATGTAGCCGGAAATGGTGGAAGCAAGCGGGTTAAGCTAACAGGAGGCTATGGTTTAACCGGAAGATAGATATCGAACTGAACTCCCCCTTCGGGCAGATTTCGGACAGTCAGGTCACCGTTGTGATCTTTGATTGTCTTCAGGCAGATAGCCAAACCTAAGCCAGTTCCGGTTTTTTTCCCAAAAGTGGCAAACGGTTCGAATAGTTTGGCGAGAAATTCCTGAGGAATAGGAGGTCCGTCATTGAAGAGTGAGATGTGGAGTCTTCCCTCAGCGATCTCAGCATTAATTTCGATTCTTCCTTTCTCAGAATCGATAGCTTCCATACCGTTTTTAAAGATATTGAAGATGGTATGGTGGATTTTGATAAGATCAAAAAAGACTTTCTGCTGGACATAGTTTTTCAGGGTTAGTTCAATATTTTTAATCTCTGCCAGAGGATTCATCTGTTCCAGCAGTTCTGCAAAGAATTCATTCAGATCGACTTCCGAGATATCGAGGTCGGATTTTCTTCCTCGTGAAAACTCCAGAACTTCTTTGATCATTTCATCCACTACTTTAACCTGTTTAACAATCTTTTGAGTATAGGGCGAAGAATCCTGAAACAGTCTTTCAATGAGTTCGGCAGTCAGAATAATTATGGTGATCGGAGTTTTAATATCATGAACTATTTTACTCGTTGCCGCCCCGATAGCAGCCAGCTTTTTTTCCTTGATCAGTTCGTTCCACATCCCGATATATCTCTGGTTGGTTTCCCGCAATCTTCCGGACATTGTTTTGACGATCTTGAACAGTACATAGGGATAAACTTTACAGACTGTCAGAAAGTCATCTTTCTCAATCTTCAAAAGAGAGGCGTCCTCGACAACAGTTGCCGTGCCTGAACGTGGTTCTTCATCGAGAAGTGCTAATTCTCCAAAATAGTCATAAGGCTTAAAAAAGATTATCTCACCGGTAGTGTCTTCTTCGAGATTTACTCTCTTAGTGAGTGAGATTTTTCCTGACTTCAAAATATAAAAACAGTCTCCGACCTGATTTTCTTCAAAGAGAACTGCACCCTTTGGTAAGTTGACTTCCTTAAACATACCGGCAATGGTGCTAAAGGCGAGTTCATCGATGTTCTCAAGAAAGTCAATCTGCTTAATAATCTGAAAATTATTCATAATCCCATCTCTCCCCAGAATCTTATCCTCTTCTACAAAAGATGTAGAAAATGTCAAATAATTCTTGCAGGATTACTGAACTGATTTTGTCTTAGCTATGAGGAGATAGATGAAAAAACCGGAATTTACCAGGGTAATAGAAGAATACAGCAACCGTATATACGGCTTTTTGCTCCGTTTTCTTGCCAATAGAGAAGATGCGGAGGATGTATCACAGATTGTCTTCCTTTCCTTTTACCGGAAAATGGAAACGATCGATCCCTCAAAATATGGAGCTTATCTGTTCCGGTCAGCTCATAATGCAGCAATAAACTACAAAAAGAAAAAAAAACGCTATGTCAGTCTCGATACGACAGTAACCGAGCCGGTCTCTGAAGAAAGCAGAGAAAGTGAGGATAAGGAAAAGCAAGAGAGCTTTAAAAGGGCATTTAAAAAACTAAAGCCTGAGGAATCACTTGCTATCGAATTACAGTTCTATCAGAAGAAGTCTTATCAGGAGATTGCCGGGATAATTGGGAAAACTCCTCAGGCTGTAGATTCGATTCTGGTGAGAGCCAAAAGAAAGCTGCGAAGATATTTGCAGGATTTCGAAGATTGAAAGGTCTTATTTATTAGAAGAGTAAGCAGATAAGAGTTAGGAAGAAGGAGAGAAAATGAAAGGGACATTAAGTTGTAAAGAGATTTACCGAAAGCTTAATGCTTATCTTGATAAGGAGTTACCGGCAAAGGAAGAGAAGCATATTACCGGACATCTGCTGACCTGCAAGTCCTGCCGCCGGGAATTTGATTCTTTGCAGAAGCTTAATACCTTATTAGGAGAGCGTCAGACAGAGACTATTTCTCATTCTCTACTGCAAAAACTTGAGGATATCCCTGCCAGAGAGGGAAAGATAAGCGGAATAAATAAAGCATTCGGCAGGTTCTCCCTGTTTCCGGCAGCAGCAGCCGTGTTATTAACTCTGTTTTCTGCCTTGCTGCTCGGCAGGACTTATCTCTCCACCGGCAGATATGAAAGCACAACGACAGATTCCTATCAAATTGCTCAGGAATCATTTTACACCTTATGGGAGGAGATTGTAAATGAATAATAAAGATGATCTGTCCTTATCAACTATTACAGGGGCAAGAGAGCCTAAATGGAAGAATGTCCTGATTATCTGTTCTCTCTTATTCAATCTGATTCTTGCCGGTTTTATCCTTTATCATTTAGCAACGGCACCGATCCCTCCCCCTATTCCGCCGAGATTTGATCATAACCGGGAACACATTCAGGGGAAGCGGATAGAGATAATGCAAAAGCGGAAAGAATTTATCGAACACAAGCATAGGTTTATGGAGAAGCTGGCTGCCCGTGATTTTGAGGAAGCTGAGCTTAGGGCTCAATTAGAGCAGCTGCTCGACAAGCAGATCCAGTTGGAGAGAGCGATAGCAGAGAATTTTATTGAGATGAGAAAGAATATGGATGATATCCAGGCAGAACGATTTTTTAGAGAACTCCCCGAGAGGATCAGGGAGAGAAACGAAATGTTACGGAATAGAAGGAGGTAACAAACATGAAAAAGATTGCAATAATCACTCTGATAATGATGACAGGTCTGATTCTATTTGCTCAGGATTATCAGCAACCGAGGGCGGAACAACTCAGAACAAGAAGAGATCCGGAACTTAGGCAAAGACCAGAACATCACAATTTCCACGATGCGGATGCGGAGGATTTTCCCTTAATAGAAGAACTCGATCTGACAGAACAGCAAAAGGAACAAATCAGAACCTTCAGACATAATCACCGGCTGGAGATGATCGATTTAAGAGCTGAAGCGGCAAAGATTACTTTAGAAATCCGGGAAGCAATGCAGAAGCCTGATTTTCGAACTGCTAAAAAGCTGAATGATCAACTCTATACTAAGAAGGGAGAGATTGCCGGAAAGGGTATCGATTTACGGGAAAAGATCCATCAGGTATTGACCGAAGAACAGAGAGAGCAGGTAAAGCAAATGCAGAGAAAGCAAAGGCAAAGAAAACGGATGATGCCTAATCCCGGAAAATGAAAGAGGAGACTTGGTATAGATATTGGTAAAACAAATATTTATAGCCGTATTCCGAAACGGCAAAAACCGTTATTTAAGATTGCAGTAAAGAATCTCAACCCGGTTTTTGCTGAAGCGGAATGCGGCTTTTTTTAGACTCATGTTAATCTGCGATTTAGCGAGCGGAAAAACCTAAGGAGCGATATGGTAAGAGAGCTTTCTTTTTTCTTGCTGCGAGTGAGTCCGGAGCGAATTTCTATGATCCTGTTTTCATTTAGAGAGAAAACTGTTGACTTCCTGACGTCTCTTTCTAACAATAATCTCAGTAAAAAGAGCATAGGTTAGTTATGGATGAGTTAAAAAAGATCGTTTTCTTATTGGAAGGTAATGTTCAGACCCAGATTCTACTCTCGATTTTAGTGATCATCGTTTTATGGATAGTGAATACCATCATTGCCAATGTTATCGAGAAAAAGGTAGCCGATTTAAAGAGCAAATACCAGTGGAAAAAGACAACTACTTACCTGATAGTCTTTCTCGGCTTCCTTATTGTAGGCAGGATATGGTTCGAAGGGATTCAGTCTTTAGCTACATTTCTCGGCTTGCTCTCTGCCGGTCTGGCCATAGCGTTAAAGGATCTAATAATGAATCTGGCAGCCTGGATATTTATCATCTGGAGAAAACCTTTTGTCGTAGGAAACCGGATTCAACTGGGAGAAAACTCCGGTGATGTTATTGACTTGCGTCCTTTCCAGTTCACTATTCTGGAGATTGGAAACTGGGTTAAAGCTGACCAGAGTACCGGAAGAATGATCCATATTCCCAACGGTTTGGTCTTTACCCAGCCGTTGATAAATTATGACTACGGATTTAAGTATATCTGGAATGAAATTCCTGTCCTTATAACCTTTGAGAGTGACTGGCAGAAAGCTAAAGATATCCTGCATAAAATTGCCGATGACAATGCCTTACAGATTACTTCGAAAGTGGAACAGGAGATTAAACTCACTGCCAAAAGATTTCTCATTTTTTACAATGTACTAACTCCTAATGTCTATACTTCGGTAGAGGATAGTGGAGTTTTACTGACTATTCGTTACCTGACAGACATCAAAAAAAGGCGGAGCACGACCGAAGCTATCTGGGAAGGGATATTAGTCGCTTTTGCTCAGCATGAAGATATAAATCTGGCTTATCCCACGTTCAGAAGGGTTGAGAAATAAATATGATTGAACGCTAACTTTTACCGACCGAAAAGAGGGGTGTAAATGCAAAAAAAGATTATCTTTCTGTTAATATTTCTTGTCTTCATAATAGCAATTATGATCATTTTAAGAATACCCTCCGGACAGGTGATACCGGAGGAAAGTGATAGAATACAGATTGTGACTACCATCTACCCTTATGAAATTCTAATAAGGGAGATTGCAGGAGAAAGAGCAGAGGTAAGCAGTCTCATTCCAGCGGATGCTTCGCCCCACTCCTATTCACCTACTCCGTCTGACATCAAAGCTCTGGAGGATGCTGATCTGGTAGTCTCTAACGGGATGGGATTAGCTGCAAATATCAGCGAAGTTCTTAAGAGTTTAGGGAGCAGACACATAGAAGCTGCTGCTTTTCTTTCCGGGTTTTTACCGGCAGAAGATAAACATAATCATGATGACCAGAGTAAACTTCCCGGGCATCATCATAGCCATGATCACGGTTCTGTTAATCCTCATTTCTGGCTTGATCCCGTTTTTCTCTTGAAAATAGCCGAAGGGGTTACTGAAAAAATTATCTCACTTGATCCCGAACATACAAGTTACTATGAGAGCAATTTCCAGGAGATAGAGAGTGCCTTGCTCGATTTAGACCGAAACATTGCTGCAGAGAGAAAAGAACTCGGAGAACTCAGTATTATCAATTTTCATGATGCCTTCTATTACTTTAATAAGCGGTATGACATTCATCGTGCAGTCGTAGTTATGGAATCTCCCGGAAAAGAGCCGTCGCCGCGGGAATTAGTCAACATCGGTAGAATGATTAAGGAACATGAAGTTGCCGTGCTTTTTATCGAACCCCAGTTTAATCCGAAAGCTGCAGAAGTTATAGCGGAGGAATACGGGCTGCCGGTGGCAGTTTTAGATCCTTTAGGAAGCCATTTTCAGGTAAAAACAGCTGCAGGTTTGATCCAGCAGAACTGGAATACAATTAAAGAGTATTTTTAACCGAAGGAGATATATATAAGCAGCGAAATTTTCCGATGACCAAATGTGTGTGTTATGATAGAAATAAAATCTTTGTCCTACCGGATAAATAACAAAGTCATTCTTGAAGATATCGATCTTCTAATCAAAAAAGGTGAATTTGCTGCCATTCTCGGTCCTAACGGAGCAGGCAAAACCACTCTTCTGAACATAATTATCGGAACGATAAATGGCTACCGGGGATCTGTTTTCATTGAAGGTAAAACAAACCGGCAATGGCTTAAAGAGAACCGTATTGGATATTTACCCCAAAGAGAGAAATATGATAGTGACTTTCCGGCGACTGCCCTGGATATAGCTTTGATGGGCTGTGCCGGAGTAAAGGGTCTTTTCCGCTCCTTCTCCGGGGCTGACAGGGAGAGAGCTCTTTCCTGTTTGTCCCAGGTAGGACTCGATAACAAAGAGGATCGCTATATCGGTTCTTTATCAGGTGGTGAATTTCAAAGAGTACTGTTAGCCAGAGCTTTGATGTCGGAGAGTCGAATACTCTTTCTGGATGAGCCGGAAGCGAGCCTGGATACGGAATCGGTGAAAGGGTTTTTCCAGTTGTTGAAAGAGCTTCATCAGCATGGTATGACTATTATAGTTATTTCTCACGATCTCAACATTCTCACTGAGCATACAAGTTTTCTTATCTGCTTGAATAAAAAACTCCATTTTCATGACCGGACTGAGTTGGTCAATGCTGAAATTATCAAGAAAACGTACGGCGAAGCAGTTAACCTGATTGACAAGGTATATTAACAGATGAGTACCACAGACCTCTGCCGATTAGGCAAAGCTCAATTACTATCTTCACAATGAGTTAGATATGGATATCTTAGAGATTTTCCACTATCGTTTTCTGATCCATGCTTTCGCCGGGGCAGTCCTCTCTGCAGCAGCTTCTTCCCAGCTCTCTGTTTTCCTGACCCTCAAAAAGATCTCGTTTCTGGGAGAAGCCTTTTCCCATATTGCCTTTGCCGGTATCGCCCTTTCTCTGCTGATCGGCTCCGAGATTACAATCACTACCGTCGGTTTTGTTGTGGTGATAGCAATTCTTATCGGAATTGTTTCTAAATACTACCACTATCAGGAAGCAAATATCATTACCATTTTTCTCTCGGTATCCATGGCTGTAGGGATCATTCTGATCAATGTTAACCAGAGATATACACTTGATCTTTCCAGCTATCTCTTCGGTAATGTACTGATGGTTACGCCAAAGGATCTCTGGTATCTGACTGTTCTTTTATTGCTTAATGGAGCTTTTATTCTCCTGTTTTTCAAAGAACTCTATTATATGACCTATAATTATGAAGTTGCCCGGATTTACGGAATCCCGGTAAAACTGACCTATTATCTCTTTATCATTCTTCTGGCAGTGAATATCGTTGTTTCCGTAAAGATAGTCGGGGTTATCCTGATAACAGCTCAACTTATCCTCCCGGGTATTTCAGCCCTGAACCTGACTAAAAAGATACGTTCGGCTATCATTCTTTCGGTCTTCTTTGGCGAGATAGGAGCTGTCGGCGGCTTCTTTCTATCTTACAGATTCAATCTACCTTCCGGAGCAACTATCGTCATCCTCTCATTTCTCATTTTTATCATTACCTTGATCTATAAGGAGTTAGCAGCAAAAAGAGAAGGATACTTCTCTACTCTGAAAGAGCAGTAGGATATGTACGGGAGATGAACGGGTAAGGAACGGGAGATAATCGGGAGAGACCGTAGTCAGCTCGAGCTGACTACGGTTTCACCCGATTATCTCCCGTATCTATCTCACTTCTCTCCCGTATGGAGAACAATGTTTTCTGTCCGGGAAAAGAGAGGCAAAGACTAAAGAAGGGTAGGATATTTCCAATTGAGAACTCACAGCCCGTGTGAGCTAACCGAATGAAGTTCGTCTCCTGCTCAGAGATGCCTAAATTTTTCTCTTTCAGAATGATGGAACGGAGTTTTCGGCATGTTGCTTGTTCCGGGGGAGATAAGAGAGTATTTCCGAATATGCTTGACAGATAATGGTTACTTTCTTTTTTTGAACTGATTAACTTGAGAAGAACTCAATTTAGGAGTAAAGAAATGAAAAAGAACATACATCCGAAGTATCAGAAACTAACAGTTACATGTGCTTGTGGAAATAGTTTTGAGACGAAATCGACGAAAGATAAACTTAGTGTTGATATCTGTTCAGCCTGTCACCCCTTTTATACGGGTAAACAAAAGATACTTGATACAGCGGGGAGAGTAGAGAAATTCAACCGTCGTTATAAGAGAAACCAAGAAGAATCAAAATAGCGTTTTTCTCCAAAAATTTCAGAAAACACCACGAATCGGAAGAGATAGTGGTGTTTTTTGTGTAAATAAGGACAGAATAGATGAAAAGCTCTCCAGAAAGCAGTGAAATTAAGATTAACCCTGAAACACCATCCAAGACCCTTTCTATAGGGGGACAGGCTGTCATTGAGGGTGTTGTAATGCGCGGACCTACTCTGCTGGCAACAGCTATCCGGCGCAAAGATCAGACGATAGAGGTAAAAAAAGAGAAGTTTGTCAGTATCACCAAGAAGAAAAAGATTCTCGGAATACCGGTTTTACGTGGTTTTATTTCCTTGATAGAGGTCTTGGTAATCGGTTTAAAGACTTTGCAGTTTTCTGCCGAGAGAGCTGAGCTTGATGAACAGCAGGCGAAAAACAGTGATCCGAAAAACGGGGAATTTGAGGAAGGAGCAAGCGAGAAGCTGAAGTTAAGAGACAAGAAAAAGGAGAAAAAAAAGCAGAGTATGGAGATTTTTTTCTCTCTGGCAATTGCCTTCATTCTGGCCTTTGTTATCTTCACCTACCTCCCTTATCAGATAGCTTATCTGATAAATCTTTCCGAGGAATCGGTCTTTTTTAATCTTTTTACGGGAATCGTAAGGATCATATTCTTCGTAGCTTATGTGAAACTAATTAGTCTGATGAAAGATGTGCGAAGGATATTTGAGTATCACGGTGCCGAGCACAAGACAGTATTTGCTTTTGAAAACAGGGTGCACCTCAATCCCGAGAATGTTGATAAATTCACGACAATCCATCCCCGTTGCGGTACGAGTTTCGTGTTTTTGGTCTTGATCATTTCCATATTAGTTTTTTCGATACTTGATACCATCTATGCCTTTTATTGGGGGGTGCCGGCACTTTTTATCCGCATTTTCTATCATCTTCTTTTTGTCCCGCTCATTTCCGGGTTGTCTTATGAAGTTTTGAAGTTTTCGAGCAAAAAGATCGATTCTCCTCTCGTCAAGATTCTGACCCTCCCGGGGATGCTCTTGCAGAAGATAACAACCCAGCAACCGGATACAAGCCAGTTAGAGGTTGCTATTGTGGCTTTGGAATCAGCGTTAGAGATTTCAACCCCTGAGAAAACAAGCATACCTTACATAGAGATAAAATGATTCAAATTCCGGAAGAAAAGATCAGCGAACTGAAACAGGAATTTTCAGTTCTGGAAGAGCAAGTCAGCGATCTTACACTTATCAAGGATCAGCGCAGGTATAGGATCATATCAAGGCGCTATAATGAACTGAATGAGATTCTCTCTCTCTATGAAGAAATAAGGGAGTTGGAAAAGAGTATCAAAGAGCACAAAAAGCTGCGAGAGAAAGAATCCGACCAGGATTTTGTAAACTTGATCAAGGAAGAGATAGAGCAGGAAGAGCTGGAGCTCGACTCCAAGAGAGATGCCTTGATCGAATTACTCACCCCGAAAGATCCGAACGACGAGAAGAATGCCATCGTTGAGATCAGAGCCGGAACGGGTGGAGAAGAAGCAGCTCTTTTTGCTGCCGACCTGTTTCGCATGTACAGTTATTATGCTGAAAAGCGGAAATGGAAACTGACTGTATTAGATGCAAGTACTACCGGGATTGGCGGCTATAAAGAGGTGATATTCTCTTTGCAGGGTGAAGAGGTTTATGGCAACATCCGCTTTGAGAGCGGAGTACATCGGGTTCAGAGAGTACCCGATACAGAAGCAAGCGGACGAATCCATACTTCGGCGATCACCGTTGCTGTCTTACCGGAAGCTGATGAGATAGACCTTGAGATAGATGAATCGGATCTAAGGATCGATGTTTACCGTTCATCAGGGCATGGGGGGCAGAGCGTCAACACAACCGATTCAGCTGTCAGGATAACCCATATCCCAAGCGGCTTGGTAGTGACCTGCCAGGACGAAAAGTCTCAGCTGAAAAACAAGGTTAAAGCTCTTAAGGTTTTAAGATCAAAACTTCTTGATCTGGAAATAGCCAGGCAGGAGACAGAGATAGCCTCTTCCCGTAAAGCCCAGGTTGGAACGGGCGACCGGAGCGGCAAGATCCGAACCTACAATTTTGCTCAGAACAGAGTTACCGACCATCGAATTAATTTGACATCTTACCGGTTGGAAGAAATATTGAAGGGTGACCTTGATGAATTTGTCGAAGCTTTGAAGCTGGCTTATAAGAATGAGATGGTAAAGAGTTGATTTTCGGGAGCCGGAAAATACAGAGAGATTATTGAGAAAAGCGAGGACCCAAAGATATGGCGGGAGAACAGAGATGATAATCGGATCAGGTTCGCGGGAGATTTAGAATTATCTCTCTTATTGTAGAAGAGAGAGAAAGCCGTAACAGCAGGATAGATCTGTATATGACTACAATGGAGTAAAGCAGATAAAAATTATGGGAACTTATCCCGAAACTACCTGTTCTTTAGTCAAAAACATGCATGGGGTGAGGAAAAACTAAAAGAGATGGAAATTATTGCCTTTTTTTTCATTTTGATATTCTTTGGATTATCAATGTTCTTCTCAGGGATGGAAACGGGACTTATTTCAGTTGACCGTTTGAAGCTTGAGCAGGATGCGAAAGAGGACAGAACCAAGAAGAAGATTCTTTCATTTATTGAAGAACCTAATCGCTATTTAGGGGTTACTCTGATCGGTAACAATATCTCAATCGTAGTAGTCTCCACTATCTTTACTATCTATTTTGCCGGCTTATTACCCATGAGCAGGACATTATCCACTCTATTATTAGCAGGGTTGATGCTGATCTTCGCCGAGATTATTCCCAAATCCATAAGTCGTGACCATGCAGATGTTTTGGTTTCCCGTTCTTTCCCCCTCTTGATTTTCTTCTATTATATTCTTAAGCCTTTCATTCTCTTATTGAATCTTCTCTATGCTTTTTTTGCGAAATATTTCGGTCTGGAGCGGGAGAACCGCTATTCTTTTCTGACCCGTGAGGATCTGGCAATTATTCTCTCGGAATCATCTGTCGGTGAAGGTTTACAGCAACCGCAGCGTGATATGCTGGAGGAAGTATTAGACTTTAATGACCTCGTTGCTAAAAACGTCATGACGCCACGCACCGACATAATTGCCATCAGCAATGACACTCCCGTTAACAAAATAATAGAAATAGCTCAGCAGGAGGGTTATACCCGTTATCCGGTTTATGAGCAGGAGATAGACAACATAATCGGGATATTGATCATTTACGATCTGATCAAGCAGAATGCGGCGAATGAGCTAAAAGCAGCCGATTTTGTGAGGGAAGCGTATTTTGTTCCTGAGACAATAGACCTTAACTCCTTATTAAAAGAGATGCAGACCCAGCGCAAGAGTATGGCAGTGGTAGTTGATAGTTTCGGTGGAACTGCCGGAATTGTTACTACTGAAGACATCCTGGAAGAGTTGGTAGGAGAGATTGAGGATGAATATGATAATGAGGGCTCGGAGCAGGTTGATATCGAGAAGATAGATGATCATAATTTCATTGTGAAGGGTTATGTTGAAATTGATGATCTCAATGACGAATATGAAGCCGAGCTGCCCGAGGGTGATTATGAAACTTTAGCCGGCTTGATCATAGACCATCTCAGGAGAATTCCCGGGAAAGGCACCAAAGTCAATATCGGTAAATGGCAGATGGAAGTTTTGGAAGCAACAGCGACCAAGATTATCAAGATAAAGATGGTGAAGAAGAATTTATGATTTCCGGGAGAGCGATGAAAATCATAAAGACAAATATTTTGACCCCGGTCAGTGAAAAAGAGCTGCTATTTAAGCCTGATCAATATCTGACAATCGAAGGGACTAAGATCAAAGAGATAACCGGCGAACATCGTGCTAATTATTTAGATTACAGTCATTCCGTTTGCCTGCCAGGATTTATAGACACCCATGTCCATCTTTCACAATTCAAAGTCCGGGGTAAACATGCCCAGGGTCTTTTAGACTGGCTGGAAAGGTATATTTTTCAGGAAGAGAAAAGGGCAGCTGACCAGAATTATGCCGCTGAACTTGCTGATAGTTTCTTTTCAGCTCTGGCGGCCCAGGGTACAACGACTGCAGTAGTATATGTCGCTCCCAATCCCGAAGCCTGTGACATAGCCTTTCAGATAGCCAGGGAAAAAGGATTAAGAATTATCATGGGACAAACCCTTATGGATATGAATTGTCCCGATTATCTTTGCCGTAGTACCGAGCAATCTCTGCGGGAAGCTGTCGAACTCTATAATAAATGGAATAAGGCAACTCCCCTGCTTGAGTATGTATTTACCCCCCGTTTTGCTCCTGTCTGTTCATCTGCCCTGATGAAAGGGATCGGTAAATTTGCTGCTGAGAATAATGCCTACATCCAAACTCATCTTTCCGAAAACAAAGATGAAATAGAATGGGTCAAAGAATTGTTTCCGGAGAGCAGTAGTTATACCGATGTTTACGAGAAGCACGGATTGTTGGGCGGTAAGACTCTGCTTGGTCATGCTATCCATTTAGCGGATGAGGAGATAAGAACGTTGATAGCAACCGGGAGTAAGATCACACATTGTCCCGATTCCAATTTCTTCCTGCATAGCGGCAGTTTTCCATTGAAAAAGATTATAGATTCAGGGATTGATTTTGCCTTGGCTTCCGATGTTGGAGCCGGTACAACTCTATACATGCCGGAGATTATGAAGATGTTTATTTACAGGCAGGATGAGTATCGCGCTACCCCCGCAGAAGCTTTCTACTATGCAACACTCGGAGGAGCAAAGGTACTCGGTAAAGAACAGCTGACCGGTTCCCTGGAAACCGGTAAAGAAGCAGATTTGGTTTTTCTTCGCCTGCCACAGGAGATTAACATGGATTCAGCAGAGATAATCTCTTATCTTATCTATTTGAGCAAAACCGGTGATATCTATGCCACCTATACAGCAGGGAGAGAGTGTTACAGAAAAGGGAAAGAATAACCCCGTTATCTATAGCAATAACAGAATTTAGGATAGTTTTTTAAGGCGAAGATTTCCAGCAGTAAAAAGAATAAAGGGCGAGTTTCTCAAACAGCCACGCTGAAAAGGAGAGGATCAGATATTTTCTGTAGTGAAGCTTTAGCCGCCAAGGATACCCAATAATACCCCGGCAGCAACAGCTGAACCAATTACTCCTGCGACATTTGGTGCCATGGCATGCATGATCAGATAGTTATTTTTATCCTCTTTCTGTCCTAAGGCATGAACCACACGAGCGCTATTCGGTACTGCCGAAACTCCGGAGGCGCCGATCATAGGGTTTACCTTCTCTTTTATGAAGACATTTACTATCTTGGCAAAGATAACTCCTGTTGCAGTAGCCATAGCAAAGGCAAAGGCACCAAGGAAAAAGATCTGAATCGATTCCACTCTGAGAAACAAATCAGCTCTACTGGCAGCACCTACGGTTACCCCGAGCAGAATGGTAACAATATCTACTAAAGCGTTGCGAGCGGTATTAGCTAATCTATCCGTAACCCCACTCTCTTTGAGAATGTTTCCGAGAAAGAGCATACCAAGCAGGATAGATGCCTGAGGGGCAATGAGAACGGTAACTATAAAGCCAACAAAGGGGAAGAGTATCTTTTCTCTTCTACTGATCAATCTTGGCGCTTTCATTCTGATCGTTCGTTCCTTCTTGGAAGTTAAGAGCTTTATTACCGGGGGTTGAATAATAGGAACAAGAGCCATATAAGAATAGGCAGCTATGGCGATTGGACCGACAAGATGCGGGGAGAGTCGGGAGGAGAGAAAAATAGAGGTAGGTCCGTCAGCTCCACCGATGATCCCAATAGAACCGGCTTCAGCTACTGTAAAACCAAGCAAGAGCGAGCCAATGAAGGTAGCAAAAATCCCAAATTGAGCAGCAGCTCCGAGAACGATGAGCTTGGGATTAGCGATGAGGGTAGAGAAATCAGTCATTGCACCGATACCGAGAAAGATAAGGGGCGGATAAACGCCATAACGGACTCCGGCATAAAGGATGTTAAGAACAGATCCTGACTCTTCGATACCAGAGGTACCGGGCATATTGCTCAGGACCATCCCGAAGCCGATTGGAATAAGGAGTAAAGGTTCGAAGTTTTTCGTAATTCCCAGAAACATGAAAAAGAGACCGACAAAAATCATTACAATGAAGGTCCATTCGATCTGGGCAAAACCGGTTGTTTGGATAAACTGCCATAATTCGGTCATTGGTTATTATTCTCCTATCTCCATCATCACATCACCTTCGTTAACGGAGTCACCTTTATTGACTCTGATTTTTTTTATCTTACCATCTTTTCCTGCTCTGATTTCGGATTCCATCTTCATAGCCTCCAGAATAATAACGGTATCATCAGCTGTTACCGGATCTCCTTCTTTGACTCTAATCTCAAGCACGGTACCGGGAATGGGAGCTCGCAATGAACCGCTGTTTGAGGAAACAGGTACTTCCCTGTCTTTCTCCTTATTTTCAGTTCGAGGCTGTTGAGCAGGCTTGGAGGGAGCAGGGCGGCGGGCAGCAGTTTTATCTGTTTTTGCATCAAACGGTTCAATAACCACTAAAAGTTCGCCCTCTAAGACAGAATCACCTTTTGAGACTTTAATTTCACTGATCCTGCCGGTTATGGAAGCAACTAACTCGGATTCCATTTTCATTGCTTCCAACGAGAGGATAACATCTCCGGGATCGACAACATCTCCAATATTTTTATGGATATTGATAACAACGCCAGGAATAGGAGCAACAAGCTGTCCGGAAATCGTTTTACTACCAGAGGAACCAACTTTTTCAGGATTAAAATATGATTTACTCTTATCAATAACCGGTTGGGTCTTAGCAGAGATCTCCTGATCGACTTCGATTAGATAATCAATACCATTAACGTTGATCTTTGCTTCACTACCCTTATAGGAAAGGACTTTAGCCTCATATTTTTCACCGTTGATTATTAACTTATATGTCTTACTTTTCAATTGTCTGCCTCATTCTTAATGAAAAACTGTTATGGTTTATTTAGTTTTTGGATTAGTGAGCAAAATCCTGTTGGGCATATCTAACTTACCGGAGGTTTTCCAGACACTGACCGGTTCTCTTTTCCAGGAAAGGGTCATCTTGCCAAATTCTTCTGCTTCCTGAATATGAAGATGAAAAGCGGTAATAGCTGCCACAACGGCATTATAGCTAGTATCACGGGATTTGATATTCCTCAGTCCTTCGTTCTTTTTTTTCTTGAGATAAGCAATCGATTTGTCCGAACTTTCTGAAAACAACACTACTTTACTGAGAAGCGAAATAAAGAGTCCGGTCAGGGAAAGGCTGGAAAAAATTACCAGCATACCGAGAAGAACAATATTCCAGCTAAAGCGCCATTTGTTCTTCTTAAATCTAAGGCGAGCCTGATCAATACTCTTCCTGTCAATTCCCAATTCAGCCGGAGTCATGCTTCGATTAATATCGGGATCCAGATCGAAATATTTTATCAATTTGCCTGGTGGAATACTCAATCTAAAAGCTAACTCTGTGAAAGATATTTCTTCAAGGTTAAGATCATCAATCTCATGATGAACAGAGGTATGGATAGTAGCAAAGGGGAGGCAGAAGATGATAGCTGCAATGAGAAAGCGAAGGCTTAGCAGAGAGAAATTATTAGTAGTATTCATTAGTTAGCGTCTATCATCAAGATCTAAAGGGGTATATTCCCATGTTTACGGGGAGGGATACTATCCTTTTTGCCGGCAAATGTTTCTAAAGCCTGAATAATTCTAAACCTGGTCATGGCAGGCAGGATAATATCATCAATATAACCTTTTTGTGCAGCTTTGTAGGGATTGGCAAATTTATCAATATACTCTTGTTCTTTCTGAGCCACTAATTCTTCAACATTTTCTGCATTTTTCATCTCTTTGCGGAAAACTATCTCCACAGCACCCTTGGGACCCATAACAGCTATTTCAGCGGTAGGCCAGGCATAAACAGCATCGGCTCTCATATGACGGCTATTCATTACGCAATATGCTCCACCGTAAGCCTTTCTCAAGATTACTGTAATTTTAGGCACAGTTGCCTCGGCAAAGGCGTACATCAGTTTTGCCCCATTTCTGATAATCCCGTTGCTTTCCTGATTTAATCCGGGTAAAAAACCGGGGACATCTTCCAGAACTACCAGAGGAATGTTGAATGAATCACAAAAACGGACAAATCTTGCTGCTTTTATGGAAGCGTTGATGTCAAGGCATCCTGCCAATATTTTTGGCTGATTGGCAACAATTCCAACAGTATATCCATTCATCCGGGCAAAGCCAACGATCACGTTCTGGGCAAAGGAAGCGGCTACTTCCAAAAAATCTTCATTATCAACAATAGCGTAAATTACATCAAGCATATCATAAGATTTATTGGAATTGTCCGGTACGATTTCGTTTAACTCTTCCACCAGACGGTCAATCGGGTCAGTATTAGCAACACCGGGAGGATCCTGCAGATTATTGGAGGGGAGGAAGTTGATCAGTTTCCTGATCATTAGGAGCGTCTCTTCTTCACTATCGGTCATGAAGTGGGCGACACCGCTCTTGGTTGAATGCATATAGGCTCCACCCAAATCTTCAGTGCTGACATCTTCATTTAGCACCGTTTTGACCACCTTAGGCCCGGTTACAAACATGTAGCTGTTCTCTTTGTTCATCAGAATAAAATCCATTATCGCCGGAGAATAGACAGCCCCACCGGCGCAAGGACCCATAATAGCAGATATCTGGGGGATAACCCCTGAAGCCATAACATTTCGCCAGAAGATCTCAGCATATCCTGCTAAGGCATCAACACCCTCTTGAACTCTTGCTCCCCCTGAATCATTCAAGCCGATAACAGGGGCTCCGACCTTCATAGCCATATCCATTATTTTACAGATTTTATCGGCATGAGCTTTGGACAGCGAACCGCCAAAAACGGTGAAGTCCTGAGCAAAAACAAAAACCTGCCTGCCATCGATAGCACCGCATCCCGTGATCACACCATCTGACGGATAGAGAGTATCCTGCATGGAAAAGTCCTGACATTGATGGGTAACAAACATATCAAATTCTTCAAAACTGTCGGGATCAAGCAGGATTTGAAGCCTTTCGTGAGCGGTCATCTTATTCTTGTCGTGTTGAGCCTGAACACGTTTTTCACCGCCGCCAAGGCGTGCTTCTTCCCTTTTTTGGATCAGCTTCTGGATTTTTTCTAACATAGACATTAAGCCCCCAGGTATATGGTATGAATCTCTAATCTATTGAAGAGAGAACAGAAGGTTGTAATGTTAATTCTTCTCTTTCTCCTGGCAGAATTCTATCAGAACTCCGCCGGTTGATTTAGGATGGAGAAAAGCAATCAAAGAGTCATGAGCGCCCGGTCTTGGTTCTTTATCAATGACTTCGATGTCATTGTCTTCTGCCTGCTCTATTTGGCTTCTAACATCATCGACATCGAAGGCTAAGTGTTGAATACCTTCCCCTTTTTTCGCAATGAAACGGGCAATCGGGCTATCTTCGGAAGTGGCAGCCAATAGTTCTAACCTAGTCTCACCGACGGTAATAAAGGCAATCTTTACTTTCTGTGACTCTACCACTTCAGTGCCGGAAACCTCCAGACCTAATTTGCGGTAGAATTCAATTGCTTTATCGAGGTCTTTTACAGCTATACCGATATGATTGATCTTCTTGATCATTTAAATGACTCCTTAAATCTTTCTTCAGAATATAGATTAAATCCTTATATTCAGGACTCGAGTAAACAAAAGGATTTCTGATGACACTCGAGAGTTTAAATCAATATGAGTTACTTCCTGTCATGATGTTTGTATTTCTTGGCAAGATCGAATCCCAATTTCATAGCTTTCAGATTGATATCGACAAAAGATTTTTTTACGGTTGACTCAATTGCTTTCTTCAATGCTGATTCGGAGACTATCCCGGATATTTTTATCAGAAAGGAGAGTGAGAGAATATTAGTCGGAAGTGGTGAGCCAAGTTTTTTTAGAGCTATTTCAGTGAAAGGGAGCTCATAAACCGTCGAACTAACTAAAGCGATATTCTTGACTATCGAGTTGTCAACTATCAGAAATCCGTCATCCTTCAAATCGAATAGAAACTTGTCACATGCTTCCTGAGTAAGAGCAAGCAGGATATCGAACCTTGTGGCTTCCGGGAAAAAGATCTCATCTTTGCTCAGTATTACATCAGCCCGGCTTGCCCCACCTCTTGATTCAGGTCCGTAACTCTGTGTCTGGGTTACTCTTTTTCTATCATAGACAGCTGCATTTGCCAGAACAATACCAGCTAAGACTAACCCTTGTCCTCCGCTGCCACTCAGGCGAATTTCTGTTACTCTGCGATCAGACATCTTCATTTCTGCCTCCGTCTCTCTTTTCTCTCAAGTTTTCTACTAATTGAGCGTATCGGGCGGTATATTCAGGTAAATTGGTATCATGCTTTATAACACCACGGATAATCTTATTTTCCGTCTGTTCCGGGGGTAGTTTTTCCACTGCTTTGACACTAATGGAATTGTCCCGCATATGTTCCATCATGCGTGAGGCACTCCCTTTTTTGTTAAGTCTGCCGTAAATAACAGGGCAGGCAGAGATAACTTCCAGAACAGAATAACCATGATGTAAGATAGCTTCTTTGAAAAGATTTTGAACTTCTAAGGCATGAAAAGCTGTTGAGCGGGCCACGTATGTAGCACCTGCTCCGATAGCCAAATTACAGATATTGAAAGGTGAATCTATGTTACCGTAAGGGCAGGTGGAGGCGAAATCTCCTGAGGGGGTAGTGGGTGAATACTGACCACCGGTCATCCCGTAGATATGATTGTTAATTACTACCACCGTGAGGTCAATATTACGACGGGCAGCATGGATAAAGTGATTTCCTCCTATAGCAGTGGCATCACCGTCACCGGTTATGACGATCACCTTCATGTGCGGCTTGAAGGCTTTGATTCCGGTGGCAAAAGCAATAGGACGCCCATGCAGTGTATGAAGAGAGTTAAAGTCAACATAAACCGGCATTCGACTGGAGCAACCAATCCCGGAGACCATCATAATATCATCTTTGGGTATGTCCAGTTCGGCAATACCTCTGATTATTGAGCCTAAAACGATGCCGATACTACACCCGGCACACCAGACATTGGGGAATTTTTTATTATGCCGCAGATATTGATGGACTACTTTCTGTGAGACGTTAGCCATTACAACACCTTCTTTATCTTTTTGTAGATCTCATTTGGTGTTATTAATTCTCCGTTTGCTTTTTGGATCTTCTTGATATCACTGTCTTCTTTTTCCTTGGTCAAACGCTCGACTTCATGAACTAACTGACCCTGGTTCATTTCTGGGACAATGACTGTATCAACATTCTTCAACATCTTTCTTACTGCATCATCGGGGAAAGGCCAGATAGTAAGTGGCCTTAATAATCCGACCTTAAAACCTTCTTTACGAGCCGCTAAAACTGCGGATTTGGCTGCTCTGGCAATAATGCCTACCGCAAAAACAGCGGCTTTAGCATCTTCCATCATGAAACTCTCTATCTGTACAATATCTCTGATATTCTGAGTAATCTTTTTCTTCAGCCTCTTCATCATTGTTGCCACTTCAATAGGTTTATTAGTAGGGAAGCCATATACATCGTGAGCCAGACCGGTAACGTGGAAACGATAACCTTCTCCGTAACTGGCGAGGGGGGAAAGGTATTTCTGGTCTTCATCATAGTGTTTATACCATTCAGGAGGAACTGTCGGTTTCAGGCGGTTAACAATCCGGAACTTGGACATATCCGGAAGACAGATTGCTTCTCTCATGTGACCGAGAACTTCATCCAGAAGCAGGACAACACAGGTTCTGTATTTTTCTGAGAGATTGAAAGCTCTGATCGTCAACTCGTATGTTTCTCTCACGGAATCCGGGTAAAGGACTATTGCCGGGGAATCACCGTGCGAGCCCCAGCGGGATTGCATCATATCTCCCTGTGAGGGCTTGGTTGGAAGGCCGGTACTTGGTCCGGCTCGTTGTACATTTACGACCACACAGGGTGTTTCTGTAATCTTGGCAAAACCAATACCTTCCTGCATGAGAGAAAAACCGGGGCCACTGGTAGCAGTCAAGGCTTTGGCTCCGGCTAAAGAAGCTCCAATGATCGCACAGATGCTGGCAATTTCATCTTCCATCTGGATATAACTGCCGCCTCTCAGAGGTAATTCTTCAGACAAAATTTCAGCAATTTCGGTAGAGGGGGTAATAGGATATCCGGCAAAGAAGTTTAGTCCGACTTCAATAGCAGCTTTAGCCACTGCTTCATTACCCTGCATCAAGACCCATCTTTTCTGCGGATCTTTGGGTTTAACTGGTTTGGTGAGAGTTTTTTTGCTGGTAGTTGTCTTCTGTTTACCTTTCGGAATGATTTTCTTTTCGCCCATATCTGATATCTCCCTTATTTTTTTGCACCGGTAATGGCAAAATCAGGACATAACCGGTCACAAGTCTCACAGTGAATGCATTTTTCCGGGTTTTTGACATAAGGCGTTCCGTCGGCTTTACGTCCTAATGTTCCAGTCGGGCAGAATGAAACACAAATACCACATTTTTTACACCAGTTATAATAGATATAGACAGGTGTTTTTACCAAGTTTTCGGAAGCGTCAACTTCAACATCTTCCACTTCCATCTTTTCCGGGGAATCTTCCTCCAGAATGATGACACCATCACGACTCTTTTCCATCTTTTTAGACATTATGTTACATCTCCTGTAGTTTAAAAAATAATGAGGACGAACTTAGAAAGGTTAACTAATCGTTCAAGTAATTTCTGCGTAAGTTTGATTATAGGATCGGTTGTAGTGGATTTATGTCGCTTTGGAAGGGATATTTCATACCTTAAGATAGAAACAATTCTGGCAGGTATGGGGAGAAATCGTTTATGCGTTAAACATATATCATTCAATTTCATTATTATCAAAATGGTGGCAGGACCCAGACTCGAACTGGGGACACAAGGCTTTTCAGGCCTCTGCTCTACCTACTGAGCTATCCCGCCAACCCTCTTTTCATTGAGAACAACCTTGAAAACGAGATAAAAATGTCAAGGTAAAACGCTAATATTTTTCAATAAGTTTGGTTTTCTTGTACTGATTCAACCAGTCCTTGAACTCGTGAGCAGTTATCTGTTCGCGATAATCGTCCCGGACGAATTGGAAAGCTTCTCTTCCTACCACTTTTTTTCTCTCTACCCGGTAAAAAGTATAATTTTCATCACCGAGGTTTATAACATGGCTAATTTCTCCCACATCTCTTTTGACGGCGTCTTCGACAATCAATTTACTATAGGGGATTTTTGGGATGATACTGTTATAGGTAAGATTATTTTCCCGGATCCATCCTCCGAAAAAGAAAAGAAGAGAGTCTGGGTCAGCATCTGAGATAATGAGATCTCTTAGTTGTCTGATGTAATTTCTGGCATTAATACTCCTTCTTTCTTCAGCGATCATCTTCTTGATCAACGGAATGGATTCTTCGTAAGGGAGGTGGTTATTGGTCTCTTTACTGAGCAGAAAGATCACCCCGTACCCTTTATCATTTTTGTATAAGGTATTCAGTTTTTCGTTACGGCGAAGATTGAGTATTCTCGGAGCATAGAGAGAGATATCTCCCAGTGGGTGGAACTCTTTGTCCACTCCTTTTTTTTCTGTGTTAAAGACAGCCAGAGTATCTTCATAAGCTTTCAGATCATCAATACTATTAACTTCGATAAAGATTTGACGCGCCTTATCATAGGCTATCAGGTCGGCCTCCTTTCTTAATAATTCTCTGCGCAGCTCATTTTTTACTTCATCAAAAGACATTTTTTTCGGAGGGATCTCTCTTGTTTTTCTTATGATATACCAACCCTGATTATAATATACAGGTCCTTCTGTTTGGTTAACCGGTATGTTTTGGATCAAATTATTCAAAAACTCCGGAAGTGAGCTGTATGTAAAACTGCGGTTCTGGGGAATATCCTGTTCAGAGCCGTAGCAGAATTGAAGCAACGACAAAGAAATCTTATCATCGACCCAGCTGTAGATGTTCCCGATCAATTCGCGATATCGAAGATCAGGATCAGGGAGAAATATGTATTCGATAACAGCTTCCGGCTCAGTAAGAAATCGTTCACTGTTAGATATATAGTATTGTCTCAGTTCTTCTTCACTAATAGTCAATGTATCTGTCTTTACCGGAATGTAGATTCCGGTCAGCTGTACGCTGTCAGGAACAGCGAAAGTGTTCAGATGCTGCTCGTAGTATTCTTGATAATCAGTCTCCCTTTTGTTTTCTTCAAAATCGAAGCGTTCTGTTAAAAACGGTTCTACATCTTCATATCCCGGAAGGTAGGCAGGGAAGTAGGAATTAATCCGATAATAGATGACAAATCGGTCATCAGTAATATTATCTGCCTGAAAGCGAATGTTTCTAAAACCCCTATCGAAGATTTCATCGTCATTGTTAAAGTCATCAACGGTTTCTTTATCTCGATCCGGGAAAGCTTTTGCTGATAGCTGGCTGCTGATCTTTTGTCCGACTCTGTTTTTGTTTGGCAGTTTAGCAAGAAAGACCACCTGATTGGCAACAGTTATCTTATTTTCCAATAATCTCTCTTCATCGGGCAGCAGGTCATATCCGAGGAAGAAAATATTCTCTTCAATCCATTGTTTAAGCTCTGTTATTTTGTGTTGAAAATATTTTTCTCTCACCCTGTATTCTAAACCGTAGAAATCCTCTCTTAGTTCCTCAGCGGAGAAGAGATGCCTGTTTTGGTCAAAGAAAGTTCTGAGTTGCTCACCGGTGATTTTTTCATCAACCCGGATCTCTTTAAGATCAATGGTGAGACTGGTAACATGAACTGCCGGTACGATAAAGTCATTCAGATTGTTTCTGTAATACTCCCGATATTCCTGATTATATCTGCTTATCAAGCGGTCTTTGGTAAAATCCTGCCATATTTTGCGAGCGACAGGATAGATCAAAGAGGAATCAGTTTGACCTTGCTCAATGACCCTGAAGACCAGATATCCATAAGAGGTTTCTAAAGGCTGAGAGTATTCGCGTGGTTCAATATTCTCAACCTCAGATAGAATATCATATTTGGAAAAGATACAGCTAAGATTTAACTCTGGGAAATGACTGCTGTAGAGCGTGGTTTTCAGGATATCAAGTTCGATACTATTTCCTGCAACAAGATTTTCCCGTAAGTACAATGCTTCCTTCAATGCCAATGATTTGAGTTTTTCTTGGTGGATGGTTTCTCTAATCTCTTCTTTAAGAGGTGTGGAAAGGGAGTCAATAGTAGTATAATAATCGCTGATTTCTTCATCAGAAACGGTAACCTGGTTTTCAAAATCATGGAAAGGGAGGAGAAAAAATTCAACCTGATAATATTCCGGAGTGGGGAATCTGTCCCGGTTAGCATGATAATACTCGTAAGCCTCAAAGGGGTGCAGGAATAGTGGAATATTAACATCCTCTCCATTGATCACAGTATAAGAGATGTCTATGTCAGTGTTCTCGAGAACGAAGCTTTCCAGAAGGACATGATCGGAGAACCTGAAACTATTCTTCAGGATAGTCTCTGTTTTGATGATCAATAATTCCCTCTGTAGTTCGTTCATAATTGTGCGAACCTCCGGTGTTTTTTTCAATTCCTGAAACCTTTGCCAGTCAAAGAATCCATCTTCTGCGGTGAATTTGGGAAGATTTCCGAATTGAGCAATGAAGTATTGTTCAACTTCATGAACAGTAACCTCGATATTATTCTCGAGAGCATAGAGATAAAGCAGTTGTTCGTTAATCAGGTTATCAAGAGCAATTTCTCTTCTCTCTAAAAAGGTTAATCCGGAATACTCATTCTTTCTGCTGATAAACTCAATTTCCTGTGACAGCTGAGTGTTTGTAATCTTATAGTCTCCGACCCGGGCGACAATCTGTCCGGAAAGAGGAGCGATTAAAACCAGAAGAAAACTGAGAAGCAGCAAAGGATAAACGGAAAATGTTTTGCGATGATTGGTATTGTATGACATTAATGGTTCCTGTTTTTTCTTTTCATAATCCCATATTCTGAAAGCCTGAAGTAAGTATAGGGCAAAAGGGAGCGAGATACCTGCTGTTTCAGATCAACCATAATTGATCCTTCAAAAACATGCTATTCCCATTCTATTGTTGCCGGGGGCTTGGAACTGATATCATAGAGTACACGATTGACACCAGGAACTTCATTGATTATCCTGTTGGAAACTCTTTTAAGGAAAGCTGCCGGAAGTTCTGCCCAGTCTGCAGTCATTCCGTCATTACTGCATACTGCTCTTAAAGAACAGGCATAATCATAAGTTCTTTCATCTCCCATAACTCCTACCGACCGGACAGGGAGTAAGACTGCGAAAGCCTGCCAAACTTCGTGATAGAGATTGTTGATTAGTAACTCCTCGATGAAGATCTGGTCTATTTCTTGTAAGATATTTACCTTATCAGGAGATATCTCTCCCGGAATTCTGACCGCCAAACCGGGACCGGGGAAGGGATGTCTTTGCAGGATTATATCCGGTAATCCAAGTTCTTTGCCGACAAGCCGTACTTCGTCCTTGAATAATTCTTTCAAGGGTTCAATGATTTTCAGCTTCATTTTTTCGGGAAGTCCCCCGACATTATGATGTGACTTAATGGTTGCTGAAGGGCCTTTGAAGGAGATGCTTTCAATCACATCGGGATACAACGTGCCCTGGGCAAGATATTTGATTTTCTCATGCCGTTCGGCTTCTTTTTCAAAAACTTCGATAAATGTTTTACCGATTCTCTTTCGTTTCTCTTCAGGATCTGAGATGCCGGATAGTCTTTGATAGAACAGATCTTTTGCATCAATGGTAATAAGGTTGAGGTGCCAATCTTTGCTGAATATAGTTTTAACCTGTTCAGCTTCATTTTTCCGGAGAAGACCGGTATCGACAAATACGGCAATGAGCCTGTCTCCAATTGCTCTATCCAGCAAAGCAGCGGTTACTGAGGAATCAACACCACCGCTTAGAGCAAGCAATACATTGCCATGTTCAAGTGTTTTACGCAATTCAGAAATCTCTTTTTCGGCAAAAGAAGCAGCTGTCCAATCACCCTTGAACCTGGAGATTCTTTTCAAGAAATTGTCTAAGATCACTAATCCATTTGGAGTATGAGTTACTTCGGGATGAAATTGTAGTCCATAGAATGGTTTACTGTTATGATTTATAGCTGCAAAGGGTGAATTATCGCTTTCGGCAATTACAGAAAAGCAAGGCGGGAGTTTTTGCAAGGAGTCACCATGACTCATCCATACTTTTTCTTCCTTACCAAGTTCGGCAAAAAGGGGATTAGCGGTCTCGACAGTTATCAGAGCACTTCCGAATTCCTTCTTTTCCGACCTATCGTAGAATCCGTCAAACCAGTGGGCAAGAACCTGCATTCCGTAGCAGATACCTAAGACCGGTATGCCTAAATCAAGGATACCTTTTTCGGGAACCGGAGCATCAGCTTGACTGATACTGAAGGGACTTCCGGAGAGTATAATCGCCATAGGAGAGATCTCTTTGATTTCAGCAAGAGTTATGTTGAAGGACACAATTTCCGAATATATCCCTAATTTACGGGTGGATTTAGCGATTAATTGTGTATATTGAGAACCCAAATCCAATATCAAGACCAGTTCGTTTTTCATCGATCTCCTTAAATTGAAAAGTCAAAATCTGAACAAAAAGAGCTAAAGTCTTTTAATGCCTCTTCTGCCCCGGGCGGGAACGACTACCTTAAACTGCATATTAATCAGTGTCCCCTCAACCGGTTCATCTCGATCCTCTGGATGTCCCGAACCGAGATAGATGATCTGATCACCACTTCTCAAGGTCATTGTTCCGTAAGGTTCAATTGACTCGATTAGTTTGTAATAATTACTTCTCTTACTAATCTTCTTCAGGTCATAATCTACCGGAGAGGAAATCTTAAGGTTAACAGTGTCACCCAGTTTATGACAGCCAAAGATTATGCTGTCTTCTATTTCCCGGACAAAGTCTATTGTTGATTCCCAAATGTTTGTAATGACATCTTTCTCGGCGTAATACCGTCTCCGGTCACTGAAGTTATTCATTGCAGTCAAGTGTGTGAACTGGAAATAGAACGCCTCTTGGATCTCTTCTATCTCTTCCGGGGTGAGGTCCCGCTCAGGGTAGGTATTCAAAGCATTCTCAATAAGCTGCTGACTCTTCTCTTGCAGCAGAGGCTGGAAAAGCAGGAAGCTTTTTTTCATTTTTTCGATGAGCTCAAGATTCTCATCTCTGCTGTAAGTTGCGGTTAGGAGTCGATCAAATCCAGGCTGTTCGTAATTACCTATCAGGTAGGGAGCAAAGAAACCGGTTAAAATTGCAATCATTCTATTTCCCTTAAGAACAGCCTGAGTTCTTGCTTTCATATAATCATCAGCAATTTTAGTAACTGTCTTTCCTGAGAAATAATCAATGGAATCCTGAAAGTTTTTATCCTTCAAGGTTGATTTTTTCCCTCCGTAAACCATCAAAACAGCCTGGGGATATCTATCCTTGATTATCATTACGGATTCAGTGATATTTTTCTTTTCAGCTGAACTCAGAGCCGAGGAAAGATCAATCAACATGATATCCGGTTTATGTTTAGCCAGATATTCTTCGAATTCAACCCGGATATAGATTGTAACTACCTCGTCATGGAACACCTCTTTTAGGTGTTCTCCAACAGAGGAGATGCTCTTGGGGTCTGTGCCCAAAATTATTGTTCTAAAACTGTACATATAATCCTCACCTACATAGCTTTATATTCAAAGCCTTTATTGTTATAACTCTGATAGCCAGTAAGTTATTACTAAATAATATGCACTGCAATTTAAGTCAACCAAAACATCCTCTCCAATAGGGAACTACAAGGCTAAGAGCGTGTAATTAATACCTGACCCGGTAAGGAATACTTCGCTGAAATTATCAAGTCTTTATCGCAGGTTAAAAACATTTGCCAAGAAAAACGTTTTCAGCATAAAGGTATAACAGCGTAAGAGGAGTAGAGAAAAATGATCATAATGAGCAACAAAGATAAGTGGTATAGAATATCTGTCATTTTAACTTCCTGGCTGGCAGTGTTTTGCCTTTTTGGTTATCGGGCGACATTTGCCTTGTTAAAGGATCCTATGAGCACCCAATTGGGTTGGAGTCAGGCTCAGGTAAGTCTCGGTTATTCCCTTATGATGCTTTTCTATGCGATAACTGCCTTTTTCAGTGGTCTGCTGCTCGACAGATGGGGAACACGTCCGGCGTATCTGATAGCTGCCGTTTTTTCCTTTCTTGGTTTCTATCTGACCAGTTACAGCAATAGTTTTCATTCTTATCTGCTCACCTTTGGTTTTCTCGGTGGTATGGCCACCGGAATGCTCTGGGTTACTTCGACTGTTTCTGTACGGAAATGGTTTGTTGGAAAGACCTATGCCACAATATGGGGAATTGTTTTTATGGGAGCTCCCTTATCGCAGCTTCTCTTGACTAATTTAACCAGGGGTATAATGGAATCGGGGGAATCTGATGATTGGCGGATAGCTATGCGTATTCTGGGTGTTTTGATGTTAATAGCGATGAGTTTAGCTGTTCTTATAGCCAAAAGAAATCCTGAACATTACGGGATGCGCCCTTCGGGTTTAGAGAGCAAAAAAAACTTAGGAGTTCAAGCTGAGTCACTTACCGTAAAACAGTGTTATGGTTATTACGCGATGTGGGGAGTAATACTCACCTTTCTGTTTAGTATGATGGCTGAGTTTCTAATCTGGACTCAGGTGATAAGTTATTGGACGGATGATTTAGCCTGGACCCGGGGAGAAGCGATAAAAACATATTCTCTTATAGGTTTGATCGGGATAATTTCCATGCCCATAATGGGAGTAATTGCAGACAGATTGGTTAAGAAAAGTAACACGGAAGCGGAGGGAAGGAGAAGAATTCTGATTGTTGGTACCTTTCTGGGGATGGCAGCATGCGTGTTTTTACTATTATCCGGTAATTTTCGATATTGGTCTTTGTTAGCCTGTTTACTTTTTGCGATCTATTGGGCAATCATTCCGGGAGGAGTGGTTGGATACACAGGTTCTGTTTTCGGAGCGAAAAATCTGGGCAAAATATGGGGACTGGCAACTCTTATCGTTATGGGGATCGGACCTTTCACGGGAACACTTGCCGGAGGTCTGCTGAAGGATATTTCGGGAAGCTATCGTTATGCTGTATATTTCTCTCTTTTTTCTTTTATGCTGGCTGTGTTCTTTGCCCTCAGTTTGCCATCCGGTATTAGTAGAAAGAGAGATTAAGGTATGAAGAACATGGGGGTTCCCGTACTCAGGTTAGGAGTGTGCCTCGAACCAGTTTATACCGAAACCGGCTTCAACCACTAAGGGAATGATAATTCTGTATTTTTCGGGCAGGGCGTTTTTCATCTCTTTGATGACAAGCTCTCTTATCTCCTCCAGTGCCGGTTTATAGACTTCAAACACCAATTCATCATGAACCTGGATAATCATTCGGGCTATGATTCTATCTTCACTATTGTTCACCCGGGAGAATTCCTTAGCGATGCCTAACATGGCAATTTTTATGATATCGGCAGCGCTTCCCTGAATAGGCATATTCACGGCAATGCGTTCCGCTTCACTTCGTAATCTCTGGTTCGAACTGTGAATATTGGGAATGATCAACTTTCTTCCCATAATAGTTTCAGCATACCCGTCTCGTTTAGCTTTATTTTTTTGCTGTTCAATATATTCCTTAACCCGGGAGAATTTTGTAAAGTAAGCTTCGATAAATTCTTTTGCTTTGGAGCTGCTGATGTTAGTTTCACGGGAGAGCTTGTTGGGACCCATTCCGTAGATAATTCCGAAATTTATCGCTTTGGCCATTCTTCTCTCATCCTGATCGATGGTAGTAATCGGTTTGTTGAGAATCAGACCGGCAGTTTGGGCATGAATATCCTGATCATGATTGAAGGCAGTAATAAGATTCCTGTCCTTGGAGAGTATCCCCAGGATGCGGAGTTCGATTTGCGAATAATCAGCAGAAAGGATAAGATAATCATTCCTGTCTGTTGTAAAAGCCTTTCTGATTTGTTTTCCGGCTTTACTTCTGATAGGAATATTCTGCAAATTAGGATTTGAAGATGATAGCCTGCCGGTTGAAGTTACCGTCTGGTTAAAGGAGGAGTGTATTCTGCCGGTTTTTTCATCTATCAGGTTAGGGAGAGCTTCAACGTAGGTTGTCCTTAGTTTGGAAAGCTGTCTGTAATCAATCAATAATCTGGCTATTTCGTGTTTTTCAGCGAGTACTTCCAGGACATAATTATCGGTTGAATATCCAGTTTTGGTCTTCTTAACAGGGGAAATATCCATCTCTTCAAAGAGAATTTTGCTGAGTTGCTGAGTTGAATTAATATTGAATTCTCTGCCGGTAATCCGGAAAATGGAATTGGTAAGATTATTTATCTCCTTTTTTAGCTCCTGATTTATTTCTTCCAGGAGAGAGCATTCGAGATGTACTCCATCCCTTTCCATTTTCATCAGTACAGGGAGCAAAGGCATCTCGATATTGAAGAACAGATCAGCAAGGTTGCTCTCTTGTAGTCTTTTCTTGTATAATTCTCTTAATTTGAAGATCAGATTGGCATCCTCTGAAGCAACAGCGGCGACCTTTTCCTGGTTTGCCTCTGACCATCCGGTCTTGTTCTTTCCTGAGCCGAGTAATTCCCCTGAAGTGTCAATATCGAGCTTTAAGTCTCTTTTTACGCAATCTACCAGAGAATGTCTTGAGAGTGAGGAATCAAGGAGATAAGAAGCAATCATTGTATCGAATAATTTTCCGGTTAGCGATAATCCCTGATCCTCTAATCGGAGAAGGTCTTGTTTCAGATCATGCCCCGTTAACAGAGTTTTAGGGCTTAGATTTTCTAATCGTTCTTTTACCATCTTCCAGGGCAGATTGTTTCCATTCTTATGGTTGAGGGGGAGGTAATAGACCTTGCCTTGTTCAGGACAGAGAGATATGCCGAGTAGTTCAGAAGTAAGAGTATTCTCTCCGGAAACCGGACCTCTTCTCTCAGAAGGAATCACTGCTGCTGCTATCACTGCTGAGGGCTCAATACTGTCGAAGAATCTGTTTAGTTCGGCTTGTTCAGTTATGATCATTTGTGAGAGATCCTCCCTGTCTTCATTGTGGTAAAAAGCAAAGGATAATTGTTCAATTTCCTGATCTTGATCCTGTCCTTTAGCTTGCTTGCTCTGACTTTTATTGTTATGGGGTGTCTGGTCAGAAGGGTGATTCAGGTTGTTAGCAGTTGGATCTTCATTGTTAATTTTAGCAGAGAGAATGCCTAACTGCTGCAACTTCGAGATAATCGAGGTCAGTTCGTATTCTTTCAGGAAAGTTGTGACATTGTGAAAATGCTCATTATTGAAGGTCGCTTTTCTCATCAACGTCTCAAAATCTAAGCCGGCTTTCTTTTCTATGGGGACATCCCTGTCGATTTGGGCTAATTTTTTGGACAAATATGCTGCTTCTCTTTCTTCGCTGAGTTTTTTACGGAGAGAATCAGAAGCGACCTTATCAAGATTATTGTATATTTCATCCAGACTGCGAAATTGGCCCAACAATTTTGCTGCACCTTTTGCTCCTATTCCTCTGATACCGGGGATATTATCTGAACTATCGCCTAATATTGCTAAATAATCAACGAACTGTTCGGGAAGGACACCGTATTTTTGCTTAACATCCGAAGATTCTATTTTTTTGTCGGTGAAGGGATTGAACAGTGTTACTTTGGAATCAAGGATCTGGCAAAAATCCTTATCACCGGTGATAATAACAACCTCATGATCATCTTTATACTGCTCGGCTAAGGTGGCGAGTACATCATCAGCTTCATAACCCGGAATAGATATTTCCGGTATCTGTAACAGACTGAAAAACTCTTTGACTGGCTCTACCTGAGAAATCAGCTCTGGTGGAGCAGGGGGACGATTAGCTTTGTAAGTATCTGTGATCTCATGCCTGAAAGTTGGTTCTTTAAGGTCAAAAGAGATAATCATTCTTTCAGGGCTATGACTACTTATCAGTTTTACCAGAGAGTTAACGACTCCGAAAATTGCACTGGTATTCTCTCCTTTGCTATTTCGCAGAGGATTATTAATAAAGGCAAAATATGCCCGGTAAATAAGAGCAGTGCCGTCAATCAGAAAGAATTGGCTCATAAAAGTTACTCTCGATTAAACCGAAGACAGCAACTTAACAAAAAGAGGCACTTGTTCAAAGTGCCTCTGTTATCGTTGAGAGTCATCGGAACTAATATTATAGTCCTATGTCATCTATAATCAAATTGAGCATCCCTTTGACTTGATCTTGGTCCATGTAAGACAAGGGAAAACCGAACATATAAGTCTTATTGTTGTCGGTAATTCTTCTAATGGCAACCGGTTCTCCTTCGTAGGCAGCTCCTGCCTCAGTAGTTCTCATAGTATAAATTGTTTCTACATTCGGATCATCTATGAGATCAAAATTGAAGTAAGCTACTGGTCCTAATCCTCCCTGAGAAGGAAGAATCGGATGGAATTGGAGATTTAGATCAATACCCGGAAGATTGAGAGGACTGCCGGGGGCATTGTCGGCTCCAATGAAATAAGGATTGCTGGTAAAGGCCTGAGAAAGCCTTAAAATTGCATCTGCTTCCTGAAAAGGAATTCCGAAATATCTCTCAAAAAGGAAGTTATAGAATCCCTGATCCCGCGACTGAGTATGAATATTTCTCAGATTCTGACCGGCACTTAACAGCATATTACCGTTACCCCGCATAAAGAGATTGATCGTATCAAAATCTTCATGAAAATTGGTACTAGCCCCTACATCTGTCGGGAAATCGCAATGCCAGATTACCAAGCGGTATGATTCCAGATCGGTGGGAGATACAACATTTCTACCGTAATGCAGCCTGGGGTCCCAAACATTATTCTTAAGCCAATTACGGTTCAAGGTTTCTACCGGACCGGAATATTCGCTAACAATGTAGTCATAGAAAGTATTTGTTGCCTCATTGATGTATCCCAGGGCTCCGGCATATACTTCATCAGCAACGATAAGAATACCCTCTTTTTGATCTTCCGGTATCCGTTCTTTTATATAGAAACTGAAGTCAACCGGGGGTGATGTTTTATTTTGAGAGTCAAGTACCCTAACCACAAAATGATGTTCTCCGGGAGTTACATCGGTTAACAATGCCCTTGTATCTATCGGGTGAAATCGTGGAACTCTCAACCATTTCGTTCCGTCAGGGTCTTCAAAGATATAGTCTTTATCAGGGTCCTGGACTAAAGGGGGATAATTATAGAAATCTCCATCTAATCTGAGATCAAAAGCCTTGACCGTAGCGAGATAATCTATACTGGTTACATTATCATGAACCTCATTGATAAACCCCTGATCAGGATCGTTATTATCAAATTGTCCCTTCCAGCCCCAGCGGAGATAGATCTTTAAATCCGGACTGTACAAGGCAGCAAGATCACCATCCTTATCAAGAAAGAAGGGTGTTCCATATTGAGTTCCCTCTCCCGGTACAGGTGATTGCTGTTCCGGTAATGGTCTTTGGAGGGAATCATCCTGAAAAGTTGTGAAATGGTTCCTTCCCAAAACGACGGTTCTTCTTTCATAAACCAGAGCAGAGGGTTCAAAGTTCTCATATACACTAAATTGTGCTGTCTGGTTGGGAGAATGAATATTACCCAGACTAACTGCCTTAGCAATTAAGTGGGTTCTTGTTTTGGGGCTGCTGGGATTATTGTTCTCAAATTCGTCCGGATTCAAGACAAAAAAGACATCGTCCCTTCCGGCAAAATCTTCCTGGTTATCACCCTCCATTGTCAACCATAAGCTGCTAACATTCTTTTGCTGGCTTGTATCATACCAAGTTCCGTCAGCAGGCTTTTCCGAACCGGGGATCAATTCACCGGTTACGACGTTACGTTTTTCTAAACGAAACATGTAATAATTGGGTACGGATGGAGTATATGGTGTGTGTTCTGTAAAAAGAAAGCTCACATCAAAACCTAAACCTACGGTTTTATATATTCGTTCATTTTCCGGTAAATCCAGGGAGGCGGCTTTTAAGGGAAAGAATCGTCCGGCAAAGATGACATCAAAATCAGGGGGACTGCCGGTAACGTTGAAGTATCTTTTTGCCGTTAAACTCTCCTGGTCATAATTATCTTTGCATTTAACCTCAAAGATACTGACCACATTAGAACTGTCTCCATCAACAGAAGCGGGGAAATTGATAACATCAAACACCTTGTTCGTCCAAATTGTCCGAACATCCGGGTTAGTTAACGGAATAGACTGATCTGCTCCCGGTTTATAATGATATATCCAGCCATCTGCATCGATCAAAGTTTTAGGGGTTCTTATGGGAACATTATCGGCATCCAAGACACGGTAGGCATAACCTTCTACCGTTCCACCTTTTGATTCACCCCGCCAATAGATTCTTTTCTGGAATAGATAAGGTTCTTCAGCGATATCTTCAGTATCTTCCACCCCTTCATAGGATGTGATAAAAATCTCCGGTCTTTCTAAAGGATTTAAGGAACCTTTTTTACCACAGCCTGTAACCAGTACCATCATTGAGATTATTATCAAGGTTACGATTACTAACCACCCGGTTAGCTTATGATTAAGACTGCTTTTATCCGGGTTTTGACTCCTGATACTTAGCATAATTTTCCTCCTGAATTATATGACAATAGTTTATTCTACCTCAACTTGTCTCAACAATAATTGCAGAACGATTTAGTCAATAAAAATATCACTTTCTTTATGCATTGCTTGTTAAGACCCTTCTTAACTCTGTCAAAAGGATCAACAGCAAATGTTTGATATTCTGCTGACTTATCTGCTCAGTACACTATAGTGAAATGGATTATAAACATTACACTTCAATAGTGTACTCTTAAATACCGAGGATAGTAACTCTCCAAATCAGAGTCGGTATTTAAGAGTATTATCTTGGTAGATTCAATAAAACCTATGCGGCATCTTTATCGCTGTTACGGCTTTAATGAGCTTTTTAGTAACCAGACCGGGATATCATTGTTCTAAATGGACTGATAGACAACCGCTCACAAAGAATGAAAAAGAGCCCGATTTCCGAAAGGAATTCAGGCTCTTGAACATAATTATCGGTTACTTGCCATTATTTGACGAGTAACATTTTCTTCATTTCTGTATGATTATCAGCGGAGAGTTTATAGAAGTAAACGCCACTGCTGACTTCTCTGTTAGTATTATCAGTTCCGTTCCAAACGACAATGTTTTCCCCGGCTGGCTGGAAGCCATCAACGAGAGTTCTTACAAGCTGTCCTTTAACATTGTAGATTTCCATGCTGACATTCATGGCAGCAGGAAGATTATAACTGATAGTAGTAGAAGGATTGAAGGGATTGGGGTAATTCTGTCTCAGCATATTGGCAGGCACTGTTACAAAATGTTCATCATCAACATTAACACCGCTAAAGTCGATATCAATGGAAGTGTACATAATATTTCCACCGGTATTGGAACCCATTCCCTGAATAAAGGAACCGTAATCAATCTGGCTGTAGAACATCAAGTGAATTCTGTACCATTTGTCATAAAGGTGTTCCATGTGATCTGAAATATACCAGTAAGCCGGAATTAATCCGTCTAATTCAGGTGTATCTATGGAGTTGAGAATGATTGGCTCAGCCCAGGTTTCACCATAATCTCCGGAGATCATAATATAGGTTTCCGGTACACTTGCCCAGGCAGCATATTGATCGTCTCCGTCATGGAAAGCTTTTGCTTTAACACTCTCCTGAAAGAGTGCTACCATTTTGTTGTCTTTCTGGATCATACGGTGATAGTTTTCATGGAAAGCTTCATCCGTGCCATACCAGTAATAGGGCCAGCTGGAATTAATTATCATGTTATCACCATCATACTCCGGTGGAATGCTCCACGGTAAATATAAGGATTCACCGTCTTCATGACGCGGATAGAGATCGGTTATAGTAAACTCTTCCGTATCGCGGTGGAATTTCACATGCTTTGTCGTTGTCATATAGGGGTACCAAGTCTGTTCTTCCGTAGATAAAGAAAAGACAGATACAAAATGATAGTTACCCTGATCATCGATGACGGTATTATGACGATTGACATAAGGGGTGTAGCGAAGATCCTGATACGGTTGATTACTATCACCGATGAAGTAATCGTCCGGATTATCTACCGGTAAGGTCGGATCGCCGGTGTACAGATCCCAATCACCTTCTGCATAATTATCATTTTCTAAGACAAAGAGTACTTCCTCCGGAAGAAAAGATTCCTCTGAATCAAGTTGAATCAAATGACCAACTATGGCTATTCTTCCCGAACCCCTGTCAACTATGGTAGCTCTGAAGGGGCGAAGATCCAGCTGTCTCCAGGCATCAAGCTGAGGAATAGTAATATGTGTCCATTGATCGGGGTCGAAGGAAGCGAGATCAGTTGGCTGGGTGAAATCGGCATAAGCTATAAGAGAATTCTCACAGGGGAATCCTGACAAATTACTCACGAAGTTCTTTCCAACTACATAAACTCTTCTCTGTCCGTCATTTGGTGAAGGACCAACAAAGACCGAAGGCCAGATAAATTCCTGATCTTCTTCCGGGCCTACAATATAGGGATTATCAATAACACCATAGGGTACATTCCAGAGACTGGGAAATCCCATCAGGCTATATTGATCGAAAGTGATCGGACAATGATAATAGGCTGGATTTGTAGGGCTCGGAGTATGCCAGGAGACGAAGGGATCACCGGTAACCAGATCAATATCGATACCGGGGAAACCTTCAGCTGAAGTTCCGGCAAGATCGATCAAGGAAGGTCCGCTGGTTATTTCCCCATCTTCGATGTAAGCATAATAGACGCGGCGAACAGCACCTGCTGATGGTATAGCCTGGAAGGCAAGATAAATTCCACCACCGGAATGAGGTCCAGCCGGAGCAGGTTGGATGCGGATAGGAATAGATTCATAACCACCGGGGAAATAATCATACCAGGAAGCCATGATGGTCATAGGGGCTACGTCGAATACATAATCCGGCACATCAACATAATCACGATTATTCTCTTTGATAACACGCACGGCATTATCATCCTGTTCGGTCAACAAATCAACCGGTTGCATTAAATCAGCGTAAATAAAACAAACTGTTAACAAAACAGCACTAATGAGCAATACTGACTTTTTCATTTTAATCCTCCTTAGGATTTTTATTTATAATTACATTCCGGAGAAGACAGTACATAAAGAATATGCCTGTTCTCCGTGAGTTTAACGGTTAATATTGTAACTTCAAAGATAGTCTTTGAGCTTTCGACATTAAACCACTTTCTTCCAGATCACCCATTCGGGTATAGGCGTAATCCAGATCTACTATGGCAAAATTGACCGGGATTCTCCATCCTAAACCGAGTGACAGGTCGGCAGCATCATAGTTAAACTGATAACCACCCCGGATAGCGAAAACACCTAAACGGTATTCAGCACCGATATTCCAGGTTTCTTGCCTGTCAACGCAATTATCAAGCTGGAAGGCAGCGATCAAAGAATTATTCCCACTGCGGTAGAGATCCATAACAATTCCGAGAGAAAAGTTCATCGGTAGTTTAAAAGGATATTCTTCCCGGTCTTCGTCAACAAGGCCGTCTCCATCATTATCAATCAAGTCAAAGGGGTCTTCGTCAAATAGTCCATCATCGTCATTATCGATGGTGTATTCCAAATCGGGTCCGAAATTCCTCAGCGACATTCCAATTTTCAAATTCCTCCAACCTGTATTGTAGGTTGTACCTATATCAACAGAGTAGCCGTTAACGGTATGCTGTGATTCCCATCCGAGGTTCTCTCTCAGGAATTTACCGGTTAGACCAAAGGCAAATCTGTCGGTAAACTGACTGGCATAAGTCAATCCCAGAGCCAGATTATAGGGAGAAAAGGTTTCTCCGGTAGGACCAAATACTTCTTCGGTTGTAATGTCCATCTGATCCATATGAAGAAATGAGACACTCAGAGCAAAAACGCCGAAATAGGTGTATCTTGATGCCGCTAAGTACTCATGATTGATACCTGCAAACCAGTTTGTATGAGAGAGCATGACCTGATTTCGATCAGACAGAGCGAGCCCTGCAGGATTCCAGTAAACAGAAGAGATATCATCTGATACGGCTGTATAAGCTTCACCCATTCCGATAGCTCTGGCGTCCACGCCCAATTTAAGGAACTGTAACCCTGCCGTTCCGGTCTTAGGAAAGATAGCTCCGAAAACAAGACAAGGAATTAAAGCGATCACAGCTATTAGTATATATAGTTTTCTCACTTTTCCTCCTTATTGTATAATAACGAATTTATCAACTTTGATATCACCGGTTGCATGATCTTTAACAGAGTAGAGATAAACACCCGGCGCCAATATTTGCTGATTACGAGAAAGGACATTCCAGGAAGCCATACCACTGGCTGTCAAACCGTGGGTAGCTGCTCTGCTGACAGTTATAATATCTTCCTGAGCCGCTCCATAATGCTCGATAGTATCAATTAAATCACCGGCTAAAGTAAATATCTTGATCGTAGCTCTTTCCGGAAGATTAACAAACCAGATCCTTTTACTGCGGTCACCCTTCATATCTCCTTCTCTTCTTCCGTCAAACTTACTGAGACCGAAATATGGGTTAGGAACAACATAGATATTATCCATATTGCTTTGGGCAGAGGGGCCTGGGAACAAGACTTTCATATTAGCTTCGGCATCCCTTCCGGACTCTAATGGCTCTAAGCCCTTATCCGGCATTCCTCTATCCCAGGCAGTGACTGATATATAGTACTCAATACCTTTAGGGGGATGTGGAATATGATGTTTGTAATATCTGCGGGAAAGTCTTTGCTTATTGAGTTCAGTTAAACTCTCCTGGGGATTTTCTGCATTAAAGACATATTGTCCGCCATGTTCCGGAAGCGGAATCAAGGCGTCATCATATAATTCCAGATAGATTTCCGGTCTGAGATCAGGATGTTTGAACATAAGTGCTTCTTCCTCAAAACTCAGATTCATGGCTGAGATATCCAGGAGTTCATTGATCGTCAGAAACTCGTTGTGATATATATGATCACCGGAGATAACAGTTTCTCCTACCTCTATGGGTGCAATGAGATACATATCATTAAGATAATAGAAACCGGCATCAGCATCACCGGCAACCCTTTCTCCGGGAAGACTTGTATCATTTCCGGTATAACCACCGAAATCATTATCAACACCAGCTTCGGGGACAAATCCCACCTCATAGTCCTCCCAATCCTGGTCAGTATCGATTTTATCCCATTTTCTTACCAGCATCCAGTTGTCTTCTATACCAGTTCCGGATCTTCCGTACAAAGAATAACCCTGAAAATCGTGACGAAGTCGGTGAGCAGTCCAGGGATTGACAACTGCATTAGCGTTATAATTCTCGCTATCATCAGGAGGAGTGAAGCTTTCAGGCCATTCATCTTCCGGGATACCGAAGTGATCGGGGAAGCTATTGATATAACTGTCAACCAGCAGCGGATTATTATTCTGCCAGCCTAACTGCCCGGCAGGAACGATCATTCTGTCGCGGGAAAACTCTGAGCGATTATCCCAATACACATCAATGCGATTTCCATTATCTGCTAATTCAGCAAACATTTTAGGGATATCCGGGGGTTCTGGAGCGATGTAGTGAGGAAAAATATCCGGTAAGATAACTGTATCCAGAGTTTGCGGATCACCGTAAATCTCCTTTGCCCAAAGAGCTGAACCTTTTAATTCGTCGAGGCTCTCTCCCGGGAAGACAGCCACAACAATTTTCATAGTCCTGCCCGGTGCTAAATTCCAGGAGTTCTCAGTGGCAGAGGTAGCTCCCTGCATATCTCCGTAGAAAGCGAATAGAAACCGGGTATCGTTAGGATTCGGTTCCTCATACCAGGGATCCTGATCAGGAGTCCAGCCGACGGGTCTCAAGGGGCGGAATTTGTCTTCATTAGGATTTCTTCCTGTCATTAACCAATATTTTTCATTAGAGGTTATTAAGCCTGGTAAAGGGGGAATTCTTCTTGGACGCCGGTGGTCAGGACCGTCTCCTCTTGTCCAGACCCAGCAGGCAAAATCCAACTGTTCGGGGTCTGGGGTACAAACCCGGGCACCTATCCAGCCGGTAGTTAAACCACCGTCACCATCATGGTCTCGTGTATAGGCAAATTCGAAATTTTCTCCGGCGACGTAGCCACTGACATCGTCTAATGAACGAGTGTCTCCATCCCAGGCTTGCGGCCCGACATCACAGTCCATGTATATCGCCATTGTACAGTCGTAGAGCGTATCAACAGGATTCATGTTCGTGATATTGAATTCTACATACACCAGATTTTTGATATACTCGTAACTCCACTGATAACTGAGCTGACGAACTTTGATATTTAAGGGGTAATGGTTGAAAGAACTGGCTGATTGACCCTCTTTTCTCTCCTGATGCCGGGGATCATTCAATGGTGTGAAAGGGCTGAAGTCATAATAATAGGAAAAAAGGTCCTGTTCTGATACCGGTGCTCCATCTTCATCTGCTAATCCGTCCATATCATCATCATGTGGCATAGTATAATTATACAAACCGCCGGAGGGATCAACTCCGAGATCAACAAAACCGAGAGGGAACCAGATCTCGATATTATCTTCAATCAACTGACTTTGGAAAATAGGGTCATGTTCGTGAAGATATTTTCCTCCTAAATCCGTTAACTCATCGGGAAGTTCACCTGCTTGACGGAAGGGAAAGGCGATCCCAACGGGATCTTCATCAATCCAGCCGTCTCCATCGTCATCAACTCCGGCTCGTTGTGTTCGAATCGATTGAGAAATAACCCGGTCATAAGGGTTATATTCACCGTATTCAATACCGAGATAGTTTGATTCAAACGGGAAATAAGCGGGGAGTAATTGATAATAGGAATAATCACCATCAAAACCCACCGAGACCAGAGTATCAACTACTACTTTAGTATGAATGATTGGGTCAAAATCCGGGCTACCTTCAGCAATAACATGGTTCTCATCATCAGGATTGGGCCACTCTCGCCAGAAAAGTCTTCTACCCTGTATGTCCCGTCTCACTTTTTTAGCGCCAAACCAGACCGCACCCATATAGAGGTAATCAATACCACTGCCACCGGGATACTCCAGTGAGGGCCATTGGGGTCTATGGTTACCTGAGCCGAAAAAGCCGAAATTACTGACTCTCAGCCAGATGTTCCCGACATCATGATATCGGCTAACATCCATAATTCTTGTTGTCTCACTCTTCTCGATTGAAGCAGCCCTTAGGGGCACCTCCCAAAAAACAAAGAAAAGCAAGGTGATACATATTGCATATTTCATTAATCTCATGCTTCTTTTCCTCCATCAAAATACTTTAGAGACGGGATACTAAAATATATGACAGATTATGAGAGTTAAGAATAACATCGACAGATGTCAGTATTTTCTCATAATTCATCACCTTATTGTTCATTGCTCCCTCTTCCACATTGATGAAGAACCATGCTCTCCACCAAGATGCTTCCGCTCTCCTTACTTTTTATAATAATTTCTTATCATTTATTTTCTACTCTTCTCTAAATTCAATTGGAATTCTCGCCCAGACTGCAACAGGTTGTCCACCACTTTTCGCCGGACTGAATTCCCATTGTTTCACAGCAGCAACCGCAGCTTCATCAGGACCACCCCGTCCCCCCATAAGTGATCGGGAGATTTCAACCGCACCTACAGAGCCGTCCCGTAAAACCTCCACTTCCAAAACAACTGTTCCGCTGACCATAAAACGAGGTTCTTCAGGTTGAATTGTTCTGATCGGTCTTGGTGGTTCATCGTAGGCGACAAAACGAGGGGTTTCACCTAATCCCGGTGGTGGTTTTACAACTTCGTAAGGATCAAGTGTTGTCCGGTCAATTGTTTCAACAATTTCAAGATCATCGTCATCCCCTGTCAGATCATCATCAATAATAATTTCAACAGGTGGTCTGACCAGTTCTTCCGGTGGTTGGATTCTTTCTCTGATTTCCGGTGGAATATCAATTGCTTCGGTAACCCTTATCTCGGCAACATAAGGTTTGACCTCTATCTTAGGCGATACGAGAAAAGAGAAGAGAAGCAACAGTATTGCCAGGCTCAAGGCCTTGTCATAAAAACTGTTGGCAACATCTTTCCAGTCCGTATATCGTTTAATACTCATCATTTCTCCATTCTGTGCTTAGGAAATATCCATCTGCCAATACATTTACCTTTTCTGCTTAGCTTCGAATGCTACCCGCAGGGCATTAGCCTCACGGAGTTGATCCATAATATCTGCCATTAAACCATAATCAGTCATTCTATCGGTGCGAAAACTGACAATGGTATTAAAATCATCATAAAGCTTGCGTATCATTATGTCTCTGACTGTAGGGATATCTACTATGAAATCATCAATAGAGATCATTCCGCTACGGTCAACATACACCGTTGCTGCATTTCTTCTTGGTACTTTTTCGATGCTTCTGGCCTCAGGCATAGTTACTCTCAGCCCCCTCTCTTTGACAAACACAGTAGAAACCATGAAGAAAATCAGGAGAAGAAAGGCAATATCAGACATGGAAGCAGTGGGAATAATGGTTTCAGGTTTTGATTTTGCTTGTAGTTTCGGCACTATTCCTCCTTAGTTTGTGGAAAGCGATATTTTTTCAGCTCCGGCAGCTCTTAATCTATCCAAAGCATCAATCATGTGATAATACTTACTTCTTCTGTCAGTACGCAAAGAAACTACCAGGTCGGGATTTTGTCCCAGCATCTGTCTGATCCTGTTTTCCATAGCAAGGTAGGACATTTCCTCGTCATTCACAGCAACTCTTCCCTCACGGTTAATTAAAACGCGGGCAATATTATCTTCTCTGACTCTTACTCTTTGGGCACCCTCTTCAGCTGGGGGTGGGAGAACCAAACCTAAACCCTGTTTAATATCAAACTTTGTCGTAGTTAAGAAGAATATCAAGAGTAAGAAGGCTACATCAGACATTGACGCTGTCGGAATACCGCCCGGATCTCTTTTCTTCCGGCGAATCTTCATTTATTCCCCCTGCTTGTTTTGAACAAGGGTCTCCACTAATGATTCTGAGGCTTTCTGCATATCTATGACCAGACCGTCGACCATTCCCATAAACATATTATTGAAGAACTGGATAGGGATGGCAATAGCCAAGCCTGAAGCAGTAGTGATCAAGGCAATTTTGATACCGGAGGCAACGATGGTCGGATCAACTTCTCCTGCTCTGGCTATAGCATCAAAGGCTGCAATCATACCAACGATCGTACCGAAGAAACCGAACATCGGAGCAAGATTGATAGTAGTTGAAAGAGCGATAAAGCCTTTATCAAGATAAGCAAGTTCTAATGAGGCAGCACTTTCGACAGCTTTTTCCACAACTTCAACACCTTGATCAGCTTTTAATAAAGCTAAATGAAGAACCATTGAGACAGGACCTCTGGTTTCTTCGCAAATTTGAGCAGCTTCTTTGTATTTTTTTTCTTCTACTAACGGTATGACTTTCGCAAGTAACTCATTGGTGTTGACCTTGGCATAAGTCAAAACGACTAACTTCCAGATAACGGTGGCAATAGCCCAGATCAAGAGCACCAGTAGTGGCCACATGACAAAACCACCCTGTATGAACAGATCAACCAATCCGCTGCCGACAATTTTGCGGGCCAGAACTTCCAGCCAGCCCATTTCCGGCGCAGCTTCATCAAACACTATCTCTTCCTCAACCTCAGGGACAACAGCAGTTTCATCTACTTGAGCACTAACAAAACTCACACACATTATTAAGATGAAAAGTGCTATCAATAACCTTTTATAGCGCATTACCATATTTTAATTCCTCCTATGGACACTTTTCCTAAAAACTTTATTCAATACCGAAGCAGGTGAAAATGCTGTTCGGCAATTTTTTCTTACCAGCTATATGATAAACCTAATGAATACTTTCTTCCCCTGCTGATATTAGCGGGATTATTCACAAACTGAGAATAATTATGCATTACTTCCTGATAGACATAATTGGCATCGGATTCGCTTAGATCTTCTCCGTCCCAATCCGGTGATCCCGTTCGGGGATAGACATTATTAACATTTCGACGATTGAATAAATTATCAATATTAGCGAACAACCTTAAGGTTTGTTTCTGACCGAAACGGAAATTTTTGGTAAATCTCAGATTAGCATTTTCTGTATGAGGCATTCTGCGGCTGTTGGTATCCAGGAATTGAGTACCTTCCTGATTCATCGGTGTATAGGGATATCCCGAAGAGATAGAATAAATAAAGTTCATAGAAAGGTCATCAATTGGGAAAATTGTGTCGGTGAAAGGTATCCACCATTCTTCATCTCTTCCTATGCGAAACTCAAGATTCAGGTTCGCTGAATGTCTGGCATCCCATTCCAGAGGAAATTCTCTCAGATTTCTCCGGTCATCCTGCCTTGTTAATCCTGAATGGTTACCTTGTGCCCAGGCAAAAGAATACGAAACCGACCCGGCAGTAAAGTTAGAGAGGATTTTTTCCATAGTGATATCAATTCCCCTGGCACTGCCATAATCTTCAGAAACATACTGATACCAGGTGATAGTTTCATCATTTGGATCAATTCTTTCTCTCAGGCTGACATAATTATAGATGTTTTTGTAGTAGGCGGTCAAATCTAAGATGTAATCCTCACCAAATTGTCTTTGCAGACCGACTTCATAAGTAATGGTTGTTTGTGGTTCGAGACTCGGATTACCTACATCAATATTTTCCTGTGAAAGGATGGCATCTTCGGGCTTTGCGGTAGTGAAAATATACTGCATCTGAGGTAACTGATTTTGATAGTTATAGGCAAAGTGCAGAACAGCTCTTTCCGAAATCGGATGTGAAACACCAACCCGCGGAGAGACCATGATTCTGAATTTTTTTACTTCTTCATCAGTAAGATCTTCCCAGGTTACGGTTTCGTATGTTCCGTCATCTTGACGGATCAGATAATCGTTACCCAGATACCAGAAGTCGAATCTCATTCCGAGATTAGCGATCATTCCTTCAAATTCCAGCCGGTTTTGTAAATAGTAAGCACCCTGCCAGGGACTAGCCTTGTAACCATCGGTTCTGCCGGAAGTCTCTTCCAGAGCTCTCAGAACGTCATGGTGAGAATAGACAACGATTGAATCTACTACCGGACTGGTCGGATCGTCTTCATCTTCATAAAATTTGATAACATCAATAACTTGTCCATTTTTGGAGAGAAAATCATCAAATCTCAGTCTGTTAATCCTTTGGGGATTAAACAATTGATCCTTTATAATCTCATGGTTGGTGATTTCAAAACCAGTTTTCATATTGTTGATCATACTCATTTGGTACTCGAAATCAGTTCGTAAAGTCATTGTTGTTGTCTTATCATCAAGGAACTGCGTCCAATAAGAGCCAGGGGGATTAAAACCAGGGATTGCTCTTTCTCTTTCCACTCCAAATACTCTATAAGTCCAATAGAAAGGATCGATAAAACCATATTCAGGATTATCAATTATTCCACTCTGTTGAGCATCAAGGAAAATAATACCATCAACGTCTGATTGATAGCTGTCAGGATTATATTCATAATTGGGGTCAATACTGAAGAAATCATTACGGGATAAATCACGGGGTCCTTCTGTTCGCTCTTTTCTGAACCAGCTCCCTTTAATATTGAGATTCATCTCCGGATTAAGCAGGTGGTCATAAGTAAACATGTATTGCTGCATATCCTCTTCAATCTGGGCGAAATGCTCAAGGGCATAACGCCAACTATGCTGATAGGGATTAGACAAAGAACCATCCTGACGCACTGCCAATGATACGGTTTGTCTGGGGTTGATTCTATAGGTAATCTTCAGATTAGCATTATAGCTGTTATAATTTCTGGATCCGAGATCAAAAAGAAGAAAGGAATCCCTGTCTTCATAGGGGTTTATTCTGGGGAAGTCTGCTACAAGATTAACCAGATTTTCATTAGGATCACTGATATAATACTCCCGGAAACGTGAATCGTGCCATAAACCGGAAGCATTGAAGAAGAAGGTAAGTCTGTTTCGTAAATCAGGGAAGAAGGGACCTAAAACCGGACCGCCCAAAGTTCCTTTGAGTTCATCAGCATTACTTCCATCGGTAATAATATGATCGGAGATAATCTCCAAACTACCGGAGTATTCACTTGAGCCGTCACGGGTAACAATATTTACAATACCTGATTGGGCATTGCCAAACTCTGCCGAAAAGCCCCCGGTCATGACGACCATATCGGCAATGGCATTCCTGTCAACAGTCATAGCCGTACCGCCATCTACCGGGTCAGAGACGGACATACCGTCAATTTGATACACCACTTCGTTAGCACGTCCACCTCTTATGTGCAGATCACCGCCAATCTGAACGGCGCCGGCTTGGAGGGCTATAATGCCTTCTACACTGTCAACAGCAATATTCTCAATAGATTCCTGGGTTATTCCGCGACTCGAGCCTGTTCTGTCGGGGGTAACCATTTCTCTTTTGGCTGTGAAGGTCAAACCTTCAATATCTACAGCATCTCTGGCCATAGTTATATTTAATGTTGCTGTTTCATTGACATTGATTCGTTGCCCGGTTATCGTGGTGGGGCGGTAGCCAATCTGCTGAGCCCTAATATCATAAGTACCAACCGGGATATTGATCAATATATAAGTTCCATCCTCTCTGGCTTGGACACCCATTTCAGTATCCATCAAAAGAACGTTAGCGAATGGCACCGGGCTTCCGTCTGTATCTGTGACTCTTCCGGCAAGTCTGCCGGTAGTTTGAGCAAATACTAAGCTTGCTGAGAAAAGCAGCATGACAATGGCGAAAATGATTCTTCTCTCCATCCAAAATCCTCCCTAAATATCTTTACATTTATTCATATCATTCTTATCAAGCAACATCTATGCATTGTTAGATATATGTCAAATTCTTTTTGACTTTTTCTTAAGATTTCTGTTCCAGTTATCGGTAGAGTACTTGTTAAGAGCAAGTGTTCGGGCATATTCTTCTTCTTCGGGGGCAAGGTTTTCAATGATCTGAAACTCATCTTCCAGCCACTCGTTTTTAAAACCCCACAACAGTTGCTCGACTGCTTCTTCAAATGTAACAGGATGTTCTAAAATCGATTCGATCGAGATAGTTCTTCTTTCTAATAAACTGGCAATTCTTAGTCTTTCATCTTCAGTTAAGCCGGGAATGAAATCAGCAACTCTCTTTTGGTTGCAGGATTTGAGGATTGAACCGTGCTGCAGAAATGCTCTGTTGTTTCTTGTTTGGGCGCTGCCGACTATTTTTTTCCTCTTATAGGTAAGTTCAAATCGTGAACTGCTGGTGAAGCAGGGGTTAGCACTTCGTTTTTGTTCGTTGACTGTTAAGCTGCCCCGTGCGAGTTCAACCTCGATCTCCAATTGTTTAAGCCCCTTAACAAGAGCTTTGCCGATTCTCAGATATGTATCGGAGATACTTCCTGCCATTTTGCCATCCAGAGGAGATATTACAGAATAAGTTACTTCTTCTTCATGCAAAACCAATCTTCCGCCGGTAGGTCTTCTGACAAAACCGTAGGGAGAATTTTTCAAAAGCTGAAAGTCGAGTTCCTTGTCAATATCCTGATTAAAACCGCAGGAAAAGGAAGCAGGTTCCCAGTCATAAAATCTAATCAGGGGAAGAGTATTCTCTCTCGTGACATGATAATAAACAGCTTCGTCAATAGCCATATTCATGTAAGGATCCAATTTACCCGAGATTAAAACCCGCCATTTCATCTCTTTTCTCCTTCAGAGGTTACTTGTTTCTAAATAGATTGATTCAGTTTCGGCATCAGTTCTAAAAGGTTTTCAGTTTTTAATAAAACCTGATAGATCCATTTCAAAAATCATTTCAAATGATTAGGACGTGAGTAGAAATTCAGCTGAGAAAGCCGGGAAATCATGTTGCTGAATTCGCTTGAAGTGTTAATCATCGCTCAGATTATCCTTGAGAAGAACAACGCTTTCCGCTTCATTCTGATGCTGACTTGTCACGTTATTGAGAGATTTAATGCTCCCGATTACTATACCATTTTCTTTCTTTGTGAGTTCTGCAGCAGTTTCCGGAGGTGTAACAGCAATGAAGCCTATACCCATATTGAATACCTTGAACATTTCGTCTTCAGCTATGTTACCCTTATTCTGCAGAAAAGCAAAAATAGGGAGCCTATTCCAACTTTGACAGTCAATGACAGCCTGTAACCCTTCCGGGATAATTCTTGCCAGATTTCCGGCAATCCCACCTCCGGTTATGTGGGCCATACCGTGAATCAAGTCCGGGACTGCATATTGTTTCAGTTTTTGATAATATGACTTGTGTACAGTCAGCAACTCTTCTCCGAGAGTTTTATCAAACTGAGCTACAAAATCTGTGAGTTGCAATCCTTCCGGTTTGGTTGCTTTTGGAGAACAGGAACCGGAAGAGTTATTTTCATCGGAGAAGAGAATGTTCCTTACCAATGAATACCCGTTTGTATGAATTCCTGACGAGGGAAATCCGACGATCAAATCACCTTCGGTAATATTGCTTCCGTTAATGATATTCTCTCTTTCCACGCAACCGACAATTGTTCCGGCGAGATCGAAATCTTCCCGCTGATAGATTCCGGGCATTTCTGCGGTCTCTCCGCCTATTAATGCCATCTGATTCTCCTTGCAGGCAGCAGCGAGACCGGTAACGATGTCCCTAATTTTTTCCGGTTTCAGCTTTCCAATGCCAATATAGTCGAGAAAGAACAGCGGTTTGGCACCATGAACGAAAATATCGTTAACACAATGGTTTACCAAATCTCTTCCAATACTCTTATATTGTCCGGCTGATTCAGCAATACATAGTTTCGTTCCCACTCCATCAGTACTGGAAACCAGAACCGGTTCCCGCCACTTATCCTTTTCGAGGGCATAAAAACCGGCAAATCCCCCAAGTTCAGAGAGGACATTTTTATTATATGTCTCTTTAACTAACGGTTTTATAAGTCTTACTGTTTCATTTCCGGCCGAAATATCGACTCCTGATTTTTTATAATCCAAGTCCAACTCCTAACGTGGTTATTGTTTTATAGGCAAATTCATTCGATCTCTTTACTTCAGTCAAGAAGAGAGGCTGGATTGTTTTCAACCTCTTCAGTTGCTCTGGAAGAGCGGAAGATATCATCGAAGAAAAGGATGTGAAGGTCAGAAAAATGACGAATGATCAAAAGGGCGAAAAGCAGTAAGATAATTTTTACGATCCAGTTAGTCCAGTAGGAGGCTTTATCGTTCTTTCTTTCCTGGTGCTTTCTCTGCAGCTCTTCATTAAGGAATTTCATATTTCTTCCAGGTAAAAGGAGTTATGATTATCTGTAACTCCTGTTAATGGGTTAGAGACAATAATCCCTCTTTCAATCGGGCTACCCCTTTTTCGATATTATCCATACTTGTGGCATAGGAAAAACGGACATAATTATCTACGCCGAATGCCAAGCCCGGAACGAGGGCGATATGAAATTTCTCGAGTAAATATGTACACAGCATTATCGAATTCTTTATTCCCAATTTGTTGTTCATCAGATAGTAAGAGATATTAGGCATGGCATAGAAAGCTCCTTGGGGCTTAAAACAACTGACATTAGGAATATGGTTGAGTTCCTCAACCAGCCAATTTCTGCGCTTTTCGAATTCTTTTCTCATCATTTCCACAGAGCCGTCATTATGGGTTATGGCTGCTAAAGCTGCTTTCTGAGTGATTGAGCAGACATTGGAGGTTGTATGTTCTTGAATTCTTCCGGCTCTCTTGATTATCTCTTCATTGCCTGCTGCATAACCGAGTCTCCATCCCGTCATGGCATAAGCTTTCGAGACGCCATTGATCAAGACAGTGATATCCTGTATCTCAGGTGAAATTGAGGCAATAGAAATGTGTTCAATGTTATCATAGACAATCTTTTCATAGATCTCATCGGAGATAATGATGATCTCATGTTTGAGACAGATTTCAGCTATTGCAGCGAGTTCTTCACGGGTATAGACACAACCTGTCGGATTATCCGGTGAGTTGAGAATCAGGGCTTTGGGGGTTGTATGGTATAATATTGCCTCTTCTAACTGCTCGGCAGTGATCTTGAAATTAGAGCTTTCATTTGTAGGCAGAATAATCGGAAAAGCATCTACCATTTCCACCTGGGAGGTATAACTGACCCAATACGGTGAGGGGATGAAAACCTCATCTCTTGGATCACAAACAGTCATCAAAACATTAATGATTGCTGCTTTAGCTCCTGGTGAAACTAATATCTGTTGAGCGGTATAATTGAGGTTATTATCTTCTTTCAGTTTAGCACAAATAGCTTCCCGCAGAGGCAAAATGCCTGAGGAGACGGTATAGCGGGTAAAATTCTGATCGATAGCCTGTTTCCCTGCTTCTTTGATATAATCAGGAGTATTGAAATCAGGTTCACCGGCACCCAAATTAATAACATCAATTCCTTTAGCCTGCATCTCTTTTGCTTTAGCTGTTACGGAAAGAGTTGGAGAGGGGCGGATAGCTTTAGCTCGGTTTGCAATCTTAATCTTCATTTTTTCTCCCTTATATTTTTGTATCAGACAAGATCTCTTTTATTGAACTTACGGGCAATTCCACTACTATTTTTTCTCACCTTCAATTACAATCAGGGAAAGGTCTCCGATATGCAAAAAGAGGGTTTTAATTCTTTTGAGGAGAGCGTAGCGATTTGCCCGCAACCGCTGATCGTCAACATTGACCAGAATTTTATCGAAAAAAGTATCAATTTTCTCTTTTAATGAGATAAAGAGTTCGAGCAATCCTTCATAATCAGAGAGCTTTAAAAGAGAATCGACCTGGGTTTCAGTCTCATTAAGAGCCAGAAAAAGGTCCTTTTCTGCTTCTTCACTTAACAGTTCGCTGACGATCTTATCTTCTTGTGAGGCATGAAGTTCTGAAGCAGAAATGATATTCGAAACTCTTTTGTAGCTCAGGACCAATTGTTCAAAATCGTCCCTGGTTCTTAATTTCTGCAGAGCTTTGACCTTTTTCTTCAGGGTTGTTATTTCGACGAAACCTGAGAACATAACGGAATTGATTATATCATAGTCTAACTTGTTTTGTTCCAAAAGCCACTCTGTTCTCTGTCTCAAAAACAGAAGCAGTTCTTTTTGATTTGCTAATACCTTGGCAGGTTGTTCTATATGTTCCTGATTATCGTCAGAAGAAGAGGTTTTTGCAGCGGCAGACTTGACCAATGAATACACGTAAGCTAATAATTCGGGCATCTCCAGATGAATATCTTTTTCGTAAAGCATTCTTACTATTCCGTTACCTGCTCTTCTCAAGGCGTAAGGATCATTTGAGCCGGTGGGAATATTTCCTAATGCGAATAAAGAAGATAATGTGTCTATCTTATCGGCAATACTGATAATGGTTCCGATCAATGATCGGGGAAGTGTGTCTGTGAAGCTTAAAGGATGATAGTGTTCTTCTATCGCTGCCGAGACTTCCTTATCTTCGTGCCAGAGAAGGGCATAATTCATTCCGATATATCCCTGTAGTCCGGTGAACTCCTTTTCTGCGATCATATTCGTTGCCAGATCAAATTTGCAGATAGAGGCTGCACGGGATAGTCGTTCTCTGGAGTGATTATCGAGCTTCAGGGACTCTGCCAAATAATGAGAAATCTGGCCAATTCTTTCAACCTTGTCTTTTATCGAGCCCAGCGAGGCATGAAAGACCATCTTAGAAAGGCGGTTGTTAAAGTAATCGATTGATTTCTTCAGATCTTCTTCAAAATAAAAGACAGCATCATCAAGTCTCGCTTTAACAACTCTTTCGTTTCCGGCTTTGGTATTTTCTGCCTGGTCGGGATGATTATTGGCAACAAAAATAAAGTAGCTCACTAACCTGCTATGGTTCTTAGCGGCTTCTTGGCTTTCTGTCGAGTAGAGAGGAAAGTATTTCTGATTTTTCGCCAAGGTAGAATGGATGATTCTTTCCGGCAGTTTTAGGTATGTCTCAGAGAACTTAGTCAAGATAGCTGTGGGATACTCTACTAAGTCTGTTACTTCCTCCAGTAGTTCCTCTTCTTGCAGGGTTTTGCCCTTAACAGTTTCTGCCAGAACTGTTATCTGTTTACGAATAAGCTCTTTTCTTTCTTCCCGGTTGGAATAGACAAAATTTCTCTTAAGCTCTTTGGCATAATCAGAGATATTATTGAGCTCAATTGCTTCAGCTCTCTTTCCTAAAACATTACCGAAAGTCAACCTGCCTGTTCTGATTCCGTTAAATTCAAAATCCACCACCTGGACACCATAGAGACAAAGAAGCCACCTTATCGGCCGGGCAAAAGTAATATCCTTGGAGTTCCAGTACATTGTTTTCGGGAATTTGATCTTGCGAAATGCTTCCGGCAAGATTCTTTTCAGAATGTTATAGGTCTCTTCTCCCTGCAGCTGAATAATCGCAGAAATATACTCACCCTTAGGGGTTTTTTCAATTTCCAGAGTTTCCGGACTAATCCCTGCGGATCTGACGAACCCCTGTCCGGCTTGAGAAAGGGTGCCGTCGGGATTAAATGCTATTCTTTTAGCAGGACCGAGCTTTTTGATTGTCTCGTCATTCTGCTTTTTCGCCAGGGATTCAACCAGAACAGTTAATCTTCTTGCTGTTGAGAAAGTCTTTAACCCTGAATAGGAGAGCTTTTTTTCTTCGAGAGACGAAGAGATATGTTTGACCAGGGAGTCAAGGGCTGGCTTAAGGTAACTGGCTGGTAATTCTTCTACACCAATTTCGAATAGTAAATCTTGTTTCATATAATAGTCGTAAGAAGAAATTGTGACAGGGCTTTTCCACTCACAATTTTCCTTTTATCCACTCCTTGTTATGCTTCTTTATTCTCATTGCAGTTCTCAGAAATTATATTTGAGTGATATCTGATTTACCAAACCGAGATCACCATAGGAAGAGATACCATAGTTCAATTCATACTGCTTCAGATAACAGCCGAAACCGGTTGAAAGACCGGAAAGGATATCGTAATCACCGCCCATTCGCCAGTCGTCTGCCCGGCTGTCAAATCCTGCTCTAAGGCTAAACATCGGGTGAACTCGATATTCGAATCCAATTCTTCCCGAAAAATCGTGATCGAAAGGTTTGACAATATCCAGATTGGCATTGAACCTATCCGGAAGCTGATAATTAAAACCAATAGTAAACTGAGTCGGCAGTTTCTCTCTGTATTTCGCGGCAGTATAATAGGTTACTTGTCTGCCGATGTTTCTCAAGGTAATTCCGACCTTCAGATTCTCGTTCATAGTTTGGTGCAGCAGGCTCAGATCAACAGCGGCAGCAGAAGCAGAGTAGTCATCTAAGGATTCGTAAATGTATTTAACACTTGCTCCGAGATTAAGAAATTCATGGATAGATACCCCGCCTGAAACACCTATTAACAAGTCATTTGCCCCGAAAGTCCCGGCAGTTCCAATGAACTCTCCGGAGTCATCGACAATAGTCCGGGTAATGCTCTGATTCCCTAAATATTGGAGGTAGAAACCGTAAGAAAGTCCTTCTGCTGCAGGTTTGGCAAAAAGCAGGGAACCACCCTGAAAACCCTCAAAGTAATTGAGATAGGAAGTAGCTACCATTGTTGATGCTAATTGCGGTAAACCGGCGGGGTTGAAAAACAGGGTTTCGATATCATCTGCCTGCCCTGTAAAGGAATTAGCCATGCCGGCTGCTCTGGCAGAGTAGGTGACCCGGAGAAAATTAAACCCTGTAGTGCCAATACTCTCATTGGCAGCACAGATCTGGGTCACCCAGAGAAGAGTGACGAATGCTAAGATTATTGCCCTTCTATAGCTCATTAGTTAGTCTCCGGAATATCTTTAATAAGGTTTCCTTGTCCTCACAGCGGAAAGTGCTCTCACGATTACTTTCCGAGCGGAAGAACTCAGAGACCTTTTGTAAAACCTTCATGTACCTGTTGCCACTATCCGAGGGTATAGCAAAACAGACAATCAGTCTTACTTTCTTCAAATCAATCGAATTGAACTCAATCTCTCTGTCAAGAAGATAAATACCGATAGTCAATTGCCGGACTGATTCATCTCTCAGATGGGGGATGGCAATTCCATAACCGATACCAGTGGAAAGAGTTTTTTCCCGTTCCATCAGTTTATGATAAAAGAAGTCTGCATCTGTAATGATCTCAGCTCTTTTATAGTCCTGGGCTATCTTTCTCAGGCAGTCTTCTTTATTCGCTGCCTGAAAATTAGTTTTAACCAGATTCGGGTCTATCACGTTCATCTTTAGATTATCTCGGCGGTAGCAAGGAAATGTTAAAAATCTATCGGCGATTCAGGAAAAGGTTCATTTTCTCATCTTTTTCCGGTAATAGTTTGCACGATCGATCAATTCCTCTTCATCAAGAGTAGTCAATGCTCTGTTATACATAACAATTTTACCGTTAATTATTACGTCCGTTATATTTGATGAATTGAGATTATAAACTACCTGTGAATAAAGGTCATACATTGGTAAAGCTTCTACACTGTTCACAGCGATGATTATCAGGTCGGCTAATTTCCCTTTCTCTAACGAACCCAAGACATCCTGCTTACCAAGAGCAGCTGCCCCGTTGATCGTGGGAAAGCGCATTATTTCTCTGGCAGGAAGGAAGGTCGGGTCGTTGTTCAAAGCCTTGTGAACCTTTGCGGTAATCCCAATCTCTTCTATTATTGAAAGATTATTATTGCTCGCAACCCCGTCTGTACCGGTTGTCATATTGATTTTTTTCTCAAGGCATTTCTTAAGAGGGAGAAAGCCTGAAGCCAGCTTTAGGTTGCTTTCGGTATTTATGGCAATACTCACCTTATTTTCAGCCAAAATTTCAATATCTTTATCTGAAAGCCAGACACAATGAGCAGCAATGGTATCTTCTCCCCAAAAACCGAGTTTTGCAAGATACTGAGTGGGAGTGAGCTTATATTTTGCTAAAGAATCGTCATACTCCTTTTTTGTTTCGGATAAATGAGTATGAAGCAGCATGTTATGAGATCTGGCAATTTCTATCGCTTTCCTTAAAGTTTCTTCACCACAGGTATAAATGGCATGGGGAGAAATACTGACATCGATCAATGCTTTGTTTTTCATCTTCTCGTGCAATCGTAAAGAATAGTTGAGAGCATCCTCGGCATTGGCATGATTAGCAACGGGAAAATCCATTACTCCCTCACCTAAAACTGCCCTTATACCTGCTTCTATAGACGCCTTAGCGATCATTTCACTCTCAAAATACTGATCATTGAACATCGTGACACCATTCCTGATCAAATCGGCAATTCCGTGTAATGACGAATGATAAACAAATTCAGCGTTTACCATTTCTCTCTCTTTGGGCCAGATATGATCTTCAAGCCAGGTTTGAAGTGGTAAATCATCCGCCAAACCTTTGAAATAGGACATAGGTACGTGTGTATGGGTATTAATGAAGCCGGGAAGTACAATTTTATGGGAAGCATCAATTGTCTGAGCCGGTTGAAATTGTTGGGAAGGATCGGATTTTTTCTCTCCGCCACTATACCCCATATCAATAATAAATCCCTTATCTATAGCCAGCCAGCCCTCCACGATCTCCATAGCATTATTCATGGTCATGATCGTTGCCTTCTCGATCAATAGATCAATTGCTCTTCTTTGTCTTTCCATAAACTACTCCTTGAGGATGATTTTGTTTGAAGGAGACTAATAGCTCGAAAATCTGTCCACCTTTTTCTTTACCTGAACAAGTGCTCTGCAAATGAAAAATACAAGACAGAGATCGAGCAAGGTTAAAAGTATGCTTTTTAAATAGTCTCTGCCAACTTCAAGGCTTCTTCAGCAGCTCTTTTCAAACTGTTTCCGAAGGTTATCACACCCTCCGGATGTCCCCCCAATAAAATAACTGAAGGATCTTTGGGGGAATGATTTGTCAGGATGTCTTTTATTGATTCCGCTAATTCCGGAGTTCCATAAGCTGCCCTGGGGTCACTTGAACTGTATAGGTAGAATGATTTTTCCCAGATTCTCCTGCTGTGAAAGTGTATAACCGCTCTATGTTCTCTTGAACTGCTATAGATTGCTGCATGTGAGAGGGCTTCGGAAGAAGCTTTGGTAAATCCGAGACACATAACATAGTTGTTTTTCAAAGAAAAATCGGTCACCAGAGCAAGATCTTCTTGTTTTAACTCTTTCAGATGACCAGTTTGAGAACCGGTAATTACAAATTTTTCACCGTCGGGTAATCTTATGCTGATATTACCGAAACCTAAACCCTTTTCATTAGCACCTATCAAACTCTTCTTACGGAGCAAATCCCGCCAATAGTTCAGTTCCCGCAATTCTTCAGCAGTCAGGAGATCTATTGTTTCCTTATTCCAAACGCAGTTAAATTTAACAATGCCTTCCATGATCATCTCAGGAATAAATCAAATGCCTGCCTTGAACTCAGGGAAAAGTTTTATTATACCTTCTCTACTGGCAGGACATATCCCTCTTTCCGTAATCAGAGCGGTTATATATTTAGCCGGAGTAACATCAAAACCGGGATTATAGACTTTGACATTTTTATCGGTGATCAGCACAGGGATAAGCTCGTTGTTATACCAACCCTCAACATGGCTGACTTCAGAAGAAGCGCGGTTTTCTATCGGGATATTCAGATGCGTATCCTCTGCTTTTGGGGTCGCTTCTCCTTTCCAGTCGATCGTTGAAGAGGGAAGAGCAACATAGAAAGGGATATTATTATCTCTGGCGGCTAATGCTTTCAGGTAGGTGCCTATCTTGTTTGCGGCATTTCCATCTCTTGTAACCCTGTCACACCCAACAATAACAATATCCACTAAGCCTCTTTGCATCAGATGTCCACCGGCATTATCGGTGATCAGAGTATTCGCGATCCCATTTTGCGTCAGTTCCCAGACTGTTAGTCTGGCACCCTGATTCTTGGGCCTCGTTTCATCAACCCAGACATGCAGCTCTATACCCAACTCGTGTGCCAGATAGATAGGGGAAGTGGCTGTTCCATAGTCTATACAAGCCAGCCAACCGGCATTGCAATGAGTCAGGATGTTAACCTTACCCTTCTGCGCTGCGATTTTCTTTAATAATTCTACTCCGCTTTCTCCTATCCTTCTGCAGACGGTTTTATCCTCTTCCAATAATTCAAGGGCTCTTGTCAGAAACAGGTTTTTCAAAACGATGAGTGATGGCGGCGCACCTTTGATTATCTCGTGCTCTTTTTTTGCCTGCAGCATTCGATCCAGGCAATATTCTATGTTGTAAGCTGTAGGTCTGACCTGCAAAAGGCGGTTTAGGGTTTTGCTTAGATGAGTATTCATGCCGGTCTCTTGTTCAGGAGAGTCCTTCAAGGCGAAAAGAAGACCGAAAGCAGCAGTTATCCCGATAAGAGGTGCACCTCTCACTTTCATTTCAGCGATCGCTGAAATGGTATCTTCCAGGTTGAAAAGATCACAGAAGACCAGCTGAAAGGGGAGGAATCTCTGATCAATGATCCGGATAAACTCCGGACACTTGTTATCTGCCGGGAAGTAGGTCAGGGAAGTAAAGGGAGAGCCGTTAATAAGCATGCTAAGTCCGAAGAACTTTCATATCTGCAAAAAAGGAGGGATTAATGAAAAGCTTCAGAAAAATGACCTGGATCAAAAACGCCCTGAAAAGAAAATGGGGACACCACAACGTGTCCCCATCGATAATTAATTAACACCGGCGCTGATAGCCAAACCGAGATAGAAGATCGGAAGATAAACAACTACGATAATCGTACCTACCAAAGAAGCCATCAAGATAATTAATACCGGCTCGATCAATGCCGTAAGGCGATCTATAACCGAATCGACCAGCTTTTCGTAAAACTCTGCCGCTTTTCCGAGCAGTTTATCCATATCTCCGGTTTCTTCACCGGTTGCAAACAACTGTAATAGTGTTGACGGGAAAACTCTCGTTTTCCGGAATGCTCCTACAACGCTATATCCCTCTTTCACCATAATTCTTGCTTTTCTGATCGCACCTTCGAAGACAGCGTTTTGCACAACGTTTTCCGACAGTTCCATAGTATCCATAATCGGGACACCGGCTGCCATGAGAATACTGAAGGTTCGGGAGAATTTACTGATTATGGAATTCTTTAGCAAACCACCGACAACCGGAACTTTGAAAGAAATGGAATCAAAGAAATAGCGTCCCCGGTCGGTTAAATAGATCAGAAAGATAGTAAAAGCTGCCAGGAACAGTACACCTAAGGAAAGTACGATATTACTGCGGATAAAATTACTGACATCAATTGCCGTTAAAGTTGCTACCGGCAGATCAGCGCCAAACCTGTCGTAAACTTCAGCAAACATAGGAATAATGAAATAGAATAATCCCCAGACAACAAATCCCAGGAAGATCAGAATAAAGATTGGATATGCCATGGCCGAAAGTACTTTTCTTCTTGTATCTTCAATTTTTTCTAAATAATCTGACAGATTTGTTAATACTGTATGCAGTGTACCTGATATTTCACCGGATTGAACCAGAGCGATGTAGAGATTGTTGAATACTCCGGGATGCTGCTCCATAGCTTCCGAAAGACTAAATCCCTTCTTTATATCGTCGGAGATCTTTTTAAGGATTTTCTTCAATCTTTTATTTTTCTCTTCTTTCTCTAAATTTGAGATAGCTTTCTCCAGGGTCAAACCTGCAGAAAACATTGTAGCTAACTGGCGGGTAAAGAAAACGAGGGCTTTAAGGGAAATGCCTGTTCTCAGTTTATAGATGACCAGCATTACCCGGTCAAACAGGGAGAGATTCCCCTTGAACGCTCCTTCAGCAGCGCTTTTGACTGAGATTATGGTTCCACCTTCTTTGCTCAGTTTTTCTACGGCTTCATCAAGGGAACCGGCTTTAACAGTTCCTTCGACTTTGATCCCTTTAGAATCCTTGATTATGTACATAAAAGTTGCCATTATTACCTCATTCTTATATTGTTGGATTATTCAACGATGGTCAGCTTGATAACTTCTCTTATCGTAGTTATTCCCTTTTTCATCTTCTTAAAAGCACTGCCGTGAAGAGTTTCCATACCATCCTCTAAAGCAGCATCACGAATCTGATCCTGATTTGACTCCTCAAATATCAAACGGCGGATTTTTGGAGTAACCTCCAGAAGTTCAAATATTCCTGTTCTGCCACTGTAACCGGTATTGTCACAATGTACGCATCCCTTTCCTATCTTGAAGTTAATCTTTGCTGCTTCTTCTTCGGAGATGCCACAGTCGGTGAGTTCCTGAGGAGTAGGTTTATAATCGGTTTTGCAGTGCTCACAGATTTTTCTCACTAACCTCTGAGCCATAACTAAGTTCAATGAGGAACCTACGAGATAACTCGGGATACCGATATCGATTATACGGGTAACAGTTGCCGGAGCATCATTAGCATGCAGAGTAGTAAAAACCAGGTGACCGGTAAGTGAGAACTTAACGGCAATATCAGCAGTTTCGTTATCGCGGATCTCACCGATCAATACGATATCAGGATCTTGTCTCAGAACAGAACGGAGGGCCGAAGCAAAGGTGAGACCTATCTTTTCTTTGGTTTCTATCTGAGTGACCCCTTCCAAACGGTATTCTACCGGATCTTCGACGGTAATGATATTAGATTCGATATCCTGGATCTCCTTCAAAGCAGCGTGCAGAGTTGTTGATTTACCACTACCTGTTGGACCGGAAACAATGATAATACCATAAGGTCTTCGTATCCATTTTTTGAAAATTTCCAGATTGTCTTCATCAAAACCGAGGGTTGTCAGCTTAAAACCGAATTCCCCTTTATCGAGAAGGCGAAGAACAACCTTTTCACCGGTCACGGTCGGAGCTATGGAAACTCTCACATCGACTGCTTTCAAGGCAGTCTTGAGTGAGATATGACCATCCTGTGGCAGTCTTCGTTCTGCAATATTCAATTTTGACATAACCTTGATCAAGGATACTACTCCGGCATGAATTCCGATCGGTGGGCTCATAACTTCTCTTAAGGCACCATCAACACGATATCTGACTCTGGAATTCTTATACAACGGTTCAATATGAATATCAGTAGCACCGGCTTTTATCGCTTCTGTGATGATCAGATTGATCAGCTTAACGATAGGGGCATCAGCAGTAGCCGATTTTTCTATATTGATCTCATTTTCATCCTCATCTACTGCAACAAAACCGAATTCACCCACAGCATCCTCAACTTCGGAAGTTGTCCGGATGCTTTTATAATATCTTTCAAGAGTATCGGTCAGAACGCTTTCGCTGATCAAAACCGGCTTAATAGCTTTGGAAATGATTTTCTTCAGATTATCCTGGATCACTATATTTTCGGGATCGGTCATAGCAACAACAACCCCGTCGTCGTCTTCCTGAATGGCAATCACCCGGTTTGATACGGCAAATGGTTCCGGAATGAGTTTAACAACATTCGGATCGAGGTCTAAGAGTTCTTCTTCATCTACGATTTCAATCTCTAACTGCTGATGTAATGCTTCCAACAGGTCCTTTTCTTTAATATTGCCAAGCTTGAGGAGGGTTTCTCCCAACTTAAGATTGAAATTACTCTGTTTTATCAAAGCCTCTTTGACCTGTTCCTCAGTAGCTGCGGACATATTTATCAGGATTTCGCCTAAACGGGCAAATTGAGGATTAAAACTCATTCTGTCTCCTTGTCTGTGTTTATCTTATTTTTCATTACAAATTTACGAGTCATGGAATTTGCTATAACTTGCTGAAAGCCTCTAAGTAGAAACAATAGTTCTTATTTACCAAGTTTTCTCCTTACACCCGTGAACAAGACGTCGGTAACGGAGAAGTTCGGTTCAAAGGGGATTAATAACCCCTTTGAACCTTCGATAACTGCTAATTAGCAAAATCCTCACGTTCTTCTGCTGTAAAAATCCGCTAAATGCCACATCTTACAACAGAGAATTATCTATCGTATCATTAGGGGAAATTATACCGTCTGATAATAAACGATGCCTGAGAAACAGTATTTGTTCCCTGGAGATAAGCATTAATAAGTACCTCTACCTGGGTGAAGTAGTCATCTGGTCCCGGAGGAGGACATTCCCATATCCAGGTTCGTAAAGTCCCTTTGGCTAATCCGTTATAGGTAGTAATGTAATAAGGATCAGGATGGCTATAGGGGGAATCGTTGATCAGATTACCATCATCATCAAACCAGGTGAAATACTGAAACTCACCATGGCTGGCAGTTAAGAGTATTTTAGCTCCGGTAATATCATTACCCTGGCCGTCGATCAGCGACACATGTATCTCATTGTCGGTATTTGACTGAGAACCGCTGTTAGAGAAATAATCTATATGACCATTAATTACCTGCATCTCCATCAGAGGCTGCTGGATTGGTAAAGAGATCAGTTTAGAGCCGTTAACGTCACCTGATTCAGCAACTATGGTTATATTTTCAAAGGTGTTTTGACCGTGGTAGTAAAGGTAAACTCCGGCATACCCGGGAGTTCCGTCCTCATCGTTAGGAGTAGGGGCGCCCGTATAACCGGCACCGTTGATATAGCAATTCGGGGGAGGCTGCGGATTATCTCCCAGCGAAAACCAGACGGCAGTTCCGTTAATAACAGGATTATTATACCTGTCTTTAACATGTGCTCCTGCCTGAACGCGCCAAACACCGCCGCCTATTGCCTCGCCGGCATCAAAAAAGCTGATATTCGGCTGCACGGTATGAGGGGGTCCCGAATTAATTACAATATTTGATTTAAGGGCTGAAATCAAGGGTGGGTCATCTACCGAAGCAGTCAGAGTAACTCTTACTTTAACCGTTCCGGAAGCAGTACCGCTGTTTATCGAAGCAACAGCGACCCCTTCTCTGGCGGTGATGTACACAGGACCGTCAACTCCGTTGATCTTGACCGGAATATACTGTCCTCCGCCCGGTGGTGGAGCCGGTTGGCTCTCAATTTCAAACATAACTTCATTCTCTCCGGAAACGAGATTACCGTTAAAGTCGTACAATTCTACTCTTAGCGATCTGGTTTCGGTACCACCGGTATTGATGACGGCAAGATTTATTTCTTCCTGGACAGCAAAACTGATCGAATGGACATCGTCAGAATAGATAGTGATCAGGGTAACTCCGGTGATTGCTTCTTCCTCTTCTCCCATCTGGAGAGTTCTGGCAGTTACCTGGGCTATTCCGGCATAGTTACCGGGGAAGAAATCGGCGAAAGCGATACCGTCGGGGTCAGTTAAAGCGCTGTTCTGTATTGATCCCAAAGTAGTTTCGAATTGCAGAGGGGTTTGGGGGATCGAGTTATTATACATGTCTCTAACCCTTGCCCTGACGCGGACATTTCCGGGATAATTGACCGGAATACCTTCATTAGGGGGAATATCTATCCAGACATCGTTATCAGGGTTGTAGGACTGGAAGAGTAAGCTTATGGAAGCGGGAAGATTAGGAACAATAGTGCCCTGCTTACTGGCAGATACAGAACCAACCCGGGCTGTAACCGAAAGCTCTCCGGCACTGACTCCGGTATTATAAGGGACAGATGCCTGTCCATTGACCGTATAACCTAAACTTCCTTCATACAATAGTCCTTTACTGGCGGCAAAAGTTACAATAGTACCGTCAGCCACCGGCTCTCCGTGGATGTCGATCACCGAGGCACTCAGTGACATTTCGGTCTCTAATGACAAGCCGTCCAGGTTTGTCAGAATAATTATCTCGTCTATAGCGGGTGATTCGACTATTTCCACAGAGATTGAGGCTGTATTGGTGCCGGCTGAAGCCTGTATAGTCGCCGTACCGATATTACCGGCATCCCAGAAAGTTGTGGTGGCGACACCCCGTTCATCAGTCATAACCTGACCGATTAGGTTGCCGAGATTAGTTTTAAACCTTACCTGTACATCAACCGCCGGGAAACCTTCACTGTCGACGACTGTTGCGGTAACGGTGGAATAGGTAATATTATTATCGGAATAAATTGTATCCGGATCGGCACTCATTGTAATCATATACTCGCCGACGAAAGGAAGGACTGTTACGTGTGTTTCCATTGTTGATTTATGGATTGAGGCTTCAATCTTGGATTCGAGTGTGTCTGTAACTGAATTATAAAAGGTTGTTTTGGCTATCCCAAAATTATCGGTTATAGCTTTGCTGCCGATAATTCCTCTGTTTGTTTTAAAAGTCACAGTCTGTTCGGATGCCGGAATCCCGTCTTTGGTGACTACTAAAGCTTCTATTTCACCTTCAAAACCGGAAAAAAGAGTCTCCGGTGATGTCAGGCTGACGATTTCATAACTATCGGGTTCAAAAACACGGTTATCGCAGCCAATGAAGGTTAAAAGCAAGACAGCAATCAGCAAAGTTGATACAGTTAACAATCTGCTATATCTCATAATTAACTCCTTGGGTTATTGGTTGTCTGCTTCATTGGCATCATCATTAACTTCTCGTATGAGTCTTCTGTCAAGTCTCTTGTCAACATCGAATTCAACCTGATGATCAGCTATATTAACTATTCTCGGAGTAATTTCGATTATCAAATCGGTAGTAGTTACCTGTTCACTCATGTGCTGGAAGAATTTACCCACAAAGGGAAGATCACCCAAAAATGGAACTTTGTTCAGAGTGCTTGTTAAAGTAGAGCTTAATAAACCGCCAACAATGATCTTACTGCCGTTAGGTACCGTTACCGTAGAATGAACCCGGCGCATCTTCGTTCTGGGAACATAGCCGGCTACCAGTTCGGTTACCGAGCTGACTTCGGGTGAAATCTTGGTAGTGATCTGACCATCTTTATTTACGGTTGGGGTAACCTTGAGGATGATACCGACCTCTTCCCGTTCTACCTGGACGTTATACTCTCTGTCCTGCACGACGAAGGGAACAACTTCACCGATAAGGATCTCGGCATCTTCACCGTTAAGTGCGGTGAGTCTGGTATCGGTGAGTAATTTGGCAGCATTGTTTTCCAGCAGCCAATCAATAGTAATATCGAAAGCAGTCATCTGGCGGCTGAATTTTCCTACGTCACTCCAACTATCCATTTTTTGGAAATATTGCTGATCCGGTAACTCACCAAAAGGATTAAGTGAGCCGTGAGGAAGGGCACCGGTTTCATCGGTATATCTGAAAGGCAACCCTATTCCGTCAGCATTGCTGGGGTTTTCAGCCAGAATAGTTGTTAAACGGTTTAATCTTGACCAGTCGATTCCGATCTTTTTCGAATCGGTCAGGGAAACTTCTATTACCCGGGCACGAATTTCAACCTGTTGCTGGGGAATGTCAATTTCCTGAATTCTTCTGCTGATCTCGGCAAAAGTGACAGGATTAGCACGCAGCAGTATGGCATTCTGTCCCTGGATAGCAACAGCTTCGCCAGGTAAGATAGCTAAAGCGGTGACGATTTTATCAACATCGACATAATTCAAATTCACTACATAGCTTCTTTCACCTACCTCTTCCTGTATCCGTGTTTTATCACCTACCAGGAAGGTATTATCTCCAATCAGACGATAAGAAAGCCCAACTGCTTTAACAACTAATGACAAAGCTTGTTCAATCGGGATATCCCGCAAGCTGACCGTGATTTTGGGCTCTTTGTCTTCTTCTCTTTCAGTTATTGTATCTACAGCTAAAACAATGTTAGAGCCGCTCATTCTGGCCATATTTTGCAGAACACTTGATAAAGAGGCATCTATCGCTTCAATCGTTATCTTAGTCTCTAACAGATCTACAGGTTGTTCAGCTGCAAACATGTTAAGTGAAAATCCTAAAAGGAAGATTAAGGCAAAGATGCTGATTCTTTGCGGTATCCTTTGCCGCATCGCATTCTTGGCATTAGTTATTCCTGCTCGGAAAAAACAGACAGTTTTAATTAATTTTAAGTCGGACATATATACTCCTTTTTCCCTTAATTAGAAATTCATCATTCTTTATTTACCACGAATACTCTTGTTCTCGTGTGCGATTATCAATCATAGCCGGTTTAGGCGGCAAAGGTTTTACTTCCAGAATATTTTCCCTACCCTGATACAGAAGGGTTATCTGTCCCGTTTCTATATCAACTATCTTGTTATTTTCAATAAAATCACCGATACTGTAGATCTCCGTTTTTCCCTGATAAGCTATGGCTGCTTTTCGGTTACCCCTTTCATCAACATAAGTTGCCGCCAGTCTCATCATCGCTTCTACTTTGCGCCGCCATTCCATTTCCAGATCAACTTTAGTTCGGACTACAAGATTCTGTTCCAGGGGATCTCTGGTCACGGTAAAGACGAAATCCATCCGGTCTCTGATAGAGTGCTCGATCTGCTGGATCTGTTCCAGCAGCTGCTCATCTATTGCCATATCTTTATAAATAGAATCGGTGGGGATAGCCTGAGCTGAGTTGTAAACGCTCAACGCCTTGAGAAAAAAGGCGAAAAGAATGATAACAACCACTGCGACGGTAAAGTCTTTCAGATGTCTTGTCTCCATCATCCCTCCTTAATAATCTTATATACTGATAAATCAATGATTACCCGGTACTGGGTTACGATCTCATCATTGACTTTTAAGCCGGCATCACCGCCAATGGGTTTAACATCAAGTGTATTCAATTTGATGACGTAATCCATTCTTTCGATCATTGTCAGGAATTGACCCAGCTGTACATAAGTGCACATGATATCCATGACAAACTGATGTTGCATCAGATTGGTGGTAGTATGGCTTGGTCTCGGGACCAGTGAATATACGGCTATTTTATAGCGATCAGCAATTTCAGCCAGAGTTTTGACGAAGGAATTGATCTCTTCGGGTGAAAAAAATCTCTGATCAACCAGAGTATTCTCGATTACTCTGGAGACCTGAGAGAGCTGTCCGTCCATAACTTTAGCGCTGTTTAATCTTTCCTGAGCTCTTCTGATATCTCTGTCGGTTCTTCTTATCTGAAGTGATCTTTCACTGATCAGAGCACTGGCTGAGTAAAAGAAAAAGAATGCTACGACAGCGATAGAACCGATTAATATTAAATACTTGTCTCTCATAGTCCTCTTCTCCTGTCTCTTGCGGTTAACTCTTTACCGACACAGTCGATCTGAAAGCGGATAATATTAACATCTTTTTCCCTGTCGCGGCTTGAACGGACAAACTTGATATCGTCAAAATCCAGCTTAATCTGTTCATTGGTTCTCAAGCTTTCGATGAAATCATGGATAAGGTCAAATTCTTTTCTCTCGATATCTATCTGAGTAATTCCGAAAAGACTCAAGACGCTATTTTTATAGGAAAAATGGGTAATGGCAATCTTATCGGTAGTGATATCAGCCAGGGCAATAAGCTTGTTAGCCCAGAAAATCCGTTCTGTACTTGTCCTGGCTAATCTTTCCAGGTCACTTGTGGAGAGATATTCACCGCTTTCCCGGTAAGACTCGATTTCCCTGTTGATATTATGCAGAAGCTGCTGGCGGTTTTCTAATTTGTTACCTAAGGAAAGATAGAAAAAGAAAACCGAACCGTAGAGAATCACTGTTCCGATAGCAAAAGCAATTATCAAGGTCATGAACAGTCTTGATTCAGCCTCTCGTTGTTTCCTTAGCTCGCCGAATTTGTTTAGGTTTATTGTGAAATAGAATTGTGTCATTCCTGCCTCCTTACTCTGCTCTCATAGCTAAACCGATAGCCAAAGCTAACTGAGGATCTTTCTTATCGCGCAGTTTTTCGGGCATCTCTAAATTTATGAAAGGATTAAAGATTTCAGTCGGGATATTTAACTGCTCGGAAAGATATTCCGGAAGACCTTTCAGCTTCGAGCTTCCCCCTACAAGGAAAACTTTCCTGAAGTCACTGTTACCTGCTTCCTTAACATAGAAACGCAAGGATCTTTTTACTTCCAGGGCAATTTGCTCTTCGGTCGGTTTGTCAGTGATTTCCAGAGTTGATAGTCCTAAGTTTTTGCCGTCGGAGGCTTCTGTTTTTGTTATACCGTGTTCGAATTTATGCTCTTCTGCTTCCTCGAAAGACATATTATTCATCTTCATAATATCCTTGGTGAAATTGTAGCCACCCCAGGCTAAATCACGGGCGAAGAATTTTGCCTGCGGTCCGTAGATAACCATATTAGTGCGGTGAGCCCCAATATTCAATATTATATAGACACCCTCTTCGACAAACGCATTGAAAAGAAAACTGTTAGCGATTGCCAGCGGCTCGGCATCTACTATGCCCGGAGCTAAATCGGCTGCGGAGAGAATATCACTGTGTTGCTGCATCTGCTCTTTGGTGGTCGCAACAAGAAGAATATTCATATTATTTGTTCGCTCCTCCACATTGAGAACCTGAAAATCGAGCAGCATCTCACTTCCGCTTATCGGCAGATGTTTCTTCGCTTCAAAAAAGAGTGCTGACTCCAATTCTTCTTCCGGCAGAAAAATCGTTTTAATCTGCTTAATGCTCAGATTATCTCCGCCTACTGCCGAAACGAGGTGTTTCACCTTTCTCGCTTTGATTCTCAAGGTTCGTAAAATTTCAGCCAGTATGGGAGCATAACGGTCTCTTCTCAGGTCGGACGGAATATACTCAACACCGGCTGGAACAGTGGGTCGGATCTCATAATTCAGGAGCTTATACCCGTCATGGATTCTCTTCAGGTGTACAAGCTTGATGGAATGAGTTCCTATGTCTATTCCCACAGACTCTTTAAATCTGACTTTTTTCTTCTTTGCCATAATTCCTCTTCTTCTCGGTTAGCAAACTCTTAACTTTTTTTCTTGTTATCCTCATTTTTCCGGAAATGCAGCCGGAATTGAAGATAATAGAGAAAAAAGATACTATGCCTTAGTTAGCCGTCACAAATCGGTACAACCTCTTTGGCGGAACATAAAAGCTCAGGTTTACTACCCTTGTTATCTTTAATTATCATTATTGTTGCCATGACAGTTATGTCTTCTGCTCATCTTCTATAAAACTGGTTGTGTTTAGTCACTGTCAGCATACCTTAATTCTAATGAGTTATCTTCCACGAGCTATAATTGTAGAATAGGAGATCTCTTTGCGTTTTTCTTCGGAAATAATTGCCTCTGCCTTGATTTCTAATCTTACTACCCGCGGATTATTAGCACCACCACCTCCGAGGGGAGTGAAATCGAATTGCGTGATCTCGATGTTCTCTTCACCTCTTTGGGGGAATATCTGCTGCTGATAATATTGTACTCCGTGTCTGGCTTCCATGAGGATAGCCTGGTCGTAGCGGCTGTAGTAGTAGCGGACGAAATCGTGGGCATGTCCCTGGGCACTACGGTCAGGAATACACCGGACACCGGAATACCGACCCCAGCCACCCGGCAAGGCTTGTAATTGTATGCTGTCTGCATTAGCTATTCCGACAAAAACATAAGTGTCCAGCTCCTCAAAGGGATAACCGTACTTAACTGTCTCGATTGTTTCGTAAGCACGCTGCTGAACATCCGCAAAATGACTCAATTCCGTGAACTTGTTGAAGAAGGTTATGATAGCCACTGCTGCCAGAGCGATAAGAATGGTCGAAACAACTATCCCGGCAAGAACTTCTGTTAGGGATATTCCCTGCTCATTGCCGGATAGCGAATAAGCCGGACTTCCTGCAGCTCTATTTGGTGGGGCTTTTCTTGGAACGCTCTTCGGAATGGTCACTCTGGTTGCTATATCTCTGGTTATCCGGAAAATTGAAGGTATTAGTTTATGTATCATTGGAAGAAATCCTCTTGCATAACCATTGATCTCTGACCGGTTAAAGGCTCGTTCCAGACTACCCGTACTTTCAGGGTTTTGAAGTTTACCCTTCTCCCTTCAACTATCTCGGAATTCTCAATGATCTCCATGGTCATCGTACCTAGCAGTGGCGGTCTGTCGCTCAGGGTATAGGGGTTTATCACCACACTCTTGTTCTGGAAAGGATCAAATTCCCGGAAAGTAACCATGTGGTAATACTGCCAGTCACATTCACCCGAAGCATGAAGGGCAGCCACTCTGTCGTGATAGTTGCGGTGGATCTGGGAGTCCGCATATAAAAGCCCGAGATATATCCCCACTGCCGCTATAACTATAATAATGAAAGAGATTAGTACTTCAACGATAGTAATTCCTCTATCGTTGGAGATCAGTCCGAACAAAGGCATATTAAAAACCGGCTCCCGATTTGAACATTTTCGGATTGTCGGCTACCTGTTCGGCAACTTCTCTGTCTAATAATCCATTCATTACGTGATTATATAGTGACTGATCCTTAGACTGCATACCCTCTTTTGTACCTGCCTGAATAACCGATGGGATCTGATACGTCTTCTCTTCCCTGATGAGATTTCTGACTGCTGTGTTGGCGATCATTATCTCCAGACCGGGAACCCGTCCCTTGCCGTCTTTCATCGGTAATAATGTCTGTGCTACTACTGCCTCCAGAGATTCCGACAACATAGATCTGACCTGAGCCTGCTGCTCTTTGGGGAACATATCAATAACACGGTCGATAGACTTCGTCGCACTGCTGGTATGAAGAGTAGCCAGAACAAGGTGACCAGTTTCTGCGGCGGTCAAAGCCAGAGAAACAGTCTCCAGGTCTCTCATCTCACCCACCAGGATTACATCCGGGTCTTCCCGCAAAGAGGAGCGGAGGGCAGCTGTAAATGACCAGGTATCGTGTCCCAGTTCTCTCTGGTTTATCAGGGAGTTTTTGCTCTTATGAACAAACTCGATCGGGTCCTCGATAGTAATTATGTGACAGTGTTTTTTTTCATTGATAACATCGATCATCGATGCCAATGTAGTTGATTTACCACTACCGGTCGGTCCCGTCAACAGAATAAGTCCTTTATTCTTGAGGGCTAATTTCCCTAGGATATCGGGTAGATGCAGTTCATCGAAACTGAGGATTTCATTAGGAATAACACGAAAGGCACAAGCCAATCCGTTTATCTGATGAAAAGCATTTACCCGGAAACGGACATCATTACTGAGCTTGGTTGAAAAGTCTATCTCCAGGTTCTTTAAAAAAAGTTCTCTCTGAACTTCATTCATAACACCGAAAATCAGCTTCTCAACCTCTTCCCCTGACAATTTGGGCAGGTTTAATTTCTTCATCTGTCCGTGTACCCGCACCATCGGTACGGAACCCGAACTGATATGAAGGTCGGATGCTCCGGCATCGGAAGTGAATTTTAATAACTCCTGTATTGTCAACAAAACCTCCAATAAGTCATAAGTTGTTTATTAATGGCACTTTAGAGAGCCATTGTTACTTTTGGTTACAATTAGCGTCTATAATGATTACAGATAACTCGAATCTGTCAATTGACAGAATTTTTAGAGCTCTTCCTCATCATCGTCAGTGTAAACGTCTATCCCGTAACCTGAAAAACGTGCATCTTCTTCATCGTAAACAACCTGATGTCCTTCACCACCGGCAAATTCTGCGGTAGAAGTGGCAATATATTGGGCTGGCGGATTTCCGACAACTTCAAAAGTCCAGTTATTTAAGGTTGATCTGCCTAATCTGGCATCTCTGGCGGCATCTTCAACAGTATAATTGTCTGTTGAACCATAAGTTTGACGTTGAACACGATAAGCTGTTCTAATGGCACTGATGGCAGACTGAGCTTCGGTTGCCCGGGCTTTCTCTACATAGCGCAAATAAACAGGAACTGCAATCGCAGCCAAGATTGCCACGATAATAACGACCACCAGAATTTCTACTAAGGTGAATCCTTTGTTGTTTCTAAAGAACTTTAACATTCTTCCTCCTACTTTGGGTTTGTTTATTCTATTTTTCTATACAAGAAACCACTTTAAATGGCTATATCTTCCGAAAGCAATATTTGTTCCAAAATCCCTTCAGGCTTCCACTCCAAAGGTCTCGATTCTCGAGGGAAACCTAAAGTAAGCCATTTCCAACTGTTTGTGTATAGAGTGATAAATAACAATTTCTATTCGATATGTCTGTCAAGGATTAATCTTGCCTGTCTGCTAAACCCTCTCTCCCGGCGGTAGTAAGACGCATAATCAGTAGTTTTACCTGAAAACAGGGGGTTGCCGGAGATAACCAGTTCGATGATTTTCATGATTTGAAAATAGTTAGTTGCCACACTTAAGGCAGAATTCCCGGTAACGAAAGTCCCGGAATTGAGATTTACCAAGAGAAATTCGTTAACTGCGGGGGGAGGTAATCTTTTCTTTTTTACTTGACTTTGAGACGATACTATCAGGAATGTAAATCGTTTAAATATAGACAGTAAATAAAGTAAAAAGGAGATACGATATGGGAATTAAGGGATATCTGTTCAAGATTGCAATGGTATTGATTCTGATCTCAGCAGTGTTTGTAGCAGCCGAGGAAGTAAAAGACCAACCCGAAGAGATAATATTAGCTGAATATAAAGATGGGGAAATCACTAAAGCTGATTTTGATGAAGAATTTGAAAGAATACCCATGATGTATCGTTCAAGGTTCTCCTCTTTAGCAGGTCAGCAGGAACTCTTGAATTCTATTCTGATCTCAAAGATCTTTCTTCTGAAAGCTGAGGAACTGGAAGTTAATCAGCGGGAAGCGGTGCAGGACAATATTGCAAGAGCAATGCAGGGATTCTATGCCAATGAATTCAGATTGCGGGACATAACTGAACAGACTGAGATAAGCCAGGCTGAGTTAACCGATTATTATAACGAGCAGCAGGCGCGCTTCAAGGAGAGTCCTAATACGGTGATCAGATATATTATGACAGAAAGTGAAGAAGAGGCTGTATCTGCTCTGGAAGCTCTGAAGAGTGGTGATGATTTTATTGATGTTATGAACCGTTATTCCATCAATACCTTTTCCAAGCGGCATCAGGGGGTCATTCGAAATATCCGGAGCAACGGTTATATTGCCGGAGTAGGGATGGATGAAGAGCTTGATGCGGCAATTGCAGCAGCAGCCCTGAATTCCTGGGCAGGACCCGTAGTCACAGAGAACGGGATTCATCTTTTTCAGGTAACGGAAAGAGAACCGGAGAGAGTAAAACCTCTGGAAGAGGTCAGAGAAGAGATAATTAGCCGTCTGAGACCGGCCAAAGAAATCGCAGAGACCGAAGTTGTATATTCCGAACTAAAAGAGAAATATGCCCTGGAGATCGATTACGAATTACTGGAAGCAGCCGATTTGGGGTTAGCCAGACCTGACCCGGAGATGCTTGACCGGAAAGTGGTAACCGCTTCCGTGCCGGAACTGGAGATAACCCTGCAGGAGTTAAACGCCAGATTTCAAAGAATTTCACCCCAGGAACGGGCTCAAATTGCCAATCCCGAGTATAGAAACCGGCTGCTTGACGATATACTGATGAATACTCTCTTTGCTTACGAAGGGAAAGCGAAGGGGTATGATGAATTTTTGCAGGATAACCACGAAGTTCAGATGATCCGCCGCAATATTATCCTGACCGAACTGTTCAATGAGCTGGTAGTATCTCAGGCAGTCCCCTCTCCGGAAGAGATAGCAGAACACTATCAGGAGAATATCGACAGTTACACAACCCGGGAAAGAAGATCTGTCCGGCTTTTCCTTTTTTCTTCCAACAAAGAGGCCAAAGGTGCCAGAAAGGAAGTTGCCAGGGGGATCAAGGACAATGATGAGGAAAAGATAGAAGCAGTGATTGCCAATTCACTCTATTCAGATAACAATGGAATGATCATGAATATCTACCGGGAACAAAACCTCCCGAGCATCGAAGACGACGAGAAGATCAAACAGGTCATCTGGCAAGCCAAACCAGACGAACTCAGTAAGATTGAACGAGACGGTTCCGGGAATTACTTCTTTATTCAGGTTTTGAATGTAATCCCCGAAGAGATTCAACCCCTTGCCCAGGCTGAAGAAAGAATTTCTGCGCTGCTGGCCCGAGAACGCCAGACACAACTCTGGGAAGAATTACAGGGTGAATTAAAGGAAGAATATGAGGTCGTCTCTTATCCTGAACGGCTGGCCTTAATGAAATCGGCACGGGAGTTATTCGATCTGGCGGAAGAAGCCATGAAAAAGAACAGACACCTGGAAGCGGTGCAGTATTACGACCAGATCATAGATCATCACCACAATAATGAGGACGATTACAAGGCTCTGTTCATGAAAGCTTTCGTCATGGCAGAAGAGTTGAAGAGGACAGATGAGGCTATCGAACTCTTCCGGCGGGTGATCTCAGATTACCCCGCTTCCGATCTGCATGAGTCGGCAGAGTATATGATCAAAACCCTGGAAGAGGGTCATGACCTGTTTGAGACTTTGGAGTAATCAGTCCGGAATACCAGACTCAATTCAGCATCTCAAAAAAAAATTACATGATAGTAATAGCGATAGAAGAGCAAGGAGGATAAACACGATATGTTTTTAACTGGCAGTAAATTAAAGAGTGTTTTTGACAAAGCGAAGAGAGAGAGATTTGGGATAATAGCCTCAAATGTCGTTTTTGATTCCACAATCAGGGGAGTGCTGGAGGGTTATGCCGTCCGTAAAGCAGACGGATTGCTGCAGATGAGTTCCGGTGCCTGTAAATATGCTGCCGGTTCATCCCAGGATATTCAGCTCGGAGCGGAACTGATCTCCGGGATGATCAAGACCTTAGCTAAACAGTATAAAACCTCGGGTGTCGGCCTTCATATTGACCACGCTACCCCGAATTATTTCGACTTTATTAAATACTGTATCGAAAATCAATTGGTCTCTTCGGTGATGATCGATGCCTCGAAAGAAGAATTTGCAGAGAACGTCAGAATAACCAGGGAAGTTGTCAACTTAGCCCGTCGTCATGATGTCCTGGTAGAGGGTGAAATAGGTTATATCAAAGGGACTGAAGATGAGATTGTCTCAGAGACAGAATTATACACCGAACCGGAAGAGGCTCTGGAGTTTGTCAGACAAACCGGAGTAGATCTCTTTGCTGCCTCCGTGGGAACGAATCACGGAGTGACCAAAGGGAGCAAAGTAGTTTTGCGTCTCGATCTGATAAAACAGATAGATGACCTCCTTATTGCCAACAATCTGGAAACCGGGATTGTACTGCACGGTGCCTCCGGCTTGACCGTCGAGCAGCAGCAAACAGCAGTCAAGAACGGGGTTGTAAAGATCAATAAGGACACAGACTACCAACTCGCTATGGCCAAAGCGGTGCAGGCTTATTGGGAAAATGAAAGGGATGCGGTCTTTGCTCCTGCCGGAATAGCGGAAGATGATTTTACCCCCGATAAAAAGAGATTTGACCCCCGAAAATGGATGATCAAAACCGAGAACGCCGTCCAGGCTGAACTGGAATCTCTGGTCCGGACAGTCGGAGGAGCTGATAAGAGCATTTTCAATCCGGACAGCTGAATGTAGTATTCCGGGAGAAGATTATCCCGGTTCTGTTTTTACCTGTTCTTTTCGGAGCAGAGCCGGAGAGCGGAAAATTAAACCCGTGATCGGTTCAGTTCCTCATGTTTTTTTTGCAGAAGCCCTGATTTAAGGTTATATTAAAAGTAGTATCCGGTTATCCTGAAGATGAGATTAACGATATATTTACCGGGTAACGAACCAAAAATTTTTAACGCTGAACTATAAAGGAGGATTTATGACTAATATTGCGATTAATGGTTTTGGAAGAATTGGACGACTGGTTTACAGAGCACTGGTCGATGACCCGGAATTGAATGTTGTGGCAATAAATGATTTAACCGACACCAAGACCCTGGCTCATCTGTTAAAGTATGATTCTACCCACGGTAAGTTTCCTCATCCGGTTTCTTCGACAGAAGACTCAATTGTAGTTAATGATAAGAAGATAAGAATTTTCGCCGAGAAAGATCCGGAAAATCTACCCTGGAAAGATTTGGGTGCTGATTACATTATTGAATCTACCGGAGTTTTTACGACCCGGGAAAAGGCAGCCAAACACCTCTCTGCCGGAGCTAAAAAGGTGCTTCTCACTGCTCCCGCCAAGGATCAGGTCGATTCGACGATAGTTCTCGGGGTAAATGATCATGATCTGAAGAAAGAGCATGCCATTGTTTCCAATGCCTCCTGTACAACGAACTGTCTGGCACCGGTTGCGAAGGTACTGCACGATAAATTCGGCATAGTATCCGGCTTGATGACCACTATTCATTCTTATACCAATGATCAGCGGATCCTCGACTTTCCCCATAAAGACCTGAGACGGGCAAGGTCGGCAGCAGTTAATCTTATTCCTACCAGTACCGGTGCTGCTAAGGCTACCGGCTTGGTCATTCCTGCCCTCAAGGGGCGTTTTGACGGGATAGCGGTAAGGACACCCACCCCCAATGGGTCACTGGTTGACCTATCGGTCAATCTGGAAAGGGAGGCAACAGTGTCGGAACTGAATGCAGCCCTGAAAGAAGCAGCGGAAACAACGATGAAGGGCATCATCCAGTATTCCGAGGAACCGATAGTATTAGTAGATATAATCGGTAATTCCCATTCGGCAATTTTCGATGCCCCCCTGACGATGGTATCCGGCAAACTGGCTAAGGTTATTGCCTGGTATGATAACGAATGGGGCTATTCGGTCAGAGTCGTTGATCTCCTGAAGATGATGATAGAACTTGATTCCTGATAAAGAATAATCTGACGGGCAAAAGAATGGTATCACCTGTGTGTCTGGATGCCCGTTATCTTAGATTTGAGCTTGAGTTCTCCGTATTGTTTTGAAACGGAGAACTCAACTTTTTGACAGAGGGAGTGAACTCCGGTTTAATACCTTATCTTTGCTCTTTAAACCAATTACTGCAAAAGGGAGTGGCAGGAAAACGCGATATTTTTTTACAACTTAAATAAGACCAACCCAGTTCTATACAGAACTATGAGGAAACCGAAATGAATGATAACTATTTTCTGGAGACGAGCAATCATGAATGGCTCCTGACCAATAAAACCGGTGGCTATGCCCTCGGAACCGGCAATCTGATTAATCAGCGGAAATATCACGGCTTGCTGATCAGCAGTGACCGGAATCTCAACCGTTACCATCTCCTTGCCGGACTGGAGATAATGCTGGAGTGGTATGGTGAGACCTGTTTTCTGGACAGCACGAATTACAGCAGCTGTATCTATCCGGAGGGGTTTTTACACCTCGTCAAGAGCTGGCTCCGCCCCTACCCTGTCTTTCTCTATTCTGCCCTGCACCATAACAACGACATTCTGGTCAAGAAAGAGATTATGATGGCTGATAATGAGAACACGGTTCTGGTGAAGATCAGTAATCTCGGGACCCATCCCCTGAACTTTTCCCTCAGACCGAAACTGACCATGCGAAACCATCATCATACTAACCCGCCCGGTTTCTGGGAAGGTAATCCGGAAGAGCTGCAAATAGCAGGACAGTCCTTCCTGCTGAAAAAGGATGCCCTCTCTCTCTGCGGGTTGATCTCCAGGGGTGAAATTATAGCCGATAGAATAGTCTATCGTGACTGCTATTATCCCTGGGAAGCAATCAGGGGTTATCACGGAGTAGAAGACCAGCTTGCCCCGGTCAGGATATTCTTCTCCCTGCAGCCGGGGGAAACCGAAAATCTTATTTTCTCTGATTCCAGCGAACTACCGGAGATCTCTGCTCTCTCCAAAAAGATCGCCGGGATCGAACGTAAATATAAGAAACTCCCCTTACCGCAGGATTATCCACGGACGGGAGTCAAAAAGGGCATTACTGCTCATGAATCTCTGCTGAGTGGTCTCGATTACGATGACGGCATTATGTTCGAACATCAGGATTACCTGAAAATACTGGAATTCAGTCTTCATGATTTCCTGCTTCAGGATGATGTCATTGCCGGTTATCCCTGGTTCGGAAGCTGGGGAAGGGACACCTTTATCTACTTTGATGCCCTGCTCAGATCCAATATTTCTCTCCGCCACTGCCGGAAAATCATCAGCAAATATGCCCGTCTGATTGAGAAGGGCTTGATCCCGAACATGCTCTCGGAGTCAGGTATCGGACTCAACTATCATTCGATTGACAGCACCCTCTGGTTTGCCCTCGCTATCTATAATCTGGTCAACAAAGCAGTTGCGGAAGAGCTTCACGGCAAAAAAAGCCTTATCAAAGAAGCTTTGCTGCACTTAGAACTCATTATCAGGGAGTTTACCGACCGTTACGAACAGGGAGAAGAGAGAGAGAACAACGGAGACCACTTCTACCTTGCCGAAAACGGTCTCCTCTACCTGACAGATGAGTTTGCTTCGGCAACCTGGATGGATGCCAGGATCGCTGATAAGCCGGCAACTCCCCGTTCCGGTGCCCCGGTCGAGATAAACGGTCTGCTCTACAACGCGCTCTGCTGCTACAGGGAACTGCGGGAAATGTATTCTCCGGAGAGTTCAGGTACCCGAGATATTCTGCCCCGCGTAAACCTCCTGATAGACAGGATAAAAGCTTCTTTCTCCCTCTTCTGGCTGGACGGTTACTTAGCCGACAGACTGGATGGTGATAAACCGGTCAGAGAGCATCGTCCCAATGGTCTGATAGCAGTCTCTTTACCCTTCTCACCCCTGGACGACGACAGAATCTGTCAGGTTTTTGAGGCAGCAACCCGGGAATTGCTTACTCCTTACGGTTTACGCTCTTTATCACCTGCCGATTATCGTTTCAAGAGAAAATATCTCGGTAATCAAAAAGAACGTGACGCTCAATATCATCAGGGAACGGTTTGGGCATGGCTTTTAGATCCCTATATCAAGACTTTCAGCCGTACCTGCGGGAAGACAAAATCCCCATTCGAACAGGTGAGTGAAATTCTGAAAATAATCGATAATCTCCGGACAGGATACATGAAGGGACATATAGCCTCAGTTGCCGAAGTCTGGGACGGCGATAAACCTCATTTCCCCAAAGGGTGTCCGGCTCAGGCCTGGAGCGTCGCTGCTCTCTATAATGCCGAAAAGCTGATCGAACAATTAATAACCTCCGGTGCGAAGGAATGAGATATGAGACAAAGCATGATAACTCAGGATTCACTATTTTATGAGGGTTTGATATGAGAATACTAATGTTAACCTGGGAATTTCCCCCGATGATCTCGGGTGGGCTGGGAATGGCTTGTTACGGTATCGTGAAGGCTCTGCTCAATCTCGGTGTCGAGATTGATCTCGTTCTTCCTACCAAACTTGCTGTCTATTTCCCGCTACGCAAACCGGAAGACGCAGATCTGCTCCCGGTGGAATTCTTTCACAAACAAGAACGGGCAGAGTACAGGGAAGAGACAAAGACCATGACGAAGCTGGAAGAGAGGCTAAAGGTTCTCGGGATAACCGAAAGACCGGAGACTTACATAAATTTCCGCGATCTGAAAGACTACGAAACCCTCATCCATTACGGCACGGAAAAATTCAGCAGTATCACAGCTTACTCCGAATACAAACTTTACCGGGAAACTCCCCCCGTCAGCGGTGAAGACCTGATGTTCAAAAACATCAGGGACTCTCTCATCGGTGAGGAAGATATCTTCCGCAAGGTACAGGAATTTACGATGAGAGCAACCATGATGGCGAAGATCAATGACTATGATCTGATCCATTCCCATGACTGGCTGACCTATCCCGCTGCCATGTTTATCAGAAAGATCACCGCTAAACCCCTCATTGTCCATATTCATGCCACCGAATTCGACCGCTCCGGCGGAGCGGGAGATGAAAGGATCCATAAGATCGAGTTTTCCGGAATGAGCTATGCCGACAGGGTAATAGCGGTCTCCAAATATACGGCTCAGATGGTCATGACCCGCTACAGGATAGACAGCGGTAAAATGCGGATTGTTCACAATGCCCACACTACGAACATCATCGCGAAAAAATCTCAGGAACAGCGTCTCTTCCAGGGACCGACTATCCTGTTTCTCGGGAGGATAACCATCCAGAAGGGTCCTGACTATTTTCTCGATGTCGCCAGAAGAGTGCTGGAAAAACACCCTAAAGCCCGGTTCATAATGGCCGGAACGGGAGATATGTTCCGCAAGCTGCTCCATAAATCTGCTCAGTACAGGTTGAAGAACCGTTTTCTTTTCACCGGCTTTCTGAACAGGGAAGAGGTCGAAACCATACTCTCTAACACCGATATTTACATGCTCCCTTCTGTCTCCGAACCTTTCGGCATTGCCCCTCTGGAGGCAATGGCTTACGGAATAGTAGCGGTAATCTCCAGACAATCGGGAGTTACAGAAGTTATTGACAATGCCTTCAAGATAGATTTTTGGGATGTGGATAAAATGTCCGAAACGATCTGCTATCTTATTGAGAATCCGGAAGTCAGCCGGGAGATAGGATATCAGGGGATGCTGGAGGTCGAACAGATTCGCTGGGATAAAGCGGCTCAGGAGATCAGAGAAGTGTACCGGGAATTTACGGAAGAGCATCCGGCAGCAAAGGGGAGAGTAAAAGAATGAAAATATCCGGGAACCGCTCAAAAAAAAATACCCGGCAGGTAATGAAAATGACTGCCCTGAGGAGTCCTCTATGCTGAATTTTGTCTTCTATTTTCAGGTTCACCAGCCTTACCGTCTGAAGCACTACAGGGTGCTTGACATCAATAATAATACAGAATATTTCGATGAACCGCTCAATGAAACGATAGTTCGGAAAGTTGCCGCTAAGTGCTATCTCCCCGCCAATAATCTCCTGCTAAAACTGATCAAAGCCCACCGCGGGAAGTTCAAAATTGCCTATTCCATCAGCGGAGTTACGATCGAGCAGTTCAGAAAATATGCCCCCGAAGTACTCGCCTCCTTCAAAGAGCTTGCCGCCACGGGGATGGTTGAGTTTCTCGGAGAGACCTATTATCACTCCCTGGCTTCCCTATACGATACCGATGAGTTCCTCGAACAGGTTCAGATGCACCGTGACCTTATCCGGAAAGAATTCGGACAATACCCGACGGTTTTCAGAAATACCGAGCTAATCTATCAGGATAAATTATCGGATCTCATCTACGAAGAGGGCTTTAAAGTTATCCTCACCGAAGGGGTTGACCGGATCCTGAAATGGCGGACCCCTCTCTATGCCTATAAAAACTACTCGAAGGATATCAGCCTTCTCCTCAAATATTATATGCTCTCCGACGATATTGCCTTCCGTTTCTCCAACCGGAGCTGGCCCGAACATCCGCTCACGGTTGAGAAATTCATTCATTGGGTCAATCAACTGACTCTCTCGGAAAAGAATAACAAAAACCTCTTCCTCAATCTCTTCATGGATTATGAAACCTTCGGGGAACATCAATGGGAAGAGACCGGGATCTTTGATTTCGTTGCCCAGCTTCCCGGTGAAGTGCTCAAGCATTCGCATCTCGGTTTTGCCCACCCCTCCCAGTGCCATGAGCTGTCAAACTACCAGCAGGAGAGCCTCTCCTTTCCGGAGCCTGTCTCCTGGGCTGACCAGGAACGGGATGTATCAGCCTGGGTGGAAAACGATATGCAGCAAAACGCTGTCAATACAATCTATGAACTGATCGGGGAGATCAAAAAGAGAGGAAGAAGCGACCTGCTGGAGACTGCCCGCTATCTGACTACCTCCGACCATTTCTATTACATGTGTACCAAGTATTTTCAGGACGGCGATGTCCATAAGTACTTTTCTCCCTATGATTCACCCGAACAGGCATATATCTATTATATCAACGCTTTAGCCGACCTGGAGGAACGCCTTTATGACAAATAATCACAATCTTCTCACTTTCTATGTAAATCCCAAAATTCCGGAAGAACTGAGCAGACTTCAGGAATTGAGCTATAACCTCTGGTCCACCTGGGACAAGCAGGCTATCAAGCTCTTTAATCGCATAGACCCTATTATCTACCGTAAATGTGCCCATAATCCGGTTATGCTGCTCCACCGGGTTTCAGCAGAAAGATTGCAGGAACTCGCTCTCGATAACGGTTTTCTCTCAGAACTGGAACAGGTCTGGGAAAATTTTAATACCTATCTCTCCTTCCGCGGCTACTATATTGACGGCAAAGGTGAAAAACAGGAGTTTCCACCCGAGGAGAGTATTGCCTATTTTTCGATGGAATACGGATTACACGAATCGCTCCCAATTTATTCAGGAGGACTGGGAGTTTTAGCCGGTGACTATCTTAAAGCTGCCTCCGATCTTGCTTTGCCGGTCACCGGCTTTGGTTTGTTGTACAAGTATGGTTACTTTTCCCAGCGGATAAATCTGAACGGAGAACAGCAAGAGGAGTGGCATGAAAATCAGTGGCATCTGATGCCGGTAAATGTCCTGACCGATGAGAAGGGAGATAACCGGCTGATCAGGATAACTGTTCTCAATGAGGAGATTTTCATCAAAATCTGGTACATCACAATCGGAAAGATAAAGCTCTATCTCCTCGATACCGATATTCCTGAAAACTCAGCGGTAAACCGCTCTATCACCGACAGACTCTATGATGCCGACCGCACGATGCGGATACTGCAGGAGATAGTTCTCTCCTTCGGTTCCATGGAACTCCTCGATGCCCTTGCCCTCCAGCCTAAGGTCTATCACCTGAACGAAGGGCACTCGGCGTTCATTATCATCGAAAGACTCCGCCGTCTGGTCAATACTGAAGGTTATTCCTTCCCGGAAGCCTGCCAGATCATCAGTAACAGCACCATCTTCACAACTCATACCCCGGTTACTGCCGGAAATGAGCATTTCGAGATCGGTCTGGTTGAAAAGTTTCTCAAAGACAAGATCGAAAGCACCGGTATAGCGGTCGAAGAGTTCTTCGGCTACGCCTCCATTCCGGGTGATGAGATAAACTTCTGGCTGCCCGCTTTAGCACTCCGGTTTTCCCGCTATGCCAATGGTGTTTCCCGGCTTCATTCTTCTGTTTCCCGTAATCTCTGGAAACATATATTCCCCAATCTGAGGGTGGAAGAGATCCCCATCGGCTACGTTACTAACGGAGTCCATACCCAGACCTGGCTCAGCAAAGAGCTTACCCTTCTCTTTGACCGCTATATCGGTGCCGATTATCTTCACATGGGGGAAGAGAGTTCCATCTGGCAGAATATTAAAAAGATCCCTGATATCGAGATCTGGGAAGCTCATCAGCGAAGAAAAGGACAGATGATCTCCTTTATCAGACAGCACATAGAACACTATTTCACCGATGACGAAGCTCATCTTCATTTTTCCCGCAAACTGAAAAATACCCTGTCACCCGATATCCTGACCGTTGGTTTTGCCCGGAGATTTGCCCCTTATAAACGAGCCAACCTTATTCTGCAGGACCCGGAAAGATTACTCGCCCTGATCAATAATCCCCAGAGACCGGTGCAGTTTGTTTTTGGCGGTAAGGCACATCCGGCAGATCCGGAAGGGAAGAAACTGATCCAAAATCTGATAGAATTTGCCAGAAAACACGACATTGAAGACCGTTTTGTCTTTATCGAAAACTACGACCTGAATGTTGCCAAGCATATCGTTCAGGGGGTTGATGTCTGGCTTAATACCCCGATCAAGCCCTTTGAAGCCAGCGGTACTTCCGGCATGAAAGCGGGATTGAACGGAGTCTTGAACTGCAGCGTTCTCGACGGCTGGTGGCCCGAATGTTATGACGGCGAAAACGGCTGGGCTATTAACGCCGGAGAGGGGCATGAATCCCAGGAAGTGAGTAACTATCTGGAAGTAGAGCAGATTTTCGATCTTCTGGAGGGGGAGATAGCCAATCTCTACTACCGGAGAAACGAATCTAATCTCCCTATCGGCTGGATCCAAAAAATGAAGCATTCCATCTATACGGTAGGTATGGGCTTCAATCTCCACCGCATGCTGCGGCAGTATATTGATAATTATTACCTGAAAGGGATAGCAAGCTACAAAGAGCTGATCGCTAATGATAAAGAGCTCTTGAAGAAGGTGCTCAAAAAGGAAAAAGAGATCAGGAAATACTGGGACAAAGTCTATATCAAAGATGTTACCCTGAAACTGAAAGATAAGGATACTCCTCTCCATTCCGGGGTCAAGCTGACGAGCGGAGATATCATAACTGCCGAATGTTACGCCTATCTGGACAAAGCACCTACCGGACTCTTCCTCATCGAACTGATCTATCAGGATATTACCAACAATCGTTTCGAAGCGGTCAATTTAGCCTTTCAGGAAAAATACGAAGACAATGCCGCCCGCTTTTACGGAGAATTTCAGCTCCGGACTTCCGGTCTGCAGGGGATCAATATCCGGATCAAAGCCGATAACTATCCCCATCTCCGGCAATACTACGAATATATAAAATGGAAACAATAAGAGGGAGTTTTTCTTTGACTTTCAGAATTTATTTGACGGAAAGAGAAAGGAACGGTAAAGAACACTCATGAGAGAAGTTAAGATTACCCGGCATTTTCTCCTCTATCCGGAAGGGTCTGTGCTCATCGAATTCGGAAATACCAAGGTCATCTGCAACGCCAGTGTCGTAGAAGGTGTACCCCCTTTCCTTACCGACAGCAACCAGGGCTGGATAACTGCAGAATACAGCATGCTCCCCCGCAGTACCCGAACCCGGACAAGACGGGAAGTTACCTCGGGGAAGATAACAGGGAGAACGGCTGAGATCCAGAGACTTATCGGAAGAGCTCTCCGCTCTGTCAGCGAGATGACCCTCTTTCCGCAGCATACCATTGTTCTTGATTGTGATGTTATTCAAGCCGACGGGGGAACGAGAACGGCGGCAATAACCGGAGCCTGCATAGCCCTCTATGATGCCTTCTGCTGGATGACAGAGCAGGGACTGCTAACGGGATCCCCGCTCCGGGAATGGTTTGCTGCAGTGAGTGTCGGGATCGTTGCTAACAAACCGGTGGCAGATCTCGATTATCGGCTCGACTCAACTGCCGATACCGACATGAATATCGTGATGACCGAAACAGGCAATTTCATCGAGATACAGGGAACGGCAGAAAAGAAACCCTTTACTCCGGCTCAGTTGACGGAACTACTCTCCCTGGCGGAGCAGAATATCAGAGAGCTGATCCTTCTACAGAAAATGGCTGTAGGTCTGAACATAAACCGGTCTCCGCTCCAGCCGGAAAACTGCCTGGTGCCGAAAGGGAGGGATAAATAATGAAAGTTTTACTGCTTTTTCTCCGGATCTTATTGATCATCGCTTTTGTTGTTCTGATCGTCAGTCTGGGGGTGAAACTTCTTGCCCTCAGCGTCAGATTCTGGTATCTGACTCTTCCGGTGATACTTCTTATCTATCTTATGCTTTCCGAGTCGCTAAAGAAGAAGAAACGGAATTCCCCTTTCCCGGATGAGACGATCGATCCCCATAATGAAGTCAAACCGGATAAAGATCCTGAAATATTCGATGCCGGGGATGATGAACCCTCCGGTTCGGACAAAAAATAGGAGATTGAATGGAATCGATGACCTTTTTCTTTATCCTGTTAGTCCTCTTTATTATCCTGAACCTTCTGGACGGACATTCCACCTACAAGGTAGTCAGTAAGACCAATGTCAATAATGAAAGGAATCCGGCAGCCCGCTTCATTTTCAGGATCTTCGGACCGGTTGCCGGAATAATAATTCTGAAAAGTATCCTGGTACCCCTTGTATTTCTGATGTTTTTCTATTTCTCCTTCCGGAGGATTGAGATGAATATCGTTCTTATCGTTGCTAACTTCTTCTACCTCTCGGTAGTGATTCACAACTATAATGTGGTGAAAAAGATAAACTACTATGCCCAGCTGCCCGAAAAGGACGATGAAGAGGAAGAAGAAGATGACGCCTGACCGGCTGCCGGAAAAGAACATATACCTGCCTAAAATAAAACTTTTGCTGACACCTGAAGTCTTTTCAGGAGAGTAGCCGGGATCTCTGTCACCATGATGCGCTATAAACTACGGACTCTGAAAAGGATCTTTACCCCCAAACCTTTCTTCAACATCCTGTTGTGCTATTCCTCCTATGCTCTTTCCCTGATCCTCAGAAAGAGCATCGTTAAAGGATCGCCCCCGCTCGTTATGATCGAGCCGACCAGTTACTGTAACCTCTCCTGTCCTCTCTGCCCTTCCGGGAACAATACCCTGAAAAGGGAGCGGAGTGATATGGCTATGGATCTCTACCGGAAAATCATAGATGAGATCAAAGATACCGCAGTCATGATCCTCCTCTGGAATCAGGGGGAACCGCTGCTGCATAAGAATTTTCCCGAAATGGTAAAATACGCCTCTCAATATAAAATTTATACCCACTCCTCGACCAATATGAACTATCTGCCCGATCCGGAAGCAATCGTTGATTCGGGACTCGATTCCCTTATTGTTTCTCTCGACGGTGCCTCTCCGGAAACCTACAATAAATACCGGGTAGGGGGTGATTTCCATAAAGTTATCGAAAACACCGCCAGACTTGCCGAAGCTAAAAAGAAAAGAAATTCCGTAACCCCCTTCATTCTCTGGCAGTTCCTGATTATGAAACATAATGAGCACGAAATTGACCGGATAAAGCAGTTAGCTAAAGAATCGGGAGCCGATAATCTGATCTTTAAAACCGTTCAGATCTATCAGAAAGAGGATATCGAGCAGTTTTTACCAACGAAAGAAAAACACAGAAGATACAAAATTACGGATGATGGTTTTATCTTAAAGAAAAGGATTGCCAACCGCTGCCGGAGAATTTTTACCGAGCCGGTAGTCAACTGTGACGGTGAAATGGCGATCTGCTGCTTCGACAAGGATGTTATCTATAAGATTGGAAATGTTCGGGATAACACTGTGAAGAGTCTCTGGCAGAGTCCGAAGCTTAACCGCTGGCGGAATGTTATCCTCAAAGACAGAAAAAAAATGGGGATCTGCCTCAACTGCGGAGAGGGGATAAACCTGACGGTCAAAGGCTGAAAGCCTTACCCCTCAGCAACTCAGAACAGGCAGCAATTCTCATTTAAACTCTCTCTGACAAAAGAGAGCAAGGAAAAGTAAAAAAAAAAGATAAATTCGGAGGTTGAATGTCTTTAACTAATAGAACGACGGCTGCCAAATCCGTCTATCCGGTCCTGCCCTTGAGAAACATGGTAATGACCCCAAATATCATAACTCCACTTCTGGTCGGTCGTAAAGCCTCGATCGAAGCAGTGGAAAAAGCCTATCTCGAAGATAAGAAGATCCTTTGCATCGTGCAGAAAGTTGATTACGACTCCGATCGTGAACCCAAAACTACAGAATTGTTCCGCATGGGTACACTCTGTACCATACTCCAGATCTTCAGACTCCCCGATAATAATATCCGCCTGCTCGTCGAAGGGGATGTCCGGATGAAAGTGAAACGCTTCATTCGCAAAGGAACCTATCTGGCAGCTCAGAGCGAGATCTCCGAGAAACGGGTAGAAAAACCCTCTGCTGAAAACGAAGCCCTTTACCGCTCGTTCCGTAAACTATTCCTGGAATACCTCAGACTCAACAAACAGATCCCGGAAGAGGCGATCATCTCTCTCAATGAAATACAGAAACCGGATGAATTCTTCTACTTCGTGCTGGCAAATATTACCGCCGATATCAGGATAAAACAGAGATTGCTGGAAATACCGACCCTGGAAGGCTCTATCACCAGCATAATCTCCTTTATCACTGATGAGATAGAGATCCTCAAACTGGAAAACAGGATTGACGATAAGGTGAAGAAAAAACTCACCAAACTTCAGAAAGAATACTATCTGACCGAACAGCTAAAGATCATCCAGCGGGAACTGGGGATCGGAAGCGACGAACAGGAAGACCTGCTGGAGTTCAAGCGGAAGATAACCGAAACCAATCTCAACGAAGAGGCGAGGAAAAAGGCGGAGGAGGAATTTAAACGGCTGAGCCATATATCTCCCCATTCCCAGGAATATGCAGTTATCCATACCTATCTGAGCTGGATACTCGACGTTCCCTGGCAGGAAGCCCGGGACTCCCGGGAGATCCGGATAAAGCAGGCAAAATATATCTTGGACAGAGATCATTACGGCTTGACCAAGGTGAAAGACCGCATCCTGGAGTTCCTGGCAGTTATCCGCCTTGCTGAAAAGATTAAGGGACAGATCATCTGCTTCGTCGGACCTCCCGGTGTCGGAAAAACCTCTTTAGGTAAATCCATAGCCGAAGCGACTGACAGGAAATTCGTCAGACTTTCGCTCGGTGGTGTGCGGGATGAAGCGGAGATCCGGGGACACCGGAGAACCTATGTCGGTGCCCTCCCAGGAGTTATTATGCAGAGCATGAAAAGAGCCGGAACGGTCAATCCCCTGATCATGATGGACGAGGTCGATAAACTGAGCAGAGATTTCCGCGGTGACCCCGCTTCTGCCCTTCTGGAGGTTCTTGACCCGGAACAGAATAACAGCTTCCGTGACCATTATCTCGATTTCGGCTATGACCTCTCGCAGGTTATGTTCATCACGACCGCCAATTCGCTCAGTTCCATTCCCCGCCCTTTGCTGGACAGGATGGAGATAATCCGCCTGCCGGGCTACACCATGTTCGATAAATGTCATATCGCTAAGAATCATCTCATCCCGAAACTATTGAAAGAGTATAAACTGGAAGGGAAGCTGGAACTATCCTTCTCCCAGCAGGCAATAGAAAAGATAATCGGTTCCTACACCCGGGAAGCCGGGGTCAGAGACCTTGACCGCCATCTCTCCAAGATAATCAGAAAGGCGATAAAGGATTATATCGAAAAGATCGAGACCGGAGTTGGAACGGTGCCGAAAAAGATACCGAAAATTCATGTCGGGATAAAAGACCTGAACCGTTATCTCGGCGTTGCCAAACATCTCTATTCCGAAGTTAACCGGAAAGATGAAGCCGGAATTGTTACCGGTCTTGCCTGGACCAACTACGGGGGAGAGACTCTCCAGATTGAAGCTGTGAAGATGAAAGGAAAAGGGGAGATCAAGCTGACCGGAAAACTGGGGGAGATAATGAGAGAATCTGCCCAGGCTGCCCACAGCTACTGCCGGGTACACCATAAAGAATACGGAATTGCAGAAAGCTTCTTCAAAGAAACCGACATCCACCTCCATATCCCCGAAGGGGCTATCCCCAAAGACGGTCCTTCCGCCGGAGCCGGTATCGTGACAGCCTTCGTTTCTGTCCTCTCCGGGAAGAAAGTAAAAGCCGACCTGGCAATGACCGGTGAGATTACCCTCTCCGGTAAGGTACTCCCCATCGGTGGTCTGGAAGAAAAGATCATTGCTGCGAAAAGAGCCGGTATAAAGAATGTCATCATCCCCGGAAAGAATGAACCCGAACTCTCCGAGATCTCTGACGGGATAAAAAAAGGGCTGAATATCATGCTCACCGATACTATCTCTGAGGTTCTGGATTACGCCCTGAACTGACTATGAAACTGGAATTCAGGATCGCTGAGATCAGAAATCTGCCCGACGGCAGTAAGGAAATAATTCTCGACATCAAACCGGAATATCAGATCTTTGTGGGGTATCTTTTGGAAGGGCTGGACGGCTGGTGTTACCATACCATCATTGACACTCCGGAGCAGTTGACTCCGGGAATGCAGACCGCTGACAGAGCAAAGCTCCCGGCTAAAATGATGAAGGTTACCGTTCCTCCCGGTTTCTTTCCGGAAGTCTCCGGCTTTCTGAACGATCTGCAAGGTTATGATATATGAACAAGGAACAACTTAACGCATTGATCGGCTCCATGCTGGACGGGAGCGACGCGGCGGCTGCCAGACTGATAAGCCTCGTTGAAAATGAAGACCTGGGGAGAGAAATCATCCCCATGATTCACCATAAGTCCCGGAACGCCTATACTATCGGAGTAACAGGACCTCCCGGGGTCGGTAAAAGCACTCTCACCGAAAAACTCGTGCTTCGGCTGCTGCAAGAGAAAAACAGGGAGAATACCACTCCGAAGATAGGGATCCTGGCAATAGATCCCACCAGTCCTTTCACCGGCGGTGCCCTCCTCGGTGACCGGATCAGACTGCAGGAACTGAGCATAAATCCCCATGTCTATATCCGCTCTATGGCTTCCAGAGGGTATCTCGGCGGTATTTCCGCCGCTACTCTTGACGCTGCCAAGATACTGGAAGCTTTCGGGTGTGACTATATCATCATCGAAACCGTAGGGGTCGGACAGTCGGAAGTGGAGATCGTACAGCACGTTGATACTACCCTGCTTATTCTTTCTCCCGGATTAGGTGACGATATTCAGGCTCTCAAAGCCGGGGTAATGGAAATTGCTGATATCTTCGTGATCAATAAAGCGGACAGGGAAGGAGTTGACAGAACCCTTGCCGAGATTGAGATGCTGCAGAAAAGCAGCGAACAAAAAGATTACCTTGCTCCCGTTGTTAAAACCATAGCCCGGGATAATGAAGGGATAGCCGGACTGCTGGAAAAAATCACTGCCCACCGCCAATACCTGCAAGAGAGCGGAAAGGGGGAGCAGAACAGAAAGAAAAGACTCAAATTTGAGCTGCACCACCGGATCAACAGCCTCGTCTCCCTCAAGATTGCCGGACTTTTCGCAAAAATTGATACAGATAAATTGATAAACGATATCTACAACAAAAAAACCGATTCCTACACCGTCGCCGACGATCTGGTAAAAACCCTTATAGATAACAACAAAAATTGGAACGGATAATATCCCCTACATCAGAGAAGAGAGCTAAAGATCTATGTAAAAGGAGAAGATATGCAGATTTCTGAAGGAAGATACTGGCATTTTTTTGATAATCTCTCGGTCGCAGACTCAGCAGAGATAAGGCTTTGGGTGGCATTGCCCCCTAATCATCGCGGCCAGGAAGTAACCGTTCGGAATATCTATCCCCCACCGGAAGAGATAAGCGAAGACAAACTGTCGGGAAACCGTATTGTTTTCTGGAGGATAACGGACTTTCCTCTCTCCGGGCAGCTTTACTGTTACTACGACTTCCAGTTTGGCAGAGAAACTGTTTCTACCGCTATTGATCCCCAAAAGATTAAACCCTATGATAAGGAATCTGAAGATTATAAACGCTACACCATCTCCGAACCGTGGATTGAGATCACTGATGAGATCAGAGCCAGGGCACTGGAGATTGTGGGAAGTGAAAAGAATCCTTATCACCAGGCACTCAGGATCTTCGACTGGATTCTGGAGAATATGGTCTATGAATATCCCGATCCCGCGAAGAGGGGCGCAGCTAACTCCTTTGCATCACTAAAAGGAGACTGCGGGGAATTCAGCTTTGTTTTCTGTGCTCTCTGCAGAAGCCTCGGAATTCCTGCCCGGACAATAACCTGCATGTGGTTAACCGAAGCAGGACATAACTGGGCTGAGATACTGCTGCCTGGTTATGGCTGGATCCCTGTTGATCTCTCTGTTGCCCAGGGACTCGCCGGTAAATCCAAAGCTTTCCCCAGTGAGGAACGCACAAAGGCCTTTGCAGAATCGTGCGGGATACCCGAGTATGATCCTTATTGGCTTTACGGCAACCTCTACTCCGAACGGCTGATTATTTCTGTCGGTAACAATCTGGCAGTAAATCACCGGGAACTGGGAATAGCCAAAACTTTTAGTTTTCTGCAGCCTGGAGGTTCTAATGCCCTCCCTCCGGCATTCGAGGCTTCCGGTTTTGCAGAAAAACCTGTACAAGCCGGTTTTTTCCTGTTCGGAGATAGTGCAGCCGACATGGATAAGGCAAAACAAGAGGCTTTGATAAAAATGATCCCCGATTATCTCTCCACAGGAAACTATGAAATGGCTGAGAAAGGATTACATAAAACGCTGGAAGAAAGACCTGATAACTCGGAAGCGCTGCTCAATCTGGGACAATGCTATTTGAATCAGGGCAAATTTGACAAGGCTATTGAAGCCCTGCAGGGAAGCCTGAAGGGGAAAGGGGGAAGTACCAAACCGGTTATGGATATCTGGGTACATAATCTGCTCGGTGTATGCTATAAAGAAAAAGGGGAATTTGATAAAGCCAAAAAGGAATTCCAGGGAGTGATTAAATCCGGGATCGATTTCCAGAACTCCCAACAGTTTGCCCAGGATAATCTGCAGAGCTGCCAATCTATATCGTAGAGACGAAGGCATATCCCCTCCCTGACCGATAAGCGGGCTTTCTGCTTTTTCCCCGGTAACACGCCCTTGTTACCTACTTGCTGCCCTTCCTCCGGCTTTTATCTTTTCTTCGATGCTGCACATCCGCAGGCTTTTTCCTTTTCTTCGATGCTATCCATCCGCAGGCTTTCTCGTACAACAATTTGCTAAATTGTTCCTGCTTTGCTTCCGCAGGATTTTATCTTTTCTTCGTAGCTTTGCTTCCAACGGACTTGCTTTCTCTTTCTCTATTTTTCTGATCACTAATATCTAATATCTAATCACTCCTTCTCTGCTAATCTCTCTGTAGGATTTATCTTTTCTTCGAAGCTCTGCTTCTGTAGGTTAATCGTATGCAGACCATCTTGGTCTGCTTTTGCTGCTTGCTGTCCATCCGCAGGTTTTCTCGTACAACAAGTTGGTACTTGTTTCTTTTCCGCAAATTACCAATTTGCGGTACATATTCCTGCTCTGCTTC